>JAAEQW010000119.1 GCA_024231025.1 Candidatus Omnitrophota bacterium
TGAATTAGAGATAGATTTTGAAGAAACAGATCTTGATAATGCATTCGAGCAAATAATTGAACCCAAAGGAGATGCAGATGTATCTGAGCATCCAGAAGAAGAATCAGAGGAAGCCCCAGAGCCCCAAAAAGGCGAAGACTCAATTGAGATAGTTAATTTTGTAGGAGGAGGCTGATATGAAAAAATCACAAATCACAAATAACAACATACAAACAAATTACCCGCCTGCCAATATGGCGGGCAGGCAATATCAAATGATCAAAATACCAAACAAAATCAATAATTGTGTTTCGAACATTAACGATTCCTATTCTTTGATATTGTAATTTTGGTATTGTTTGTAATTTGTAAATTGTATATTGTAATTTATGTCTATGTTAGGAGGTTAAGATGCAAGATTTATTAATAATTGGTGGCAGAGAAATAAAAAATCGTCTTTTTATCGGAACAGGTAAATTTTCCAGGAAATCCTTAATAAAAGATGTTTTAGATAAGGCAAAGACTGATATTGTGACCGTTGCTTTGCGTAGAGTAGACATTGATTCTAGCGATGAGAATGTATTGGATTTTATTCCTGAAAATTGCCAAATTATGCCTAATACATCCGGAGCAAGAAATGCCGATGAAGCAATTAGAATTGCTCGTCTGGCAAAGGCAAGTGGGTGCGGTAATTGGGTAAAGATTGAAATTATCTCCGATAATAAGTATCTTCTTCCTGACAACCAGGAAACAATTAAAGCAACAAAAGTTTTAGCAGGTGAGGGTTTTGTTGTTCTGCCGTATATGACGCCTGATCTTTATGCCGGATGTCGTTTAGTTGAGGCTGGGGCGGCTTGTGTGATGCCGCTAGGCTCACCAATTGGCAGTGGAAGAGGAATCAAAACGAAGGAATTAGTGCAAATTATGATTGACGAAATCAAGGCTCCAATTATTGTTGATGCGGGTCTTGGAATGCCTTCGGATGCGGCAGAATGTATGGAAATGGGGTGTGCGGCAGTATTGGTTAACACAGCAATCGCAATTGCAAAAAATCCAGTGTCTATGGCTGATGCTTTCAGTCAGGCCGTAGCCGCTGGTCGGAAAGCTTATCTTGCTAGTACAGCAAAAGGGGATACCTTAATTGGTAAGGCTTCTTCACCGTTAACAGGATTCTTAAACGAATGATGGACTTAGCCGCGCTATTAGCTCCTTTAACCAACAGTCATTTAGAAGAGATGGCGAGTGTTGCGCAGCAATTAACCTTACGCCATTTTGGTCGTGCCATTCAGCTGTATACACCAATGTATTTATCTAATTTCTGCGACAACCATTGTATTTACTGTGGATTTAACAAAGGTAATGATATTGAGCGCAAAAGGCTTACCTTAGAACAAGTTAGAAAAGAGGCAGTGTTTTTATCGGAAAAAGGATTCCAACATATTTTAATCCTTACTGGTAGCTCTAGGAGTGAAAGTCCAATATCGTATATTATTCAATGTGTAAAAATTTTAAAGGAATATTTTGCTTCTGTTTCGATAGAAATTTATGTTTTGACTTCACAGGAATATAAAACACTTATTGATGCCGGAGTCGATGGGCTAACGATTTATCAGGAAACATATGACAGGGAAGTTTATCGCAGAGTGCATCCCAAAGGACCTAAGAGTGATTACCAGTTTAGGTTAGAGGCGCCAGAGCGTGCCTTATCTTGCGGCATGCGTTTTGTTAATATTGGGGCGTTGTTGGGATTAAGTGATTGGCGAAAGGAAGCTTTTGCAACAATAACACACGCTAAATGTTTGCAGGATAAATATCCTGAAAGTGAAATTAGCATATCTGTGCCACGTTTGCGTCCTTACAAAGGCAAACTCGAGAATACAGTTAAAGTTCACGATTCAGATTTAGCGCAGATGATTATGGCGTGTCGAATATTTTTGCCACGGGTAGGGGTAACTTTATCAACCCGGGAATCAGCCAAATTCAGAGAAAATGTTTTGCCCCTAGGGGTGACGCGAATGTCAGCCAATTCGACGACGGCCGTCGGTGGTCATACCATAAAAGATGACGCGAGTTCTCAATTTGAAATATCCGACCAACGCAATTTAACAGAGATAAAACAGATGCTAACTGCAAAAGGCTACCAACCAGTATTAAAAGACTGGATGCCGATATAAATTATCTGAAAAGACAGATATAATAGTGGAGAGATTCAGTTGATTATGGTATTATCTAAAAGTAAAAAACGATGAGCAGGAGGGTAATTATTAATTATGAAAAAGAAAGCAGTAGCTTTATTTTCAGGCGGATTAGATAGTATAGTAGCAATCAAAGTTGTTTTGGAGCAAGGCATAGATGTAGTTGCCTTAACTTTTAAAACTCAATTTTGCCGTTGCGGAGGTAAGGGTTGCGCTGGGCATGCCGCCAGTAAGATGTCGGATCAGTTGGGGGTAAAAACTAAATATGTTTATTTAGCCGAAGAATATTTGGACATTATAATTAAGCCCAAACACGGTCACGGTAAGAATATTAACCCTTGTCTTGATTGTAGAATAATGATGCACAAAAAAGCAAAAGAGTATATGGATGAAATTGGCGCTTCTTTTATTTTTACCGGTGAGGTTTTAGGTCAACGTCCAATGTCTCAGCATAAGAGAGCTCTAAGCTTGATAGACAGAAAAAGTAATTTAGAAGGGGTAATCCTACGACCATTATCTGCAAGACTTTTGGCACCCACAATCGCGGAAAAAGAAGGGTGGATAAATAGGGATGTATTATTAAACATAAGCGGTCGTTCTCGAAAAGAGCAAATGGCTTTAGCAGATAAATATGATATTCACGATTACCCTTGTCCTGCTGGGGGGTGCCTTCTTACTGATCCTGCTTTTAGCAAAAGGATAAAAGATTTGATTCACCATAACGAACT
Organism: Candidatus Omnitrophota bacterium; assembly: GCA_024231025.1. Classification (GTDB taxonomy): domain Bacteria; phylum Omnitrophota; class Gorgyraeia; order Duberdicusellales; family 4484-171; genus JAAEQW01. The sequence continues at coordinate 2,903 of JAAEQW010000119.1, forward strand.
CACCGTAAACAATATTGAGCTGCTTAAGAGGAGCCGTTATTTTCGGATAAGTCCTTCGTTTAAATTATTTGTCGGCAGAAATGAACAGGAAAATGAGAAGCTTCAAAAGTTAGCAAAAAAGGGTGATTTGCTTTTGCAACCTAAAACTCTCCCCGGCCCTACCGCCATTGGAGTAGGGGAATTCGATTCCAGCCAGATAGATTTAGCGGCTAAAATTGTTGCCAGATATACGGATAAGGATAATCCTGTTGATATTGAGGTAAATATAATTTCTAATCATTCTCGGTCATCGCTAGTCGCAGATGCAATTAGTGAGGCTGGTATTGAGAAAATTCTGATCTAGCTACTTGCCGTTCGTATAAAGTTAACAATTAATGGTAAGGACGAGAGTTGGCAGACGGGTGATTTGTATATCGTATGTTGTGATTTATGGTTATGTTAGGAGATAGCTAATGAACTTCACAGAAAAACAATTAGAAAGATATAGTCGCCATATTACTTTATCCGAAGTTGGGATCGAAGGGCAACAGAAGATACTAAAGGGTAGAGTCCTTATTATTGGGGCTGGTGGATTAGGTTCTCCGGCAATCTTATATTTAGCTGCAGCAGGAGTAGGTACTTTAGGTATAGTAGATGGTGATAAAGTGGACCGTGCTAATTTGCAAAGGCAAATAATTCATTTTACTCCTGATATAGATAAGCCAAAAGTAATCTCAGCGAAAGAGAAAACTGAACAGATTAATCCTGATGTTAAGGTGAATGTTTATCAAGATCTGGTTACTTCAAAAAATATTATGGACTTGATCGAAGATTATGATTTTGTTATTGATAGCACAGATAACTTTGCTGCTAAATTTTTAATCAATGATGCGTGTGTTATAGCAAAAAAACCTTATTCCCATGGAGGGGTGCTGCGTTTTGATGGGCAGACCACGACCTATTTGCCAGGCAATAGTTGTTATCGCTGTTTGTTTAAGCGGCCACCGCCTAAGGGTGCCGTACCTACTTGTTCTCAAGCTGGTGTGTTGGGGGCAACTGCAGGTATCTTAGGTACGATTCAGGCAACCGAGGCTTTAAAGTTTTTGATTGGTAAAGGCAATCTTTTATCTAATCGGTTATTAATTTTTAATGCTTTAGGTATGGATTTCAGGATAGTTGATTTTAAAAAGAATAGTGATTGTTCGATATGCGGTGATAACCCAACAATCACTCAATTACACGATGAAGAATTACCACTTTGATTTATATGAATAAATTGTCTTCAGTGACTCTTGCTGATTTGGTTGAGTCGTGCCGCAAGAAAAAAAATAATTCAGTTATGTATAATATTTAATAATCTCTAATTTTTCTGATATAATGTATTTGTTTATTAGATATACAGGTGCATAAAAAAGGAAAAATAGTGAAAGGTATAATTTGTTATTACTCATCAACGGGTAATACAAAGCTCGCTTGTCAATTTATTGCAAAAAATATTGCCTCTATTGAGTGGGATTTTTTTGATATAAGGTGTGGTGAAATTCCTGATTTTAGTTCTTATTGTATTGTGGGGTTGGCTACGTTTTGTGATGCTCTTGGAGTGTCTCAACTTGTTTGTGACTTCATTAATACTTTTTCTTCGCAAAATAATAAGCCGTGTTTTGTTTTTAATACCTACGGTTCAATAAGCGGTAAAACTTTAAAAATCCTAGAAAAATTAAGTAGCGAAAAAGACTTTAGGGTAGTCGCTGGACATTCACTTCATACTCCTGACAATTATCCGCCAATGATTGCTGTTAAGTTGGGTTTTAAAAATTCACCCAATACGAAAGAAATGAATAAATTCCGCAGTTTTATTGTTGAATTAGGCTCAATCGTTGGGCAATTGTTAAACAACGAACCGGTAAGAGAAAGAAGAATTAAGCTTAGCTTGTTGTGTAAAATGCTTCCTCTTCCGGCAAGAAAATTTACTAAAAAAATGATGGGGCAAAAGTATGTGGATTGTGCGATTTGCACCAATTGCGGCATATGTGCCAAAGTTTGTCCGTATCATGCAATAGAGTTTAATGATTTTCCCGAATTTAACGAAAGTAAGTGCTTTGGGTGCTGGGCTTGTTATAATCGGTGTCCTGCAAAAGCAATTTATACAAAAAAATATAAGGGTGTCGGTAATTATTCTCATCCAATAGATGAATTTAAAAGGAAATTCCCCATCTAATGAGAGTGAGGCAATCTTAATACCTTGTTATTAGTTGGCGCAGAAGATATAATGCCTTATGTTTAAATTTAATAAAAAAGCAAAAGTAAGTAGTGATGTAGGTGATTTAGGAGTTAATCACCAAGAATTAAGTGCGATTATGGATCGCTACGACGTTGTTGTTAAGACTTTTCCTGACATTATTTATGAAATAAACGATCAAGGGTATTTTGTTTTTCTAAGTGAAGGAGTACAATTATTCGGATACACTTCAGAAGAGTTAATCGGCAAACATTTTAAGGAAATTCTTCATCCCGAGGATTTTGCCCGAGTCAGTCGTGAAAATGTGTTACCTACATATAGTGGCAAGGTAACTGGTAATGATGGTTCGCCGGGACTTTTCGATGAACGCAGAACTAAAGATAGAATAACTAAGGGGCTTGAAGTTAGGGTTGTCGTAAAAGGTGAGTCTGATGAAGAAGAATATAGATGTTGCGAGGTTTATTCTTCAGGAAAATGGAGCAGAGAGGTTTCCAGTAAGAATAAGAAGTTTCTTGGCAGTATTGGTGTTATGCGTGATGTTACCGAACGTAAGCAAATTGAATTACAAAGAGTTGAACGCATAAAAGAATTAAGATGCTTTCATGAATTTTCGCAATTGGTAGATAAATCAAAAGATAATTTTGATGCAATGCTTAAAGGGCTAGCGGATCTGCTTCCTTCTGCTTATCAATATCCGCAAAAAACCTATGCGAGAATAATTTTTAAAGATAATGAGTTTAAGAGCCAGAATTTTAAGCAAACTCCCTATAAGCAAACAGCAAACATAAGTATTTTTGGTGATAATTGCGGCATTATTGAGGTTTATTGCGAAGAAACGCAAAGCAATAAGGGGCAAGGGGTGTTTCTAAAAGAAGAGCAACAATTACTGAGTAGTATGGTTGAGAGGTTAGGGAAAATTGCAGGAAGACTTGAAGCCGATGAATTCTTGCGCAGAAGCGAAGAAGGGCTAGCTTTAATTGTGAATAACAGTCTTGACGGGATGGTTATTGTTGACAATAATGGCGCTGTTAAATTGATTAATCCTGTAGCTTTGAGGTTGTTGGATCGAGAAAAAGAAGATTTATTAGGTAAATTATTTCCCTTTACTGTAAGTGAAGGCGAAAAAGCAGAAGAGCAAATTATCCATGGTGGTCAGAATATTATTTCTGTAGAGATGCATGCTGTGGGGATAGAGTGGCAAGGCGATAATGCCAAATTAGTTTCGATTCGAGATAATACCGTCGAAAAGGAAAAAGACAAAGTAAAAAATGAGTTTATCAGTATGGTTTCTCATGAGCTACGCACCCCATTAACCGCAATACGAGAATCAGTTTCACAGATTTTAGACGGGATTCAAGGCTCGATTAGCGAAAAACAGAGATCGTTTTTATCTCTATGTTTAAGAAACACCGATCATTTAGGAAAAATTGTAGATAACCTTTTAGATGTTGCTAAGGTCGAAGCAGGAAAACTAGAGTTGCAGCGGGAGAATACGGATATTGTTGGATTGATTGATGTTATTGCCGCTTCTTTCGTTCCTTCAGCTCAAAAGAAAGGTTTAGGGGTACGAGTTTTTTCTCCGGACGGATTAATTGAAACGTACGTTGATAAAGACAAAATTATGGAAGTGTTTAACAACGTTATAAATAATGCGATTAAATTTACCGAAAAAGGTGATATAGAAATTAAAGTTGTTGATGGAGAAGAGTATGTTACCTGCTCAATAGCTGACAAAGGAAAGGGCATCTCACCAGAGGATTTGCCTTATATTTTCGACAAGTTTCGCCAATTCGGCAAGCATTCTCAATCGGGACAAAAGGGTACTGGATTAGGCATGGCTATTTCTAAATCAATAGTTAAACTTCATGGTGGAAGAATGCAGGTTGCAAGTACTCTTGGTGAAGGAACAACATTTACTTTTACTCTTCCAAAATATAATGTGAAATTGGTTTTACAAGATAGCATAAAATACATTGTCAACCTACTTAAGGAGACTTACGAAGAACTAGTGGTTTTTATCGTTAGGATTGATAATTTGTCTGAAGCAGAAAAAGTTTTTGGCGAAGAGAAAGTCCAACAGTGGTTGTTTAAAATATTAGATGCTGTAACCGGTGTAGCCAATGAGGGAGAGTTAGTGGATAAAGGAGCCGGAAACGAAATTATTATTTTAGCTGGACTAAGCCGGCAAACTGTTTCGGCGATGAAATTAAAATTTAGGCAGGCGGTTAAAGAAGTGATTTCTGAGATTAATAGTGAGTTTGAATTAAATTTTCTTTGGGGGCAGGCTTTATATCCTCAAGAGGGGCGCAATATTGAGCAATTATTATCCAAAGCGTATACTAATTTGACCAAAGAGAAAGAACAAAGGTTAGCTAAGCGAATACTAATTCTTGACGATGAGCCGAAAGTTGCAAAAGCTTTAGAGAGCACGCTTCAGGCGCTTGGTTATAAAAATGTTATTTTAGCTTCTAATGGCGAGGATGCGTTGGCTAAGGCGCAAGTCGGAGAAGTTGATTTGATGATTCTGGATATGAAAATGCCTGACATAAGTGGGTACGAAGTTGTTGGTCGGCTCAAAGAGGACAATAGAACCAAAGATTTGCCGATTTTGATTATGTCGGGTTATACTGTTGAGATAGAAAAAATCGAGGAACACATGAAAGAAAAGGCGATATGCACTTTAACAAAGCCTTTTGATATAGAGCAGGTTAAAAAACTTGTGTACCTTATGTTATAGAGAAAGGAGAGAAAAATGGCTAAAATTTTAATCGTTGATGATAGTGCGGATATTACCGAAATAGTTGCTTCGCGTTTGGAAGCTAATAATTATGATGTTGCAATAGCCGAAAGCGGGGAAGAAGCATTGGAAATGGTTAAGCCGGAAAATCCTGATTTAATTCTTCTAGACATTTCTATGCCTGGAATTGATGGGATTGAAACTGGTCGTAGATTAAAAGCTGACGAAGAAACTAAAGCTATTCCTATTGTAATGATTACCGCTAAAGGTGACCAAAACGATATTATGCTGGCAATAAAAGAGGCTCAGGCTGTTGATTATATTGTAAAACCGTTTCGATCGGATCAATTATTAGAAAAAATTCAAAGAGCTTTGGCTAGCTAAGATATTAAGGCACTTCGGGGCGAAGAAGTTTTTTCCAGAGTTCGGAACTTAATACCTGCCTGTCGGCAGGCAGGCTTAATACTTACGACTTATGACTGTACTAGGAGGTATATATGAGTAAGAAAAAAGTTGTTGTTATTGAAGATGAGTGTGATTTGGCAATGATGACTCAGGCTCGGCTTGAGAGTAGTGGTTATGAGGTGTTTGTTGTTTCCGACGGAGAAGAAGGGGTTAAAAAAGTTCAACAAGAACTTCCTAGTATAGTATTGCTGGACATCGTAATGCCCAAACTAGATGGACATCAAGTTTGCACTGCGTTAAAAAGCGATCCTTCAACTAAGGATATTCCGATCATTATACTCACCGCTTCAGGGAAAAAAGACACCGAAGAAAGATGCCTCGACCAAGGCGCCGATTATTTTATGCGAAAACCATTTGATTCTCAGCAATTACTGGAAAAAATAAAAGAATTAACCGGTGAATAATGGGTAAAAACACAAAAAATAAGTCAAAAATTCGAAGAAAAATCACTTTTTTTATTTGCATTACCGCACTGGTTGTTATTGGTGTCGGTATTGGTGTAAGGTATACTTTCGGCTATCGGATGATCGTTAACAGCGAGTCAGAGAGCTACATTAAAGTAGCTCGTGTTCTGGCGTTATCAGTAAAGAAAGAAATCGACAATCATGGTGTTGGTGTCGGAGAGTTTGGTAGTGGTCGATTGTCTAAGAAAACATTAGATCAATTGAGTTTCCTTGGTGATTTTCGCAGCGGTCTTAGTGGTCATGTTCTTTTAACCGATAACCAGGGAAGAATTTTATGGCATCCTGATTTTGAAAAGATCGGTCTACAGTTTTTAGATGCAAAAGATTTAGAATCATGGGAAAAAGTTCCCTGGAAAATAATTAACGACTCTTCGGTATACGGTGAAAAAATATTGGCTGCAAGCGCTGGAGTTAATCACCCTTATTTATGGGAAAATGACGCAAATTGGTTGATTTTTGTTGTTCAGGATTTAAGCGAGGTTCTTAACCCATTAGATGATATGGTTGTTAAGGCTGTATTCTTAAGCATTTTTTTAATGTTGGCATTGATCCCTACGGGATTTATTTTTAGTGGATTATATGTACGTCCCTTAAAGAAACTTTGCGAATTTTCCCAAAAGATTCAAGATGGTGATTGGAACTCAAGTGTCCAAATTGAAACCGGAGATGAGATCGAAGAATTAGCAGATTCATTCAGTCAAATGATTAAGACAATTAAAACGAATCAGCATAATATTGTGCAGGCTAATTTGTACAGTGAGAGTATAATTTCCAATATGGTTGAGGGTATTATCATGTTCGATAATCAAGGGGAAATACGAACGTTAAACCCCAAAGCTAAAGTAATGCTGGAGATAAATGAAAATGATTGCCAGAAGTCTTTGGCCGATAAATTAGAAGTCACTAATTTAGACAAAGCAATTGAAGATTGTAAAATCAGAAAAGAAATGGTAATAAAAGAAATTATTGTTCCCGGAGAAAAAAACCTCCTGCTGTGTTGCGGTGTTTTTCCGGTAAAAAATAGTCAGCAGGAAATAATCGGTGTTTTAATTACTTTACGTGATATTACTTATGAAAAACATATCGAAAGCCTAAAGACAGATTTTGTTTCGGTAGTATCGCATGAACTGCGAACTCCTTTAGCAACAATCAAGGAAGGGGTGAGTTTGGTTTTAGACAAAGTTTTTGGAGATACTACCCCTAAACAAAACCAAATGCTTTCAGTTATCCATAAAAACATAGAGCGTCTGGAGCGAATTGTTAATGATCTCTTAGATATCTCCAAAATTGAATCAGGAAATGTAGAATTAAGGATCAGATTAATCAATCTTTCAACATTGACTAAAGAAATTGTCAATTTTTTTGAGCCAAAGATGAAGGATAAATGTATGTCGATCAATTTACATCTGAGTTCAGAGAATATCAAAGTTTATGCCGATAGCGATAAGATAACTCAAGTATTCACCAATCTTATTAGCAATTCGATGAAGTTTGTTAAGCGAGGCGGAATAGATATTTTCATTCAAGAGCGCGCTGATGAAGTGGAGTGTATCGTGGCTGACACTGGCATCGGTATCTCCAAAGAAAATCTTCATAAGGTGTTTAGCAAGTTTCAGCAATTTGAACGCGTTGCTGGTGCAGGCGAAAAAGGCACAGGATTGGGTCTTTCTGTAGTTAAAGGAATTATTAACATGCACAAAGGAACAATCAGGGTGGAGAGTGAGTATGGAAAAGGGAGTAAATTTATTTTCAATTTGCCACACTATAGTTTGGATCAGATTTTAGAAGATATTATTACTCAAAGAATAGGTTGGGCCAGAAGGGTACATCGCGATTTTGCTTTGTTTGTTTACAGTTTTTACGAGTATTCTAAATTAGAAGAATCTTTAGGGAGTGAAAGGGCTGAAAATTTGTTCCAGCGGACACTACAAGCTTTAGAAGAGGCAATGAAGGGCCGAGAAACTCCGATTTTTACTAAAGAAAAAGAAATTGTGTTTTTAGCTGATACTTTTCAACAAGATGCAGCAGCCGTAGCTGAAAAATTTAAGCGGGTGATTAAAGATACTCTTTTTGAAGTTTCCGGAGAAAAGGGCATGAACTTTTCTTATGGATTTGCCGCTTTTCCTGGAGATGGTAATGATAAGCGTAGCTTAGTGGAAGCTGCTAGCAGCAAAAAAATCGATGAGCTAAAAACCAGGCTTAATAAGAGAATAATGATTGTTGATGATGAGCCAACAATTGTTAAAACTATGGGAAAAATGTTGGAAAGGTGGGGCTATAGCAATGTTGTTTCTGCAAATAACGGGGAAGAAGCTTTAAGTATTATCAGCGATAAGGTGCCCGATTTACTAATTCTTGACATAAGGATGCCTCAGTTAAACGGATATGAAGTTATTGGTCGGCTTAAAGAGAATAAGCGAACAAAGGATATACCGATCTTAATTATGTCGGGGTATGAAATTAAAACTGAACAAGTGAAAGAGTATATAAAAAATAAAGTTATTTTAACTTTAGGTAAGCCGGTTAATCTGCAGCAGTTAGAAGATGTGGTGGCTTATCTTCTATAGCATAAAATTGTTAATAGGAATCTTTTTTAATGAATGACGAAGATATTGTAAAAATTTTGCTCGAGAATAAAGTTATCACTGAAAACCAGCTCGACCAGGCAAAAGGGGAGCATAAATTGAGCGGAATTGCGCTGACTCAAGTTTTATTGAGTAAGGGTTTTGTTGGTGAGGAGGATTTAGCACAAAGCTTGGCTCAGCAGTTGGATTTGTCATACATCAAGTTATCTCAGAAAGATTTAAATTCTCAAGTGGTTAACCTTGTATCTCGGGATCTTGCCTTGCGCCATAAAGCCGTTCCAGTTAAAGCGGATGGGAATAATCTAGAAGTAGCTTTTGCTGCTCCTTGGGATTTACCGGTAATTGAGGAGTTCCATCTCATAACCGGGTTTAAAATTAAGCCATTAGTGGCGAGTGCAAAAGAAATCGATGCAGCGATTACCCGTTATTTTCGCGCGGAAGATTCAAGTAAACAGACGCTAATTGACATGCGTTTTGAAAAGTTTAAAGAAGCTGAAGAAGCCGGTGCGGAAAATTCACAAGAAGAACTTGGCTTAATGGAGAACGTGCCGGTAGTTCGATTACTGGATGATATTATAGAGGGGGCGGTTAGCTCTGGGGCGAGTGATATTCATTTGGATCCGCAATTTCCCGAAATGATTGTTCGTTATCGTATTGATGGTGTTCTTCACGATATAATGAATATTCCTAAACATATTGAAGCGGCACTTATTTCTCGAGTTAAAGTTTTAGCTAATATGGATATTACCGAGAGTCGTATGCCCCAAGACGGGCATATAATTGTTGATAAAGAGGAACGTAAATATGATATTAGGATTTCCACGGTACTTACGGTTAACGGCGAGAACGTGGTAATGCGTATTTTAGATAAAAACTCGCTAATGCTAAATTTAGAAAAATTAGGACTAGATTCTCGTGATGTTAAAGTGTTTAGCAATTTAATCGAGAAACCTTACGGAATGATTCTAGTTACCGGACCCACAGGATCGGGAAAAAGCTCCACTCTTTATGCGGTGCTTAATATACTTGATTCTAAAACTACCAATATTATTACAATTGAAGAGCCGGTAGAATATCACTTAGATGGAATTACTCAAATACAAGTTGATCCTGGTGCAAAAATAAGTTTTGCCACCGGACTTCGAACAATTTTACGTCAAGATCCCGATACAATAATGGTAGGAGAAATTCGCGACAGAGAAACAGTGGAAGTTGCTGTTCAGGCTGCGATGACCGGACATTTAATGTTAAGCACTTTGCATACCAATGATGCTGCAAGCGCTGTAACTCGATTAATTGATATTGGTGTTGAACCTTTTCTTGTGTCTTCTACGCTGATTGGTGTTTTGGCTCAAAGGCTTTGCCGAGTTATCTGTAAAGAATGCAAGGAAGAGTATGTTCCAAGCGGTAAGGAGCTTGAATTCTTGCAAAAGGAAGGGGTTGATACTAAAGGGCTTAAGTTGGCTCGAGGAAAAGGGTGTGATTTTTGTTATCATACCGGGTTTAAAGGACGCACTGGAATATTTGAGATTATGGAGATGAGCGATGAAATAAGAAAACTAATTATGGACCGGCGGTCGAAAACTGAAATTACCGAAATTGCTCGTCGCGAAGGAATGCGAACCTTACGAGAAAATGGGTTGCAAAAAATTATAGATAAAGTTTCTACAGTTGATGAAATTAGAAGATTGGTTTATATAGGGTAAAGCTATGGCAAAATTTGAATATTTAGCTCGCGATAAACAAGGAAGAGGGTATAGGGGAGTAGTTGAAGCCGAAGATGCTAATGCTGCTAGCAGTAAAGTGCGCCAACAGGGTTTTTACCTTACTAACATAAAGCTTCAAGCTAAACAGCGCAATGTTGGTCGGATAAGAATCAATGAGATAAGCGTTTTTACCGAACAATTATCAGTGATGGTTGGCGCGGGACTACCGATAATAAGGTGTTTGCGTACGATTGGTCAACAAAGTGAAAATAAGGTTTTAAAAAAAGTTCTCAGCGAGTTGACTAAAGAAATAGAAGGAGGCAATTCTTTTTCCAGTGCTCTTTTGAGATATCCAAAAGTATTTTCCAACCTTTATGTTAGTTTGGTTAAAGCTGGAGAAACTGGTGGAATTATTGATAAAGTTCTAGGGAAAATTTCTGAATATTTAAACAAAGAAAGTAAATTGAGAAGAGATTTGATTAAAGCTTTTTCTTATCCGGTGATTGTTGCCGTTGTTGCGGCGGTGGTTGTTACATTTTTAGTTGTATTTATTGTTCCGGTATTTGCCAAAACTTATCGCACAATGGGGCTAACATTGCCAATGCCAACTCAAATTCTTATCGGGTTAAGCATTCTAATAAGGCATTATTGGTGGGCATTGTTGTTGACAACGGTTTTGATAATTAGTGGATGCAAGGCTGCAAAAAAATCTGATCAGGGGCAATTAGCGATTGATAAAATTAAATTAAAAATTCCTATTTTTGGAGAATTAAACCAAAAAGTTTTGGTTTCTCGGTTTGTTCGTACTTTGGGATTGCTCACTGCCAGTGGAATTAATGTAGTGCAGGCGTTGGATGTTATCCGCCAGGCTTCAGATAGCAAGATTATGACTCAATCTATTGATAAAATTAATCGAGAGGTCAGAAAAGGTGCCAAAATTGGTGACACTCTTTTAAAAGAAGAATTATTTCCTCCAATGGTTGTGCAGATGGTTGCCGCAGGGGAGGAGTCAGGGCAGCTTTCAGCGATGTTAAATAAGACTGCCGACTTCCTAGAGCGTGATGCCGATGCGATGATTGGTAAGCTAGTAGTTCGCCTGGAGCCGCTGTTAACTTTTCTTTTAGCTTTAGCTATTGGATTTATTGCTTTGGCAATATATTTACCAATGTTTGATTTGATTTCTAATATGGTACAAAAGTAATATATAGTGTATAATAGTTTTGAGTTTTATATTTTAAGTTTTAAGTTATAAGTTATAAGTGTTAAATAAGACCTATAAAAGGTTTCTTTCCGGGCTTGCTTTAATCCTTACGACTTACGACTAAAAAAGGAGGTATCATGGAGCGTAAAGGTTTTACATTAATTGAAATTCTTTTTGTTATTGTTGTTATTGCCATTTTAGCGGCAATCATCGTTCCCAGGCTTACAACTACTCAGACAACAGCCAAGCAGAATGCTTGCGATGCTAATGTTGCCAATATTAACACGCAACTTGAACGTTATTATTTTGACACCGGAAGCTGGCCGGCTGCAGCTCTAACTCAGATGATTCCTACTACATCATATGATTATTTTCCTGATGGTGTGCCGGTTTGTCCGGTTACAACCAGTGAAACCTATCAGATGAATGGCACAACTAATCGTGTTCACGATACCGGAACGACTACTCATGACCATACTCCATAATAGAATTGGAGATGAACAAAAGCAGACTTTTAATATCAGCCTTTACCCTTATTGAAATACTTCTGGTTATAGTTCTAATGGCTATTTTAGCCGCAGTAGTAATTCCCCGGGGTGGCGGTGGGGCTCTGTTTGAGAGATTTACTGTTTATACTGTAGCCCATCAAATTGCTTCAGATATGCGCTATGCGCGAAGGCTTGCAATTACTACTGGTGTTAAACATCGAGTCAAATTCTTTAAGGTCAATGGTAGCAGTGACTACAATGAATATCGTATCCAGATTGACGGATGGAGCGATGTTGGTGTGGTTAAGGCTATCTCTGATGATGTTGTGGTAAGCGGAGACCGCAGTGTCGTCTTTAAGATAACAGGAGAATCAACAAACAATAGAAATTTTACCTATGTTCTCGGTAGCCATGAATATGATATTGCGGTTAAGAAGCAGACAGGAAGAGTAAAACTAGAAGAGGATTAATCAGATGGTGGATATTAATTCTGTGATGGTTAAGGGTAAATACAATCAAAAGGCATTTACGTTATTAGAGATATTGATGACGATAATTATTATGACAGTTGCTTTAATTCCGATGATGCAACTTATGCCTCAAGGAATGCGGGTAACGAGGCGATTGGAACGTTTAACGCAGGCAACATTTCTAGCTCAGGAGAAGGCGGGGAGCTTACGGCGAACTATTTTTGATTCTGATTATGATTTTGACAATACTGATTCCAGTGAGAGCGCAACTGCGTTTGCTTCTCCTTTTGCATCTTATAAATATACGGTTACGGATAACCAGGCTGCAGATATTAAGAATTTAAATGTTACTGTTTGGTTTGATGCAGATAATGATAACGCAGTCGATGATTATTCGGCTGCTTATAGGGAAGATGAGCCATTTGTTAGTTTAGATTTCAGAATTGCGAATAGATCATGAAAAATGACTTAATAGTAGATTTGGGTAGGTTAATTATTGTTGTGATGACCTATTCAGTGCAATGAAGAAGGGAATTGCGTTAGTTTTGGCGCTGTTTTCAATGGTGTTTATGGCGTTGCTGGTGGTTGCGTTTTTAGATATTGCGACTATTGACTATCAAATAGTAACTAATCATATTCGGGGGTTGCAAGCTGAGTTTATAGCTGATGCCGGAGTTGAGACTGGAATTTATGAGTTAAGGCAAGATGATGAATATAGTGGGAGTTCGGGGGATGTAGTGTTTCCATCTGGATCAGGAAACACATATAATGTTACAGTTGACGGGGATGAGATTGTTTCAGTTGGTACAGTTGATGGATTTTCTCGTACGATTACGGTTGACTTTACTTTAAGTGGGGCATCAGCTCCTCATACCGTAACAATAAATACCTGGGAGTAGCAATAAAATTTAGAACTAAAAGCGAAAAGCGTAGAACCATAGCGTAAAATTTAAAACTTTTGAAAGTAAAAAGGTTATATCAAAAAAGATAAATGAGAAAAGCACAAAATTCATTAGGGATCTATTTAGAAGAAGGTTTAATTTCTTTTGTTTACCTCTCTTTGCGGGAAAATGAAAAAGTTAAACTTATTTCTTGCCAAAACGTTAAGCTAGATGCAGGTGTTATTAAGCGTGGCTTAATTTCTAAGCCGCAAGTATTAGCCAGCGTTTTGAAGAAATTTCACTCTGAAATAGGGGTTAAACCAAGCAAGGTGAGTGTGTCTATTGCCGGCAAAGGAGCAATTACCCGAGTCATCGATTTGCCGCAAATGCCTGAAATTGAAATTATTGAAGCCCTAAAAGGGGAAGTAAATAAATATGTTCTTTTAGGGGTGGATAATTCAATAATTGATTATTCTCGTATTTCTGACGACAAGGTGTATTTAGTTGCGATAAAAAAGAAAACAGCAACTACGATTGTTGATGCTTCTGAAAACGCCGAATTGGATTTAAAGACGATCGAGATAAATTCTTTCTCTGTTTTGCGGGCTCTTTTGTATGAAGATAAAGAATTTTATTCTAAAAGAACCCTAATGGTTGTATTGATTAGCGCTTCGCGTATAGATTTTAATATTCTTAAAGGTGGCGTTTATTGTTTTTCTCATAATAGTGAAGACGTTAAACCGCAAACATTTGACCATCAACTTAAAATGGTAAAAGCTTATTGGGATGGGCAATTTCCCGGTGACAATTTAGAGAAGATTATTATTTTTAGCGATAGCGATGAGCATCAACAACAGTGTGATGGTCTTTCTCAATCGATAGGAACAAATGTAGAAGTGGGCAAGATTAATTTACTTTCCCAACAAAACGATGGTGGTTCCGGTTGCGCTAAGGCTTCTGCTTTCGGCGTAGCTTTAAGAAAATTGGGTTGTGTGCAGTCTCAAGATATTAATTTAGTTCCTCGAGAAAAGATCAAACGCGACTTGATAAAAAGAAATGTTACCTTATCTTTTTGTGTTATATCGGCCACTTTATTTTTGTGGTTTGCACTAAGCTTGCTGCTATCTGGCTGGGTTAAAATCTATCAGAAAAAAACTGAAATAATTAGTCAGAAATTAAAAAGCTCTTCAGGAATTTTTTCAACCGCCAAAGAAATTAACAATCGAAGTAATTATTTTCAAAAAGACATAAGGCAAAAACAAGAATTTATTAATCAACTATCTAATATATCTTGGGCAGAGATTTTAGATGATTTAGCTAATTTGATTCCTCATTCGGTTTGGCTCAATGAGATTAAAGTCCAGAATGAAAATAAAATTATTATTAAAGGTGAATCCTTTTCTCAGGATGAACTCTATAAGTATATTAGCTTGCTGCGTTGTTCTAAGTATTTTAATGGTGTTAAATTAAATGTTGTGGAAAATCGCAGTGGTGCTAGCAGCTCGAAAGTGATTTTTACGATGAGTTGTTTTTTAGCCGATAAAGAGCAAAAAAGTGAGACTCAGCAATGAAATTTAAAAAAAGCGAAATAGTTGGGATAGTTTTTTTATTGCTATGTATTTTAATAAGTTTTAAGTTTTTTGTTGTTCCTCATTTTCAAGCGTTAATGTCTATTCGCACTCAATATACCTCTGGGGTTAGGGCACTTTCGGAACGAGAAGAAAAGCACCAGAGGCAATTGCTTATAATGAAGAAGCGATCCCAAAAATTACAAAAAGAGATGGATCAGATTAGCACAAAATTTTTAAAACCGGGCCAAGTAACTCAGTTTTTGAAAGTTATTTCGCAAATAGTTAAAGATACTAACAATGAATTGATTGTTTTACGACCGATTGCAGTATCGACCGCTGATGCAGAAAATGAGGCGATAGACAGAATAAGAGAAGAAACAGTAAGATTGGAGTTAAAAAGCACCTATCCATCTTTATTGCGTTTATTTCTTGCTTTGAACGAAGATAGTAAGATTTTTCAAATAGAGCAGTTGGGTATAACAAAAAGAAACCAGGGGTCTGGTCTTAAGGTTTTGTTTGTTTTGAAGTTTTATGTTGATGAAATAAATCAAGGTATTAACTAGTATGAATAAATTTTTTGATACAGTAAAAAAAAGAGTCATTAGTCAATTGAACCTTAAAGGCATACCAAAAGATCAGCAGTTTAAGTTTGCAGGATTGATTGGTGCGGTTATAATTTTGATAATTATCATGTTTGGCAATACTAAAGGTGGCTCATCGTCATTGCAAGAGGCGGCAAAGCCCTTTATTAATCAATCAAGGGGTAGCGATAGTCCTCAGGAACAAATAGGCGAAGAAGGGGAAAAGGCAGCTCTCTTAAGAAATGAATCTCTCATGAAATATGTTGGTCGCAAGGATCCGTTTATTCCGTCACAAATAAGATCTTCTTCTGGTGGAAGTAGTGATTTGCAAATTCTGGTAGGAATTATTTGGGACGAGAAAAGTCCGGTTGCGGTGTTTAATGATTATGTTGTTTCAGAGGGGGAGTTAATCGATGGGTGCAGAATTATAAAAATTAGCGAAGAAAATGTTCTTATAGATGACAATGGAAGTGAAATTAATCTTGGCCTGGGCCAAGGTATTCCTGAATGAAGCACTGGATATTTGTTTTTCTTCTGATAGCCGTTGGACTTCTTGTATATGCTAATGCGGTAGGAAATTCTTTTATTTGGGATGACGGGGCATTAATTGTCAACAATCCTTTGATTAAAAATTTCCAGTATTGGAAGGGTATTTTTACTTCTTCCTACAGCGGCAATAATACCTATTACCGTCCTTTAAGTATCTTTTCTCACCTTTTGGAATACTCGTTGTGGGGTTTAAACTCAGCAGGGTATCATTTAGTTAATATAATTATTCATATTCTCAATGCTTTGCTTATTTATGCTCTTTTACAACTTGTGTTGAAAAAAAGGGCAGTAGCGATGATCGCCAGTTTATTGTTTTTGGTTCATCCTATCCAAACTGAACAAGTAACTTATATTTCCGGAAGGTGCGGGCTATTAGCTGCCTTTTTTATTTTAGCTGCATTTATTTTCTATATTTTATATTCTAAAAAAAAGTCAATTTTTCCAACCGGTCGTTATTTAATTTTTTATATTTTATCTTTAGCTTGCTTTAGTTTTGGACTATTATCTAAAGAATCGGCAGTGGTTTTGGTGGCACTTTTGATTCTTTACGATTTTAACTTGCCAAGTAGAAAAAAAATCCTTCAATATTTGCCATTCATTATTATAATTTTGTTTTATGCCTTTTTTCGCCATTCTTTGGGGATTAATTCTATAAATTTTTCTTCTGTTTTACCGGGGCTAACTTTAAGAGCATTTACAATGGTTAGGGTGTTAATTGTCTATATTGGTTTGTTGTTTTTACCATTGAACTTACATAGTGAACGTTTAACTGAAATTATCACCCCTTTTAGCGGTGATGCGATATTATCCGTAGCGCTTACGTTTTTAATTATTTTTTTTATAGTTAAATTATGGCGAAGTTCTCGGGAAAATTCATTTGCGGTTGGTTGGTTTTTTGTGACTCTTTTTCCGGGAAGCCAAATTATCCCGATATCAGTGCAGGGGTATTTATTTACCGCAGAACACTTTCTGTATTTGCCATGTGTGGGGGGTTTTGTTCTTATCGCCTGCTTTGGGCTGAAACTTATTGATAATAAGATTGTCTCAAAAGAAGCTGCAAAGTGCATTTTTGTTGCGATTTTAATTTTTTATTCATTACTAACTTTTGAGCGTAATATTCAATGGCGATCACCGCTTCATTTCTATCAATTAACTGCGAAGGCGAGTGCTCATAGCCCGCGGATACACGTTCTTTTAGGTAACACTTATAATTACTCGGGTGAATACGATAAGGCGATCGCAGAATTTAAACAAGCAATTGCTTTGCGGGAAAATTATACCATGGCTTACAATAATCTTGGAATAGCTTATGCTAAGAAAAAAGATTACCTAAAAGCTCGTCAGCAATTTGATACGATTATAAAGTCAGGTAGAGGCAATTACCATAGTTATAGTAATTTGGGCTTTATTGACAGCAAGCAGGGTCGTTTAAATGAAGCAATCGATAATTATAAAAAAGCGATAAAAATTAACCCTAATTTACCCGATGCTTACAGCAATCTAGGAGCGGCATATTTTGATCAAGGCTTAAAAGAAGACGCCCGTCGGCAATGGCAGAAGGCTTTAGAGATAGACCCTGATTTTCTCAAAAAACGCTCTCTCCGTTAACCTATTGACCCTTTAACAACGGTGATATATAATCTAATGAGACTTTCCCGAACGGAGTTCGGGATTAGCCGAATTAATCCTGAGCGGGGCGAAGGATCTTATTGAGGCACTTCGGGGCGGAACCCTCAGTGCCAATAAAATTTAGGGAATCACCCTAAATAATTACAATTTTATCGGAGGTGCAATATGTGTGATGAAAAAAAGAGTTGCTGTGGGATTAAGGGATTTTTTTCTCGTCTTTTCGCAAAATGCGACAAAAAATTAGAAGAAAAAGCAAAAGAGCAAAGTTGTTGCGATAGTGATTCGAAAGACGACAGCTCATGCTGCAAATAGTTGTCGATTGGTTTGTTTATTCACTGCTAAGATTGGATGCTTCAACCCGACTAGGAGAGGCGGTACATTTTTTTGTTTATGACACAATAAAAATAATTCTGCTTCTCTTTGTAATGATTTCCTTTATCGGGGTGTTACGTAGTTTTCTGCCTCAGCAAAGAGTTAAAATATGGCTTGCAGACAAAAAATGGTTTGCTAACCTATTTGCTTCCATTTTTGGGGCAGTCACACCGTTTTGCTCGTGTTCATCAATTCCAATATTTTTGAGTTTTTTAAAGGGAGGGGTTCCGCTTGGAGTAACTTTTTCGTTTTTGATAACTTCGCCATTAATTAATGAATACTTAGTTGTGTTGATGATTGGATTTTTTGGTTGGAAAATAACTATAGCCTACATTATAAGCGGAATTACTATTGGTGTAATTGTTGGTTTGATTCTAGGCAAAATGGGTTTAGAGAAATATATCGTGAAAGACCTTACTGGCGATATAAAATTAGACGAAGAGCAAGTTTTTAATAATTTTTTAATACGCCTGCGTTTTGGTATTGCTGAGGCAATCGCGATAATCAAACGTATTTGGATTTGGATAATAGTTGGCGTGGGCATCGGTGCGTTTATCCATAATTACATTCCGCGCGAAACGATTCAGGGAGTAATTAGTAAAACCGGCCCATTTTCGGTGCCATTAGCGACGCTTTTGGGTGTGCCGATGTATGGCAGTTGTGCGGCAATCGTTCCGATTGCGGTTGCGTTATTTCGTAAGGGTATTCCTTTAGGCACGGCGCTGGCTTTTATGATGGCGACCGCGGCTTTAAGCTTGCCTGAGGCGATTATCTTGCGCCGCGCAATGAAGCTAAAACTTATTGCAATATTTTTCGCAATCACAACCCTTGGGATTATCTTCACCGGCTATCTAATAAATCTGCTACAAACAATTTTACTTTAACTCCTTTGGGTAGGGCATTTAAAAAATCCGCACCAGGTACCAGTTAATTATAGACAATAGACTAAAGGCCAAAGGGTGGCTTGTTTTGATTTCTAAAAGAACGTCTGAAAACCGTAAGCGGGCATGGTTTTTTGACGATAGTCAAAAAGAGCGAAGGCTTGAAGCCGAGCGAAATCCAGCCTCGCTGGGGCTGGATAAGCGGTTCTGGAAGAAACAAAACAAGACACGAGCAAAGGGTAGATTAGCCGCAGGTGAAATTTATCTTTGCGAAGGCTTTACTGTACAAGAATTCATTTAATCTGTGCTAGGTGCCAATTAACATTAAAAAATATCGGGTAAATTCCCAAAATACCCTTGTTTTCTCCCTATAAATATGTTAAATCTATATAATCTGCATAATGAAAGCGTTTACATTTAGGCGCTGGGGCTATTTTGCAATAGGACCTACTAAAAAAAGGATTTCCATGATCTTATTCTTACAGAACAAAAAAGCTACTTTTTCCCTAAAAGCCTTATCAGTATTCATTCTTTTGGCTTTTGTCTTATCTACATTTACCGTATATATAACCAAAAACAGCGATGCTTATGCCTCGGCTTTGCCTTATATGCCGGCGCCGACTAAACTGATTGACACAAGTTATCAATTCTATCCGGCAACACTTAAGGGGATCAGATTCTACCCCGATAATCCTTTTAAATTTGACTTTATTCTTGACGAAGGTGACACAACTTATTCTGATAGTCAGCTTAAGGAAGAAACCGGGCGTCTTCTTGAGTATTTTTTAACGGGTCTTACGGTTCCCGAAGAGGATCTATGGGTTAATTTGTCGCCCCATGAAAAGGATCGAATAATACCGCAGGCTTTAAGCAAAACCCTGATGGGGCGCGACATGCTTGGCGAAGATTACGTCTTAAAGCAACTAGCATCATCTTTAACCTACCCCCAAGGCGCAATCGGCAAACAGTTCTGGGCCAAGGTTCACGAAAAATCCAAAAAACTTTACGGAACAACAAATATTCCGATGGATACCTTCAACAAAGTTTGGATCGTTCCTGAGGAAGCGATTGTCTACGAAGAGGAAGAAGGCGCATTCTTAGGCGAACGCAGGTTCAAGGTTATGATGGAGAGCGACTACGTCGCCCAAAAACAAAACATCGTAGGGGCACGGCGTGCCGTGCCCATCAAAAAACATATCAACAAATTATCCGCCCAAATCGCAAAAGAAATCATCGTCCCCTTAATTGAGGAAGAGGTGAATCACGGCGCCCAATTTGCTCATCTGCGCCAAATCTACGACGCCTTAATCCTTGCTACCTGGTTCAAGCGCCGTCTACGACAATCCGTAGGGGAGGGCCTTGTGTCCTCCCGTGATAAAAACAAAAATATCCTAGATAAAATATATTTTGATCAGAATAAAATTAAAGGCATCGAAGGCACGGACCCCCAAATCAAAGAAAAGATCTACAACCAATACGTCGAGGCCTATAAAAAAGGCGTCTACAATTTCATCAAATCCGAACGTCTGACAACCGGCAAAAAAATCAATCGCCGCTACTATTCCGGCGGGGTCCAAGCGCAGGTGAGCGCAGCGACCCGTGATGAGCAAGCGAATAAAGCCAATAAGACCGCCGGTGATGGTGGTTTTGGCACTATTGTTACCGCTAAAGTTCCACCAATTCTTTCTGATGATGATACTGCCGAAGTGTCTGTCAAAATGCAGCAGCTTATTAGTTCTCGTTGTGCAGAGATGGCAGATATTGTTAAATTAAGGTTTGAAAGTAGATTTAACGGTGGGAGAGTTAGTTTTGGTTCTAGACGTACCTTGGGAGAGGAACTTCAGAAGATGTTTAAGAAATTTCAAAATACTGAACAAGGTGATACGGTTTCTTCTTCATTCTCTTTTTCTTCTAAAATTGGTGATGGAAAAAGTGAGGAATTGGCTATTGCCCTTCGCTGGAGATTGAATCTTCAGGGACGTGTGATAATTTTTGTTGATATTTGTGAAGATGGAACTTTCGAAAATAATTATTTTAATAGGTCATCGTTTTTTGCGGGTAGATTAGAGGGGTTTGTAATTGATTCTAAAGGGGAATTGATTCAGAAAGATGTTGCCAATCAAGAAGAATTTTACAAGAGCCAAATCGAGCGATTAGTCGCCATAGATTTATCTATTAGAGAGATGCGAGAAGTCCATCGTAATCATGGAAGTGAAGCTTCTCCCCGAGAAAAAGAATCCGCAGGTATTGGCGAGCCCACTTCTGTTGAAAATGAAGTTTTAGAGATTTGGAGAGAGGTTATGCGTCCGTATTCACTGGGCGCAGACGGGCAGAGTATTTGGTATAAGGTTCTAAACCGGGTAGAAATAGTAAGAAAGCAGAAAATAACTAATGACGACTCCGACTCCTCACCGAATCTTGGGGATGAGGTGGCGCATAATGATTTGCGGTTTGTAGTTGAGCAGGATATATATGATGGGCAGGTGGCTGTTTCTCATTCGGATCAGAGAGAGCTTGTCCTTGAGGAGTATCGGAATGAAAAGGGGCGTTTTTTAGATAAGATAGTTAAAAGAGAAGAAGTGCAACATTATGCCGAAGATCTTCGTATTGCAAGAGAAGAAAAAGACCAAGAATCAATAAATCATATCTTTGCGCAGATGGCTTTGGCTGAAGCTAGGGTTTTGCGTTTTCGAGAGGCTTACAGGAAGGCGAGCGCAAGTAATATCACCAACAATGAACTTCGGGAAAGGATAATGGCTGCGATCAAAAAGCTTCAAGATCAGGCGGATGCTATTCATCGAAGCGTTCAAGAACTGCGTGGTAGTTTGGAACTTAAGAGGATGGCTTATAGTGAAGAACTATTCGATGTTTCTCGATTAGTTCCGGTTGTGATTACTGAGGCTCTTGAAAGAGTGGCTGATTTTTGTGAAGGGCTGCAAGGTCAAGAGATGAGTGGCCAGCAGTTATCTCAAGAACTCATTGATGGATTCAAAGAGATCTCTAGGGCGGTTTCACCATTTGTGAGCAATAGTTTTGGGCAGTACTATTATAAGTATACAGATGTTTTCCAACAAACAGAATATAGTTATGATCAGATAGCCGAGGTATTTGTTAATTATATAACGGAGATTTTGATTCCTTTTGGTCGTGCGAGTGGGGTGGATATGAAAGTTTTAGAAAGGCTTGTAAACTTGGTTAGTCAATTCACTGACGATCAAAATCAACCCCATGTTTTAGACATTGCTTATTTTAATGGCCCGATCCCTACAGCATTAGATACAGGAAGTATTTTGCGTAGTGTTGAGAAAAATCTTCGAGAAGAGCTCTTATATATTGCTCAGACTGAGCCGATTATAATGAAGATGGACCATTTGGTTTGGTCTGAGAAAGAAGATGGTAGGTTCTATGGGCATGGTCGAGTTGGGTTATCCGTCAATGGACGAGCAATCTTGGTTGGTGCCAAGTCGATGGATGAAAAAGTTGTAAAGAAAAAATACGGCGCGCTTCTTCTTCTGGAAGAAGCAAAACACATCCGTTTCCCTCACCTAGATCATCCCACCAAAGAAGAACGCCAACAAGGTGTAATCGATTTTTTCAAACACTCCTCAGAGCTTATAGAAGAATTAGACCAAGCCGCATTACAACTGAGCGAAACCCCTCCCCAAAGACCAGCTCCCAAGAGCATGTCCCATGATCCCCAGGAAGATAAAGGAAAAAGATTTAATAAAGATTATTTTTTAGAACACACTAAGGATTTTAGAGATGAACCTGGTTTATTAGAATTGGTGCGGGAAGAATTGAAGGGAATTCAACTGTATGATGAAGGGGAAGCCAATGAGTTTTTTGATTATATTGATGCGGTAATGTTGCAATATAAGGATGATTTAGAGCCGGTCTTTCCATTAATTATAGATGCGATTATTCGTTTTGATGTGTGTACAAAGTCTTCTCCTGTTAGAGATGTGGTTGCCTTTTTGGACAATGATAATAATAAAGAAAAACGCATGGATGAGAGGGTGTACAAGATAATAGATTCTTTAATCGAAAGTGAAGTAAATTCACCAAAGAGATTGCGTGACGCGATCATAGAAAGACCATTTAGTGATTATGACGGTGATTTTGATGCAGTGGAGAATGCGCGCCAAAAACGCACAGAATACATAGATCTTGCTCGAGGCAAAATTAGCGAAGAAAATAAAGATGGGCTTTATGAGTATTTACTTGATAGGTATGATAATCCTTCGTATCCGATGAGAATGCGTCTGCTTATGATTGAAAAACTTATTCCGTATATTGAGCATATGGAAGGTCATCAAGAGCATGATTTGATGAAGGTACTTGGCAGCATTGGTTATGGGCAAACAAATTATAATGCTCAGCGATTTTTAGATATTGCCGATACAATGATAGATCTTTGCATAGACGACAAAAATAGGATAAAAGAAGACGATATGTATGCGATCATACCCTTTTTAGCCGTAATACTTTCAAACTGCCCTGTATATTATCAGCCGTCCAAAGGTGATTATGATTCACCTCACAAAGGCGGTATTAAAAGAGAAGATTCAGAAGATATAATGGATAAAAAAGTAGGGATAGTAGAACATTTATGTATGCTGGGGTATATGGAGACACTGACAGAAGCATTGCAATCTATCGAGGGCTCAGATCAATCCAGCATGAATCAAGACGAGGCCCAAATCATTTTGGAATACATCAGTGACTTTTTCGAAAATGAGATCTTGTCAGAACCTGATCGTTCCTCACTGAATCTTGGGGGTGAGGATGATTCACATGATGATGCACGATTTTTGGTTGAGGAAGACACATATAAAGGGAATGTGGTTGTTTCTTATCCGGGGCGAGATGGACTTGTTCTTGCGCACTATGATAAAAAGAGGAGTCGTTTCGAAGACAAGATGGCTGAAGAAGAGCTTAGCCCTTCGTTTTTTGGCGGTATGCCTTGGCTGGAGGTTGCGCAATATTGGCGTAAGAGAGAAGATAGTCTAGGAGGTCCTAATTATACAAAAGCTTTCGATGCGGCAAGGCAAATAGAGAATCCAGAAAAAAGGGAAGAATTATTAAATTATATCCGTAGAGATGCAGCTTTAGCTGAGGCGCGGGGTTTGCGTTTTAAGGAGGCTTATGC
Organism: Candidatus Omnitrophota bacterium; assembly: GCA_024231025.1. Lineage (GTDB taxonomy): Bacteria > Omnitrophota > Gorgyraeia > Duberdicusellales > 4484-171 > JAAEQW01. Next base: position 26,850 of record JAAEQW010000119.1, read on the forward strand.
GGCTGCTAAGAATATTACTTCTAAGTGGTGGCAGGATAAGGTTGAATGGGAGATTGCACTGATTGAAGGAGCAGCAGAAGAGCTTCATTATAGTGTGGAAGCATTGCGCGAAAGCGGTGAGCTTGAGAGGGTAGCTTATGATAAGAAATTATTCGACGTTTCCGGATTGATCCCAGCATTGATCGCCCAAGGGCTTCCGAAACAATTACAAACGGATGATCCAGATGCCATTGAAGACTATCTTAGAGGGAAACTCTTAAAGAATGCCCAAGCTACCCCGTTTATGATGAGGAAAGATTGCCTAGTCTGGTCCAATAAGAAAGGAAGGTTTTACGGGCACACTCGAACTGGATTATCCGATCATGGAAAGGCGATTTTAACTGGTACTAAAATCATGGATAGAGAATTTTTAGCCGAAGAAGATAGTTGTCTTTTTTTTCTAGAAGAATCAAAACATAACTTATTCCCAGAGCTAGATCATCCTACCAAAGAAGAGCGCCAGCAAGGTGCAGTTGATCCTTTCAAGCATTCCTCAGTGCTTAGAGAGAGGTTAAAAGAAGCTGCACTAAGACTAGGAGAAAGGCCACCAGATGATATCGTCCCCAAAAGCATGTCGCAAGATCCCCAGGAAGATGCGGGCAACCAAGAACTTTCTCCTGATAGCCTGATGGTGATTTATCATGAGATTGCGCTCAAATTAGATTGGCGTAATGATTTGTGTAACGATAAGGCGAAACGGACAAAGGACGTAGTTGAAGCCTTAAGAGAATTATCTTCTGGAAAGATAGGAGGGGTTACAGTCGCTTTTAAAGATCATTTATTCTCGGGTTCACAGCCTGCGAATAGAAATATAAAACGGATTACGTTTTCAAGTTACAGAGCGTTAGAAGGCAGAGAAGGGGCAATGCAGGGTATTCATGTTTACCATAAATTAGAGTCTAGATTTGAATCAGCGGTTGATGAGGCAGAATATTCTTGGCATACAGAGTCTTTGGGGAATTTAGAGTTAGGAAAAGGTCAAAAATTGCAATTTACCCCGGCAGAAGAAAATTCTGGCGGTGTGGATTATGGTAAGATTGGACAGGCGATTAGAGTTGAGGGGGAAGGTAACCATAGGATGGGTCTTGGTGTGTCTTCTTTTCCGGCTCGGAATTGTTTGGGGCTGGGGATTCAAATCCAGCTTATTAAGCGTAATGCTAATCCTAACGATCTTTTCGCCCGCACTAAAGGAAAGCCTCTAGCTGCAAATTGTACCTCAAAGAAACAGATCCCCCGCAAAAAAATTCCCAAAAATCTACCTCCGCATCCTTTAGCTTCTTTAAACATAGCACCGCGGCGCAGATTCCTTTCGGCATAATCGAAAACTTTCTATACCGGCCAGGCACAGGGGCCTGACCCTACTTCATTCATTGAGCTTGCTCCTCTTTAATACTTATAGTACAATATTTTCTGTGAAGATAACGCAAATTCTTAAGGAAAAAAGTAGCGGGATATCTTTTGAATTTTTCCCTCCGAAAACCGATTCCGGAAAAATCAAGCTAGAAGCATCAATTGCTATTCTAAAAGAGTGTAATCCGCTATATGCATCAATGACTTATGGCGCCGGAGGCGGCACACAAGCGCGCACGAAAGAGGCGGTAAATATACTTTTGGCTAAAAAAGATATGGAGATTATGCCTCATTTAACTTGTGTTGGGGCCAAAAAAAATGAAATCAAAGTTCTTTTGGATGAATATAAAAGTCAAGGTATAGAGAACATTATGGCTTTGCGTGGTGATCCGCCGGAAGGTATTCCTGATTTTGATTTTACAACTCAGGATCTTTCTTATGGGAGTGATATGGTCACTTTCATTAAAAAAGAATATGGCGATAATTTTTGCATCGGTGGAGCAGTTTACCCTGAAGGTCACATTGAATCATCATCGTTGGAGCAAGATATGCGTTATACCAAAAAAAAGGTTGATGCCGGGGTTGATTTCCTTGTAACACAAATGTTTTTTAATAACGATTATTTCTATGCATTACGCGACAGAATGCAAAAGTATAGTATTAATGTGCCGGTTTTACCGGGAATTTTGCCGTTAATTAATCTTAATAAATTAAAGCAATTTGCCAGTATTTGTAAGGCAACTATTCCTAAAGAAATAGAAGAAGCGATGGAGTTTTATAGTGGTAAGCCGTTTGAGATGGGTCAAGTTGGCATTGAGTATACGATTAAGCAATGCCGCGATCTTATAAAAAATGGTGCCAACAAGCTGCATTTCTTTACACTAAACAAACCTGCTACGATTAAAATAATACTTAATTCTTTATAGTAAATGGAGGGTGCATGCAGAAAAAAATACTGATAGTAGACGATGAAGATAAAGTTTTGTTTGTAGTGGAAAAGCGCCTGGCCCATGCCGGCTATACGGTTATCCAGGCTAAAAGCGGTCAAGAAGGGCTGGAGTTAGCAAAAAAGGAAAAACCGGATTTGATAATTATGGATATCATGATGCCGGGGATGACCGGTGTTGAGGCAGTTGATTGCCTAAAGAAAGACCCCGAAACAAAAAATATACCAACAATATTTTTAACGGCATTGTTTACTAAAGAGGATGAGCGACGCGGTAAAGAAAGAGGCGATAGCTATTTTATTGCTAAGCCATACAATGCTGAAAAATTACTTGAGATAGTTAAGGAGCATATAGAATAGTCATGAAATTAAGTTTTGTGTCGATGCTTTATCATCGAATGGGAGGATCAGTCACTTCTCTTAAAGAAGGTGTCGACATCGTTCGCGATGAGTTAGTTGGTCCTCTTACCGACAAACAAAGAGATTGCCTGGATTTAGCGCATCGCGGGGCAGAGGAATTAACTGATTTAATAAATGACGCTTTTTGCTTGCAGAATCTTGACGAAGGCAAAACGGTGTTTCATATTGAGTCGGTCAACATAAATAATATGATAGAACAGATTCGCGAGGTAATGATTGATAAGGCAGTCGGTAAAGGGCTAAACATAAAGCTAAATTTAGATAACAACATCACCGAAGTAAAAGCCGATAGATTAAAAATAGATAGGGTTATTAATGATATTTTAGAGAATGCCATATATTTTACCGATCAGGGAGAAATCGAGATCGTAACGAAGTCCTGCAGCAGCGATATTCAAGCGTCAATCAAAGATTCAGGTGTTGGAATAAAAGAAGACGATATTAAAAGGTTGTTTGTTCCTTTCCAAAGATTGGGTGATCAGCCTAAAACAGACGGCGCGACACTTAGCTTAGCGATATGCGAAAAGATAATCCTCGCTCATCATGGGAAGATTTGGGTAGAGTCAGAGCCCAGCAAGGGAACTACGTTTTATTTTACCCTTCCTAAATAAAACTATGCAAACGTCTATTATTCACATTGATATGGATGCTTTTTTTGCATCTGTTGAACAACGGGATAACCCATTGCTGGTTGGTAAGCCGGTTATTATTGGTGCCGACCCTAAAAAGGGAAGAGGTGTTGTTTCAACTTGTTCGTATGAAGCGCGTCGTTTTGGCGTTAGCTCTGCAATGCCAGTTACCAAGGCTTGTCGGCTTTGTCCGGATGCGGTGTTTTTACCACCGAATATTGAGAAATATTACAAGGAATTTGGTAAGATTTGTGAAATATTTTATGAGTTCACGCCAAGATTTGAACCGGTTAGCATTGATGAAGCGTTTCTTGATATAAGTGCGAGTTGTCATCTTTTTGGTGGAGGTGAGCAAACGGCTCATAAATTAAAACAGAGAATAAAAAAACAAAGAAATCTTACCGCTTCAATTGGCCTTGCACCTAGTAAATTTGTTGCAAAGATTGCCTCCGATATCGACAAGCCCGATGGATATGTGTATGTAAAAAAAGAAGATGTCTTAAGTTTTTTACACCCCTTGGATGTTAGTAAAATGTGGGGAGTCGGTAAGAAAACTGCTCAAATTTTTGACTCCATTGGGATAAAAACTATCGGTCAACTTGCCAAGAGTGATGTTAAATATCTGGTAAGTTTATTTGGTAAAAACGGTATTAATTTTTGGCAGCTGGCCAACGGTGTTGACAAAAGAGCGGTTCAGATTCAAGATGGTGCAAAATCAATAAGCAATGAGATAACTTTTCTCAAAGACAGCGCAAGCGTTGATGACCAAGAGCGAATATTAATGCAGTTGTCGGAGAAGGTATCCGGCCGACTTCGCGCAGATAGCTTAAAAGCAAAGACCCTTACTTTAAAGATTCGTTTTAGTGATTTTTCTACACTTACGCGGGCTTTAACAACCGGTAAAGCTACTAATTTCTCAGATGTAATTTTTAAACAGATAGTAAAGCTATATCGCAACCTTAAACACACCAAAGGGGTGCGTCTTTTAGGGGTTAAGGCTTCAAATTTTTCAGAAAATATGCAACTAGATATGTTTTCCTCATTGGGACCTAAAGGTTCAATAGGGTTTGGTGGCGATGAAAAACGCGAAAGAGTGCACATGGCGATGGAAAAAATAAAAAAATCTTTTGGAGATAAGGCGATTTATAGGGCAAAGAGTTATGCAAAATAAAAATGATTTAACCAATGGCGGCGTAGCCAAACGACTGTTTCATTTAGCTGGGCCAATGGTTTTTGGTATTTTCTCTATTGTTATTTTTAATATAGTTGATACTTTTTTTGTTGCTCAACTTGGTAAAAAAGAATTGGCAGCAA
>JAAEQW010000120.1 GCA_024231025.1 Candidatus Omnitrophota bacterium
AAAACAATAGAAAAAAGGCAAATAATATCAGCCCTGTCTTTTTCATCCCATTAAACCTCCATAAATACACTCCCGCTGCCTCTTTCCATTATGGGCAAGAGGCTCAACGAGATTCATACCATAAATTATACCAATACCGGCCTAATAAACATAGTATTTTTTTAAGGAAAAAATATTAATGAAAAACAAGGAATTTGTTGTAGAATGTATTGGTATGACGAAACCAATTTATAAATTTATCGATAATTACGCTACTTTTAAGGTAAAGAATCCTTCTCGATATAATCTTTACTTTCCACTTACCGATAGCCAAGGGAAACTGCTAAGTGCAATTGGCCCTAATTTAGCTGGTGACATAAAAAGCGATAACGATCACTTTTTAACCCCTCCGGCAAGTATTGAAGATTTACGCAGTAATCTTTTGTGCCGCAGAGATTTTTTTCTAAAAACATCGAAAGAAATTATTCAAGCATCTTCAATAACTGACGATGAACTAACTGCCGGCATGATTTATCATAAAATAACTAAAAAAACAAAAACGCTCACTATCGATATTTTGAATTTCATACCTCACAATATCGGGGTTGAAATAATGCAAATAGCCGTCACAAATAAAAGTAAAAGACCCATAACCTTTACACCAACATCTTTTATTCCTCTTTATGGAAGAAGTGAAAAAAATATCCGTGATCATCGCCACGTAAGCTCCCTGCTTAATCGCCTTTGCCTAAGCAAATATGGCATAACTCTTAAACCATCAATGGTGTTTGATGAAGCAGGGCACATTGAAAACAAAACAAATTATTTCTGTTTCGGATTTGAAGGAAAATCAATTGCCCCGCTAGGGCAATTCCCTACCCTAGATTCATTCTTTGGCACAGGTAATTTACTAGCACCCGATGCTGTAGTAAAAAACTTAAAACCAATAACAAAAAATAATACATCTTTCAACGGAAAAGAAAGCTGTGCTGCCTTTAGATTTAAGAAAAAAACTCTAAAACCAAAACAAACCGTCACTTATTCGCTGATCATGGGTATTGAAGATAATAAACAAAAAATATCTAAATATTTCAATTGCCTTAGCACGCCGGAAAAAATAGCAAATAGCTTAACGGATACTAAAAAATATTGGCAAAATTACTTATCCTCACTGCAAATCAACTTTAACAATAAAGAATTTGACGGTTGGCTGAAGTGGGTAAAACTTCAACCAACCCTACGCAAACTTTTTGGTTGTTCATTCTTGCCGCATTTTGATTATGGAAAAGGCGGCCGCGGATGGCGCGACCTTTGGCAAGACGCACTGACTCTGCTTTTAACTGAGCCCCAAAAAGCAAAAGATTTGATAGTAAACAGCTTTAAAGGCGTCCGCATTGATGGGTCAAACGCAACAATCATAACAAAAGATGGTAAATTTCTATCAGACCGCAATCGCATAAACAGAGTATGGATGGATCACGGCATATGGCCGTATTTAACAACTCGTCTTTATATGAATCGAACTGGCGATACCAATATTCTTTTAAAAGAACTTCCGTTTTTTCGTGATCATTCATTAAAGCGCGCAACTGAAATTGATGAAAACTTCAAAGAAGATTATTTGCTGCGCACAAAATACGGTGAAGTTTATCAGGCAACAATACTAGAACATCTTCTCATTCAAAATTTAGTTTCATTCTTTAACGTCGGCACCCATAACATAATAAAACTTGAAAACGCCGACTGGAACGACGGCTTGGACATGGCGGTAAATCTTGGTGAAAGCGTTGCTTTTACTTTCATGTACGCTCATAACCTAATTGATTTGTGTTTCTTTTTAAAAGAGTTAAATACGCAAAGCTTAACAATACTTAAGGAAATTGACATCCTGATAAGCAGCAGAATTAACTACAATAACTATAAAGCGAAACAAAAAATATTAAACAAGTACTTTGAAAAAACAAAAACTATAAGCGGCGCAACAACAACAATAAAAGTCGATAAATTGATATCTGCTCTAGAAAAAAAAGCAAACCATCTTTTTAGTTGGCTAAATAAACACGAGTGGCTCGGTACTGCCTTTAACGGCTATTACGACAATGCCGGCAAGAGAGTTGAAAGCACAAAAAGAATGATGCTCGCTTCAGGAGTCTTTCCGATTATGAGCGGCGCATTGACTACTTCTCGAATAAGAAAAATTTATAAAACAATCGAAAAGCGCTTATACGATAAACATTTGGGCGGATACCGCCTCAATAGTAATTTCGGATCACTTTATACCCAATTAGGACGAGCGTTTGGATTTGCCTACGGCGACAAAGAAAACGGCGCGTTCTTTAGCCACATGAATGTTATGCTCAGCCATGCTCTCTATAAAGCAAACTTTAACAAAGAAGGCCACAAAGTAATAAACTCTATATATAAAATGGCAATAAACGAAAAAGGGCAAATATACCCTACTCTTCCTGAATATTTTAACGGACAAGGCAAGGGGTTGTATCTTTATCTTACCGGATCAGCAAGTTGGTACATCTATACGTTACTTGAAGAAGTGTTAGGCGTTAAATCTAATTTGGGTGATCTTGTTATTGAGCCAAAACTCGGTCCCTGGAATTTTACAACAAGGCAGATAAACACAAGTCTTAATCTAAACGGCAAAAATATAGAAATAACTTTCATTGCTAAGAAAAAAGGAACTTGTGCTTATAAAATTGATAGCGTGGTCTTAAATGAACAGGAAATGATTTCAGCAAATAATAAATGCCTTATTGAGCAACAGGCATTAACTAAACACTCTCAAATTAAGATTTATCTTCACTAACCCTGCATCGCGTAGACACAGATAAGTTTAAGTGAAACAAGAAAGACCTGACCCCTTTTATACTTGCTCAACGCTTTTGATTTCGGGGATTGCTTCTTTTAATCTTTTCTCGATTCCCATCTTTAGAGTATATGTGCTCATTGGGCATCCGCCGCAAGCGCCAGTCAAGCGAACTTTAACTATGCCGTCATCGCTAACGTCTACTAGCTCTACGTCTCCGCCATCGGCTTGCAGCATCGGTCTAACTTCCTCTAATGTCTTTTCTACTCTTTCACGCATGATTCACCTCCTGGTATAATTTTATTTATTGTCAAAATTTCCAAATTCCAAACATCAAATTACAATAACCAAATACCCAATCTCTCAAACAGTTTCGGTCATTTAGTAATTTGTAATTGGACATTGTTTGCGATTTATAATTTGTGATTTTTCATAATATCTACTGCCTCTAAATTTAACCCTTTATTTAGCTATTGTCAAGAAACTTACCAATCTGGTACAATAGCCTATATGGATAAGATAAAAGAGCTGGTGAAAACTTTTCAAAAAAAGAAACTTACTCTATCTGTGGCTGAAAGCTGCTCCGGAGGGTATGTGTCTTATTTGTTAACAAAAGTTTCGGGGAGTTCTGATTTTTTCAAAGGTGGAGTTATTGTTTACTCGCTGGAGTCTAAAAATAAGTTCTTTAAAATACCCTTTGCTCTATTAAGAAAAACTCAAGGTGTGTCCGATGAGGTTGCGTCTCTTTTGGCAAAACGAGTCAAGGGACTGCTTAACTCTGATATGGGAGCATCAATCGTTGGTTTTGCCGGACCCAAAGGCCAAAAAGTTGGCACTATCTATTTATCTGTGAGTTACAAAAAAACAGTAACTAAAAAACTCACGCTTAAAGGCGGTCGAGATTTAATAAGAAAACAAGCCAGTAGCGCACTAATTAACTTGATCCTGGGAGAAATAAAAAATGCTGACCTTCCTCACCGATAAAAAAATCCAACATAAATCATAAAAATTCCCGCAACAAAATAAAATATACCTGTAGCCAAGCGATGGCTTTGCAATGTAGCTGAAATATCAATGACTACCTCTCTGCCCATTGCATCCAAGTAAGCGATAAAGTTGGGGAAAAAAATGAAAAACACAGCGAAAATTAAAGCAACTACTCCAATTATTCCAATGATAAACATACTCCCTCCTTTATTGAACGGTGATTGTTGGAGAATCGCCGCTGATTGCTCCATCATCAACCGTTATGGTTACTGTTTGTCCAATGAGCGCGCCAACTGGAATTACAAATTGAAATGCTCCTTCAGCACTACCCATATCAACCGTTGCATCATCTATGCCGGTAACTGTTCCGCCAAAAGTTACATCGCTTGAATCACTAGGCACTGCGGTCCTGTTTACCGCGTTAGTTCCTGACAAATAGCCACAAGCGTTTTTATGGTAAACCACAACTGAAACCGTCTCCCCTGCTAGAGGGGTTAACGTTGCCGGCTGAACTTCATACCAATCCTGACCAGAAATCGCCCCGCCTTGATAATCAACAGAAGGCACATCACCGCTAACAGTTGTCATGCCACTAATGTAATTATTGTCCTTGTCTTTAATCCCACCGGTACCGTTATCGTCTCCTCTAACATCTAAGTTAAAAGTTCCACCTAAGGTTAACGGGTTAGAAAGGTGCAGCGTTACGTTGTCTTCATACCAACAAACGGTATGGATATCGCCTATGCCATTGTAATTATCTTTGTTTTGCGCGTTATCCGAATCGATATCCTCATCAAAGTAAACATGAACGAGGTATGGTGTTTCAGCCACTGCTTCTAAAACTTCCGGCGGATTAGTATCGCTTGATTGAAAACTAACTGTTATTTCAGCGCTTTTGATTGTTGCATCACCTGCATCCTCTAATTGGAATTTTACATTTTCAACTTGAGAATTTTCTAAAGCAAATTCGCCTATTCCATCAACGAAAGTGATTGAACTAGGGTCAACATAGCTACTGGAATCGTTTGTACTTTCCGAAAGAATGTTAACGTTCACCGTAGCGTTGTACCCACCAAGCCTTACCCCTGAGGCATCATTACCAGAGTAAGCAGTAAACCTTATCCTTGTTCCGGCTACTTGATAACCACTGCTAAACGAAGCGCCAGAATAAACATAAAGTTTATCGACACCTAAAAAGTTAACATTTTCGGCAACATCACCTACGCCACTGACCGAGAATATAATATTCACTTCTTCCGCTTCGCTGTTTTCTAAGGTGAGTAATATTTCCCCGTTATCTCCACCGGCACCAGTAAATGAATAACTCCCCGCCACAACACTACCACCTTTCCTTAAAACCGCACTGCCATTACTATTTTCCTCGCTTACGGTAATGTTTACTATACCGGCATAATCGGTAACAAGATTGCCTTGATTATCAATTGCGCTTAGCCAAATTTGACCCTGTTGGTTGGTGCTAACTGCACCTGGCCCCTGACTAACAAGAGCATCAATAGCCGCACCGGTAACAGAAGTAAGGGCAACATTTAAAGTTCTCTCAGCTGAAGCATTGGTTCCCACCTCAACACTTACTGTAATTGTTTCTGGCTCAAGAGAATCCACGGTAAAATATCCCACTCCATTAAACATCGCAACCTCACCTACACCACCGGTCATTCTGTCTCTCACCGAAAGAAGCCAGCTATTTTGCATACGACTAGAGCTTTCAATTACATCAACAATAATTGAATCAGCAAAATTAGTTGCGACTATTGTTTCACCTGCATTCTGCCAAGCCGTAAGTTTAACCATTACCGGATCACCCACCGAAGAAGAAGCTGATCCTACTGCTGTAATGCCGACATGATCAACTCCAGTTGCTGGTGGAGTTTTTGCTGTTAAAATATACGCGTTGGTGTCCTGATTCGGTACTGAATCTTCGGCTCTTACCCGAAAATGATATTCGGTATTTGCACTTAAGCCAGTAATGCCATAAGTGCACTCATTATCACTGGCACAATTAACATTAGCTTTGGTTAAATCAGCTACCGTTGTACCAAGGCTTGAAGTTTCGCCATAGTCAATGTCATAAAGAATCGTTGCATCACTGTCTGTGGCTGCATTCCACTCTAGAGTAATCGTACCAGCCGCACCAGGAGCATAAGCATGTTTTACACCGGCAAATGTAGGCGCAGCTGTATCTACGGGTAAGGCTCGTGCTGTTTCGCTTGCCTGAACTACTCCGTTATCTTCAACGTCTTCGTCATCCGCTGAACGCACCAGAAAATCATAAGTTGTACTAGCCGTCAAACCAGAAACTTGATAAAAGCGCTGAGCCGTAATTGCATCTGGTGAACTAAAATCAAATGCTCCAGGCGATGCTACCCAATACACATTATAGTGATCAGTAGCCGCATTAGGGTCGCTCCAAACAAGATCAACTGTTCCACCGGTACCAGCTATCGGAGTCAAAGAGGTAATCCCCTGGCGGTTTACAGCTATCTGAATTTGCATGCTGTCATAGGCTTCATCATTATCGCGGGAACCGTTGCTATTGGTATCATTGTAAAAAATAAGACCGCCTTGATAGGTAACTGCTGATGCTTGCCCGGCTAAAACGGTAACTGCTATTTGACGAGTATCGCTAGACTGCCCATCTAAACTAAAAGGCGAAAAATTATTGCTAATGCTGCTACCCGGCATTGCAAACGGCCCAGCGATTAAATCAGTGGCGTCAATATTAATTTGCATCGTGCTGTCGCTATTATTTTCTATGGTGATATTAACCCCCACCGACGTCTGGTTAGGATCAGCTCCGCCAAGATCAAGTGATTCTTCCTGAATATTTAAATCTATTCCTGCAGAGCCTGAAGAGCTTACCCCCAATATGATGACAATACCATCAAAAGGTTCACCATCATCGAAAAGTCCATTACCGTTAAGATCGCCGTATACTCTCGCGCCTCCTGTGTAAGCGCCTGAAGGTTGGCTAGAAGGCACGCTTACCGTGATCGCTCGGCTAACTGATCCACTCCAAGGTTCTATGCTGATTGGAACAAATGTTATGTTGTTACTGCTAATCGTATTTACCCCTGAGATAAGATTACTAGGCTCAATTCTCACGACAATTGTTTGCGCCATATTATTCATGATGTTGACATTACGCTCAGCGCTAGCGCCGGCATCAACCGTCGCATAATTAAGTGACGCTTCGCCAACCTCTAGATCTCTGTGACCTCCACCGCCGGCGGAGCTGACAAAAAGATGAAAGCCAATAGTTTCAAGCGGCTCATCAGTATCTAAGCTACCATTAGAATTAGTATCATTAAACATTGACACCATTGTCCCGTACTCTCCGTCAACCGCATTATCAGGAATTACTACCCGCAAACGCCCTATATCGCTGGCACCAACAGCCAAAGAAGAAGGAATGTCAGCCTCGACGTTAAACCCTGCTACAGCCTCGAAAGATCCCTCACCAGGACCAGTAAACTTATAGAGCTGAATCGTAGTGGTAATAATATTATTTAGAGCTGTAGTAGCGGTATTCTGTAATGTAAATTCACCCCAAGAAGTGGTTGACCCTGGAGCATAATTCATAAAATCTAAGCCACCATCCCCAGAAATATCTAATCCTTCGGCACCGAAAAACAAAAAGATTTGCACATTTTCCCAATATTCATCATCATCTCTTATGCCATCATCGTCTTCATCATCATAAAAAGTAATCTCACCGACATACTCTCCGGGAGTAACTCCGGTAGAAGGAATGCTAACGCTAGTTGAAATATCAAGCGAACTATTGGCCGCAACAGCATAAGGAGACGCTGGACTAAGATTAATATTGGAGCTATCAATTTGAGTTATCATATCAGTTGTATTACTCAAATAAGATGATAGTTCAACTTTTATATTAGCTTGGTGTGACGAAAGATTTTGTAGCGTAATCGTTTTGGTTTCGGTATCTTGACCAACCACAATTTCTTCAAAGTCGAGTTCCGGAGGATGATGAGCACTATCGGATGTTGTAATGTTTATGCTCCCTCCAGATGCACCACCAGTTGCGAATGCCTCAACCTCACGAGGAGAATAACTGCTTTCGCTACCATCATTCATTGTGCAAGTCACTGTAATGTAATAAGGAACACCGGATTGCAAACCACCAATTGTTGTCCGAGTGATTGACGGATCACTGACTATTACAAAATCAGGATAGGTTCTGGAAGAACGACCATAATAAATCTTGTACCCATCTACTCCGGAGACATAATCCCAACGAACTATTATTTCGCCAAAATTATAAGTCTGCTCAGTCCAAATGTTATTAGGATAAGGAATGTTCGTTCCGGTAAGTTCAAGAAATTCCTCTAAAGTAGTATAACCAAGACCGCCATTAGCATCATAGGCCTTTATTACTGCATAATAAATTTGTCCATCGGTAAGATCTGTTAACTGATGCTCTGTGACTTGTCCTACATTTTTGGGTGAGCCTTCACCATTGTAATTGCCCGGTGCCGTGCCATACCATATTTCATAGTAACTTGCCCAATCAATATAATCCCAACTTACATCCAACGTTCCAGAACCAGCTGAAGCAAGATACGCTTTTGCTTGGAGCATATTGCCAAAATAAATATCTCCTAACAACATTCCACGATCATCCTCAGCAGCAATCCGATCTACTGGTTGATAAACCTCATTGGCTGAAATTGTTGTTTCATAAACTGATAGCCCAGGACCTTGAGGAAACCAAAATTCTCTTCGCTGTCCATCACTAAATTCTAAAACACACTTCGGTGTAAAATAAACTGGACTTGGAAACTCAAAACGCACGCCTAAATCCTGACCACCAATCGGCGGATCAGGATTAACCATAATATGGACTCCTTGGCTATAGGGACCTCCACTAAAAGGTCTATCGCCCAAGAAACCGCCCTTATCGTCAAAAGCAGCAATTCGACTGATTGGCGCATTTATTTCACTAGCTGCCACATAAATATCATAAGATGATCGCCCTTCTTCTCCGGTATAAAAAAATCGCTTTGCTGTGCCATTATCAAATTCAACTTCAATTTGAGGCTTGAAAAATTCCGACTGAGAAAACTCCAATCTTACATTCAGATCAGCAAACACCACCGGCGGATCAGGCATAACCATAATGTTGACACCGTCAGACCCACTATGACTCAATAAAAAATCACCAAGAAACATTCCCCGGTCATCTTCTATTACTACTCTATGTAAAGGGCCGACCATCTCAGAAGAAGGAATTGTTGCTTCATACATAGAAAGACCAACACCTTGAGGAAACGACAACGCTCTTCGCTGGCCGTCTGTAAACTCTAAGATTAATTTCGGTACAAAATAAATTGGACTCGGAAAAGACGTTTTTATAATTAAATCCTGCCCGGCAATTGGCGGATTAGGCATAATATCAATCATTGGGCCACCAACATTCATTGAACCGAATAAGCGTTCGGCAATTAGCGTTCCTTGCTCATCTTTAATTGCTATTCGTTCAATATTTTTGGTTATTTCCCCACCCGGAATAACCCGCTGATAAATAGTGTCACCAACATCTTGAGGGAATCCATACCCCGTATAACTGCCATCACTGTATTCCACAACTATAATCGGATGATAATAAGCTGCACTCTCAAGTTCTACCCTAAGATTTAAATCCTGATACGGCATTGGTGGATCAGGATTAACAGTAATCATACCTCCCGTTGGGGCAGGACCTGACATCTCTAAATTGTCTCTTACTACGCCATAAGGATCCAACAAATCAATACCCACCAAAGGCTTAGTTAAAGGATCAATAAAATCATGAAATCTGCTACCCGGTAAATCGCCTTGCATTGTTATTTCTTCAACTACTCCATCCATATAGCGATAACGCAATCTCATTGCCAACGGAGAAACCAACGGAATCTCTGCGTTAACATCCAACCGCTGACCAACGATCGGCGGATAAGGATTAACTACCAGCCCTTGACCGTCAAAGTTTGTCTGCGCGCCAAACATCCGATCACCAAGATGCATTCCACCCTCGTCTTCAACATCAATAATTAGCAAGTTCGCATTAAAACGATCCGCACTAAGCATCGCCTTGTATTCTCGCCCCTGACCGGTAACATTCAAAAATTCACGCGCGCCATTGTCGAGACCCGCCACTATTTTCGGCGTGAAGTAAGGCTCATAGTCAAAATGTACAACAATTTCTAAATTACTTCCGAGTTGCGGCGGATCAGGTATAACATCAATTAGAATTCCCCCCATCATTGGACCACCGGAGCCAAAGAAACGATCGCCTAAGAACATTCCTTTATCGTCTTGAACTTCAATGCGATGAATCGGACGACGAATATCGGAAGCCGGCAAAGACGTTTCATATCTAGTCTTGCCAGGTGCTTCATGTTGCATATAAATCGGAAATCTTCCTCCATCATTAAATTCTAGTTCGATTTTTGGCACAAAATAAACTGGACTTGGAAACTCAATTTTTATGTTTAACGGCTGATTTGCAATTGGCGGATCAGGCATAACATTAATATTTGCCGCAGCACTCATCATTGAACCAGTCGAAAATATTCTATCAACAATAAACATACCTCCACGATCATCTTCAATTGCTATTCGGTGTAGCGGCCGCATATTTTCAGCGGCTACCACATTTAACTCATACAATCTTGCCCCTGACTCCTGGGAGAACCAAAAATCTTTACGCGTTCCGTCTTCAAATTCTAAAACTGCTTTAGGCTTGAAATAAACAGGTTCTGGAAACTCAACTTTTATACCTAAATCCTGATGCGGCATTGGCGGATCAGGATTAACGATTAAGTTGGCCCCCATTGCGCTACTTGAGCCACCGCCACCAACAAAACGATCAGCAATATGCATACCTCGATCGTCTTCGATAACAACACGCTGCAGCGGCTCAATAATTTCAACACCACGTAAGGTTATGTAGTAGGCATTATTGCCCGGAGACTGCGGAAAAATTTTCCCATTTCTTGCACCGGATGAAAACTCTAAAACCACTTTTGGCGTAAATTGAACCGGATAAGGAAAATCAACATGCACAGTCAAGTCCTGGTGCGGCACTGGCATATCCGGTGTCAATTTTATATCGGCACCATCTACTGGACCAGCGCCAGTGCCAAAAAATCTTTCAGCTAAAATTAATCCGGTTTCATTCTCAACCACCACTCGCTGCAAGTCTTCCTGCATTTGATAGGCCGAGGCACTAAACTTATAAACAAATAATCCCGGCTCCTGAGGAAACCTAAATTCTTGACGCGCACCGCTAACAGATTCTAAAATCAATTTGGGTGTAGTTGGTAGTGGATAAGGGAACTCTACCCTTATCCCCAAAGGTTGATTACGACGCGGCGGATCAGGCATAGTCATAATATTTCCTGTGCCCATTACCGGTCCTCCTCCAAATGGCTGATCGATTAAAAACATTCCCCGGTCATCCTCAATTACCGCTCGACGAAGCGCACCTTTTATTTGACTACCGTCAATATTCATGTAAAAAGTATTTACATTTTTTTGTGGAAAAACAAACTCTTCTCTTCGGCCATCATCATACTCTAGAAATAACTTAACCGCAAAATTAACCATATTAACAAATTCCAAATTAACATTTATACTGTCTCCGGGAAAAGGATTATGCGGAGTAACTCTAAAATCTCTTACCATTGTTTGCTGAGTTTGATGCATAAATCCGACGCTATGCCTTACTGTGCCAAACGGATCAAGTAAATCCAACCCTACCGCTGCTTTCTCTAATTGTCCAATGTGAGCATTAAATCTTCTGCCCGGTAAGCGTCCATCAAAGGCGTACTCCTTACTGGAACCATCACTATAGATTATGCGCGCTTTTGGCGCTTGTGGAATTAACATTGGAAGCGTAAGCTCTATATCGAGCGGCTGCCCTTCTATCGGAGGATCAGGCATAATTCTTAAATCAGGTCCGCCGAAATCAGCCCCGCCACCGGATCCACCAAAGAAACGATTACCAATTGGTCGACCCCGATCATCCTGAACATCAATTGAAACAAGACTTGATTTAACTTTGCTGCCAGGAATAATTACCTTAAAATCTCTCTTTTCGCCAGCAGCAACTAAAAACTCTCCGTAACCTTCAAATTGCACGCTAACCTGAGGAACAAATGGAATATCCTGCATAAAATGTAAATAAATTTCAAGATCCTTACCAATTTCGCCAGCGGGTTCAGGATTTATTCCTATGTCTACGCCTCTAGCAACAAACTCTTCTAAATAAGCTACGATTTCTCTGCTTTCGCTAAGCATCTTTCCCTGACCCAAAGCAAAAACTTTAATAAAATTTGGTACTCCTTTTGGCAAATTAGTAAGCATATAACTTTTTTCAGAAGTTTCCATTGAATTTGCATATCCTCCGGGAGAATTACCCCAACTAACGCGATAGCTGTCAGCTCCAGGATAATCACCCCAAATAAGACTAACTGAATCCGGCATTATAATGTCTTGGACATGCAATTCTCTACGTAATTGACCGCACACCGATGAGACAATTGGCGAGCGCATAATTTCCTGTTTTCTGGAGTCATAGGCAATAATTTCAAAAGAATATCTTCGGCCCTGCATTAATCCCCTTAATTGATGTCGAGATTGACCGCGAATTTCTATTTTCTCCTTTAGATTTTCTCCTTCACCATAAAGTAGCTCATAGAATGATACCCGCGGCAACCTTTCCCAAAACAGCTCAAAACCATCATTGCCTTGTGGCTTTACATCCAAATACAAACCGGGCATATTGCTTTCTTGCCCAAAATTAATCATTCTTTGGGTAAGCAACCGCCCTGTGGGATCAAATACGCTTACCGCAATATTATCCAAAGGCGCATCAACAGGAACAACGAATCTACCCATAAACTCCCGTGAATATGGAGATCCAGCCAGAGGAACATCAACAATCTTTCCTGCAAAATCTAAAGCTAAGCGAGGGACAAAAGGAATCTCATTATTAGCCCTAATCATAAGACTAGCTGTTTCGCCGCTGATTAAATCAGATGTAAGTTCAATATCAAATTCAAGTGAAACGTGACCACCACCGATAAACTCAACCGGCATGCTTACGAAAATATTTCCCTCTTGATCTGATATCTCAACAGTTTCTAATGGGCTTTCTAACCTAGGCAATGTCGCACTGAACATATCACCAGGAATAGCCCCATAAAGCTTTGGCTCTTGGGAACCTTGGTCAAAAATAAGTTTCAACCGCGGTCTAAAATTTATTATCCCAGGAGCAACGACTTTCACTGTCAATGGCTGACCAATCATTGGCGGCATCGGCTCAATCATAATTCTGCCTCCTCCCGCATCAGGGCCATGTTGCTGCGGCCAATAATCGCCAATAATATTGCCACGATCATCGTAAACTTCAATCACTGCCTCACGTGTAGGTTCCTCAGGAGCATTAAATTCCCCTTGAAACCTATTGCCAGGAATAGCACCTTTGAGATTGATTTTAATATCTTTTTGATCGGAAATAAATTTCGCTTCCGGCTTAAAGAAAAGAGCTGCATCTGACTCCACATTAACAACCACTCTATCTTTTGGTCCAAAATCGCCGCCCTCGATCCAAACCCTTAATCCTCCTGGGGCCGGACCTCCGGCATCTTCAATAATTTCAGCCATACCGGCACCAACTAAATCTCCTCGATCATTATAAACTTCACCAATAACCATTCCTGACGAAGCATAATCAGGTATAACAAAGTTTCCCCGATATGAATTGCCGGCTCCCTGCATAACAACATTGAGTTTTCTTCCATCAGCAAAAGTTAAAGAAGCCTTAAGCTCTCTCTTTATCGGACGGCGAGAATTTAATTGAATTGTGCCTGCCTGCATTCTTCGCAATACACCAGGCATTATATAAACCTCGGCCCCGCCACGCGCCCTTAAAGATGGCACAATTCTAGTTGGAAATGTATCCAAAACCATACCTTGGTCATCTTTCACAACAAAAACTCCCATACCACTTGGAACATCTTGGGCTAACTTCAATTCTACTTCAATGCTATTTAGCGGAGGCTTTTGTTTCACGGGCATATTTAAAACCTTACCGGTATTTAACCGCAGTTGAAGTTGCGGCACGAAATCGATCGTTTCTGAAAATACTGCTTTCGCATTAAATGACGCCCCGCTTACCAGCGGTGTTGGGTTAGTAGTTAAAAATACATCTGCTCGGTGCGCGCTCTCTGATTCATCCCAAACACCTATCCGACGCCGCACCTCATCAGGTGTTGCCGGATTAAGTATAAGTTGCGCCATGCCTAAAGGAACGTCTTTAGGGCAGGCAAATTTTCCTCTGAACTCCCTGCCGCCTCCTGACAAAGCAACCGCAATTTTTTTACCATTGCTAAAGATAAAATCAAGCTTAGGGGGCTCTTCTAAATCACCTAAAGTATTTAACACAAATTCAACGCCCTCGCCCCTTGTAATTGGATCGGGCATTACCATCAAAGCATAAAAATCATCCTTGCGCGAAACTTTGAGCCATTCGCTTGATAAACCAATTTCAAAATAAGCATGATCATTCAATTGTCCGCTTGCGACTTCAACCATGCCCCTGCCAATAGGCGAATCATTATCGATAACATATTGACCATTATAGACTCTGCCATTTTTATTGAGTGCTAACGCAGCTTTTCTCCCATCAGGAAAACTAATTACCGCATTGATATCATCTTCTAATCTCTTCAATGGTTCAATTACAACTGCTAAGGCTGCACCTTGGGCAACATGACGAGGCATATCAATCTTAAAATTTCCAGCACCCTCTGTAATGAGCAACGGCAATGGAACTTCAATTGCTAAAGGCATTGATTCCAATCCTGCATAATTTTTAGCTTTCAACTTAACTAAAATTACAGCTCCTTTCTCATGCATTTTACTAAGCTCTAAAAAATCAATAGGTTTGTTATAGGCAAATTTTCCTTCCGCATCCGCCATGATATCAGCAACAACCTCTCCATACTCCAAGTGAACAACTGCATCAGTTGCCGTTAAACCTCGAATTATGAAATGCTGTGGATTAAACTCTAAAAACTCCAAACTTAATGGCAAATCTGTTTGACGTTGCGGAGGAACAATGCCGACTATCTTCTCAGAGCTTGTGCCGGGATTACCCGATAGATCTTCTCCTCCGTTTAGTTTAAAAACCACTTCGCCCAACGGCGCATCTAATGGGACCTGTATCTTCGATTGAAGCTCGCGTTCATTAACTTTTACCAAGTCAAGCTTTTTACTTTCTCCGGCCGGCATTTGCGCAAAAAGCTCAGGTGCAATTGCCAAGGCTTCGGAAGAAAAAACTTTAATGTTCGACTCAACGCCTAAGACTAAAGGTGAAGGATCAACTTCAATAGAAAAACTTGGCACAATATTATCTTGAGCAGTTAGTGTAAAGCTAGTTGCACCTTGCGTCTGGCTTGATTTATTACCAGCCTCATCTTGGCCCTGTACTTGGATCTCGACCAATGCCGGCGACAAGCCTTCGGTATCCATACGAGCAATAAACTGTGCGCCTTCGCCTTCAACGCTAAGACCAATTGTTTTTCCATCAACTACGGCAGTTACCGCTGGATTACCGGCTACAATATCTAAGCCGTTCGTCTGTGAATCAATACTGTTGATTTCAACATATACTGGATTACCGATAATCGCCGGAAGAGGCTTAACCTCCAAAACAAAAATTGGCGGCCACATATCAGGTGGTGTTATTTCCTTGGTTACTGAACTACTACTACCTATGTAGTCAGTAGCGGTAACGGTTAACATCCCTTCGGTGAAAGAAAATTTATGACTAAACTCTCCATTTTTGCCAAAATCAACGTTTACACCATTAATCATTAAAGACGCTAATCCACTTTCGCCATCAACTGCCTTACCCGAAACAACTACCACCTGTTCGTCTTTTAAGTATTCCAATTCACCCACCTCAAGTAACGGTGGATTATTTTCGAGTTCGACAACAATAATCGTAGATGTTTGGTAAGGATCATCTGCTTTGACTTCGATTTCCTTTGTGCCAGCAGATAAAACCTGCCTGCTCTCAAAAGCACCATCACTATCTACAGCAACGGCCTCTTGCGCAACAAAAACTTTCATATTTTCTTTTGCATAAGGAGTAATTGCATGAGCAAAAGGCTTAGACTTATTTCCCCAAAGATCTTGGGCCTCTACAACTAAATCTAATGGCTCACAAAGTCCCTGACTAACCTTACCTTTTAAGCTCAATTGCCCATCAATGTAAAGAGGCTCCTCTAAAAGAAGTTGCGGTGGTTCGATTATCAGATCTAATTTCAATTTGAAAGCCCCATCTTCTGATACATCAACTAACTTATCCAAAACATAAACTCCCTTTATACCTGAGGAATCCTGCACTCGACCAGAAACAAAAAGGCTCCTGCTATGATATTGAACCTCCATATCTTTTAACTCTGGGGGTTCTTTATCTTCGGGGATTTCTGTTTTACGCGGACCCTCAATTGCTTGATTACCTGCAATATCAACCGCACTCACCGAAACCTCGCGCAAATGCTCTGTTAAAACTGCCTCGTAATTAAAGTCTATCACTTTTTTTATGTCGTAGATGATCGGTACTCCGTTTATCTCGATGCCTTTTACAGCCACATTATCCCTCACCTTACCGGAAATAATTAATTTACCCTCTCTAACTTCCCAAATATCAATTGTAATCTCCGGTGCAATAGTATCTTCTAAAGCTAAAATCTCTTTGGTTTCTTTGCCAGAAAGATCGCGCGCAAGGACCTCTATTGATTGGGTGTTGTTATCGACTACAATTTCATAATAAAAACGTCCGTTACCTTCTAACTCAACTTTCTGTTTAGCAATTAATAAGCTTTCAATTCCAGTATCATCCTCAACTGAACCAGAGATAATCACCCTGCCACCTTTATCAAAGACTGGTTGAGAAAGATATAGAGTTGGTGGTCTTTCATCAATTAACGGCTCAATTTTTAAGCGAACCTCTTCTGACTTTTTTCCTCCTACATTAAGCGCAACTAAAATAGCTTCGATTTGGTGTTTGGGTCTTTCTGTTTTAATGACAAATGAACCATCACTTGATGCGGTAACTGCTGCATTAGGCAACTTGCCGCTTTCATCAAGCACTTGAGCCTGTGCTTCGGTATTTCCTGAAATTTTTACGCTATCTTTTTCGTAAATAATTGACGATATTTCCAATAACGGCGGATAAACACTGCTTAATGGAAATACCTGCGGAGTTGATTCGTTACCTTTAGCATCTTTGGCTTCGACAGTGATAGATTGCACTTCTCTGCTTAGGGCAAGTTCATATTCAAACCCTCCGTCCGAGCCCAAAGAAGCGGCATTCTTATTAATTAAAACTACCGGTGGCGGTAGGCTAAAATCTAGAGCAGCTTCTATTGTTTCTTTATTGCCCGCGCCGTCAATTGCTTCCAACGACGCTTTGATATTTCTTATCGTAACCGAAGAACTCACGCTAAAGCGCCCACCTTCAGTGGTTTCTACTTCTCTATCAAAAATGGTAAGTTTAGCTATCCCCAGACCCAAATCATAAACCGTACCCTCAACAGTTGCCATGAGTTTTTCTTCAACTGAACCAGTTACCTTCGCTATCTTGCCAATGTATTCAATAGGGCTAACACTAACTATTGGAGCAAGATTGTCAGTATATACAATATTTGTTATTTCAATTATTGGCTTCCATTTATCTTCAATATTCACGCTTACTTCATTAGCCTTGCTTTGATCTAAATTTTGCCCTTTAACAATCAGGGGAGCGGCCAACATTCCCTTATCAGGAATTATTTTAACCTGGAATAAACCAGATTCATCACAGAAAACACTTTGCCCGGCTGTTTCAATTTTACCACCGGCAATAAACTTACCCTTTAGGATAAAGTGGTCTTCTTTATAATCAACTGCTGCATTTTCGATAGCTCCGATGAGAGTTCCAATTTGTGGCTCTACTTTTATTTCCAATGGCGGAGATTGATTGTTGCCAATGTCTTGAGCAACAATTGTCAATTTATCCAGTTTGGGTGATGCGCTAGTTTTATAAACGAATTCTCCATTTTTGGCAAAATTAATCGCACAACCGTTAACAAAAATGGCGCTTACTTCAGTATTGTCAGTTGCTAATCCCTCTACTAAAATATCGGTCCCTTGCTGAGAAAAATTCATAACCTGAACCACCGGAGGCTGAGCGTCTTTTACTTCTTTTAATTTTTGCTTTGCCTGGGCAAGCAAAGACCGAGCAAGATTTACATCTCCTTTATCGACCGAAGCCTTTATCCGCTCGACTATTGCTTTAACTTCTCTGATGTCAAAACCTAGATCTCTCTTCCTTTGAAAATGCTTCAAAAACTGCTGCCAATCTGCTTTGAATCCAGCGGGTAAGGCAAGTGCGGCCAAGGCCTTCTTGATTTTTTCGTATATCTCCTCTATCCCTTTAACATTGCCATCTTTTTGAGCATTCTTTAAACTGCGTAAGTGATCGTAAATTACCCCTAATTCATAGCCCAATGATTTTTTGTATTCAACATCCTTTATTAAATCTTGAATTTTGCGTTCCCATTCTAAAGGAACATTTTTTTTAACAACAACCAAAGCACTTTCGATTGCCTCTATAGCGGTTCTTAACTTTAAAAATGACTCTGCCTCTAAGAGCTTAAACGCAATTTCAAGCTTGAGTTTTAAATCAACAACATCATAGCCTTCCCTTTCTTTGTTGCTAATCGCCTCACCGGCTGCCTTTAATTTCTTTTCCAAATAAATCGGCATCTCTTTAAGGGCAGTATGAAGCTTTTCGTCGGCTTCCTTTAGCAGACTATACGCTTTAGCGTGATTTTTTTCTTGATAATATATGTAGCTTTGTCGCAATAATTCCTTCACCTCACCAACAGAAAAACCTTTCACTTCTTTAGCTAATACCAACTCCTGCAATTTTTGGTAGTCAGACAAAAAGTCTGAGTCTGTTTTTTTGCTGACCGAAGCTACTCTCTGCTCTAGGAGAGCAATCAATTTTTCCACTTGGCGAACATTTTTGTCTTGCAAGGCCTCTACGACTTCTCCTAATAACAGATAAAGCTCAACTACATCATAGTTTTCTTTTTCTTTAGCTTCTATTTGAGTTCTTAGTTCATCTAATTTTGTAACGTACTTCTCAACATTGTTAGGTTTCTTTGCTTTCTCAAGATAAACAAATGCTTTTTCGATCAAACCGTCAACGCGCGCATAATCACCCTTTTCCAGCAAAGCAAAAGCTTCCTCGATAATGTTTTCTACTTTACTGACCAAATACCCTTGATTCTTCTTTTCCTGAAAAGCAGCAACCAATTCCCTCAAAAATAAACGCAGCTCTTGAGCTGCCTGCGTCTGGTGATCAGCCTCTTTTTGCACATCACCGCTAAATTCATCATGTGAATCTTCGTCTCTTGAATAAATATCACCCTCTTTTTGTGACGATCCATTTTCTCCTTGAGAATCGGTGTTGTAAGTCTCTCCTTCGATAAGGATATTTTTCGATTCTTTATCTTGTCCTTTGGTTTGCAGCAAGCCTTCCGTTCCGGTAATACCAACAATCGCAGTAGAAGAGTGAATCTTAAATTCGGACCCTTTCTCTTTAAACGGCGTTACTTTATAGCGCATCGCACCCAAATGTAATTTTAACTCGCGATTGCTTAATTTTGTTTTGGGGTTTTGCGAAAGGTCTTTGACCTCCATTAGGGAATTCTCACCAAGGCGAAATTCACTTTCATCAGGATAAACAAGTAAAACGCTTGACTCAAGAAACGTTCTAATCATATCACCGGTAATGAGTTTGGTTTTATTCTTTACCTTTGTCCATTCACCTTGACCGGATTTCTGAACTTGGACAAGACCGGTACGTTCTTTAATTTCCAAAAACGAATCTCCCGCAGATACCATAAGAGGAAAAGATATGATTATTAAAATAATTAAAATTTTCTTCTTCATCCCGACTCCCTTACTAAAAAAATCGCTCATATAAAAAATCCCCACAACTTAGTAGCTATGGGGATTTATTGTAGTGTTTTATTCGGTAACTGACTGCCATAGCTCCTAAGACCTTAGACTCTTGAGTTTTGCGCCCTCACCTTTCGATGAGTTTGCCTTTTTCGCAAAAAGAAATAACCTAATTTTTAAAGATCTTTTTGTCTATTTTTTCTTTTGAGTTGCTGTCTTCGTTTAATTCTTTTTTCAACCCAATGTTCAAGCAAATCTCTCTTAAAGCGCCACTGCCCTTTAAGCTTAAAAGCAGGAATGTCTGTATCTTGAATTAACCGATATATAGTAATCGTGTGCACCCCTAAGTATTTAGCGGCTTCGCTTGCACTCATTATTTGAAGACGTTTATACTGGCTCATATTTCCCCCTAATTTGGGTATAGCATATTTTGTTAAAAATTACCACTTTTTATCAAATATTTTCCATTTTTATGTATTGCTATGCATTGCTATGAATTGCTATTGTCATAAAATCAACGATTTTCCTTGAAAAACGGTATTTTTTTAGTGTAGACAGCCAAATAAACTACTGTTATAATTAAGAAGATTTTTAAAAACGACCACTATTACTCATAAAATGATTAAAAAAACCTCCACAAGGCTTTTTATTCTACTGTGTTATTTGGGGTGCTGGATTGGCTTTTCTACCGCAGCTAAAGAAGCTCCGAGTGAAATTTTCTCTCAAGGAATAGTTAATCTGCAACAAGGAAACTTAAAAAAAGCAAAAAGCCTCTTTGAAAAAGTCACCAAGCTTGAATTTGGTCACTATCCTTCATATTTCAATATCTCTTTAATATACCTAAATACCGGTGACTACAAAAAATCCATCAAATCTTTAGAAAAAGCCAAAAAATTTAACCCCTACGACCTACGGGTGGATGCACTTCTTGCAACCAGCTTCATTATGACAAAAAAAACAAAAAACGCTAAAGAGGCGCTATCAACTATCATTTCAAAAAAACCTGACGATATAAACTCCCACAAAAAGTTAGGTATTTTGCACTTGCAAGAAGGCAATCTAAAAGAGGCGCTCTCGGAATTTACTACGATAAAAAACTTATCCCCCGCAGATCAAGATGTTACCCAACTTTTAGAAACTGCCCAAAACAAGACAAGCAATAAGCTTATTAATTCTTTAAAAAGTAACATTGTCACCCGTGAAATAGAATCAATAAAACCGGCAGAAAAATTCGAACTTAGCGAGGTGTCGAAACGAATCGTAAAAAAATTAAAAAAAGAAGAAGAGCAAACCGCACCCGCACCAACCGTAAAAAAACCAAAAAAGAAACTTCCGTTTAACACAAAAGCGACTTTAACTGAAACTTTCGAGCTCTACGACAGGAGCCCCCAAGCCAGTAGCCCAATTAATAAATTTCATAGCGCGTCAAATTTGAAATTTCAAGGAAAGATCAAGAAAAAAATAGATTACACCACTCAATTAGAGTGGTTTTTTAACACTTGGGATCACACAGTTTTAGACTATTATAAGGTGAACTTCAAAGAACGCGATAAATACGAGGTGGACGTCGGTAAATTCTCTGCAAAACACTTTCCCAAATTAGTCAGCTACCCTACAGTTAATGACGGATTAAGGATATGGAAGAAATTTAAACGTCCTGATGCTCAAATCAGTGAAACATCCATAACAGAGACTAGTAATAAACCAATCAATCTAGGTGAACTTTATCGAAAAAATCAAGACTTACGCTGGTTTAAGTCTGCTGAACTTACCTATGTGATCGGGCGCACTCTTGCCCCAGTCAATTTAGATCGACGAAAAGAAAAAAATGAAGATACATACGAAACCAGCGGGCAATTTGAGCAATGGACCACAGCTGTGCGTGCTTACACAAAAGTTAATTCTTTTTCTGATTTTGGAGTGTCTTTTGCCTTAACCCAAGACAGAGAGCACTCAGCCAATATTAGCTCATCAACTAATCCAATAACTTCAAAGGCACTTGGCATCGATGGTAATTTTAGCTTGTTAAACGATAAGCTCAGCTTTGACTGGGAAATCGCAAGAAGCGACTATGATGAAAACAGTCTCGATCCAACCGATAAACATCTTGAAGATAAAGCTTGGTACGCTAAGTTCACTTATAAGCCACAGAAAGAGTATACTTTCTCCTATGAACATACCGGAGTGGAAAAAAGTTTTAAAGTAGAAGGAGCTTATCAAACAGAAGATAAACTGAGTCACATTATTAACGCTCAATTTAAGCCATCGGAACCAAAAACTTGGAGCTT
Source organism: Candidatus Omnitrophota bacterium (assembly GCA_024231025.1). Classification (GTDB taxonomy): domain Bacteria; phylum Omnitrophota; class Gorgyraeia; order Duberdicusellales; family 4484-171; genus JAAEQW01. The sequence goes on from JAAEQW010000120.1 coordinate 22,123, forward strand.
AAAATCGCTCTCATTAAAATTTCAACCTGAAGAAACTAACTTTAGAGGCTATGGAACAAGCAGAAAGAAGTATCGGACCTTTCAACCAGTAGTTGATATCAAACTTCCTGATGACGCAAAGCTAACTCTGGACTATAAATATTACCGGGAGTATGATAAGTGCGTATGCAGCTCTTATCGCACCCGAAAATTAAAATCAGCTATTGAATGGGAAGCAAAACCAATAAAAACCACTTTTAAACCATCATATACTTTTGAGCGTAAAGACGACCGCGTTGCTGCTGCTACTGATGAAAACTTAAAAGAAACCGTCCTGACAATTGAGAATAAATTAATAAAAAACTTAACCGTTAAGGGATCTATTGAGCGCGAAATAAAAACATACGTTGGGGCAACCACTAAAAGCTACCACCAACATGTTTATAGCGCTGAAGCAAAATATGACATTGTTCCTTCGCGCTTTGACGCAAAATTCAAACTATCGCGAGACAGAAAGGATTCTTCCGACACAAATGACACCGACATAATTACCCTTACCTGGGAACTTAACTATACGTCTAAGGATCGCGACCATAAGATAGCCTTAAAGATAGAACGCAAAAATAACACTTACGACCCCTGGTCAGAAACGTCTGCTTACCGGCAGAACTATGCAAAACTGAAGTATACCTATAAGTTCTAAATTGTCAATCACGCAAATGGAGGTAATGATGCGATTAATAATGATTATTGTGGTGATTTTTACAGGTTGTTCAACCATTAACCCAAAAATGCTTGTAAACCCCTACGAACCGCTTTATTACCGCGGGACCGACAGCTTTGATAACAAAGATTACACAACCGCTATCGAAGCATACTCTCGTTTTCTTGAAAAATGCCCTGATTCCTCTTTTACCATTCCGGCAAAACTAAATTTAGCAATGGCATATTACCATCAAGAAAAGTGGCAATTGACTCAAAGCACTTTAAAGGACGTAAAAATAACCGATTCCGCTATCAGCAAATTTGTCAACGATACATTAGCTACTTGCGAAAAAAAACTAAATCCAAATGGCAGCACAACGAGTGAAAAAACAGAAACACAACCACAAGAAGAAGTAGTAATTACGATTACTGACGCTTACTTAGATAACGCTGACATGCTTAATTTAACCGGAACCGTATCTAGAGAGGGTAAAATTTATATCGGCCAAATAGCAGCTGATTTTCAAAAAGATAATACGTTCACCATCATTTCGCGTTGGCGCAAGGGCAAGCCGATTATTATATCCTGGCGTAAAGACGGACTCGAGCAAACTCTAGATTACTATCCCGACAATGAAGAACCGCAAGCCCCTGATGGCCTTTTTCGACGCAATATGAGCGATAATACCGTTGAATTGGAATGGAACGACAATGATGAGGGCGATATTAAAGGCTACAAATTATACTATCAATTAAGCGGCAGTGGATCACTTCAGGAAGTGCGTGATATAATTGAAGATACAGACTTCGAAGTGGTTGGTTTGCAAAATTTAATTGATGGCGCAAATAAAACTTTTCGTTTTTACCTTAGAGCCGTAGATAAAATGAATAATTATTCTGATCCGTCAGACACCCTAGAGGTAACTTTGCCTTAAAATGAAAAAGATTACCATCTGCATATTAATTAGCTTCCTGGTAGCCTTAATTTTAGGAGGACTGTCAATTTTTGCCCCGTATCGCCTAATTGAGTCTAAGCTCTACGATGCACGAATGAATTTACGCCCTGCGCCTACTCAAGATAAAAGAATATTGTTTATCGAAATGGACGAACAAGCAATAGATGACCTTGGACGCTGGCCATGGCCCCGAGACATAAATGCCCAATTAATTGAAACCTTAAAATCACTTGGAGCAAGGCAGGTTTTATTTGATGTCACTTTTTCAAACACATCGCAGTTAGTTATCGATAAAGAAAAAATGAATGAGGTTTTTAAAGAAAAAAATATAATTTCTGACTTCATAGATCAGGTATCCGATGGAATAAAATCAGGTGACATAAAAGAAAGAGAAGATATTTTATGGTATTTAACTCAAATCAACGATGGAATTGATGCCTTCAGAGGCAACCTTACCGACAGCATGCGCTATGCAATTACTGATAAAGATAAAATTCTCGCCTCAGCGCTTTCCAGCGATGATGTTTTTATTGGATATAAATTTGAAGTCATACACAAACCTCATGACATAGCAAAAGATGAAACCTACGCAACGCTAAAAAAGGAATTCGAAAACTGGATTATCAATAACCCAACAAAATTCTACCGAGATCTTCCTCACCAATACAAAAGCATCTCGTCTTTTAGCGAAGAAGAAAAAAATCTTCTTTTTTTCCAACTTAAAATTCGCACCCTACTTAATGAAAATATACAAAGTAGCGTTGATCAAATAGCAAAAGCACTGAATAGACCAAAAAAAGAAGTGCGTCCCGAATTTAACAGTATAAAGAAAGATCTAGCGGAAGAAAAAATTATTTCTTTTTTAGAAGAAAATGCTCAAGCAAAATTCACTCAGGTAATATGGACCAGTCAAATCCATGATCGCCAAACAGCTCTGCTTTTTAAAAAAGCTTGGGCAAATGTTAAGAAAAAACAACTTTTTATTGAAAAAATTGGACGCCATATAAAAACCGATCAAAAATTTCTAAAAGCAGTTAAACTCGACGTTCCCATCGCCGAATTCACTAAAGCAGTTAACGGAGCGGGATTTCTCAATGGCATTGTCGACGATGATGGCGTACTGCGCAGCGTTCCGCTTTTCATAAAGTACGAAAACAAAATATACCCACATATGGCAATAACATCTGTTATAAATTTGCTTAAACCAAAAGAAATCAGTTTTGTTGGCGGAAAATTTTGCCTACTAAAAGGCATTGTCACCGAGGGCAAGCAAAAAGACCTGCGCATACCAATAGATGCAAAAGCAACTACCCTTATAAATTGGGTCGGTAAATGGCACGATACATTTAGACATGCTTCTTGCAGCGATGTTTATCGCCTTTACTCTTTACGGGAAAACGCAAAGCATAATGCCAATATCCCTAAAGAAGAATTAACCGCCGAAGCCTTAGGCGCAATCGCCAAAGAAAACGAACGCCTAGCTGAAAATGAAAAAAAGTTAACCGATAAGGTTGCTGGTTCAATTTGCATAATTGGCCTTACCGCAGCGGGAACTCATGACTATAACCCTATACCGCAGGAATCAGCTTATCCCATGCTAGGCACTCATGCTAACATTATAAATTCGATATTAACCGAACAATTTATCACAAAAGCACCCAAAATTTATGACCTTGCCGTTACTCTCATTTTAGTAATTCTTCTGGGGGTGGTTTTAACACTGCTATCCTCTACGATTGGATTAATTTTTATAATTGCTGTAATTGCTGTAATTTTTTATTTATCGCTTTTTTTATTTAACCATGGTATCTGGATAAATTTAACATCTCCGATTTTGCTTTCTCTATTTTCGTATCTTGGAATCACTAGCTACAAGTTCGCAACTGAAGAAAAAGAAAAACGCTGGATAAAAAAGGCATTCTCGCATTACGTTTCAAAAGAAGTAATAGAGGAAATCATAAAGGACCCGTCTAAATTAAAACTTGGTGGCCAGAGAAAGGTGCTAACCGTTCTTTTTAGTGATATAAGAAGTTTCACTACATATTCTGAAAAAAGAAAACCGGAAGAAGTTGTTACAGTGCTAAATGAATACCTCGACGAAATGACAAAAGTTATATTTGCCAATAGCGGAACGCTTGACAAGTATGTTGGTGATGAAATAATGGCACTTTTCGGCGCACCACGCTATGAACCGCCTGATTTAAGCGCCGTGCATGCGGTAAAAACCGCCTGCGCCATGCTTGAAAAATTAGCTCTTCTGCAGGAAAAATGGAAAGCACAAGGCATAGAACCGCTTGATATCGGAATTGGCATAAACACCGGGGAGATGGTCGTTGGGAATATGGGATCAAGCTTGGTTATGGACTACACCGTAATCGGTGATGCCGTAAATTTGGGTGCACGCATTGAAGCTTTAACCCGCCAATACAATAATCATATCATTGTTTCAGAATCTACTTACGAGTACATAAAAGACATTGTGGATGCTAAACCGCTAGAAGCAATCAAGGTTAAAGGAAAGAACATTCCCGTTATGATATATCAAGTCAATGGAATGAAGACTTAAGCTATAGTCCTCAAAGTGCAATCAAAAGCTTTTACTTTCTTCTTTATGCGAGGGAAATAGCGATGTTTATATCAGCGCGTAACGTAGGCCTGGAGCGAAGCCAGGCCAGGTGATTTACCGCAGCAGAAAATAGAGAGTAAAAGTGTATTAGCAGCCACAATCACCTTTAAAAGTAGGGCTTTTACCGGAAGATATCGCATTACCACTTAAATCTTTTACTTCATCCACCTCAACATAACCTTCTTCATCATCATCAAACTCGATCCCAAATTTTAAAATTACTGTGTCCTTGTGATATTCTATCGACTCCGGGTGAACTTCCCGCTTATTAGTGATCGCTGTGTAGTTTTCGCAACCTTGCGCACTTTCATCCTCTACTTCTTCGCTAAATTTTACTGTGATTAAATTTTTTGCCTCAATCATTATCCCCTCAACAAATGGAGCCAAAACGTCTCGACACACAAAAGAAGCACTCAAATTAGTCGGCGCATTTACCCCCTCTATTTCAACAACGAGATTCAAGCCAATTTCCTTTCGACACTTGATAGAAAAAATACCCTTGCCATTTTTAAATTTTAAATTTTTAGGAAAGCTGCAAGGTTTAGTGTCAGCCTTTGAAGAAAAAGTTACGTTCTTTTTCCCGCTAAACGCAGCATCAACTTCGCCTCGATCATTTAAAGCGTAAGCTAATACATTGAGTTCAACACCACAAATAGCTTGGTTTTGTTTTTCTAGAAATAACTGAATGGGTTTAGCTAAAGCTAGCTTAAAAGATAACAAAAATAAAAAAAGAAACAGTAGGCACCGTCTATAGGCATGCATCTGGCTTAAAAAACGAGTCCGCCCCCGGGATTATTTTTTCTGCGCAAGCGACGTGACATTTCAGTCATCATTTGATAAAGAATCTTTGCAACAATATGCGCAGACTTAGTAAAAAGTTTGTTAAAATCCTGCCTGTTTATCTCCAGAAGAATAGTGTTCTCTGTAGCAATAATTGAGGCAGTTCTAACAGCATAATCAAAAAGAGCAACCTCACCAAAAAAATCACCCCCTGCCAACTGTATTATTTCTTCTGCGTTTTTAACAACTTTTACGGCACCGCTTTTTATGATGTACATGCTCTCGCCCTTGGACCCTTCGGAAAATACTGTCATATCTGGAAGATATATTTTTTTAGTAAAAATCGGCACTAACTCTTCCAACTCGTCAGGATGTAGCAATTGAAAAACGAACAATCCTTGCAGATCAGCTGAATTTAGTTCTTCCATAAATTATCCTCCAATAAAATTGTAGCTATTTAGGGTAATTCCCTAAATTTTATTGGCACTGAGAGTTCCGTCTCGAAGTGCCTAGCACATTAGACATTGCCTGCCCGCCGTATTGGCAGGCGGGTATCTTGTATCTTGATAATTATTTCTTTTTACAAGATTTAATAACTTTATATAAACAAATTGTCATTTTCAATATTCATACGCCGAATACGCTTACTCATATCCTGAATAACCTTATATAAGACCTTAACCCCCAGGCGCGGATGCTCTGAAACAAGTGCGCCAAAATCATCACGGATTATTTCAAAAAGCAAACATTCCTCAACCGCAACCGCTGAAGCCGTACGCGGCACACGATCAAAAAGAGCAATTTCACCGAAAAAATCACCAGAATAAAGAGCGATGACCTCTCTCGTTTCCGTCTTAACCTTTCGAGTTATCCTGACCGTTCCTGAATCGATCAAAAACATCCCATTACTTGTTTCATTTTCCGAAAAAATTACGTCTCCAGCACTGAAACGTTTTTCTTTACAGATTGAAGCAACATTGTCGAGCTCATCTTCGGTTAAGAATTTAAACAAGAATACGCCCTTTAATCTTTCTAATTTGTCAGTAGTCATAAGTTAATTGTATTATTTTCTGCTCGTTATGTCTATACCCTCAAGCAAATTTTTTATTCGCTGTTGAATCTGAAATATATACGGCTACAAATGATAAAAGTAACCAGAAAAATATTGAAAGCTTTAATGAGTAGAATTGCGTATCAAAAAAAGCACCGATCAAAAAACTTATCAACCCTAAGAATAAACCTAAATATCGAAAATCAACTCTTCGTCTCAATTCTTTGTACCCTTTCAAAAGAAGCTCCCATAAAAACCACAGAAAAGTTCCTAAACCAAAAATGCCTGTTTCCGCTAAAATCTGTAAATAACAGTTGTGGGCATAATAAGCCCCCTCTAAGTTCACCGCGTACTCTTTTACACAATCCATAAATAGCCCTAACCCCCTGCCAAACAATGGGTTGTGTTTAAACATTAGAATTGCTGCCTTCCAAAGAACAAAACGTTGGGCATCACCTCCGGCATGAAATGTAAGCAGTAATTTCTGTTCAAAAAACGGTAAATGACTAGTTACCGCCACAAAGATTGCCGCAAATATTGCTAAAAGCACTCTGCTTTGCTTATCAGCGCTAAAAGCAACCAACAAAATAATTCCCACTAAAAACGAAAACCAACCCGCACGCGAATAAGTAAGAAGGAGCCCCCCCATTAACATCAAAGATGCGATAACTACTATAATTTTTACCCAATTTTTTTTACTCCTGTATAAAACCCCATAATTAATAAAAAACATTGCCGTTAAATAACTGGATAAATTATTTGGATTATAAAAAGTCGCACGAATAGCATTATTCGCAGAACTTATGGAAAATCGCCTAATAAAATCAACGCCAACTATTTTTTGATAGAAACCGTCAATACAAATTAAAATCGAAGATGCCAAGAAAAGTTTTAATAGAAAAATGACTTTCTTTTTAGTTAAAAATACCTGGGCGAAATAGAACAATAAAACTCCCTCGCCCCATTTAAAAAACCACGCAATAAAACTCTTTGAAGGCATCGGGCTAATCACCGTTGATACGGCAATTGAGAGGTAAAATATAAGCAAAGAAAGATTAATTTTATTTTGAAAAAAAAGTTTTGTTTTTGAAAGACTAAACCTGGCAAAAATCGTTCTCACCAAAAAACAAACAAGGATCGCGGTAAAGGAAATCTCAATGATAGCTGATGAGATCGGCAAAAAAAACACCAACACCACAAAAAGAAAAAAAGCTACCCTTTCCGCTTCTAAAACTATTTTATTCCTTAAGTCGCTATTCATAAAATTATACCCGATCCGAAGAACAATAGTGCGGGACCAATTCTTTAATTATTTTTACAGTTTTTTCTGCATCCATTTTACCGGCAAGCGATTCAAGCTCTTTTATCTTCATCTGTAGTTTTCTTGAATCAAAATCATTAGGTTGAGCAATATATATCTTATCGTGCTTGGTTGTTTTATCCTCTTCAGCATTGTGCAGCATCTCTTCATACAATTTTTCGCCCCGACGCAGCCCAATAAACTCTATCGCGATATCCTCATCCGGCCTTAAGCCCGATAACGTAATTAATTCCTTGGCTAGATCAACTATTTTTATTTGCTCGCCCATATCAAGAATAAAGATTTCTCCCCCCTTGCCAATCGCACCAGCCTGAATTACAAGTTGTGCCGCCTCAGACACCGCCATAAAAAATCTTCTAACCTCAGGATCAGTTACGGTAACCGGTCCACCGCTTTCAATTTGTTTTTTGAATATTGGAACAACTGACCCGCTTGAACCAATAACATTACCAAATCTTACTGCCATGAACTTTGTTTTAGCAGTTTTTGCTTTAGCTTGAATTTGCATTTCGGCAATACGTTTGGATGCTCCCATAATATTTGTTGGATGCACCGCTTTGTCGCTAGAGATCATAACAAAGCTTTCTACCTTGTAGTGCTCAGCGGCATACATAAAATTTCTTGTTCCGATAATATTATTCTTTACCGCAGCAATCGGGTTGCTTTCCATAAGCGGTACATGTTTATGCGCAGCAGAATGAAAAACTATTTTTGGTTTATGTTTTGTGAATGTATGCTTTAGCAAGCCAATGTCTTTAACGTCACCAATTATGGCCTCTATTTTTAAATCAGGATATTTATTGCGCAGTTCCAGCTCTAAGAAGTAAGTATCGTTTTCATTATAATCATACATTATGAGTTTAGCCGGATTGAACTTGCCTATTTGCTTACATAGCTCACTGCCGATAGTTCCACCAGCACCGGTAACTAAAACCACTTTATTCTTTATAAAAGATGTTACTCCTTCGGTTTCGATAGTTACTGTTTCGCGACCCAAAAGATCAGCCGGGCGAACATCTCTAATTTGCCGAACGGTTACTTCTCCGGTTAATATCTTATGCAATGCAGGAACTATCTTTATTGCAGTTTCTGTATTTGCGCACTTGGATATGATATCTCTTATTAACTTCCCTCGAGCTGAAGGAATCGCAATAATTATATCGGTCGCTTCATATTTTTTTACAATCTCTTCAATATCGGCAATCACACCCAATACTTTTATTCCCTGGATACGCGAATATGTCTTACGCCGATCATCATCAACAAATCCAACCGGTTGATAAATTGTGCTTTTAGCGTTAATTAGCTCTCGCACAACCATTTCCCCTGCTGAACCGGCACCCACAATGATTGCTCGGCGCATATTGCAATAACGAGATTGCTTTATGCTGATCAACACTCTTGGTAAAAACCGCGACGTTGCCATAAGAAAAAGGCAGATAAGGTAATCAATCAGCAACACTGACCGGGTCATCATTTTATGCTGCGTAAAAAATACTACAACCACCAACAATAAGCTTCCAAGCGTGGTGGCCTTTACAATATTGGTTGCTTCACTAATACTGGCGTACCTAAACGACCAGCGATACATCCCGCAACAATAAAACATTATAATTCTTATACCGCTTGCCCAAAGTAAAAAAGAAACATACGCCCCAACAAGCACTTCTAAATTCCAATCAAAGCGAATCATAAAGGCTAAGAATAGCGAGATACTAATCAAAATAATATCAACTATCATCATCACCAATTTTCTTGTAGCTAATAACATTTTTTCTCTTTCTCTTTAAAGGTTACCCATAAACTCAATGCCGACAAAACCGCAATTGCACTAAACGAAACTATAATTTTTAATACTGTCGCGGAACGTAAATACACACAGGCCAAAACCATCAATAAAACAAACACCAAAGAAAGCGCTCCGGTAACTTGACCGTGGCTGTAGCCCAAACCAATTGCTCTTTGATAAAAATGGCTCTTATGCGCCTTATACCAAGATTCACCTTTAATCGCTCTTCTTATTAAGGTGATCACCGTATCAAAAACAAACACTCCCGAGACAATTACCGTTGGAACCAATAGCTGTTCATGGGTTATAGCCATAAAAGCTATATAAAATCCTAAAAAATAACTGCCGACATCGCCCATAAATATTTTAGCCGGAGGATAGTTTAAAATAAGAAATCCCGCTGTCGGCGCACAGATTGCAATACCGATGGGAATTAGATTTACTTCTTTTGAAATAAAACCAAAAAATACAAAAAAACATCCAACAGCTATTGCCTGGATCGCAGTTAAGCCATCGATACCGTCCATAAAATTATAAAAATTAGTTAGGCTAACCACCCAAAGAACAATAAAAAACGGCAATAAAAAACTCAAATTCACATTAAAACCTAGAATATCAATCGAAGGCAAAATGCCTAAAGCAAAAACTACCGCAGCAGCCACAACTATTTGTAAGATAATTCGAATTAACGCGGGAATATGCGTGCGATCGCTATACAAACCAATTACGCTAATTGCCACCGCTCCAAGTGTAATTGTTAAATATTTACCGTAAAGAAGAGGGAAATCAAAAAAATGCATCCCAAAAACTACCGCCAACGCACCAACAACTATCCCTAAACCACCCCCCTTTGGCGTAGGTCTAAAATGGGAACTTCTTTCGTTGGGCATGTCAATTAAACCAAACCTTTTTGATTTTCTTATCAACCATGATCCAACCAATAGGGATAATAACCCACCTAAAAAAACCACAAGTAGGATGCCCATATAACTCACTATTATAGTGAAAAAACACTAAATATCAAGTATTGTTGAGATATTTCTCAACAGTGTCTAGCCCTTCGGGGACTCCCATGTCAAAAAATCTTTGACTTGTGGGAAAGGAGGTAAACTGACAATTTTCAATAAGTTGAGGAAAAATTTCCTCTTCCAATGAGCACATCTTTTTCTTGGGTATTAGGTTGACTATACTTCTTTTAAAAACAGCTACTCCGGCATTTATATGCGTATTATTGCTGTCATTTTTACCACAACCGATCACTTGATTATTACGACAAGTAATGTTACTTGGTCCTACCTTCTTTTTGTTGTCATAGGCAACGACCATTGCATCTTTTTTGCTTTTATGAAAACTCTCTACTAGCTTAAAGTAATCTACTATCGTAATAGTATCACCGTTCAGTAAGATAAATTCATCATTTAGTTTACTCTTAGCGTTTCTTAATGCTCCTGCGGTTCCCAATTGATTTTTTTCATAACAATAACTTATTTTTAGCCCTAATTTCTTACCATCTCCAAAGTGCGATTCAATTTTATCCCCTAAATAACTCACCAGAAGTAAAATATCATTGATTTTTTGTCGTTGCAGAAGAATAAGAAGATGTTCCAGGAAAGGCTTCCCGCAAACCTTAATCATCGGTTTAGGGGTATTGTCAGTTACGGGATTAAGACGACTACCCCTGCCGCCAGCAAGAATTACTGCCTGAATATTCATAAAGGGGTCAAATCTGTATTTACAACATAACAGTCTTCATCTCTAAATTATTAACAACACTATCGTATTCCTTATCGTCCTTTATCTTTCGGTAAGATCTACTAATTGTTTCTGTCGATACTTCCAACTCTTTTGCGATATCAACATTTTGAAAATTTAGTTTTTCTCTACAATAACGCACGACAAAACTTCTTACCTTACAATATTCATTTTGCTTGCTGTTGTATTGTTCTAATGTCATTCCAAAACATCTCAAAAACATATTTAATACATCTACTATCAACTTGGCAGGTAAACCATCCTTTAGCTCCTGCGATGAGATCTCAGATAAATCCTTTCCGAAAATAATTTGCTTGACCCTCTCTTTAAACGTATCGCTACCTAAAACAGACGGCCAATTCGACCCTTTTAAGCGTTTTTCAAAGTCCTCTGATGCATTTCCGTGCACACATAGATTATATTCTTTCATCGCTATTTTTTTATACTTTCCGAAATAAGATAATGCTTCATCAACACAGAACCAATTAGGCTGTTTTTCTTTACTTCCATGGTAATACTTATGGCTACTCCACTCATATATGCCTAATTTTCGTTCTAATCCTGCTTTAATTGGGTTACAGTGAATATAGCAAATGCATTCCTTAAAATAATTATCTCCATCAATTAGAATTGACTTATACCTTCCTTTAAATAATGCACCTTCCAGTTTATGTTTTTTGTTTATTTTTTGGGTATATACACCATTGATATGACGCATAACTCTTGAAATATTTGCCTCAGGAGTACTTAAAAGCAAGTGATAATGATTTGGCATCAAGCAGTACGAATATATTTTTGCATGAAATAATTTAAAAGCTTCGGAAAGAACCGATAAGAACAAATACCGATCACCGTCGTCGATGAAAATATTTTCACGACGGCGACCGCGATTCATTACGTGATAAATAGCATCTTTATATTCTACCCTTAACGGACGTGACATAAGGAATTATACCTTTGATATTATTCAATGTCAAGAATACAGACTTGACCCCTTTTTTTTAAAACGTCTTTCGGTCCTCTCCCAAATTCCTTTTTGCTTGCCTAGAATTACTTCAAAAAATCCAAACAAAAGAGCTAAATTGAGGTTACAGAAATAAAATGGTATGTACACCAAAAATGGCACTTTTTTGTATTTTGTTAAACATAATCCACATATAGCTGTAGCATAAAATATTATCTGCAAAAATAAAATATACCTATAAAAATTTTGACCGAGAAGAAAGACATTTATCACCAAAAGCAAAGCAAGAATAAATGGAGCCAACCACCTCAAGACGCGATGCGACCAGTAAATAAAAGCTCTTATCCCCAAAAGCGGGCTTAAAAGTTCTAATAAATATCTAATTGCAATATAGTGACCTGCGCCATCACGAACATGACGCTTAAACTCTCCTTGTGTAGTCGGCGCAACATATTCATACGCAACAGCTTTTTCTTCATAAAGACACTTGAATCCTCTCTTCACAATACCCATAGATGTCATGAAATCATCATTGATAGTTCCACAAGGTAAAGATTTAAATAAATTGCGACGGATAGCATAAATTGCCCCATTAGCCCCAGCAACATAACCTAACCTGCTTTCTAACATTTTTAATTGAGTTTCATAGCGCCAATAAAAGTTTTCCCCCTTACCGCTAATCACTTCATTCGGATTTCTATAGATAAGCCTTCCGCAAACACAACCAACTGTTTCATCGTTAAAATGCTTAATTAGTTCCTTAACAGACCGCTTATCGTATTCAGTGTTGGCATCTGAAAATATTACAATTTCTGCATCAATTTTCTCCATAACGCTATTGATTGTTTGTGCCTTACCCTGTCGAGCGCACTCTAGAAAATGCAGGCAATCAATATCACTCGCTAACCTACTTACTATACGATTTGTGCCATCATTGGATCCATCAGAAGCAACCCAAATGTTTAATTGTTCGCGCGGATAGTCAAGCAACAAGGAATTTTCTATCTTCTCCGTGATCACCTCTTCTTCGTTGTGGGCAGCAATCACAATAGCAACACTAGGGAATTGGGAAATTGCGGCAGGCTTACTGTAAACTACAAACATTTTTACTAAAATTAACAACGAAAAGTAGTAGCCAAAATAGGTGTGCATTAACAATGCTATAAAGAACCAAAAAACAACAACAAAAAAGTTCATGACTATTCCTATCTATTATTGCAAAAAAGATATTTAAAAAAAATTCGACCAGCTTTTATAGTTTTCCCTAATTCTTTGGGGGTTCGCAAGATACTAATAGTTTTATACGCTAAATATCGTGGGTTTAAATAATATTTTTTGCGAGCATAATCACAAAAATCTACTAAATCCTGAGCGCTCAAAGAAGCGGTATTTATGACGCAATTATGCATCCCGTCGACATCAAGCCAATCCCGAAAATCTTTGGCTATAATATGCTCGTTGTCTTTGGCCCATTGATAGGCCTCGGTGCCAGGGTAAACCATTAAGGGGAAAAACTGTGCCGTATCAGCGTTGATCTTTTTTGCGAATTTAAGAGATTTCATTAAGGTTTCTCTGGTTTCACCCATATTCCCGGCCATAAAGCAAGAATGCAGTAATATGCCAGCCTTTTTTGCATCCACAACAAAACGTTGCATCTGCTGCAGTGTAGTTCCTTTTTTAACATTTTTAAGTATATCATCATCGGCACTTTCAAATCCAACGACTATTAAGCGACAACCTGCCTTCTTCATCATAGCCATCGTTTCATATTTCAAATTTGTCCGACATTCAACTGTCCAAGGAAGCTTTATCCCCTTTTCAATCATCAACTCACAAAATCTCATTGTATGTTTCTGGTCAAAAGAAAAAGTATCATCATCAACCAAAACTTCTTGCACTTGAGGCAGCTCTTTCTCTATGTACTCAAATTCAGCAACAATATTTTCTGGAGTTCTCTGCCGCTGCTTACGACCAAACATTTTTTCAGGATAAACACAGTAGTTACACTGTCCATAACATCCTCTGCTAGAAAAAATTGAAACAACCGGATATCTACAATGAGCATAAAAATAATTCTCTATGTTAAGGTGTTTTTTATATACAGCAGAGACAAAAGGAATAGAATCTAAATCCTCAATAAACGGTCTGGCATGGTTATGGATAAACTTTTCACCATCTCTAAAAGTAGTTCCGGAAATATTTTTTATAGGCTTACCCAACTGCAAACTATCGGCGATCTCAAGCAAAGTCGCATCATATTCACCACAAATCACCCCATCTACTCTTTTGTCTAAATTAAGCGATTCTTCAATAAGCGCAGATACATGGGGACCAGCGAGAACAACCACACAATTGTCAAACAAATCTTTAATCTCTCCAGCAATTTGGACATCATTGTATATACTCGGTGTTGAAGTATATAAAACAGCTATGTCTGGTTTAAAATCACAAGCTATATCATAGCAATCCTGTCTTGATAAGCCATCGGCACAAGCATCGATAAGCTTAACGGCATGACCTGAATTTTCAAGTACACCAGCAGCATAAGCATGCCAAATAGGATAATATATCGTACCACTTTTAGTTACTGCTGGGCTGCGAGAAAATCGAGAAAACTTTGGTAAAAATGGTGGATTTAGCAGTAATACTTTCATAATTTTTTCCCTTTAAAAAATTTATTGTAAATTTTTGTTAATATTTCACGCAATGGCCCCCGTTTTAAATTCTTATAGGCGTAGCCAACGGCTTTAACTAATAATTTATTCTTAAACCTGCTACCAACGATCTCACAGAGCGCTTTATTGGCATAGTCATAATCCACCCCTTTTATCTTTGACTTCTTAGGATCCCTGCTTAACTTAGCATAATCGCGTTCAACAATTAAATCATTTTCCCGACAATAATCAAAAAGATACGATCCTGGCATAGGTGAATAAAAACTACAGCTAGATATTGTTGCGCTTATTTTTTTCGCCATATCAGCAGTTTCTCTTATTTCGTTATTGGTCTCTGTGGGTAGTCCAATCATGAAATTTCCCACGATCCCAATACCATGCCTGTGCAGAATCTCGGCCGATCTTAAGTTCTGCTCAACAGTAGTTCCTTTGCCAATGAAATCCAATACCCGCTGGCTGCCACTCTCGAACCCTATAATCACCGCTCGAAGCCCTAGCTTTTTTAATTCTGCCATTTCATTATCCAAAGAACATATGTTATTGGACCTGCCTTGAAGCATGACTTCAACCTTCTTGACTCTAGATAGTCTTTCTAACAACTCAAACAAAAAATCCTTATGTGCCAAAATGCAATCATCATAAAACATAATTGAGTTAAATTCAAAGTGATTAGCAATATTTTCAACTTCCCTTAAAACCTGCCCAACGTTTTTCTGACGATATTTCTTGCCATAAAGAATCTGCTCTGCAGGCTGACAAAATTTACAATTATAAACACAACCTCGACTGGTAATAATCGGAACCATCGGTGGCTTTACGATGCCGCCATACAGCGAAAAAGAAGTTGAAAGCTTATAATCATAGAGACCAATATCCTCAAAAGGAATATCGTTAATATCAGGTATCTGACCACGAACTAATTTCTGAAAACCATCAGGCTCACGAAGCAATTTAGGCAAGGTAATGTCTGCCTCACCAGTAAATACATAATCAAAATTATTATTTTTTACAAAATCGTCGGGAGATAGGCTTGGGTGAATACCACCTATTATTACTTTAGCATCTGGCTTAATAGTTTTTATAATCTTTGCTGACTTTTCCACAATCGGCACATCGATAGTGCGACAAGTTATGCCATACCATAAAGACGAATCTTTGCTTACTGCTTCGAAAAAGCTTTCATAAGAAGAAAGCTGTCGAAAGTCTATCAATGAGCAGTCAATCTTATCCTTTTTACATATGGCCGATATTTGGGATACACCATGATTGACCGCGCTTGACCAATATGAATTACCCCACTTGCCGATTCCATATTCCCCCAAAAATCCCGGATCAATAATAGTAAACTTCATGAAACATCTCCAATCACAACATTCTTATTCGCTATAGTTTCATAGTAATTTAATGTATTATCTACCATAATAGTACTAGTAAAATTTTGTCGATAAAAATCGTATGCTTCCCCTATCACTTCTTTCGTCTTATCTTTATTAGAAAACACATAGGATATCTCCTCACTCAAAGCCAGACTATCACCCACTGGAAATAAAAATCCAGTAACTCCATGCTTAACTAACTCCGGAATTCCTCCGGCAGTTGAAGCAATAACAATTTTTTTCGAAGCAAAAGCTTCAACAATCGTAATGCCAAAAGTTTCATTTACAGAAGGCACAACTACAATGTCCATGTTTTGCATTAATTGCAAAACATCGCCCCGAAACCCTAAAAACTCAACTTTCTCTGACAAACCACTCGCCTCAACTTGACCTAGAAGCTCTTCCCTTAAGGGGCCATCACCAATTACAATACACCTATAGTCTATTTCCTTCAAACATTTTAAAGCCTCGACTAAATAACGCTGACCTTTCTCGGGCGACAAGCGACCTACGGTCCCAATAATAAATTGCTTTCCACTTCTTTCTTGCCTGGGAATACCCACCACTTCTTTATCGTCGATACCCGAATATATCACTTTAACACGATTTGGCCTCATTTTAGCAACCTCAACAAAATGATCTTTGTTTTGACTAGAATTAACGATAATTCCGTCGCAAAATCGATGAAGCAGGTGATAAAAAAAAGGGTACACATACATCTGCCATCTCTTCATCTTTTCATGAATTATAGCATTTAGCAAAGTGCAACAAAGTGGGATCCGGTAAAAAATATTGACTAAAGCAAACAACAAGCTGCATCTTGTTAGGTAAGTATTTATTACATCTACCTTTTCTCTCTTTAGTATTCTAAAAATACTTTGGAGGCTCTTGAGCGAAGAATAATCTACTATATAACAATTAACTTTGCTAGCTTTTAGCAAATCGGCCAGCGATCCAGACGACACAACAGTTACAAGCTCATGCTCCCTAACTAACAACTCCTTAACGCAAGAAAAAAATACATTCTGAGCGCCTCCCATTGTGGCTGAATCTATCGCTAGTAATATTTTCATATTAGCTTAACAACCCTTGCTTACGATAATGATCCGTAACATTAGATATTGCGTCTTTAATGTTAAAGGCCGGTTTCCAACCCATATCATTCTGCAATAAGGAAGCAGAGTAAATCTTTCGATTAGTTAGCTCTACAAGCTTAGCCGAATTGATCGGCATACTACAATTCGTTAGCTTAGCAGCCCAATCAAGGACAGATACCAACATTTTAACCGGCCAATACGGTAAATGCATTATTGGCCTATCGTCAGCAATTTTTTCCTTAATCGCTGCTATAAAATCGTTTAATTTTACAGGAGTATTTATAATATAAATATCACTGGCGACATCAACAGAAAGCAAACTAAAAATCAATTCACTAATTTCCTTAACATAAAGATAGTTCAAATAAAATTGACTCCTGTCTCTACCAACAAAACAAAATCTGTTATTTTTAATTTTTGTAAATAAATTCAATAGGTGCTTTTCGGGATCATCTTCACCAAACACATTAGTTGGTCTTAATGTAATAACTTTTTGCGGATTCTGTTGAGAATATTTTTTAACTATTAATTCAGCCTGCAATTTAGTCTTTTCATACGCATTGCCAGGCTGACAAGTCGTTTTCTCGTCAATCACGATATTAGCACTATTACCAATAACTCCAACGCTGCTTAAATAAATAAGCCTTTTAAGGCTACAGTTTTTTTCACAAGCATCAATTATGTTTTGAGTTCCCTTAACGTTAACTTGATAAAAAAACCGAGGATCATTTTTGCATCCAGCCATGTGTACAACATAATCAGATTGCTCAATGCCATGGTTAATTAATGATGTGTCAGATATATCTCCCTGCAAATAAACCAAGTTTTTTTTGCTATCTCTCTTCTGCCTAGTTAAAGCAACAAGACTGTATTCACCCTGACCACAAAGTTTTCTTAACATATGTTTACCGATAAATCCAGTACCACCAGTAATAAATATTCGTTTCATTGTTGTCCTATTGAAAAATTAAAGTTTTTCGGCTTTA
This sequence comes from Candidatus Omnitrophota bacterium, assembly GCA_024231025.1. Lineage (GTDB taxonomy): Bacteria > Omnitrophota > Gorgyraeia > Duberdicusellales > 4484-171 > JAAEQW01. Next base: position 40,180 of record JAAEQW010000120.1, read on the forward strand.
AGGCAATTTTGAAACCACGGGAAAAACATAGGTAAAAGAGCCAGGCTCATCATAAACCAATAGATAACTGACTTCCAAAACGGAAAAATTACAAGAGATATGATCATGCCAATCAAAATAGCAACACAACCAAAAATGCGTTCGCGAAACTTATCGCCCATAGTCCTACAGCCTTTGACAAAAAATATTACTCCTGCAATGATAAGAGGCATCAGGCATGGTAAAAACATGAGCAAAACAGTAATCCCTGATGCATGCCCCTCCGCTACAGGATGAGGTGAGCGTACGGTGCCCCGTAAAGCCAAACTAGCCGCTTCTCTTATGCCAAAAACTTGGGGCAACGCATCTGCTATGTCATTCAGTCGAACAAACAAACTATATTTTATAGTGCCTAGACCAAGATTGTGCGTAAATAATCCAGGAAAGAAGAACGCGTACAAACACAAAAAACACACCAGCATGATCGCTGATTTTCCAATCTCACTCCTTTGATCTTTAGACCCTTTGACTAAAACAAAGACGGTAACTATGAAAAAACCAACAAAAACTATCTTGCCCATAGCAAGAGCGACCATCGCAGAAAGAATTGCCGTACCGCCAACAACTCGATTGTTAGTCTTTGTAAAATGAAGCGGTAGAGCAAACAAAAGAAATAAACTAACTAAAGTACCTGAGCGTAAAAGACCCGCTGGTCTAAAAACCCTTACATCATATGCTATTTGAGATAAAGGAGTAAACAAGGTTGACTGTACATCAGGAGCCCTGGCAACTTCATAGTAATGGCTAGACAATATTTGTGAAAGGCCGCCAACACCGGCGCTTTGCAATATCATCAATGGCACACTCAAAAAACAAATAAACATCACCTGTTTATATATGATATCCGGCTTTTGGAAAGCAATCACACCTGCGGCAATAAAAATCATAACGTTTACTAAAAAAACGTAACCCATAGAGCACCATGTTGAAGCAAATATTGTTGCAATAGTCTTTAACAATACTACGGTCACCGCAAGTATCAGTGGCCACGCTTTAGAGCGAAATGCATAAAGAATAATGAAAAGAGCAGCCACATCATTAAACAAAACTACGATTTGGCCAATATAAAACGGCCTAGCCCACCCATGAGGCCCTATAACAACCGTCAAAAGAATGCCGGGAAATAGCCACCACATGCATACCTTCTTCAAATCATCTAGAGTAACAGCACCTCCGCCTTTAAATAAGTCTGATATTTTTTTAATAAAGTTTTTGGAACCCATAACTAACTTACCCCTTTTTCAATCGGTTTAATACCGTACAATAATTTAATGAAAAAATTAAAAACACCCCAGGCTTTAAGCTTGTCCTTGGTCCTATACATCTTCTCCTGAGTAAAGATCAAAAACACAAAAGAAATTAGAATATCTCTTGGATTAAAACTTAAATTTAAAAAAGCCGGCAGCAATCTGAATCCTGCAGCACGTAGATCGCTTTTAAGGCAATTTTTATAGCCTCTCGCTATCCCTTTCAGCGATTTTTTATCAAGTTTATCTTTATACTTATCAAGCAGATAAGAAAAATCATGGGCTATTATATGACGTCGAGAGTTGCTAAAATTCGCCTGATGTTTTCTGTAAACCGCCAAAGAATCTTTAGCATAATCAAAGTTGCCTAAAAATGAAAGCCGCAGAAAAAGATCATAGTCCGGGGCATATATCATCTTATTATCAAATACTGTATCGAGCTTTTTTAACCCATCTATTTTGATGACTGCGGTCTGAAAGCCAACAAAGTTATTTCGACATAAATGCTTAGTAACGCCACCTCGGTAAAAGTTCTTTTTTGGATCATGAACAACATAATCAAAGTCTACAATCATATTTTTGGCGATGTAGTTACTATAAACCAAGACTGTATCGTCATTAAAAAGTTGGATCTGCTCGCTCAACTTATTAGGCATCCATAGGTCATCACAATCAAGAAAGGCCAGGTATTGACCGGTTGCTTTCTCTACAGCTTTGTTGCGAGCTATGCCAAGAGTATCAAAAATATCAGACTTAAAATACTTAATGCGATTATCATAGCTTTTAGCTATTTTAGCACTATCGTCGGTTGACGCATTATCCCAAAAGATTATCTCCCAGTCTTTATATTCTTGCGCATAAACACTACCAATAGACTCTTTTAAATATTGAGAACCATTGTGACAATTCATTATTATGCTTACTTTTGCCATCACATTCTCCACTTAATCTCTTCATCTACTCTATTATCATCAATAAGCTTCCTTATTGTTCTTATTCTAAAATATTTATTGGAATCAAAACCTTCTTGAGTCAGATTAAACTTCCTATAGGCATCATAAAGCTCATTCACCCCCATCTCCAGATCCCAAACTGGGTTGAAATCCAAGGTGTTCTTTATTTTTGAAAAATCAACTCTATAGGAGCGCTCATCAGACCCAGCTGTATTTTTTATTTCAACACGACTACCCACAACAACCTTTTCTACACAGTGAGCTATATCTCTAACTCGATAGTTCTCACTATTGCGACCCACGTTAAAAGTTTGATTGTGCACCTTATCAACCGGTGCTTGAACAATAGCAAGAAAAGCCCGGCAAAGATCCTCGGCATGAGCTATGGGCCGCCAAGGGCTACCATCGCTTAATATGGTAACTTTTCCAGTAATATGCGCCCAGGCTAAAAGGTTATTCACCACAAGATCAAGTCTTAGCTTTGGCGAAAGACCATATGCTGTAGCATTACGTAAAAACGTAGGATGAAAATTACTATCTGCCAACTTGGCCAACTCAATCTCTGAATCTACCTTGGCCTTGGCATATGCCGTTAAGGGATCCACTTCATCCTCCTCAGTAAGTGCCTTATCTCCTGGGGCGATACCGTAAACACTGCATGATGATGAAAAGAGATATCTTGATATGCCGATGCTTTTAGCAAGCTTGGCAAGGTTTACCGACGAAACACAGTTAATCTTATGAGTAAGGCCAGGATTTAACTCACCCAAAGGATCATTAGAGAGCGCCGCCAAATGAATAACAGCTTCCACGCCATCTAAATCACAAGCCTCTATGTTATCAACATCCTTGAATATCTGTCTGAAAGGCCTCTCTTGGGCCGGATAAAATTCACACCCTTTATAGTAGTCGGAATCAACACCAACAACCTCATGGTCCCTATCTTGTAAAAATTTTGCCATGACCGTACCAATATACCCCGTATTTCCTGTAACTAGAATCCTCATTTCTTTTATCTCCTTTAAATTACTTATTCTTTATATCCCAGTTATAAGGTATTTTATCAGTACGAGGGTCTAGCCTGTCCATCTCTCCCGAAGTATTAGGCATTGTGGCACAATTAGCAACAATGGCCGGTTTACCACCAACAGCCAAATGACCATTCCAAACCAATGGAGGTATTTTAACGAGACAGTAGTTCTGATCTCCAATAAATAGCTCCATTAGCCCTCCTTTTGTAGCAGAACCATCTCTGTCGTCAAAGAGCACAAGCTTTATCATGCCCTGTATAACCGCATAGTTTAAAGTCATCTCTTTGTGACTATGCCACCCCTTTATCGCTTTAGGGTATATAGTAGAAAAATAGATCTCTCCAAACTTTTCAAAAATAGGGTCATCATTGCGCAACATATGATAAATACACCCACGCTCATCCGGTATTTTTCTTAAAGATCTTACAACTACTCCTTCAATACTCATCTCATCCTCCTTTAATATCTCTTAAATTATCTCTATTTCCGGATAGGGCTTTATGATCTTTAGCCCTTTATCCCTATATTTCTCAATACTTTTTACAATCTCATTAAAATAAGTATATGATGTAATCAACAAATAATCAAGCGGCTGTTTGCTGAGCGCGTCTGAAGACGCTACTGGTATGCCAAGCAAAGGAATAAAGCGTTTTTGTTTGTTTATATCTGAGTCGATAACGTAGTTAAAAAAATCCTCACCCTGATCGATGGAGCTTATCATGGTGACACCACGTGAACCTGCCCCCCAAGCCCCTATCTTTTTACCCTTGCTCTTTATCTCGGACAAACACTGCGATATATTCTGCCGCCAATCTTGATAACCCTTGGCAAAAGAATCAACACCGCTATAATCGGTGGCCAACTGATCAAGATCATGATCTTGATCATTCGAACAAAAAATACGCAAAAACTCACCCTGGCTGCTCTCTATTTCGGTAACATTTTTCCAACCCAACTTCTTTAAAAAACTAATCAAATAATCGGATGTAAAATAATATATATGATCATAGTAGAAATCAAAATAAAGGTTATTCTCCATCAAAAAAGACACATTAGGCACTTCAAGAAATAAAGCCCTCTGATCCTGGGAAACCCTATAACATTTATTAAGCGACTCCAGATAATTTAAAGGATCCGATATATGCTCCAAAACATGTCTCAAAACAAACAGATTTATACTCTTACCTTCTAATTGCTTTTGTTGAGCTGGATCAAAGTAATCATTATGCACTTCTATATTTTCATATTTTTTTGCCATCTGAAATGTAGGAGACGGCTCAAAGCCTACAGCTTGCTTGCAATAACGTGACATTTGTTCAAGAAAGAAACCATCACCACAGCCTATCTCACAAACGCTCTTACCTTTTAAATCCATCATCTTTGCTACATCTTCGGCCAGCTGTTTTTGATAGTGCATAGACTGAGTTGAAAAAGACATAGAAGAATAATAGTCTGGATCCTTATAATCATGACTCTTTGCCTGCGAAGTAAAATAATCACCGTTAAAGACAATGCGACAATCTTGGCACATAACTATATCAAGTCCCGCACTTTGGCAGTTAACCGCTTCTCTCTGGCTTTTGTACAGACTCTGTGACGAAGCCGGCATCTTCGTTGCTCTAAGCAGCGGCTTAATGCCTCGGGAAGAACAAAAAATACACTTATCTATTTTTTCCAAGGCGCTATACCTTCTTGCCAAAGACCCTCAAGAACATTTCTGTCTCTTATAGTATCCATACAATGCCAAAAACCTTCATGTTTATGCACCATCAACTGCCCATCTTTTGCTAGATTCTCAAGAGGATCCTGTTCCAAAATAGTCTTATCACTCTTAAGATATTTAAATATCTCCGGCTGGAAAACAAAAAAACCACCATTTACCCAGCCTTCACCGGTTTGAGACTTTTCTTTAAAATCAACGACCTTCTCGCCATCAAAACTCATACAACCAAACCGTGCCGAAGGCCTTACGGCAGTCACCGTGGCTATCTTCCCATGTGATTTATGGAACTCTACCAACTTCTCAATATCTACATCGCTAAGACCATCTCCATAAGTAAGCATAAAAGTCTCATTAAGCTTACCCTCAAGTCTTCCAAGCCTTCCTCCAGTCATGGATTTTTCTCCGGTATCAACGAGATCTATTTTCCAGTCTTTGATGTTGTTATTTTCAGCAGTAATTTTACCAGTTTTTAGATCTATATTAAGATTGCTTTGATGATGATAATAATTTATAAAGTATTCCTTTATCATCTCACCCTTGTAGCCAAGAGCCAAGGTAAACTCCTTATATCCAAACGACCTATATATATTCATAATGTGCCATAAAATAGGTTTACCACCTATCTCTACCATCGGCTTTGGCCTATACTCTGTTTCCTCTCGCAATCGAGTGCCCATACCTCCGCACAAAACTACAACTTTCATATTAATCCTCCGATATTTTATAGAACTCTACTGTACGCTTCAACCCTTCTTCTAAACTTATCTGCGGCTGCCAACCAATCTTTTCCTTTATGAGAGAAGTATCCGCATAAAGCTGCATATTCTCACCCTTACGATAAGGATAAGTGCCCCACAAAGGCGTCCCTTTGCCTGTTATCTTAACAATTTTCTCAACCATCTCTCGGATAGTAACAGCCTGACCTGAACCAACATTAAATATCTTACCCTTGGCGCTATTTGACAACGCTAGCTGGGCCAAAGCCTGAACTGCATCCTCTACATAACAAAAATCACGAAGCTGCTTCCCCTCAGAGGTTTTAAACTCTTCACCATTAAGACAAGCTTTTATTATTTGCGGTAAAAATCGTCGGTCATCCTGACCAGGTCCGTAAACCAGAAAGAATCTCGCAACAACCCCTGGAAAATCTTCGGTTTTGCTAATCATTTGTATAAAATGAGAGGCGGCTGTTTTTGCAAAAGAATACGGCGATATTGACATTTCACGCATAGCTTCATTCTGCGGTGCCAAAAGCCCTCCATACTCATCGCTTGAGCCGATCTGAACAAAACCTTTTAATCTGTCCCAATCAATGCTATCTAATAAATTCATCAAACCAATAAGATGAGCCTCTATCACTCTGCGCCCACCCTTAAAATAATGGGTATGATCTATATAGCCCCCTAAGTTAAACACGTAGTCAAAAGCTCTTGCTTTGAGAGCCTTCGCAAGAGAAGGCTTATCACATAAATCAGCCGTAATATATTCAACATCCTTAATAGGCTCTGTCTTCTCAGGCAAAGATAAAACGGAAACGTTCTCTGTATCCTTTAAGCATCTTTTAACCAGATGGCTTCCGATAAATCCCGTACCTCCTATAACCAATATTTTGTCTAAAGCTTTAAAATTTTTCATGATAAAAATAACTTAGAATATGTTACTAATGGCTGACCGATCCCCAATCTTTCTTTCATTTTTATGGAGCCCCCCCTTAAACCTACGCTACCCACCAAATCCCGTAACGAAATATCTTGATAATCCTTTCGCAAAGATCCTTCAATGCCTTCAATATTTATATACTGCAAATAATCAGAATTTGTGATTTGAATAACTGGCCGCCCAAGCAACAAGGCCTCTTCCAAAACTGTAGTGCTCATGCCAACAACCGTAATGGCGCCCTCTATGTCTTCTTTTAAACTAACGCCTTTAGACATCTGGATCAAACCTTTTTTAAGCTGCGCGTTTAACCATCTCTGCTTACTGCGCTTGATCTGTGCGTAGGGATGCAATCTTATTCTTATTTTCATTGGATCTTTAAGCTTTTCAACAACTCTTTGCAAAGATGCAATTAAAACATCATTGTCAAAACTGGCAAGAGCACCCGCAAATAAATAATATTTTCCTTTTTTATCTGGATTAGCAACTACATCTTTCCAATGCGAATATCGATAGCTGCAACCTAAAAAAAACTTGGTATTGGCATAATAAGGCCTTAACAGGCCCATGATATCTTTGTTAAATACGTGCATAACATCCGGCAAAGCCAAACCTCCCTCTATTTCCTCAGGGTGAGCAAAATACCACAGCTTACCCGGAGTAATCGCCGCGTGTTGAACCGCATAGCTTTTGGTTTTATACTTTTTGGCCACCTGCCAGGCTACCCTGGCATAAAAATGCATTTCGTGCACGCAACCTATTTTTTTAATATCGTATTTTTCTACAACTTGGGACAACGCATGTTCAAGGTAATAAGCATATAGCCATCGCTGGCTTACTGCCCATTCAAACCACAGAAAGGTCAGCAATATCTTATCAAAAAGATTACCACGAACTTGGCCGAAGGCATACGCTCCGCTCTTTACAAGGGCTAATCCGTACAACAGTTTGTGCCCTAATCCTAATTTTTCTATATCTTGTTCATCTTTACCGCAATCCTTAGTCCGTCCAAAAACGAAGATACCGTCATCCTCATTGGTATAAACATAGGGAGTATGGTATACTCCATCCGACCCCTGTAAACCACACGTCGATGATACCACCAAAATACTATCGTCTACTTTACCGTATACTGCATACTTAAAAGAGCTCGGACTAAAGGCTAGCTTAATCATGCCTTTAACGCCACTATAGATTGTTCGGATCAAAAGACCGCAAAATAATCTTGCCTTGTGTTTTTTCCTATACCTCTCATGCCAAAGCATACATAGATCGGGACTCCTTGCACTCAAGGGAGATGCAAAGACCAATGACAACAATCTAGGAGGGATCACGTTTACCGCCTTGGATACAAATTTAATTGCTAATAATTCAAAATCATCACTAAACATTGCACTATTTATTTGTTTCAAAAAATCTTATCAAATTCTGTGTCGCCTCTAACTCCATCTGAATACGTGACTCTTTTGTCAAAGTAGCCACGTGAGGAGTTAAAACAATATTCTCGATATCGCAAAGTTTTCCTTTATAAGGCTCTTGCCCAAAAACATCTAAGCCAGCACCAGCCAAATGGCCATCTTTTAAGGCATCGTATAAAGCATTCTCATCAACAAACTGACCACGGGCAACGTTAATCAGCATTGCGCCTTTCTTCATAGAAGAAATTTCTTTCTTGCCCAAAACAAATGGAGCGTCTTCTCTGAAGGTAATATGAATACTTACAATGTCACAAGCTAAAAGCAATTGGTCAAGGGCAATAATTTTTACGCCTGCCTGCTTTGCCCAATCAAGATCTGGCGCAATATCGCATCCATAAACCTTTGCGCCTAAAGATCTTATAAGTTCGGCTGTGCGCCGCCCTATTCTTCCTAAACCAATAATGCCAAATGTCTGTTCACTTAAAAGATTGCCGGTTTTTTTCTCCCAGCGCCCAGCCTTCAGAGATGCCGTTTGAACTGAAACCCTCTTCAAAAGATCAAAAGCAAATCCAACGGTCAACTCAGCAACCGGCTGGCTGACAACATCAGGCGTATTGCGCACAGCTATACCCCTTTGTTTAGCTTTATCAAGATCAATATTATCAATTCCAACGCCTAGGCGCGATATGCACTTTAACTTTGGCATGCTCTCGATGACTTGTGAATTAAACGGTTCAAGGCCAGCTATTGCTCCCTCGCAATCACCACCCATATCCATAAGCTCATCGGCTGTTAACCGACGACCAAGCGAGTTTATGCGATAGCTCAAACCGCTTCGATCCAAAAGTTTAAGCGGCTGATCACCGTGTTTAGCAAATGTTGATGCCGAAATAAATATCTGTCCCTTCATGCGATCTCTCCTTTAAGTTGTGCTATTTTTTCGTAAAAATCTTTTTGAGTTAAGTCATTTCTTAAAATATCCTCTACACTCGCTACATCATCTTCTCGATCTACACCCACTGTTCTCTGGGAGTATATTACTCCTCTTATTGAGTAGCCATGCTCTAAGATGCGTAAAAAATCGACTGACTCCACCACCTCTTTTGGCGTAGGATCAAGACGAGAAAATTTATGTAAAAATTCTTTAGTAAATGCCGATATGCCTGTTTGACGATACATAGGACATTTATCATCAACTCTAAAGTAAGGTATTGGCGATCTGGAAAAGTACATCACATCATTTTTATTATTGATCACTGCCTTAACAATATCAATATCGTCCAAATCTGCCTTATCTTCAATGACTGATAACAGGTTTGTGCAAATCATTGAATCACACTCAAACATGGGCTTTACCAAAACCTCTAAAACCTGCGGATCAAACAAGGGTTCATCACCCTGGACTATTACAACAATATCAGCATCCAGATCCATTGCCGCCTCATCAACCCTGTCAGTACAACGTTGGTGAGTATCTTTTGTCATAACAGCCTTACCACCGGAGTTGTTCACTACGTCAAAAATCTCTTTATCGCAAGTGGCAACATATGTTTGGTCTATCACCTTTGACAAAGATACTCTTCTTCTTACATGTTCGATCATCGGCAGATCTAATATTTTTGCCAAAGGTTTACCTGGAAAACGCGAAGCAGCCATCCTGGCTGGTATTATTGCAACAACTTTTTTCTTACTCATAATGGCATCACTCCACAATCAACATTTATTGATTGCCCGGTTATGGCTGAGCTTGAGTTTGAAGCTAAAAATAGACAGCTGTCGGCCACCTCTTTTGCCTGCGGCAAACGCTTTAAACCCGATTGAGATTTAGCAAAACTACTTAAGTAACTTTTAATATTTTTACCTGCCGTTGGTGACACCTTACTTTTTAGAGCCTGCAGCAAACCTTTGGTCTCGATATACACCGGGCAAATTGCATTAACCCTTATTCCATCCTTACCCAGCTCCTTTGACAAAGCTTGAGTCAATCCGGTTACTCCAAATTTAGAAGCGCAATATACAGAGTTATTCGCGCTACCCCGACGACCAGCAAGGCTCGAAATATTTATTATAGCTCCACCTTTATTCAAGCTCTGTGCTGCAACCTTACATCCTAAAAAAGTACCTTTTAAGTTAGTATCGATCATGGCATTCCAAAAATCATTAGTTACCTTGCCAATCGGTGACCATTTAGAAAAACCTGCGCAGTTAATATAAACATCCAAGCGCTTGGTCCATTTTTTTGCTGACTGGACCACCTTTTGGTGATCACTCTCTTTGCGTACATCACACTTGATGAAGCGAACATCTTCACCCAACTCTCTTGACAACCCTGTGTCGGTGCGAGCAGCAACAACAACTCGATATCCGGCCTGTGCAAAGCTGCGAGTTATTTGGGCCCCTATACCCTTATTCCCGCCAGTAATAACTACAGTTTTTTTCATTTATAAATCCTTTTTTAAATGGTCATACTTGAAAATCCGCCATCAACAGCAATCTCAGCACCAGTAACAAAGCTTGCCGCATCAGAACATAGCCAAATAACAGCTCCAATAAGCTCTGAGGGCTTCCCGTAACGCTTCATAGCCGTATGCCCCAAAATCGCTGCTTCTCTTTCTTTTGTGATAAAATTCTTTTTACTCCACTCTGTGGGAAAAAATCCTGGACGAAGAGCATTGACTCTAACACCCTTGGTTGCCCATTCACGAGCTATATTTTGCGTAATATTTTTAACACCAGACTTAGCCACTGAATATGCAAAAGCCTTTGATAGTGGCGGCCCGGCTGATGCTGAAGAAATATTTATAATTGATCCACTGCCATTTTTAAGCATATGCTCTCCAAAAACCTGACAGCCTAAAAAAGTACCGGTTAAATGAACTTCTATTATGGAATTCCATTCATCCAGTGGTATATCTAAAAATGGTGTAGGAGCATTAATGCCTGCGCCGTTTATCAAGATATCCACCTTACCAAACTCTAGGCTTGCCTTATCAAGAACTTGAGCATGCTCTTCTTTTGTAGTAACCCCGCTTACCACTCCAACGACTTTACCACCGTCTTTTTTAATTTCACTGACCTTTTCATCAACTCTCTTTTTATCATTGTCGACTATCACCACAGATACCCCTGACTTGGCTAAGGCACAGGCCATTGTGCCGCAAAGAAATCCCCCGCCACCGGTTATAACTGCAACCTTGTCTTTAACGGTAAAAAGTTCTCCAACATATTCTGACATAATTAAACTCCCCTTAATTATTTAACAAAAAATTTTGAACTTGGGCCATGTTATTAAATATTGGAACATCGTCTCTACCAAATGGTTTCTTGCTATCGCGACCAATAAAGAATGTTTCTGTATCTTGCGCACTCTTTAAATCCTCAGGTGTATCGCCAATAAAAACCATATCGCCCAGAGAAACGCCTTCTCGCCCTGCAATATCTTTTAAAGTATCAACTTTAACCCAGGGATAGGCATAAACATCTTTAAAATACTTGGCAATGCCTCGCTTATTAAGTATGCGCATAAATTCATCTTTTGGATTAACTGTAGCAATATACATCGGAACCTTATCATAAAAATAATCTAAAAAATCCATTGCCCCATCAACATAGGGGCAAGCTATGATAGATTTTAAAACATAGTCCGAATATTGCGCACACATTTGATCTTCTAGCTGTTGAGTATATGTTTTATTCAGAATATGCTCAGTTATATATTTAAATTTTGTATACCTTATAGTTGCGTTGTTGGCAAGATGATAGCGCATTATCTCATCTATCTTATCAGGATAATTTTTAAAAAGATCTTCGAAAGCCTTATCCTTTATACCAACAGACTCAACCAAAGTACCGTCAAAGTCTAAAGCTATAACCTTAAATTGCATATTAACTTACTATTCCTTGCATCTTCTTACCCCACTCTAACAAAATAAAAATATCAGATGCCAAAACCACAAATGTGTACCCTTGATCAAATTTTTCACAAACACTTTTTTTACAAGGAGTTATATCCTGGGTTCCACACCCCTTGCCAAACTTTTTACAAGCATCAATTACCCGACCGGCTGCTTTTTTAACCTTAGCATGCTCAATCTGCCCTGGTATCCCTAATGATCCTGATATATCATAAGGACCGATCATTACTCCATCAATAGCATCAACCGAAAGTATCTTATCAATATTATCTACCGCGGTTATTGACTCTATCTGCACGATTAAAAACCCCGACTCATTCCAATCATTAATATACTGGTCAAAATCAAACCCATAACCTTGGGCACGAGAGATGCCAAATCCACGAATACCCTGTGGCGGATACTGCATCCACGAAGCTATCTCTCTTGCTTGGCTTGCAGTTTCAACCATTGGGACAATAAGACCGTCGGCTCCAGAATCAAGCAGACGTTTGATCATCTCCATATTGTGCGTAGCTACTCTCGGCAAGCATAATGAGCCGCCGGATTGGCTTGCAGCAATAATCCTCTGGGACTGCTCCTGGCTAATTGTACTATGTTCAATGTCAATTCCTATAAAATCAACACCAATCTTAGCGAACATTTCGGTAACCGATGGGTGGGCCAGAGACGTCCAAGCCGCAAACATGGTTTTACGACTTCTTAACTTGCCCTTAAGCTCGAATCTCTTCTGATTTAATTTTTTGGTCATTGTTTACCTCTGATTTTGCTGCATCATTTAAAAACATTTGCACCGTCTCTTTAGTATACGGATGCACAATCATCCCCTCAACTAACTTAGGTAACGCAGTTACAATATGAGCGCCAGCGTGCAACCACTCAATAATATTGAGAACTTCGCGAGTTGAGCCAATTATAATCTTTGCCTTCAGCTGAAAGTCGTCGAGAAGTTTGCGTAATTTTTTAATCTCTTCGATTGAGCTATAACCCATGTTGTTAACCCGGCCACCGAACAAAGAAACATAAGTAGCTCCTGCCATAGCTGCCACAAAGCATTGTTGCGCACTCATCATTGCTGTCACATTAACCCGAACGTTATGCATTGTCTCAAGCTCATGCACAACAGCTAAGTTATCCAACTCACCATTGGGGCCATGCACAGTAATCTTCACATTGATATTCTCGGCAAGAGAAGCAAAATACTTACCTTGAGCGATCATCTCTTTGCGATCGTTGGTTGTAACCTCAATAGAAAGCGGATAAGGATGAATAAGCTCCGCGATCTGGACTGCCACCTTTTCTACGGCGGCGATACCGCCGCGAACACCATCTTTAAGTAAAATCGTTGGATTAGTGGTAACTCCTCGAATTACCCCTAACTCATGAAACTTTTTGATGTCCTCTAACTTTCCTGTGTCTAAAAATATTGCCATAACAAACCTCCTCTAAAAATTTTTACTTCGCCGATAAAGTAGTCTCCCACTTATTACCCATAACCATTACTCGTGGATCAGAAACAATCATATGCCAAATAATAGCCTGAAAAGCTTCTGCCTGTGGGGTTAACATATTAGGCTGCGAAGCCGGCATCACAATACAAACATCCGCAACTTTTGGCGTATAACCGCCGGTTCTACCTACAATACCAAAAATCTTTGCCTTTTGTGATTGAGCGTACTCTAAAGCTTCAACGATATTGGTACTAATATTTTTCTCCTTATTGCCTCCGCCTACAGAAAATACCATAATGCCATCATTAGCGTTTAGCCTACTTCCCTTAAGCCATCCGCTAAAAATTGTGCTCCATCCTTCATCGTTAGCTCGAGCCGTAAGCTCAGCTACATTATCCACAGGCGAGTAAGCCTCAAAACCACCAATTTTACGAAAATCGTTTACCGCATGGGCACAGTTAGCTGCACTGCCACCTACGCCGATAAAAAATAGTCGTCCACCTTTTTTGCGTATATCCAGCAATAAGGCAATCATCTCTTCCAATTGATCCCTGTCAACCGCGTTCAGGATATCCACGATACTTTTTAAATAATCATTTGCATACGACATAGTATAGCCTCCTTCAATTACTACCATTAGCCAACCGCGCCAAGCGATGTTGTGCTGGCCCATCATATAAATAATAGGCTGGTGGCATGCACTTATAGTATTTTTGTTGCCATGGGCACAATTCATCAACGATAATTTCATCATCGCTTCTCCATGGATAATCAAAAAAACGCGTCACTGTACCATCCGGCAGCATTTTTTCTACTCGATTGCAACAATATATATACGGATTAATGATCTTGGATGCGCGCAAAATACGAAAATATTGATCAATAATTTCAGGATTCATCTCCTGGAATGAAGCAATATTAGCAGCTAAACCAATAGGGCTGCCTGATAGCAATTCGCAGTTATCTGCCTGCAATGCAATAACCGAAACTTTTTTATCGCGAAGAGCTAATTGCATTTGATCTGCATTTTCGACCAAAGCCAACGATACACCTTTATTTGCCTTCAAGATACACGCTATATCTACCGCTAAAACTGGGGTTAAATTAACACAAATTATCTTAGTAATTTTGTTGCTCGGCAAGCAAGATAACAACATATTTGTCAAATTAGCGAACCCATCGCCAATTATACAAATATTGCCAGATAATTCATTTAAACTTATCTTCTCCATCAGAAACGCCAAAGTCAAAGCCTGACGCAACTGATCAAGGTCAAAACATCTCCCCTGTTTTTTTGCAATCGCTTTACCGCTCTTGCAAATTTCTTGAATAAGATTCTTTTGTCCCCATCGATAATATGGCTTTTGCATCAAATGATGTACAAAATTAATAGAAAAATTATACTTTCTGTTACCGCCAAAACCCTTCATTCCAGAAAAATTTCCATCATTAAAAGAAAAATCTTTCAAATAAAACTGCCAGTGAGAAGACCGCCCTTCCTCTAAATTATTCGCCAAAACTGCCAGTCGTGATATTGCTTCATCATTAAATTTTAATTGATCGGTAATCACCGTGGATACCTCCTTTTAGCCATTTTTCCTTATAACGATTCGTGCATAAGAACTTAACAAATTCGTCTGCAAAAACTCCTGAAAAGCCTGCCGAACAGAGTCGTCACCATCAACAATCATATTTTGCACAAATTTCGGCAAGGTAACATCAGGATTACGCCCCGCAGTGGCTTTAACATTTTCAACATCAAGAATGCCTGGAGTACTAAATTCCAAACATTCAAAGTTATGCCGAGTAAATAAATTACGAAAGCCCTTTACGGAAAAAACATTAAGTCTATCCGGAGCAAATAAGTTTTCCGACTTATCCCAAAGTACTTGAAAATCAAAACCAGACGCTAAAATTGAAGTGATGAAACAAATTCCGCCAGGTTGGAGCATTTGACTCACTTTTTGGAAAAGTAAATTTATATCTGAGGTATGATCGCAAACTTCAAAAAGTGAAACAACATCAACATCACCTTCAAGCTCAATGCTATCTAGGCCTTTATCAACTATACTAAGATCTTTTTTTTCTGAATTAATTTGCAGAAAAGGGTTTATCAATGTTTTCCGATCAAAAACTTGAGATTTCTCTATCGCTTCAATATAGACTTCTTGATCAGTATTTATATCGACATAGTGTTTTTGATTATCTAAATACTCTAAGGTAGAGTCTTCAATCCAAGCGAATCGTGGGTTTACAATCTTATTCTTACGAGTCTTATCCGTAGAGCGAGTGAGCCTTTCGCGCCATAGAATGCGTGCCGGCGATTCCCTATAGTAACGAACAATATCGTTATCCGCCGGCCGCGGAGATATGTAAAGCGTACCGCAATTCTCACACTCATTATATTTTAAACCGAACTTCTCAAAAGTTGTAGAAACCTGCTGACTTCCGCAGCCGGGACAGGTACATTTATTAAGTTCGCTATTGGTCAAGAAAAAACTCTGGATACTTTCGGCAGTAAGCTTAACATAGTCGTTAAACATCTCTGCTGGTTTTAGATCAACACCATTATACCGATCAAAAATAACAACACTTTTCACTTATAAACCTCCTGGTATGTTTGAGAATCAATGTAGGCTTTCTCAATAATCTTCATTACCTTTAATGCATCCTGTGATGAACTAATATCAACTGTTTTATCCTGATCAATGCAATCTAAGAACTCTTTAACCTCTAAATCCCAAGAGAGATCGCGATCAAAATGAGTGATCTCTTCCTCAGGATTACCCACAGCGTAAGCTTCATCCTCAAACTGACGTTTACCCAAGATTAACCGCTCACGGCCATAGCTACCGCTCTTTGAAAGAAGACCCTCTACCGTCGCGTATCCTTCCTCTAAAATCATTTCCAATTTAAAAGTATGCTTCCATAAAGTAGCAGAAGAGTGTAGCGAAGCTGTCTGACCGCTTTTGTTTTTCATAATCATGTGAGCGTTGTCTTCGATAGCAAACTTCCAAAAGGAGTTACTAGTAAAACACTTAACTTGTTCAAAATCATTACAAAAATAAAGAAACAAATCTAGCATGTGAATACCCTGGTCGAGCAAAATTCCACCCCCGGAAACACTACGATCATTACGCCAGGAGCTGGGAAAATTTTTGCCACCAGATTTACCATAAACACCTCTGAGAGATACTATATCCCCAAGTCTGCCACTATTAATAATCGCTCTAGCCTTTATGATTCCTGGATGGAAACGATGATTAAAGCCAAACATTAGCTTTATTTTTTTATTACGCTTTTCGCTTTTTATAATATCTTCTATATCTTTTACATCGCGACCAGGCGGTTTTTCGCAAAAAATATGCTTACCGGCATTCATCCCGGCTATACACAACTCAGGCGAAGAAGAGTTAGGCGTACAAACAAAAACTATGTCTAAAACATCTTTAAAGATATCCTCAGCTTTATCATAAAGCCTGCAACCCGTAATTTTACTACGTATTTGGGAATTAACCTCAAAAATGCCAACAAGCTCCAAGCAAGGATTAGCCTCAATAACCTTTCTTCTAATCTCTCCCATATAACCATAACCGATAATCGCTGCTTTCTTAACTTTCATTCAAAACCACCTCTGTTCTTTTCATCACATAATCAACCAACTTTTTAACCGATTCTGCTGCTGTTTCTTTTTCCGAATCTATTATTAGGTCCGGCATTGTCGGCGCCTCATAATCCACTCCACCAAAACCGATTAGATCGATTATTTCGCGATCTTTAGCTTTACAATACAAGCCCTTCACATCACGTTGGGTTACGCAACCTAAGCCAGCGCTAAAATAAATTTCATAAAAATTGGGTGCTAGCTTAGAGCAAGCATCGCTACGGGATACTTTAAACGGCGATATTATAGGTACCATGATGACATCATAGCTATCTTTATTTTCTTCACAAATTAAAGTAATCAAACGATTATTCTCTTTGATATCTTCCGGAGTAAAGCTCAAATGCTGGTGATACCTTTCTCGTACCTGATCGCCGTCTACGATAAATGTCATCAGACCTTTCTTTTCTAAAACTTTAGCCGCCTGCACGGCAACGGTTGTTTTGCCTGAACCGGAAAGCCCCGTAAACCAAAAAATGTTAGAGTTTTTTTTCATACAAAAATTTCACGTCCTTCTTTAGTATAACCTAAAACCATATCGCTTATCTCCCCCCTGGTCATCCAAGTTGGCGGACGTACGCCTTGAACGAAACTATCTCTTACTGCTGTTCCTGAAATTGACTTTTTTTGTTCATCAATATGCGTACATTGTGCAACATAATTATCGCAGGCTGGGCAAAATTTAATCTCATCAAACATTACAGGAATAATCCCAATATCACCTAAATCATAAAATAGCTGTTGTGACGCGGTAGGCGGATAAAATTTACCCACTCCAGTATGGTCACGACCAATAATAAAATGGCTACAGCCAAAGTTTTTTCGGCAAAGAGCAGTGAATACTGCCTCTCTTGCCCCCGAATAACGAGAATAGGTAGCAAAAGCTCCGATAAACGCCTTATCGGGAGGTAAGAAGCCGCCGTCTAACATAACCTGATACCCCTTAAGTAAGACATCAGAAGCAAAGTCACCCTTCTTTTTCTCACCGATAACCGGACTCACCAATAAGCCATCACAGTGGGTCCTTTCTAAGGCAATTTTCTGTAAAGCTTCATGGCCGCGATGAACAACATTACGAGTATGAAACCCCACTACACGACTCCACCCCTTACTATCAAAAATATGGCGCAGCTCTTGAGGCGTAAAGTTATATATTTTATGAGCACAACGCCTTTTCCTAACCAATGTTACTTCTCCCCCTATGAAACAATCCCCTTTAGCTTTTAAACCAATCACTCCAGGATGGGTTTGGTCCAATGTGCCAAACCATCTTTTACATACCGATTCAAAAGGAAACTTATAGATATCAGTTATTTTAAGAGTAGCGTAAACCTCCTTATCAACTTTGTTTGATAAAGCAATCATCTGTCCGGCTGTTAGCCCAACAAGATCTGCACTGTGCTGCTGTAAAACTATCGGTAAGGTCCATATCGCTCCATCAACCAACTTGTAGGTGTCCAAAACTGAATCGATTTGGATTCGATCCATAAACCCCTCTAAAGGAGAATATGTCCCTACGGCTATTTGCTCGCAATCCATGATCGCCGCATCGCTGACTTCCAACATGCGAAAACTATTAACCATTCCCCAATCAGGGTCCTTGTCCCAACGTTGCACTAGTTCTCCTCCGTGAGGCTCAACCAAAAGAGAGCCTACAGAAGTTGAACTTTGAGTCAAATCCTGCTTTTGGGAGAGATTAAATTGATTAATTAATCTGACCACCATCGAAGCTGCCTGAACAGGGCGCTTGCCAATGGCGGTTTCCGCCGCTAAAACTAATCCATCCGCACCCATCGCTAGAGAATTAATCACATCATGCACCTCAGCTCGAGTAGGAGTAGCTTTTTCAATCATTGATTCAAGAAGATTGGTCGCGATATAAACCGGTTTTCCAACCTGATTGGCACGAGAAACGATTTTTTTCTGATAAAAAGGTACCTGTTCTATTTTAATCTCTCGAGATAGATCCCCTCGATCAATTAAAATAGCATCGGTGACAGAAAGAATATCATCTAAATTCTTATACCCCCGCTGACTCTCTATCTTAGAAATAATAAAAGCCTTGCCCTGAGTGAGGCGACGCATAGTTTCAACATCTTTCTTAGTATTAGCAAAAGAAAGAGCATAATGTTTAATATCCAGCTTATTGCCGATTTCAATTGCCTCAATATCCTTTTGTGTAAAAGCTGGTAGCTCTATCTGGCGCAAAGAAGTAACTGCTTTATTACTACCTACCCAGCCACTAGATATCACCCTGGCCCGGATAATACCTGACTCTATAGAAATAACTCTAATTAAGGCTGAATCAAAATCAATACTCAACAAATCACCTTCGGCTAACTGATCAATGATAAAAGCCGGATAAAGCGGTATGTTATCTAAGCTATCTGCTCGGCTATTACCCAGCACTATTTTTTGATTGGCTTTTAGAAATTTTTCTTTCACTCCAATAAAACCAGTTCTTATCTGGGCTCCTTCACTATCAAGGCATATCGAAACGCTGCTGTAACGACGGATAAAATTAACACGATCCTCTATATCATCTAATTTAGTATGCGATAAGTTAATACGAAATAAACTTACCCCCACCTCTTCTAGACGAACTATTGTTTTTTCATTAAATGATGCTGGGCCTAATGTGCATAATATTTTCTTTTTACTTTTGATCATATGTAGCCTGCCTTTATTACAATTGTTCTTTACCAAGCACTGGTTGCAAAAATTGCTTCCCAGATATTACACGTAAATAATACTTAAAAAATAGTTTAACCCTTAACAGATACCAAATAACATTTGTAATAATAACTTTAAATTTAGATTTTTTCAAATTGTTCCAAATGTACTGAGGAGAAAAAAATCTTAGCTCAAAACTTAATGGGAGCAAAATCAAAAACGGAACCAAAAATATATCAAAAATACCTATCTTTTTGAGAGAATAACCATAAAAAACAAGCCGATTGTTCATAATGCAATTAAGCACGGACTTATCGTGCCAGGATAATTTTTTCTCCCAATTATTAACCAATGCTTTTGCCGACCACCCTTTATCCTTATGTTTTGCGGTAGAAAGGGCATCCCCGTGCCACGTTAACCCAGCCCATGTCGATCTTTTTAGGCAATCATTATGAGAAATACCTAGCCATTGACACAAACCGTTTAATACCTTGTCGTTTCCCATATCCTCTAATTTAATTGCACAATATTCGTGATTAAGCCTCTCCAAAGCTTCCACATCCGCTAAGATTCTTCTTATATAGAAATATAAGAATGCTTCGTTGTCTTTTAGCAAATCGAATTTACGCCAATGTAAAATTCCTGATACAAAATTTGCCCGAGGGTCTCTGGTTGTGCAGATAATCTTACTGGTAGGAAAATCATCCATCAGCAAATCTAAACGATCAAAACCATGTTCATGATGGAAAATAATCTTTTTGCTCTCAATATCCTGACCTAATACAATTGCATAAGCCCCGTAAATAGCCACAAAAATAGTTTTCAAATCAAGTCTTCTGTCAACTAATAGTTGGACAAATATTTCTTTGAAGCAAGAAATATCAATATCAATGGATTTATTGCGTCCATCACCCAGCTTATTCTTTCGCTCAAATAAATCATACCTGGACTTAAACCGTTCAATAAAAAACCCGACGAACTCATCAATAAAATCTCTAGAATCAAATTCTCCAGCCTTAACACACACCGATCTGGCCCAAAAATCATGGAATAAAAGCGACCCGTTAAAAGTAGCAACCTCTGGATGTGAATCAAGTAAACTCTGCAAGAGATCGCTGCCGGTTCTTCCGGTTGTCACTAATATATATACCGGTAAACCCAAAAGCTTTTCCATTATTAATGCACTATCCTTTAATTTCTCATCAGTTACCATTGTTTACACATCCTTGCCTATTTTTCTAATCATAACAAAATGACAAATGCCTACTCATCGTCAATATTTCCAATTTTGCGATCGCTATCAGCCCATCCCAAAAAAGATGACACATAAACGATATCTAATAGCCTTTTAAAAAGCCTATAGCCTTTTTTAAACAACCAAAATCTTAGAATTCTGTTTTTCTTGGCAGCTTGAGCAATAATTTTTAAATATTCTCTACTCTCTGCATCACTTAAAAGACCTTCTTTCTTAGCCAAATCAACAATACCACCAGCATAATCATATACCCCGTACACTAAACAAGTAACAATAGATTTGCGAAGCTTATCTTTTGCATAAGCCAGATCATTCAACTTTTTTAAATATTTAATCCAAATATCTACATGCTTAAAGTATAGCGCATCACCAAAGACTAGTTGCCCTTTACCGCCGTAATTAAAAAAAGTTTTCCTCTTCCAGTATTGCCTTCTAATATCAATAAGGGTAAAACCTTTTTCATCTAAAAATCCATCTACATCTCTAAAAACGGGCTGGTCTGTATACAATTTGAGAAATTCTACCTCGCACTGTATGCCAAAAGTATGACTCAAGCACTCTTCTGCTCCACCCTTTAGAATAAAAAGCTCCGTTCCCTGGGTATCCAATTTAATAAAATCAGCGTCTTCTAATACATTCTCGGAAAAGAGCTTATCCAGAGTGGTTATCTTATGCTCCGGAATATCTACAGTACTAATAACTTTAAATCTTTCTACCTGAGGATAATCTTCCAACACATCAAAATTAGGCCTAAGGCAAGACGACTTTCCGGACTCCTGAGAAACATAATATTTTTGCTTAACCACATTTTCATAAAGAGCATAATTAAGATACACGACTTGATCGGTCGACTTTAATTTCGTAAACTCTCTATCATCTGGTTCAAACGCAATGACCTTCATCCGCTTCGATATAACATCCCACTTTGTAGCAATTCCCCCCATAGAACCGACATCAATCAAGATATAGTGTCCCTCCAACAATTCTTCTATTAGTTTTTTCATCACATCCTACTTTCTAATACTAGTATATAAATTACCAGGCGCTCCATCCACCATCAACATTCAAAACTTCACCTGTAACATAGCTTGAATTATCTGTCGCCAAAAAAAGACAAGCATTGGCTACATCACGCGATTTACCCCATTTTTTCTGAGGCGTTCTATCTAATGTAAATTGATAGAGATCATTTTTTTTCTGAAAACTTTCCGTGTAAGACGTCTCACAAAATCCAGGAGCGATAACGTTAACATTTATATTATAGCTGGCCCACTCTAACGCTAAACATTTTGTTAAAGATATCATGCCCCCTTTTGATGCACCGTAAACAGAAAGATCCGGAAGCCCTAAAGTACCTACAATAGAGGCGATATTAACTATTTTACCGCACCCTTTGTTAACCATATGTTTCCCTGCTTCACGACAAAAAAAGTATACACTATCTAAATTATTAGCCATTACCCCTTGCCAGTCTTGGGTAGTTGTATCAAGGAATTTCTTTCTAAAACGCATACCGGCATTATTTATAAGCACATCTATACAACCAAACTTATCTACGGTTTTTACGATAAAATCTTTTACCGAAACCTCGCAAGACACATCCCCTTGGAACAACAATATTTTATCCTCATCTAAGCTAACTTCTTTCTTTAAGGAAGAAAAATCATTTGAGTCGCGAGTAATAAGCGCTAATCTTGCTCCTTGTTCATAAAAAAGTTTTGCAACCTCTCTTCCTATTCCTTTACCAGCTCCGGTAACAACACAAACCTTATCTTTTAGTAAAAATTGATTTTGCATTTTAACTCCTTATAAGATAATTAAATGCCTGGGCAACCAGATCATCGGAAACATCACCATAGACCCCGCATTCTCCTATCACCTGCGGCAAAACAAATCGTAACTGACTATTTTTTTTCTTTTTGTCTTTATAAACATTCCTCACGCATTCATCAATAAGATCTTGTCGCCGAAAATTTATTGCCTTTGAATCAACCCTTGTCGGAAGACCATATTTTTTAAGTATTGCCTCATGTTCGCGCAAAATATTATCTGACTTGCCAAAATATTTAACAGCAATATACGCCGCACCAATCATCCCAATAGAAACACCCTCTCCATGACGATAAGTCTCAGACAAAACATCAGTTGATATCTCTACAGAATGACCCAATGTATGTCCATAATTCAACCTTAATCTTTTCCCTTGCTCTCTTACATCACCCGATACATGGTCAAGCTTTATTTCAATGGCACGAGACATAATATACAACAACGCATCCTGTTGGCGACTTAATACTTTTTCTGAGTTAACATCAAGATACGCAAAGAGCTCTTTATCCGCAATAACTGCACATTTTATTATTTCTGCCAAGCCTGACCTAAAATCTCGATCGGACAAAGATTTAATAAAATCAAAATCAATCACATCAAGCATGGGATGATAATAATTGCCTATAGCATTAATTGTTTTTCTGAAATTTATAGCTACCTTTCCTCCAATAGAGCTGTCAATCATCGCCATTAGAGTAGTCGGAATGCTAATAAAATTAACTCCCCTCAGGTAAGTGCTTGCTACAAAACCAACCAAATCACCAATAACTCCGCCACCAAAAGCAATAATTGTAGAATCACGCGAAAAGCCCTTTATTTCAAGAAACTCATAAAGGCCAATTGCACTAATGATAGTTTTGTTATGCTTACCCGACTTTAAAAGGTGGGTATGCACTTGATATTGAGCACAAGTTAAGGCATCTTGAACCTTACCTTTAACTAAATCTTCAAAATAAGGATCAAAAACAATAAGAACTTTTTTATTCTTTGTTTTCGAGTTTAGATTCTCTATGAGGCTATCCGGTAACAGATCTCGACCCAGAAGTATATTATAGCAAGAACTGTCCAATTTAACTTCATAATTATTATACATCACATTGCTCTTCATTATCTTTCTCCTATACCGCAAAAAGTCCGGTATCAACAATTAGCTCCGCAATCTTAAAATCTTCAGGGGTATCGATGTCATGCCCCTCAAAATGGTTAATATTCTTAACGTAAGGTCGAGTTGAAATTCTTTGCCCTGTCTTCTCGAAAACCTCTCTCTTAAACACATACAAACTTGACTGTTCCGCGACCACCGGATCTATATCCTGAGTGCGCGGGGTTGGCTTATCAAGAGAATAATTCAAAGGCTTACCGTTAAACCAGCAAAACTTGTTTATTGCATAAGCGGTAAAGCTTGAGTCGTATTCATCAGAATTAACTCTGCCCAAACAATCAACAATAGTTTCAGGCTTCAAAAAGGGTGATGTAATATGTAAAAGAACTACTGTGTCCGCGCTATCCAATTTTAAAAATTCTCTTATCAGGTCTTGAATCGTTGTATTTTGATCATCAAGGGTATCCGGCCGCTTTAAAAATTTATATTTTAGCCCAGGCTGAATATGTTCACAAATAGATGGCTCGGAAGCAAAAATTACAACCTCATCAATATCCGAAACTTTGTTTAAAGCACGCACTGTATAGTTCACCAAAGGCACTCCTCCCAACTCTTTTATATTCTTAGAAGGCAAACGCTGACTGTTAAGCCTCGACGGTATAAACCCCACTGTTCTCATAGCTTGTCCTCCCTATTGCAAAGATTTTCTGATAAAATTATAAAAATTACTACTGTTGTCTTCCTCATATCTAAATCGACTAACATCGATATCTTTTTTCTTGATGCCTTTGAGCCTGCTTAACATAAAATTTATAGCGTCATAAGACTTATCCTTGCTATTCACATAACAAACAGGAAAGATATCGGGTGATTGATAATTATTAAACACTCCAGTCTTAAAATGATTGTACCTATCCCATTTATCATAGAGCAATACCGGTATTCTATTTATCAATGCCTCATCGATAACCGTAGATGAATAGCTTATTAACATATCTGAAGCTGAAAGAACATCCTCAAATTTTCCTAATCTGCTTATACTGTACTTACTTGACTCTGGTAAAAATAATTTCATCTCCTCGTCACTTAAATCAAAGCCGGGATGCACTCTTATGATTAATTTGGTGTTATCCATTTTGTTTATCGCACCAACCACATCAGCTAGCCCCGATAAATATTCATCCACTGTCTCTAGAAAATAAAATCTTTCAGACCCTATGGGCTTAACTGTCGTAGCGTGGAGAATCACTTGTTCATCCGGCAAAAAACTTAAGTGAGCCTTCTTTGTAAACTTATCTGTTTCAGTTATATCAGCAAAAATGAGTGGGGCCGTTAACACCTCTTTATTTTTTATCCATTCATACTTGTTCTTGAAATATCGAAAATGCTCTTGCTGCACAGGAGTGCTCAGAGCTACATGACTATAATCTCCAAGCATAAAACCTCTACACAGATTAAAAATCGATATCTCATGATACTGATTAATTGGCATAGGATGAGTGCCATGAGAGATAAATAAAGATGGCCTGTCAAGTTTAGGCAGCAACTCAGCGGCAACATACCACAATCCTCTACCAAATGGCGATATCAACAGAACAATATTAAATTTCTGAGTCAAAGCTTTAAACTTATAGGACCACTCTACCATCTGACGAAGACGCCCCACAAAAACACTCCTCTTTTGGTCCATAACTTGTTTAACGTTAACTCCATTATAGGTAAAGACACTTTCGCATTCGTCATCAAATAATTTTTCTAGACTTTTGGTAACGCCGGCTTGGTCTATTGAGCTATCCCGACTTTGCACAAAGTTAATATCTATAAAAAAGACACCTGAAAATAATCCCCATATTAACCCACCATATCTCTGATACCACTTCAATCGCTTATCATCTTTAAGAATTAAGAAGCTACTATGTGAGTTTTTAAATTTAACCTTATCTACCAATACTTTGAATCCATAGCTTAACGTAGGTAGCACAACCAGAACCTTATTGAAAACTTTTAAGTACGCCTTTAATAAATCCAAAGAAAAATTATACATCGCCGACGCGTTCTCTTGCGTTCCGGTAAATCCTTTTTTCGCGCACTCTTGGGAGTCCCCAAAATAATGAAATTTGATCTTATGCTTATCCGCGAACTTCTTTACCAACAGCCCCGTAGATATTGCACCAAATATAGAGCCTTTGGTATATTTTTTTTTGCAAGCATAAAGCTCTATATGATTATCTCTATCGCATATACTCTGAAGAATCTCAAGTATCTTCGCAATATAATTAAACATGACCTCCGTATAGCGCTGTAATTCAGTCAGATAAGCATTCTTAACGCCATTGGTATCCGTAAAATTAAAATGCTCTCCGATATACTCGTACATCTCATTAAGCTTAAGAAGTATCCGCTTATAAGAATCGTTTCCAAAATAATTTAACACATTTCTAAAATCTACTTTCAACTTCTTCAAATGCGCCTGGAGCTTACCGCTTACAGCAACAATACAAAAATCACCGATCTCCAGCCGCCTCTCTTTAATGAAGGATTGGAACTCTTCAAATTCTTCAATGAATACCATAAGAACAATCTTTCTCATCTACACCCTCGCGATTGCAATAAGCGCATCGCTTTTCCCTTCAGATTCAACTTGCTGTTTATAAAAATTTTCAGTTTTTTTGTACTCCCCATCAACTTCGAACACCGGACAATCTATCTGTGGCTTACCGACTATAAGCCAATTGCATAAGTTTAGTAATCCGTACCTTTGCTGGTATTTGATCTGAACATTGTCATATTCCGCCTTCTTAAAGCAGGCTAATAATGTTTTTTCATTAAAGTAGTTAAGATGTGCCCTTATCCAATAAAAATCATTATAAGATTTACACGTATCTAAAAGTAGTTCGTTTTCATTAGGAACTTCGCAAATAAAAACTCCGTTAGGATTCATAAATTTTTTAATCGTCCTTAAAAACATAATCGGCTCAGCCATGTGCTCTAAAACATGGAATAAGGTAATAACGTTAAACTTTCCGATATCTTTGCTGGGATTATCCAAGTCAAAATCTATCACCATCGCTGGACTATATTTACAGGCTATTTCTCTTCGTTGGATACTAGGCTCTATGCCCAAAATGTTTTTATATCCTTGGTTATGTAATTCAGTCACAAAAAACCCATAACCGGTGCCAATATCTAATATTTTACAATTAGCATCCGGGCAAAGCTGCTTGATAAGCTCAACGTGTCTTGTGGTATCAAAAAAATTATTAGCCACTAACTTATTGTAATCAATGTCCTTTCCTCTGCTCTTATCCTGTAGATTTTTGTCATAGAATTCCTTATCTTCCTGAGCAGTTGGCTTCGGCACAAGTTGCACGTGGCTGCATTCTTTACACTTATAAACCTTATATTTCACGCGATCATCCCGTAATTTATCTTTTATAAGCTCAAACTCATTAAAACTGCATATGTTGCAACAGTTATTATCAATTTTCATGCTGCTTTTCCTTTTGGTAAAAAACTAAACAATACGCCTTTCACCTTCATTATCGACTGCTTATTCATTACTCCTGATTTAATCCCTACGTAAAAGAAACTGACGATAAAACCCATTTTTACCAAATAAAAACCTATGCTATTGAACCTTATGTGCTTCAAATATAAAACAGAGATTGTCGATAAAATTATAACTACATATAATGCGATTATGGACTTCCACTCATACCTAATTCTATACACTCTCTGCCCAACCAAGGCTAGTAATACATTAACAAAAAAATAAAATATAACGGAAGCAATAACTGCTCCCAACAATCCAATTCTAGGAATTAAAATTATATTTGCTACCACATTTACCAATGTGCCCACAATAGTAATGGGGAATATCCAATAGGCTTTCTTGCTATAGGCATATTGAACGCCACAATACATCCCAAAAATTTGCATAGATACAGCCGCCGACAAAACAATTATTATATCAATGGCAGCATGGTAAGATACCGGGGCCAATAGATAAACTATTTCCTGAGCAAAAAGAATAACGAAAAGCACAGGAGCTAACGAAATGTAAGCAAACTTAGTAAACAAGCTGCCCACATATTCACAAGCCTGATTTCCTTTTTTAAAAACTTCACTATAGTAAACCGGCTGAAAGGCAGCCCACACCTTGCTCATTAAAAAAAAGATTCCGTTGCTAACAATTTGACCAATATTATATATTCCCACTATCGAAAGAGAGAGCATATTATTTAACATATACTTATCAAAAAACTTGGTAACAAAACCGGTAAATGCCTTAGGTACTACCTGTAAACCATATTTCATATTGTCCCAAAGAATTTTTGCACTGAAGGAGCATTTCAGCTTTCGATTAAAATGCACCATCATTGCCAAGCAAACTATCCCCGAGCCCAGTAATGATCCATACAGTACACCCATATATGACATTTTAAAACACCAAACCAAAATTAACCCGCCAACAGCAATTATAAAAGACTGCATCACTGTAAATATAGAATGCGTAGTGGCTTTTTCCATATTCTGATATAGATTAAAATAAAAATTATTAATTTTGCCTAAATACCCCGCAATAAAAGTTACAAAAATAGCAAATCCAAAACTACTTTCGCCTAATGTTAAATTAGAGATCACATCTTTTGAAAAATACACCCCAATCGATGATATTACCATGGTTGCATATAAAAAAATCTGTAACGAAAAAACAAAGGCAGCAAATTTTTCATTGTCATTCTTATACTCAAAATAATACCTTTGTGCAGCTGCCGGCAACGCACAACTCAAAACACTGACGGCCATCGATGGAAATAACCACATAAGAGCTATAACACCAAACTCACGAGGAGAAAGCAGCCTTGTCAAAATCGGCAAGACAATTAAATGAACGCCATACGTAAAAAATTTTGGCATAACGTAAATAAAAATATTTTTTATATGCCGATCAGTTAACGCCACTTATTACCTTCTCTTTGCCCCACGCATCTACATATCTGCTATTTGCATAATCCATAACTTGTTTGCGTGTTTTGCCCTTGCTAAAACCATTTAAAAGCCAGCTTATATATTGCCCCATTCTTTCTGCCGACCTGCCATCGCAGAATGGATCTTTCTCCTTAAGCCCCGGAACCAAGGAACCGTTGCCAAGATCATCGTTAACTTTAGGATTCAAACGATAATCCTTAATCGCCATAATCAACTTATCCAAATCATTAAAAACCAGAAGGTCTTTTTTGCAATATTCGGGATATGAGTGAAGACCTTCCAAGTCAAGGTAAATCACACGCACACCAGATAAGAAATTCTCTAAAGAGGTAGTACCCCCAATTAATAATGAAATTGCAAAATCGGCAGCTTGCCCAATTTCCGTAGGATAATTCTCTGCCATGTACTCGCCGCCCATGAACACGCATCTTCCGGTGTCTTTTGCCTGCTGCATAAGTCCTGAGATCTCTGACAATCTTGTCTGCAAGGTTCGGGGACGTTTTGGGCTACAAATTAAACCAATGGTCTTATCGTTCAGCACCCAGTTTAAAAGATACTTATATATCAACCTGCTCCTGCCATTAGGAATAATGCTCATACGACGATCAGATGAATTTTCATCAAAATAACAAACAATAAACTCTGCACCATTATCTAGCAATTTTTTACGTAACTTAGCAGACTTTTCTTTAACTTGAGAAAATGAATAGTCCGTTAGGAACCCGGAAACAATAACCGCCTCATTGCAAGTTCCGCTAGCAAGAAGCTTCGAATGGTAGTAAGGGCCAAAAACAAAATACGCATCAGCAGATGAACCTAAAATAACATTGGAAATTGGCCAATTGGACAATTGGTGACTTACGCTTACTCCTCCGGCGTTAGCCAAAGCAAGACGACGAGCAATGCGGTAAGGATCAAAATCAACAAAATCAACATCAACCTTAATCCCATTGATCATATAAAAATCATATGCCTGTGCAAAAGAACGAATAAAATGCATTATCGCCGGAAAAAATATTATCGAGATAAATCTTCGACGCAACATCTCTCTAGCCACTAACGATAACGCCTTAAAGGTAAGACCTATAATCATTTTCGCAACTCTAGGTGTAGGTTGATAAACTGCAACATTTTTGGAAGTCGTTGCCTTATCGGAAACAGCCATACAATTTACCCCTTGTTCCTTTAGCATAGTGGCCATATCTTCTGTAAGTGGCATATCTTTTCGATCAAAATAAATTAGTGCCTGCTTACGTTCAATGTCCGACAGTAAAAGCCACGGAAAATCATTACGCGCAGTAAGATTAAAATTTAACCCCCTTAAAGTATATAAAGATGATACTAGTGGTTCTTTGTTCGGCGCATCTCTTTTCTTGGTAAGATTTACAATTGATTTTAAGCAAGTAACGCTAGAAACATGTACATTGCCTACAAAAAAATAGCAGTATCCCAATATTTTCCTAAATGAAATATGCGAAACTACAGTTAAGTTGCATTCTTTTATCGCGAATTCTTTTAAGCTATTAAAAAATAATGTCTTCTCTATGGCAAATTCAACAACTTTTGCACTAGCTTTTTGTGAATTTTTGCAATACCAAGAAATAACATTCATGAAAACTACAACATCTTTCATCTCTTTGCCAGCAAGTTTTCTAAAAAATATTTTGATTTTTTCTGAACTGTTTGGTTTAAAGATTTTGGCAAAAGAATCAACAAAAGTATTCACATCTAGGATATTTTTTTGTATATCATCGCAAACACCGATCAAATCTTTACCAAATATTTTTGGAAAATAACTTTCACCTAAATCATTTTTGATTTCAGAAAGACGGAAGTCGAATAGGCTGACTTGCTTGTTTAGCCCAAGCGAAATAAGCAAAAACTTTGCCAATCTAGAGATGTTAAAGTAATACATTTTCTCATACTGCTTGAAACAAAAAAATGCCCTTATCGCATCTGCCGCATTGAAGTAATCATAAAAAATTATTTTCATTTTTGTGACTTATTTTTTACAAAAAGGCGAATTGTATTATTCTTATATATATGCTCTTCTTTAAAAGGTATCGGTAGCGAAGAGCATGCTTCGGTAAAGATTTTACTCACAATCATCTTTAACCCCTGCCTTTCAAACATCTTCTTAAAATTACGAGGATATGCAGTACAGGTGCCCTCGCTTTCTAAGATAAGAACAAATTTGTTACTAACCCTGGCCATCTCCTTAAAAATATGATTGGCTTTAGGCGGTATACTTACCAACACCGAATGACAAAAAACTAAATCGAAGCCACCTGTAGGAAATTTCTTAATTTCTTCGGCAGCATCTCCCGTAATGATTTTAGTGGCATGATGCATTTCAGGAAAGCTTGCTTCCATAAGCTTCACCGCCTCGCTACCAATTTCAATGCCGGTTAAATTTTTATAGCCTTGTTTGTGCAAGTAATTTAAAGACCTCCCGACATTACAGCCAATCTCAAGAATAGCACCCTCTTTAGATAGATACGGAAGCACTTCCTTAAAAAGTTCCTCGGTGGATTTGTCCTCATCCAAATATGTTTTTGGATCAACCAACGAATCTTGCGTTCCCTGTTTCAACCATCTGCCGCGCATAGAAGCCGACGACGTTGAAAGCAGCGGAGAAATTCCATGATCAACAAAAAAAGTTGAGACCTTAAGATAAGCGTATCTTGCTCGTTTGTTGTTAAGTACTAAAGAGGAGACTCTCTTGAAAACTGGAAAAACTATCTTTTTTATTTCGTGTTTTACTCTCATTAGTTTTTCTCCTCTGTGAATTCATTCTTAAGAAGGCCCATCCTATAACAATCTAAGTATTCGTCATTTAAATAAAAACTCTGCCTCAATGTTCCCTCAAGCTGAAAACCCGCCTTTTCAAAAGCCTTGCGAGAACCCTCATTGCCAGCAATAACACCGGCGCAAAGCTTATGAAGATTAAGCCTGTTAAAAGCGTGCGCAGCTATTAATCTTATTGCTTTAGTGGCGTAACCTTTACCCCATTGCTCCTTGTCTCCGACAATAATTCCAATCTCACCATTTCTATTTCTCCAATCTATTTGCTGCAAAGTAATATTGCCGATATGCTTATCGCAAGATTTATGAAATATTCCGGTTAAAATGCCATTCTGATTTTTTGAGAAATCATCTACATATTTTTTTAATGCCATCTCGGTTACAGGAAATCTTCCACTACCCATATAAGTAGTATTTTCTTGATCATTAAGCCAAGATTCATACTCGCTAAAATCGCCTTCCTGTGTCAGGGTACGCAAATAAATTGTATCACTATCAATAAAAACTGACACCGCTTTTTTCTCGCTGAATATTTTGTCTTGTTCCATATAAACCTTCTTTCTTAAATAGTACTTACTACGCTATCGAGCCCCAATTTAAAGGGGTTCCCTTTTTAATACCCCTTTTGGCCGCTTTTCCCAGAACTTTTTTTAGATTACTCGGAGCCAAGCCCATACCGGGCCGTATCGACCTTATATTTTCCTTGGTAAACAGTTGGCCTTTTGTTATATCCTCTACTGCAAACAATGAGCGCCTAAAAACGCGATTGTTTTTTTCTTCGTCGGTTAAACCATAGCTTATTTTCCCTAAAGCAACTTCAACTGTGCGTACATCTCTTACGAGAGTCTTTAGCTCTTCTGGTTCAATTGAAAAAAAACTATCGGAAGTTTTCATTTTTCTAGATAAAGTAAAATGTTTTTCTATTGCCACTGCCCCCACTGCAACCCCAGCAACTGACACTGCAGCACCCATGGTATGATCAGAAAGACCAATCGGACAATTAAACTTCTTTTTCATATCATTTATTGTGTTTAAGTTCATGTTTTTGGGATTTGCCGGATAACTGCTTACGCATTTGAGCAAAATTATATCCTTTGCTCCCGCCTTTCTAGCCACCGCCACTGCTTCTTTAATCTCCGAAAAACTAGCCATGCCAGTTGAAAGCATTAGTGGCTTTTTTGTTTTTGCCATATATTCAATCAGTGCTAAATCAACCAATTCAAATGATGCCAATTTATGCATCGGTACATTTATGCTTTCCAGTAAATCAACACTAGTTTTATCTGTTGCCGCAGAAAAAAATATAATTCCCAAATCATCAGCAACTTTTTTTAATTTTTTAAACCAATTCCAAGGAGCATACGATTTATCGTAAAGCTGGTAAAGAGTTTGCCCTCCCCACTTGGGGTGTTTTATTCTAAAATATCTATTATCAACATTAATCGTATGTGTATCAGCAGTATATGTTTGAAACTTTACAGCATCAGCCCCTGCTTTTTTAGCTTTTTTTATTAAATTTACAGCCCTGTTAAAGCTACGCCCATGATTAGCAGAAATTTCTGCAATCACAAAAACAGGGTTGCAGTCTCCAATTGCTATATTGCTGGATTTTAATTTTATGCTATTCTTACAAGCCATATTAGTCCTTTCGATAAATCTTCAAAATATACTTATGCCCCTTGTGAACAAAAAACGCAGGGAAATCATCATTGTTAACTATACGCAATAAATTAAATTGTTTAGCCAATGTCGAATTTGGCGACATTTGACTGCTTTCTGAATCTCTGCGCTTATAATATGTGCTCTTGCCTTTTTGCTTAAGCGCTTTTAATCTTTTTCTCTTTCGTAAAAATTTCATACAAAGCTTTATCGTCGTTTCAGCTTGAATTTGCCTTACTTCACCATGAAGCTCATACCCCTTTAATAAGATATAGTCTTTCAAGTATACATCACCAGAATCCAAGGCGTCGGTGGCCTCAAACAAAACAATCGGTACTTTGTTTTTTCCTTCTAGTATTTGCCAAAACAACGGCGACCAACCCTTTCCTTGGGGTAAGGCGCTCTCATGCACAACCAGTACATGTTTATGTTTTTTAATAAAGCTTTTGCTTAAAACCTTAAAATAACTGAGCACAAACACAATTTCATAACTGTCAGATATTTGTTTAGGACTTGTAAAAAGTCTTGCGGACACCTTTTTTTTAGCCAAGATATTGACCATTTTTTTTGCATAAGCCAAAAACCAACTGTCTTTTGACGTTAATATCGCAACTTTGCTTTTCATCTCACCACCCTGATCGTCTTAAAAACCTCCGCGCAACCAATACCCGCCTTAACGCCCCAATCTTGCGCTCTTAATTTTATGGCGCTAATTGAACGCGGATGACTGTCATCTCTTAGCTCATCTTTATACTCACCCATAGCTTCCAACTTGACATTGATTGTTTTTGATATATCAAGAAACACGTCTGGAGAAAAACTATAAGGATAGCGCCACTCCGTAGAAGAAGGCACTTCAAAAGAATATATCTCCTTTACAGGTTCGTTAGCCAAGGGTCGCGTGGCCGTTAATACCGCCTTAAATGTTAACTGGTGATCTATATTCAAATCACCTTCATAATGAGTAAATATTACACTTGATTTTGTGTCATTCTTTATTTTTTCAATTGCCTTAACTATGTCGATAAATGCTATCGTGTCAAAACGATTATCGGGAAAGTCGCAAAAGAAAACCTCTTTTACTCCCATAATTTTGTTAGCTCTTCTAGAATGATCTTTAAGCCTTTCTATATCCTTTGCTCTTTTCTCTGCATCTCTAGCATTATCTCGAGAAGTAACACCCTCTCCTAATATAAGCACATAGGCCTCGCTGCCATCCTGAACCAAGCGAGAAATCGCAGCTCCACAACCTAGAACTTCATCATCGGGATGAGCAGCCACAACTAAAATTTTTTCTTTTGCTAACACTTTTTTCTCCTTTTTTTTAGGATCTCGAAGATAAACATTTTTCAACATTGCCATTGTGACTTATAAATTCGTCTTTGGTAACGTTATACGCGGTTAATACGCCCAATTCTAAATCCTTATACACTGCACCGGTATCAATCCCAATCTTATAATCATCCACGTATGGCCTACTCTTGGCCGTATGCCCAAAGATTACTCTTCTTCCTTGGTACAGAATCTGAGAATTTATAAACTCGTCACGTATAAAAACCATTCTTTCTTTATTGTGTTCTTTTAGTGGTTTATCTTTGTTCGTCGGCTCTATGCCAGCATGGACACATAAAAAGTCATCGCCCAGTTTGTGATACAGCGCAAGATTTGAACAAAACAGCAAAAAATCCTTTAGCTTTGCTGTAACTCCTTTTTTATCAACAAGAATCTGACGAGCCTCTTGCACGTCTAGCTTCTTGCCAATATAGCTTTCCAGCGTGGCAATACCTCCATAATTTATCAAAAAATCTAAAAATCTTTCTTCCCCTAAAAGATATTGCATCCAAGCATGCTCATGATCGCCCATAAGAAAAATACATTTCTTTTCATCAGATAACCCTTGCAGGCGCTCGATAACCTCTTTTACCTTTGCACCCTTATCTGAATAGTCACCTAAAAATATAATCTTACGGGCATCGCTAATATGTCCCAACAGGCTGTTAAGCTTATCGTATTCACCATGAATGTCAGTAATAATATATGTCATCGCTTTGCCCACTGCAGATTATCACCTAAAAACATCTTTAATCCACCATCAAAATTATAGTCAAATGATCCTGTAATATTCTTCAACTTAGAGTTATCCAGATAAAATTTTACATAATCCTTTGGTTCCTTTATCTCTATTTTAGAAGATGATCCCAATACAGCCTTTATTTTAGATGCAGTCATAACAAAATCTGTCTCCTGACCATAAGAGCAGTTAATTATCTCTAGATTACTACTCCAGTCATAGGCTGTCGCAATCTTTTTCGTAAGTTGCGAAGCATCACCAACGTAAATGGTTTCCCAAAACTTTAACCCAGTAGAATCAACAAGAACTAGCTCATTATTGATTAGTTTTTTTGCTACATTATATATATACCCCGCACGACGAGGATAGCCATACAACCCCGGATACCTTAGAATTAACGCCTTTATTAAGCCCTTATTGGCATACGCAGCAATAGCATCTTCACCCCATTTTTTAGACAATCCGTAAAAATGAATTGGATCAAGCCTTGCATTCTCCTTCACAGGACTAGCATTATCTGCAGCATAAACTGTCATTGATGAACAAAAAATTAATTTACCTATATTTTTGTTAACCATAGTTTCCATCAAGTTTATTGTTGCCTGCAAATTAACATCCACCATGCCATTCGGGCATCGTCCATCATTTTGTATTTTTATAACTGCTGCACAATGTATCACCAAATCTATTTCTGCAGATAACGCCCCCTCCAAAGAAGCAGCATCTCGAATATCACATTGTTTAAAATCAACTCCACTCACAGGATTAGGACTATGGATGTCTATTACCGTGACATGATTTTCAGCAGAAAAATTCCTTGCCAAATAAGATCCTAAAAACCCCGCCCCTCCTGTTATGGCTATATTCACAGTTTGCCCTCTTGAAAATACATTTGTTCATAAAACCGGCTCATAATTAAATTCTCCTTAAAAGGTACTGGTGTTTTTATATTGCTATTGCGCTGAATCAACAACTCTATTTCGTTAACCCCTGCGGCTATGGTAAGAGCAATTGTCGTAGAATATCGTGGGTTTATTTCAAAGATGACTGGTATTCCTTTCTTAGTCAAAATTAGCTGCACATTAAATGGTCCACATGGTTGCAGTTTATCAACTATTTCCTGACAAATATCTTCTATTGCTTTGTTTTTTCTGGTAACAGCATGTATCGTTACGCCTCGCTTATAAATCACCTCTTTAGGAACAACCGCAATTGTCTTATTGTTGGTGTCAACGACAACGGATACCGTATACTCTGTGCCATCTATTTTTTTCTGAAGCAATATTTGGCTTTCGCTTAATGATGACAGAACCTTATAAGCTGCAAGTTGGTTGTCATTTTCTATTACCGACACCCCTCTGGACCCCCTGCCAATACGCGGCTTAACTATGTAGGGATACTTTAAATCGCAACCGCTATCATCAGACAGAAATGTTTTTGGGCTGGGCAAATTATTATCTTTTAGTTTTTTTACTAATATCCACTTATCCAATGTTGATTCTGCAAAATCATAATTGGGAAGCAATACCAAGACATTTGAGCATTGCTCTTTTATCTGGTAAGATTTAATTATCTCTTCATCAACCAAAGGAATAAAAACATCTACGCTCTGGGCATCTATTATTTCTTTTACAACTTTAATAAAATTATCATCAGCTGCTGGTGGTAAAATGTATGCCTTGTCAGCAAATTTAAGACCTGCCGCCCATTTATCCATATCGCCTAAAATAATCCGATATTTGCCTGTTTTTTTAAGTTCTTTGGTGGCGGCTATCGTTCCTGATCCTCCGCCGCCGGTCATAAATATTGTCTTCATTTATTTACCTCTTTTAAGCTCATAATTTTTTCTACAATCCGCGATGATCCGCGTCCATCTACGCACTTGCGCCCTATTTGACTGCGCTTTATGCGTTCTGACTGCGGTATCAACATCCTAAAGGCGGCTTCAATCTTTGCAAACAAATCATCATCACTAAACCAACCTGCATAATCTAAAAACCCTTCTCTTTGCCAACCTTCTAGGTTTTGAACTTGGTTATCCGCCAAGCAAACGCCTATTGTTGGCACGCCGCAGCGAGCAAGTTCATAGGTTGTTTGTCCACCGGCTGATATACATAAATCAACATCAAGCATAGCTTGCCTCATCTCAAGAGCAGTATATCGTTTCGCTGCAGGCCTAACCGCGACACATTCACAACCAAACTTGTTCCTTATCAAATCCTCTAAGTCCGATAATAAATCCTGCTTATTGTGCCCACCGAGAGTAATCAACACCTTGCTGGGATTCGGATTAATCTGTTTCTGGGGTACATTCCAAAACTCTTCTCTTAAAATTATATAGTCTTTACCCAGAATATGTTCCACCTTATCACTAGAGCCATAATCTGACTCATCGCCACAAATTGACGGATTAATTACAGTACATTTAGGATAATCAATACACCGATAGTCATCGATAGCAAATGTTCTCTTGCCTAAAATTTGAGAACAAGAGCGATAAAACTCTGCATCAGCTATGTAAGAATCAATTACCACCGCATCAAAATCATTAACCTTTTTAAGAGTTTCCTTCCTATTATTCCACCAATCAAAACACCGATACTGCTGGCCCCACAACAAAGAATCACCCATTTCATTGGCATTAACAACGAGGTCAACACGAGCACTGTTTTTTTCAAACGCTCCCTTTAGAGCGAGACACCTGGTCAAATGACCAAAACCAGCTTCCCTACCAGCTTCAGATAAAATTAAAACTTTCATAAGTTATGCCAATCTCTTAAAACCTGAATGACAAACCGGATATTTTAAATATTTCTCCGGGTCACCGCTTTTAATTGCTTCGGCTATTGTGCCAAAAGCCTGATCACAAGCTGCCAAATAAAGATTAATATCCTTATTTTTATGCGCATAAGAAACATAGAAGGCAGTAGTTGCTAACACCTGTTGACGTAGCATTTCCTGGATAAATAAGGTTTTTAAAATCAAACTATCTTCATATTCAAAAGAAAAGTGCCCTAAAGGATAAATACCAAAAACTCGTATTTTTAAATTATTTTTTTTAGCTAAATTGCGCCACCCTTTTTGAACTCGTTTACCAATTTTTTCTAAATGCGCTGGAACATTCTTTTCTTTAATCTTTCTTATTGTAGCAAGAGCCGCAGCTGGGCCGATGCGCTCGGTCCAATAGGTGCTGCTAACAAAGGTGCTCTGCAAACTATTCATAATTTTTTCTTTACCAATAATCGTCGCCATAGGAAAACCATTACTAATTGCTTTAGCAAATACAGCAATATCCGGCTGCCAACCAAATAAAAGATGCGCCCCCCCACAGTTCAAACGCCAGCCTGAAGTTATCTCATCTAAAATAAAAACTGCTCCAATATCTTTGGTGGTTTTGCGAATTATCTTATAAAAATCCTTATCTGGAAAAACGTTTCTTACGGTTTCTAGCACTACAGCAGCAATCTTCCCTTTGTAGCGATCAACAAGTTCTAAAAGTTTCTCGCTATCATTGTATTTAAACGGGTGGCTTGTGCCCTCTAATGCTCTAGGAACACCAGCAGGATCTAGCCCTGGCAAAAGGTGACCATCTAAAGATTTATCGTTGCCTAAGTTGGCGGAAATATACCAATCATGCCAACCGTGATATCCACAAAATAAAACGATATCTCGACCAGTTGAAGCTCGGGCAGTTCTTACCGCAATCGCCATCGCTTCTCCTCCCGTGCGAGCAAACCGAACCATTTGGGCCCATGGATGAAGTTCCAACAAAAGCTCGCTTAGCTCTACTTCCTCCGAAGCATTTAGGGTACTCATATTCCCATGATCAATAACAGCCTTAACTGTTTTGTTTATATCCGAATCCGCGTAACCCAGAATGCAGGAACCGATTCCCATAAGACTACAATCAAGATACTCATTATCATCTAAGTCCCATATGCGGCAGCCCTTAGCTTTTTTATAATATGCAGGCCAACCACCAGGCAAAAACATTTCCGGCCGTTTAGATAAAAGCTGGGTTCCACCGGGAATAATCTTTTTTGCCTGCCTGTATAAATTTTGACAACTATCTTTTTCCATAACTTTCCTTTTTATAAGGTAAACATTTCCTTAATCGTTTCCATAAATTCTTCCGGTTCGATCATTCGTTTCTGCTCATCAAGAATAACAAACTTTTTTCCTGAACGCACAACGCTAAACGTAGGCATTTCCGTAAGGTGCGCGCTGAGCTGTTCACACTCTTTAACACCAACATGCCTATTTATTTTAGCCACTTGAGGATTATCATCCAACCACGTATATACAGTCCTTAACGAAAGTGGTGATCCTTTATCTAAGGCGCGATAGACCAAATCAATCATCTCAATATCAGCTGGCTCATCAATTGTTAGCCGATACTCTGGCCGGCATAAATCGTGCTCTAGCAAAATATTTAGCATCTTAAATTGAGAAGGATTTTCCTTAATATGCAAGGTCACCGCTGGACCACGGTGATGTTTGTGAACCTCCTTTAGAGCTTCCAACGAAATTAATTCTGTCAATGTTCCTTGAATCATCGTCATATTGCTAACACAACCAAAATCCCAATATTCCTTTTTAAAGGCTTCAACAAGACAAGATGTGCTCTCAATATCAAAAATCGGAGAATCACAAGTAACGCGAATAACCGCATCGGCTTTTTCTTGCTGACACAGCTGGATGTGCCGATCAACAACATCTTGTTCAGCACCAGAAAACCAACCGCACTCTAAACGTTTAGCTTCCTGGATTAAAGCTTCGTTCAATGGATCAGTTGAAGTTGCCAGGAACACTCCATTCAAGCCTTGCACCTGTTTCATTCTTTCTACATGCCGTTCAAAAATTGATTTGTCTCCCAATTTTTTTAAAACTTTACCTGGGCATCGAGTCGATGCCATACGCGCAGTAATCACACCAATAACTCTTCTCATATGTTAGCTCCTATACCTTTTCCCACTGACCGGTCTGAGCCGACCGACTAGCTGCTAATGCTAAGTCTAAAACACCCAATGAATCTTCTACTGAATTAAATGTCGCAACTTTTTCCTCAACTTTTTTCAAAAAATACTTCATTTCATCAACATACATTTGATTATAGTACAATGGTAAATCTAACGGTTCCCAAACCCAATCTTTCTTTTCTTTAGTAATCACACCAACTTGTTTGCTGGTAAAATCCCACCCTACTGTAGCTTTGTCACAAACAACTTTATATTTTCTTGCGTATCCATGCTGAAGATAATCCATATGTATTCGAACAGATACACCCGAAACAAACTTTATTATCATCTCCACATAATCCTCAGTATCATTAACTACATCTGATAAAATATCCTTTGAACATATGACTTTTTGCGCCAAACCAAACATCCATACCGCACAATCTAGTTCATGAATGTCGTCAAAAATTAAATTTCCTCCTAACCGACTGTTAGCTTGGTAACTATTCTTATGATTCGTTTTTGCGAATGGTAGATAATATCCAAACTCTAAATCCGCACACAGCGGTTTACCCGTTTGCGGTTGCTGCAACATTTCAAAAACACGGCCTACACCCGGATGAAACCGCATATTACACCCGACCATAGAGATTAAGCTGTTATCTTTGATAATAGAAACCAATCCGCTTATTCCATCCCTATGTAGCGCTATCGGTTTTTCAATAAACAAATGACACCCAGCAACCGCACAAGCAATGGCTGGTTTAATATGATCATTGCTAAATGTACAAATAACTGCCACCTGCGGCTTAACTGACAACGCCTCATCAAGCGAAACAAAAACATCACGCGCAATGCTAACAGCTGCCTTGAGATTATCCGGGTTAATATCCACTGCATACGCTTCATGACCCAATGCAATAGCATTTCGTAAATGCCTCATTCCAATAGAACCAACCCCAACAACAAGTATCTTCATGCGTTTATCTTCTTTTCATCTTCTTGACGTTTTCTATAAAAATTCAACAAAAAATCCTTGTATAAAACTTTTTCCCAGGCAAATCCATACCACATAATACGATTGCGAATCTTGGCTAAAAAAATAAAAAAGCTATTAGTAAATCGATCACTCCAATTACTAATCTGATGGTTTCCCAGTCGTGCTTCTGACTCCATATTAATATATAAAGCCGCAGCCTCAGAATAGACACCATTAATCTGCCAAGGTCGAATATATTCCGCAGAAGTATACATATCCATATTCTTTTTATCTGCCCAATCACTTAAGTTAACCGGCTCAACCAACATACCATCTTCAATTAGCCTTACAGTAAGTTCACACTTAGGGTAAGGGCGAAATGTCCCTGCACCACAGGTAAATTTCTTATACCGGCGAAGACGATTTATGAATTTCACCGTTTTTTTTATATCTTTCGCGGATTCTCCCGGTATCTCCAGGATAAAAGAGGCCCTTCCGATAATTCCATGTTGATCACATTTTTTAATTGCATTTTCAGCTTGTTGAAGCGTAATCCCTTTTTTCATAAGGTTTAACGTGTGTGTAGAGCCAGACTCAATGCCAACGGTTAGCTGAATAAGTCCTGCCTGCCTTGCTAGAGTCAAGGTTTGATCGTTTAGCATCTTCTCATTAAAATAATCACATCTGCACTCCGCATCCCAAGTTATATTTAATTTACGATCGATGATCCCTTGGCATATCACACGTGCGCGCATAACATCTACAAAAAAATTATCATCAACAATTTTTACATGTGTAAGATCAAAACGTTTAACAATTTGTGCAATCTCATCAATAACTTTGTTAGCCTTTTTTTGCCTATAGTTCGTATTACCTGTGACAACATTAATGCAAAATGTGCATAATGATGGGCATCCCCGGCTGCTTTCATAAGGTAACCACCGCATCGGTTGGCTAGCAGACTGCGCCAACTTATCAGTTAGATAATTGCTTATAAACTTTTCAATATCGGAGTCTATGGCATAGTCAACTAGCGGTAAACTATTTAAGTCGATTATTTTCTTGGGAAATACCGTTGTTGCTAATTTTCTTTTTCCAGCAATTGCATCAGCAACAATACCAATATGCTTCTCGCCCTCTCCCGTGATTACATAATCAACCATACCTGAGCCCATAACTTGATCGGGGAACAAAGTGCAATGCCACCCTCCAGCAACAATAGCAACATCACTTTTAGATTTAATCATCTCTAGAATTTCATACGCATTAGGAACTTCCGCAGTCAACATGGTTATTCCCACAAAATCAACATCGTTAATTTGCTCCATGATCCGCTCTTTGTAGTCTTCGTAAAATGCACAGTTGATAATCTTTACCTGATATCCCTTTTGTTTTAATGCCGTAGCAACTGATATTAACCCAAGCGAGGGGTAGTTGTTGTAGTTGTAAGTATTTTTGGGACGAATTAATAAAACTTTACCGACCATATAAGATTCCTTTCAACGTTTTGCACACATACGCTACCTGCTTAGTAGACAGACTTGGATGTATTGGCAACGAAATAGCAGAATCGTAATACTTATTTGCTATCGGATAAGCATTTTTTTGATGCTTTAGCGCCTGATAGTAAGGCTGTTGATATATTGGAATATAGTGAACCTGCACGCCGATACCTGCCGCACGCAGCTTTTGAAATACTTTTTTACGTTTGCTCAAGCTATTTACCCTAATAGTATATAGATGCCACGCACTGCGGACGCGTGGGGACTGAACTGGTAAAATTAGCTCTTCGATATTTCTTAACTCTTTCTGGTAATAAGCCGCGATTGATTGCCTAATTTTCATAAAACGATCCAATCTTTTCATCTGATTAGCCCCCAAGGCGCATTGTATATCACTAATGCGATAGTTATACCCCAATTCCTGCATTTCATAATACCAATTTTCAGATTTTTTCCTCTTAAGCTTTGCCCCATCTTTAGTAATACCATGACTACGAAAAAGAAGTAACCGATCATAGAGCGTTTTACTGTTAGTAAGAATCGCTCCACCTTCTCCGGTAGTAATCGCTTTTAAAGGATGGAAACTAAACACCGTCATATCGCTATGTTTACCTGCCCCTATCTTAATCCTCTTACCTTTATGAAGATAACTGGAACCCAGAGCATGTGCCGCATCTTCAATAACCGCAAGATTATGTTTTTTGGCCAGCCTATAGATATCTGCCATAGCACAAGGATGACCTGCAAA
This sequence comes from Candidatus Omnitrophota bacterium, assembly GCA_024231025.1. Lineage (GTDB taxonomy): Bacteria > Omnitrophota > Gorgyraeia > Duberdicusellales > 4484-171 > JAAEQW01. The sequence goes on from JAAEQW010000120.1 coordinate 83,850, forward strand.
ATGCACTGGAATTATCGCTTTAGTCCTTTTATTAATTCTCTTTTCTAGTTCCTTGGGATTAATATTGACTGTATCTTCATAAACATCTGCAAAGACAGGCTTTCCGCCGCAATACAAAACACAGTTAGCTGACGCTACGAAAGTAATCGGAGAAGTAATAACTTCATTATTTTTTTTAATTCCTGCAGCAAGGCAAGCCAAGTGCAACGCAGCTGTTCCGCTAGATACAGCCACCGCGTATTTAGCTTTCGTGTAGACACATAGGGACTTTTCAAACTTTTGAACATTTGGCCCTTGAGTGAGCCACTCCGACTTTAAAGCTTTAACAACAGCTTTGATATCAGCTGAATTAATAGCTTGATGGCTATAAGGTATAAACTTCATAACTCCTTTAGCTTGCGCTTAAACAGGCGCTCCTTCTTTTAACCACCGCGATTTCTCAATAGAATAATCATTGCTGATGCGCCCAACAATTTCGGCAAGGTCCTTAACTGACATCCAAACCGTATTGTTCTCTGAGGTGTATTCAAAATTCTCAAGACAATTTTTACCTTGATCCACAAAAGCTGACATTTCACCTTGATAGCTTTTGCAAGGATTAATGATATAGAACCTGTTGAACTCTAAGGTATTTCGAGAATCGTCTTCTCCGATTAAAACTTCATGTATTTTCTCTCCCGGTCTTATTCCTATGATCTCATGCTTGCAATCCGGACCAATCGCCTTAGCCAGGTCGGTTATCCGCATCGAAGGTATTTTAGGAACAAAGGTTTCTCCGCCTTCCATGTGACTTAAGGTAAATAGCACAAAATGCGCAGCCTGATCTAAAGTAATCCAAAACCTTGTCATTCTAGAATCAGTAACAGGTAACACTCCGGTTTTTTTCCACTCTTTAAAAAATGGTATTACCGAACCACGGCTACCTAAAACATTACCGTACCTCACAACACAAAACTTTGTATCATGAAATCCACTATACACACGGGCAGCGGAAAACAACTTGTCAGAACAAAGTTTGGTTGCCCCATATAAATTAACCGGATTACAAGCCTTGTCAGTTGACAAAGCTACAACTTTTTTTACTTTATTGGCAATAGCTGCATCAATAACATTCATCGCTCCTAAGATATTTGTCTTGATGCATTCACATGGATTGTACTCAGCAGCAGGAACCTGCTTTAAAGCAGCAGCGTGGATAACACAATCTACACCACCAAAAGCACGCATCAAGCGCTCTTTATCGCGTACATCTCCTAGAAAATAACGAATAAAAGGGTATTTTTTTTCACTCCACTTTTGCGCCATCTCAAACTGCTTTAACTCATCACGACTGAAGACTATTAACTTCTCCGGTTTATACTCTTGAACTATAATCTGTACCAATTTCTTGCCCAAAGATCCTGTGCCACCGGTAATTAAAACAACTTTTCCGTTTATAAGATTTTTCATTTACTTCTCCATTTTTTTAACCATTTTTGTAGTATCTATTTTCAAAGCCCGAGAATCCCAACATTTTTTCCCATCGATGAAAGACTTGTGAGGCGATAAAAACATATACCTACCGTCAAAGGCTCCATCATAAAAAATAGCTGCTGCATCCTTAATTGTTCCTGCTATATTTAAATATGTTTGTTTTAATGTTTTTGTATCTAAAATAACTATCGTATCTGGATCCTCCCTATTCTGATCATCTTTATTATTCATGTACGGAAAAAACCAAACGCTTTCCCCAACCCGCTCACAATTCACCATTCCTCCAATTGAGCTATTTTCCGTATTAGCATCCAATATCACCACTCCATTAATAGTTGGTTTATCAATATCAATAATAGCAATATTACCGTGGAACTTCTCATCATCGCTATAATGAGGCGAAAAAATAACTTTCCCGTCGCAATAGCAGACGCCGTGATAACCTTTCGCCTTAGGATTAATCAAAGATAGGTCTATAATAGTTGTGCCGTTAATCGTAAAATCGCTGCTATTTATCCTCACCACTTTGCCTATTCTGGTTTTTCCATTCCAGCTGGGCGCAGCCCAAATAAACCCATTAGAATCGACACACAAGCCGTTATACCCTGTTGCTTCGCTGTCAATGCTACTAACATCAATAATATCCACGCTTTCCGATGAAAAATCATTTGCCTTAACTCTTAAAAATAAACCATGCTTCATTGGCGACACATAAACATATTCTTTATAAAAAAGAACATTGGTGCTAAATCCTTCTTCCGGCAAAGACAACTTTATCGTTTCAATTTCAGATAAATGAAATATGTTCTCGTTAACAACAACTTTGACTAAAATACTTTCATCTCTAGTAACCATATATACATTACCGCTATCATCGCTATCTATCCCTACAAAAGAATTAAGTTTCGGATTAATCTTGGTTAAGTCTAAAACTTGAACGACTCCGGTAATAATATTCTGCCTTGCTAGCAGTCCACTTTTCTTTACCTCTTGCGAAGAAAGCAAACAAACATCTTTGGTATCCCAATTAATAAAAGGTGCATAATAAACCCATCCATTGGAAATTATATTTTCGCAATAAGAACCAGGCAACTGCGCTATGTCAACTAAATCCTTGTTTAAAGCATAAAATTTATTAGCAGAAGTCGCACAACCAAAGCTAGCCACTATCACAGATAAGCCAATAAAGAATCTACCAGCACATTTATTACTAAAAAAAATACTACTCACTACCCACCCTTTTTAATTTTTACCGCAGAATTTTGCCTTCTCCTGTGTCCCTTTGGAAAAACCCCATAAGAAAACCTAAAAATATATAGAAAAAAACAGCAATTACACCGGCAACTAAAATTCTATGGCCTCTGTTATGCCCAATCATCTCCATTGACGAAGAGATAATTTCAACTTCATCCAACTCCGCCGCCTTAACGGCTAGTGCTTCTTCATGTTTTTGCGTTAAAATTTCATACGCCATTTTATTTTTTTTCATTTTTTGATTTAACTTAGCTAGTCTTGCTTCTTTTCTTTTTACGTCTCTTTCTAATCTAGATATTTTTCGCGTAAATTTAAAACCGAAGAAACCGCAGCTCTTTTCATTTTCCTTCATATTTTTCGTGTCATTCTTCATCTTTGCGCTCATTAAATCCAACCCGCTTTCAAGCTGAAACTCCTCAACTAATTCCTTACTCTGGGTAAAATTCTGACGAGCAGTCTCAAGCTTCTTGGGCATACTTTTTCTTAGGGACTCTTTTAGTTGTTTCCCCTGGTACCCCTGATATATCTTCGCCCACGCATAAGCTATTTCTAATACCTTCTTAGGGCTGGCATCTATAACCTGTAGTTGTAAAATATTTGCGTTTGCTGATTCTTTAATATTCAACTTTTGCGATTTATCTTTCTGCGTTAATTGTTTTCCAGATTTATTTTTTAAATCTAGTTTATTAGCTAACATCTCCAAGGCTGCTTTCGGATCTAAACACATTTCATCAACACAAAACCTACTTAGGTCTTTGATTGATAGCACACGAACCGAAACTGTCGCCCGATAAACCTCCGGCATTAAAAAAGTAACTCCGCCAATAACGACTGTTGCAAACAAAAAAACAGATAAGGCTATCCTCTTTTTATCACTAATAAAGCTATCAGCAACTTGCAAAAGGCCTCTCTTTTTTTGTAGATTATGTTGTTTTCCCATTGATCCTTTTTTTACGCCTCTTAGCTAGCTGGTATTTTTTCTAATTCTTCCTTTAACTTTAGATACTCCTTCTCTTTTCTTTTTAAAAAATAATAAGTAAGCTGCAATTTATGCTCTAGACCTTTTCCGGTTAGCATATACTTAACTTTTCTGATTTTTTGGTTTTTAATGGTGAAGTTTTTGATTTCAACCAAGCCTCTGGTAACCAAAGACTTAAGAAGATAATTAGTCTTACCTAAGGAAACTCCCAAGGAATGTGACAGTTCTCTTTGGCTTGAACCTTCCGTTGACGATAAGACTCGAAGAATATTTAGAATGTCTTCTTTGATATGGTGTTCATTCATTGAACACTATTATAAAAGAAAAGGAGAAGCTGTCAATTGTTTTATAGCGGCTAGGTATAGAAGTCACAAACCTTTCTGGCGACACAAGTTACGGCTGGCTGCTTCATCATAGGAAAGACTGGTAAGGTTAGAATTTCATTAAGTACAGCTTTACAATTATTAAGTGAGCCTGCAATCCGGCATCTTCTAAACGCCTTCATTTCCGGCAAAATTACCGGATAATAAACGCGTGCCCCGATGCCGCTATTATTAAGGTAAGTAAGTAGCTTATTTCTTTTCGAAGATACTTTTATGGTATACAAATTATACACATGTTTCATTCCCTTTGGCTCACTTGGGCATTGCATGCTTTTTACACTCTTAAAAACTTTATTGTAATTAGCGGCTACTTTGCGACGTAGGTTATTAAATTTATCCACATATTTCAACTTTACCAGAAGAATTGCCGCCTGCATTGAATCCAAGCGAGAGTTATACCCTATAAAGTCAGCATCATAAGCGGTGCGTTGGCCATGATTACGTAAAATTTTAATGTTGTCGGCAATTTTACCGTTATTAGTTGCGATTAATCCTCCATCACCAAAGGCCCCTAAATTTTTTGAAGGAAAAAAGCTATAACAGCCACAATCTCCGATCGTTCCTAATTTCTTATCATTACAGCTGCCACCAAAAGCTTGTGCAGCATCTTCTACAATAAATAATTTGTTTTCACGGGCGATTTTTTTAATCTCAACCATCGCAGCGCTCAAACCATACAAATGCACCGGCATAATCCCAACGGTGTTTTTGTTAATTGCCTGTTTTATTTTTTTCGGATCAATGTTAAAAGTATCATAATCAATATCCACAAAAACAGGGCTCGCCCCAGAGCGCACTATCGCTTCAGCCGTTGCAATAAAAGTAAAAGGAGTGGTTACAATTTCATCCTTTTTGTCAAAATGGTCCTTGCCTTTAAGCTTTACCGCTAAAGCCTTTAATGACAAAATTAAAGCGTCAGTTCCTGACGCAACACCAACTGCGTACTTTACCCCTAAATATTTTGCCACCTCTTTTTCAAACGCAAGTTCTTTAGGCCCTAAGATCCAAGATTGTGTCTGAAAACAAGATTTTAGCTCTTCGCTAATTTCTTTTTTAAAAATTTTGTATTCGTCAGATAAATCTAAAATTGGAATATTCATTCTATTTACTTTTAAAGTATTCGATGGTACGTATGAGACCCTTTTTTAATGGCACCTTCGGGGTCCATTTTAAGTGTTTTTTCGCCTTCGTTATATCAGGACACCTTCTTTGAGGGTCATCTTCCGGTAATGGTAAGAACTTTATTTTCGACTTTGACTTTATTAAAACCTTAACCATCTGTGCAAGACCAATAACTTTAAGTTCCGTAGGATTTCCTAAATTCAAAGGCAAGCTATAGTCAGCTACCATCATTTTAATTATCCCGGCAATAAGATCGTCAATATAGCAGAACGAACGGGTTTGCTCGCCTTTGCCATATATGGTAATATCCTCACCTTCAAGCACCTGATTAATAAAATTTGAAACAACCCTGCCATCATCTTTCTGCATATTCGGACCGTAAGTATTAAAAATACGAACAACTCTAACATCAAGGTCATGCATTTTTTTATAAGCATATGTAAAGGCCTCTGCGCCACGTTTACTTTCGTCATAGCAGGAGCGCACACCGATAGAATTAACATTGCCCCAATATTGTTCACTTTGCGGATGCTCTAGGGGATCGCCATAAACTTCTGATGTTGACGCTAAAAAAAACTTTGCCCTTTTTTCCTTGGCTAGCCCCAAGCAATTATGCGTACCAAGTAACCCCGATTTCAAGGTATGTATTGGATGTTTTAGGTAATACCTTGGAGAAGCAAGAGAAGCGAAATGCATTACCCAATCTAACTGACCATCAATATAAAGTTCATCAGCAATATCGTGCTCGATAAGCTTAAACTCCTTATTCTCGAGAAGATCGCTTACGTTATCTTTTGAGCCAGTAATAAAATTGTCCACACAAATTACAGAATTGCCATATTCTAATAATTTCCTACACAAGTGCGAACCGATAAACCCTGCCCCGCCGGTAATTAGCACTCTCATAATTAAAGACCCCTTATGTTATCAAATTTCTTTTTATAAGTGTTTCGTGTATCAAAAACAAGTTTGGCGTTCTTCCTTATAAACTCATAGTTCACTCCGGTATGTGCAGTAATCAAGGCAACGCAATCATATTGAGCTAATACTTTTTTAGTTAAACGCACTGCTTTTAAATTTATGGTTCCTATTTTTAAATAAGGTACCAGCGGATCGTAATAGTCTACCTTAATTTTATTTTTCATAAATCCTTCGATAATATCCAGCGCTGGTGACTCTCGTAAATCATTAACGTCTTTCTTATAAGTAACGCCTAAAATCAAAACTTTTGCCGTTGTTATAGGGATCTTTCTCTCAGTTAACAAATCTTTTACTTTACAAACAATGTGTTTGGGCATGAAATGATTAACTTCTACCGCCAAATCAATCATTTTCGTTTTAAAGCCTAGTTTTTTTGCCTTCCATGATAAATATACCGGATCTGCTGGAAGACAATGCCCGCCCGCGCCTGGACCAGGATAAAAAGGCATAAACCCAAATGGTTTTGTTTTGGCCGCCTCAATCACTTCCCAAACATCTATACCCATCTTATGGCAAATCATGGCAAATTCGTTTGCTAGGCCAATATTAACCAATCTAAATGTATTCTCTAAAAGTTTGCTGGTTTCGGCAACTTCAGGCGATGAAACAACGACCACATCTTTAATAATTCGTGAGTATAAGGCCTTCGCTAACTCACTCGATTTAGCTGACAGACCCCCAACAACTTTTGGTATTTTTGTTAAAGGATATTTCTTGTCCCCCGGATTAACTCGTTCCGGTGAAAAGCATAGAAAAAAATCATGCCCTTCTTTTAAGCCGCTTTTTTTTAATTCCGGTAAAACTACTTCACGAGTTGTAGCCGGGTATGATGTACTTTCCAACACAACTAACTGGTTGGATTTTAAATTTTTTCTTATAGTTGCGCTCGCCTTTACAACATAGGAAATATCCGGTATCTTTATTTTACGCAATGGCGTTGGCACACAAATTATAACAACATCAGCCTTAGCTATAATCTTATTGTTTTCAGACGGGTGAAGTTTACCACTCTTTATAAGTTTGGTAACGTCATTAGGGTCAATATCGGCTATATATTTAACGCCTTTTTGTAATCTTTGCACTTTTATCGAGCTGGTGTCAAACCCATAAACAAAATATCCTTTTTTGGCAAAAGCAACAGCTAAAGGGAGCCCTACATAGCCCATGCCAATAACGCAAATCTTTGCTGTCTTTTTATTAATTTTGTCTTTTAGTATTCTGTAACTATTCATAAAAAACCCCGTGACGTATTTTCGCAGATTCTTTTTATTCCGTCAATGGACAAAATAATTAATCCTGATTGGGAACAATGCGTTAGGCTAAATAATCTTTAGTTATCGCCGTAACATATTTACCAATGGCAAGGGCCGCTGTTAGGCCTGGGGACTCTATCCCAATAAGATTTATTAAACCGGGAAATCCGTTATTTTTTTCATGATTTATTATAAAATCTTTTACCCCTTCACCACTTATTTTAGGCCTTATTCCCGCCATATCGGCAGCCAGGGCTGTTCTCTCCAAGCCACCGATCAACGCCTTAGCCTTTTCATAAAAAATGTCCCCTTTGCAATTATCAACTTGGTAATCTATTTCATCAACATATTCAATATCCGGCCCAAAACGTAAATGGCCCGCCAAATCTATTGTAGCGTGCACGCCTAATCCTTTTAAATCTTTTTGCGGCACCGGATAAATAAGCCTCTTTACCGGTGAAGGTTTAGAGTAAGAAAAATATGACCCCTTGCAATAGGCCAATTTGTAATCAAGCGCATCAATACTGAGACCAACTAAACCAGCAACAATGTCTGAGCCCAGTCCGGCTGAATTAATAACTACTCGTGAAGAAAAAATATAATCATCATCTTTTTGACTTACGACATACTTATCCAATTGTTTTTCGATATTTGATATTTCGCTATTAAATGCAAAAGTTACCCCTAAAGCCTTCGCTTTGCGATATAAGCTCTTCATCAAAGAATGAGAATCAACAATGCCAGTATTTGGTAAATAAAGCGCCGAATAAGCTTTAACCATCGGTTCTAAGTTGTTTGCTTCATTCCTGGTTAATAGGCTTAATCCGCGAATATCTCTTTTGACACCCAAATCATATAAACAATCTAATTGAGCTTGCTCTTGGGCGTTTAGAGCAACTATTAACTTGCCTAACTTATTATAATTAATCTGATTTTTATCGCAATAATCATAAAGCAATTGCGCCCCTTGCAGACACAGTTTCATCTTTAACGATCCTTGCGGATAATAAATACCGGAATGGACAACTTCGCTATTACGACTACTGCTTTCCTGTCCAAAGGTTTGATTTTTATCAACGACTACTATGTTTTTGAAATTTTCGGATAATTGTGCAGCTATCGCAAGACCGACCACCCCAGCCCCAATGATGGTTATGCCTACCTCATCCATGTCTGGAGCCAACAACGCAGATTTTTGTTAATCTTTTATCAACTTTATCTTTTGAAATTTTACAATTATTCATTTTCCTCTACCTAAACCAATATATTCAAATCCAGCGGCAATTAGCTTTACTGGATCAAGCATATTTCTTCCATCAGCGATTAGGGCGTTGTTCATGGTTTTTTTGATTTTTTTGAAATCAAGTGCTAAAAACTGCTTCCACTCAGTTAAAAAACAAACACAATCGCACCCCTTAACTGCCGCATACGCATCTTTGGCAAACATGATTTTTTTACTTTTAAATATATTTTTTGCCTCATTCATAGCTTTCGGATCATAAAGAGTAAGCTCTGCTCCTTCTTTCTCTAATGTTTTAACGATATTGATTGACGGAGCAAAACGCATATCGTCGGTATTGGGCTTAAAAGATAAACCCAATATGGCAATTTTTTTACCTCTAATGACCCACAGCCTCTCTCGTATTTTTTCGGTAAAATAAAGTTGTTGTTCGTGGTTGATTTTTGTAACTTCTTTAAGAAAGGAAAAATCATAGCCTAGCTTTTTAGATATATAAGCAAACGCTTCAACATCCTTTGGAAAACAAAAACCCCCCCACCCGATACCTGCGGATAAAAAATCTCCTCCGATTCTTTTATCAAGCCCCATCGCTTGAGATACTTTTTCGACATCGGCACCGGCCTTATCGCAAACCCTTGAAACAGCATTAATAAAAGAAATTTTACTGGCTAAAAATGAATTTGAAGCATGCTTAATAATTTCGGCAGTGTTAACATCGGTAACAATTATTTTGGTCTTTAATTTAGAGTATATTTGGCGCAAAATTGTTTCAGCCTGTTTTGAATCAACTCCCAAAACTATTCTATCCGGGTAAAATGAATCATGCACTGCTTTGCCTTCTCTTAAGAATTCCGGGTTAGAAGCGACATCATATGTTGCATCACCTTTTTTGTATCTTGCAATAGTCTCTTTAATTTTTTTACCGGTTTGAACCGGCACCGTTGATTTTTCAACAATCAATTTATATGAATTAAGATTTTTAGCAATTACTCTGGCTACATCCTCAATCGCACTTAAGTCGGCAGAACCATCACTCTTGGGAGGAGTGCCTACAGCAATAAATATTACTTTTGATTTTTTTATGCTGTTATCCAAAGAGTCCGAGAAAACAAGCCGCTTGCTATTGGCAGTTTTCTTAACCAGCGTAGCAAGCTTAGGCTCATAAAAAGGCATTTTTCCTTTCTTTAAGAGTGCGATCTTTGCGCTATCATTATCAACACAAATAACACTATGGCCCATTTGCGCAAAACAAGCCGCTGCAACCAAACCAACGTGCCCCCCGCCAATTACACAAATTCTATGCATTTTTAATAATCCTTTCTTGCCCCTTCGTAACTATGGTCAAACCCTAAATGAAGATCAGGAAAATCTTTTAAAGTGAAAACTAACCAAAAAGTAAACTTTCTATCTTTGTTTTCTTTCTCATCTACATCAAGTCCAACATCCATCCACCAACAATGCAAATCGGTTCTGAGAGCATATTGCTGCTCCTTAAATCTTCTATCTGTATTCTCATAACGAATATAATTTGTAAATCTAACCTTTGGTGTTAGCTGATACTCTAGGCCCAAAGTACTCTGGCTTGAATCGCTACGCGTGTATCTTTGCCCTAAAGATATTGAATATTTATTTTCTTCGGGATCGCTAAGTGTTAGGTCAACATTTACCCCTCTAAATGCACCAAGAGAAAAGTCATATTCTGTATCGGAATTTAGAGCCAATCCCGCTCTAGGGTAAATTTCTAAATCAGCCTTTATATTTTTAAAGTAACTCCCTTTTCCCTCTTCATGAATCGCATATTCAACCGCCGGACTAAAATACAAAAATGTCCAAATTTCTTCTTGCGATTTCGCCTGCAGTTTATTGTCCAATTTAAAAATCACGCTTTCCTTCCTGACTAAGTTGTCTGTTCCGTCAAACTGGAAAAGATCAGAATTAGGAATTGTCGGCTGATGAATATAATCATACTGCAAGGTTGGCGTTAGGACATGGCGCATAGAATCAACTGTCTTGCCAAGAATATTACCATCAACTCTAAACGTTTTATAAAGTTTAGTGCTTAAAGACGCTCCTGCGGCAGGAGTTGTGCGAGTAACATTCTCTCGGCTCGAAGAATCTTTAGAATAAAACGTGGTATAATTTCCGATGTAAGGATTAAAATACAACCACCCTACTTTTTTAGCATAGCTTAAAGTATTATGGGAATGCGCACGCATTGCATCGTGATCTACGTCAGAATTGGCAGTCTTATAACTTAAATTGCCTACTGCTGTATTTGACTCAAAGTAAAAACTGCTATTGCCTAAATTCTGCTTATAAAAATCATATTCCAATTGTGGCAGGTATTCTGTTTCACTCCAAAAACGATTCATTCTTTTCTGGCCCAACAAAGATAATGACGAGTTAGAAAAAGAATAATCAATTAAACCATAGCTCAAAGGATGGGGCTGAACTTCATACTCACGATAAAAAAAATCTTTAATGAAATACTCATCTGAGAACTTATTGAATTCACTGGTTATTGACATCTTCGGTGAAATTTGCCAGCAGTAAGCTCCTTGAGCCTTGTAACGATCATCTTCTAAATACTTATCCGATACCGCAGCACGCCCGGGATATATCTTAAAAAGATCGTTTCTCTTGTTGCTTCGGTACATCTCATCATCAAGATAATAATAATTGATTAGCGCCTCACCAAAATTTTTACTCTCCATCTTATGGCTTATACCTTGGCCGATTCCACGATCTTCATAAAAATCAAGATGGACCTTACCCCTATGCTCATCATTAATATGATAGCGCCAGCGAGTTAACATGTAGTTGCCCCAATCGCTCTCCTTTCCGGGTGAAATCTCAAATGGAAATGAATTATCATTCAACGGCATAACGCAATACGGTATATAAAAGAGTGGGATTTTACCCAATTTCAAAACCATGTTCTTAGCTATAATCTTTTTCCCCGGAAAAGCCACAACTCGCTTTGCTGTCATTCGATAATGAGGCTTTTCGGCACTGCAAGTCGTAATATGGCCCCGCTTTAGAATATACTTATCGTCACCAATTCTTTGAACCTCATTAGCCTTTGCATATAAAGGAGGAAACTCCATTTCGGTTCCAAGCATTTGCGCTTTGTTTGTGTTAAAGTTATATAAAACATTATCGCCATAGATGGTTGAGCCATCTCTTACTATCCTTATATTTCCAGAAAGATTAGCAATATGCGTATTTGCGTCATAATCAGCGCGGTCGCAAAACAATTCAGTCCCTTGATATTTCATCTTCACGTTACCGCAAACCTTCACTTTGCTTTCACCCTGAGCATAACTGATCTCATCACCATCAATCACAACTGGTAAAATTTCTTCTTCGCAAAAAACAGTTGGTAGACCAAAGACTAAAGACCAAAGACCAAAGACCAAAAATAACTTTATAACTCGTGATTTTCTTTGATAATTCATGATTATTTTGAAAGTTTTTGTTTTGCTAAAAGACCCGCTCCAATTAAGCCGGCATTCTTTAGCTTAGCTTTTACTATTTTTGTATTTTTTGCCTGGGGCCACATTGCTTGCTTTTTTATAATTTTTAGAAGCATCGGTTTAAACACGCTCATCGCCCCGGAAACGCCTCCGCCTAAAACTATTTTATCAGGATCAAAGACATTTATCATCCCTGAAAGATACATGCCAAAAGCATAAGAAAACTCTTGCCAAACCTTAATCGCAGCCGTCTCCCCTTCTTTAGCTTTTAAGAAAATATCTTTTACTTTATTAAGAGTCTTTGCTTTTCCTTTTTTAAGTTGCGCATAACGCAAGAGTAAGTATTTATTACCCAAAAATGTCTCGATGCAACCATACCCACCGCACCCACACTTGGTGCCGGTTAAACTTATCGGAAAATGCCCTAACTCTGCGGCACTTGTACTACCCTCTAAAATACGACCGTCCAAAATAACGGCACTGCCCAGCCCCGTTCCTAAAGTAAAAAATAACACTCGTTTTGCCTTCCTTGCCGCACCAAGGCAGTTTTCGGCTAAAGCGAAAACATTAGCATCATTATCCACAAAAACTGGAAGCTTTAATTCCTTTGCTAACACCTTCTTAAGCGGATAATTTTTCCAACCATTAATATTGGGTAGGTAGTAAATAAACCCTTTTTTAATGTCAACTATTCCCGGAACCCCAATTCCAACGCCTTTTATATCATATCCACTTAAATCAGCAACCAGTGATTTTATGCTTTCAATAAAGATCTTTTTGCTCTTTAGTCGATCTGAAACAAAAAGCTTCTTTCTCAAAACTCTACCGCTTGAGGTGACTACCCCCGCCTTAATGTATGTTCCGCCCCAATCAATACCTAAAAAATAGTCCATCAACTTATTATTCTACCTATATAGCAACCCTTCTGTCAACCATCAACTCAGAATAATCGAAAATAAAATGCCTTCTGTTGCTTTAGTGCCTACTTCGCCTCTCTCTTCAATAAATAATCACACTCTAAATTAAGCCTACTGCCAACTCTTTTATTCTTTAAAGTAGTATGTTTATAAGTAAAAGGGATTACGCTAACAGTAAAAACCCTTGCTATGACTTTTTTAACTGTAAGAGATACACCGTCTATCGCTACTGACCCATTCGCAATAATAAATTTTTTTAACGGCTGTGGTAAGTCAAACTCTAAATTACAGCAATCACTGCGTTTTATGATTCTGCGCAATTTAGTCTCTGAATCAATATGGCCAAGAACAAAATGTCCACCTAGCTTATCATTCGCCTTCAACGCAGACTCTAAATTTACTAAATCACCGCGTTTAAGAATTTTTAAAGTGGTTCTGCTTAAGGTCGGACCAACTGCTTCAAAAAACATTAAACCATTATCTTTATATATTAAGGTAAGGCACACACCATTTACAGCGATGCTATCTGAAATATGAGCATCCTCGCAAATAAGCTTAGAATGAACCCCTAGCGTAACTAGCGGCCCCTTCTTGATGACCTTCTTTAGTGAACCTATTTCTTTAATTATACCTGTAAACATTTTTTTGATTATTAGTGTAAGAATTATATCAAAAGAAGAAACAAAAAGCTATATGTATTTATACACAAAAACCCTTTATTTTCAATGGTTTTTTGTGTTTTAGGGAGTTAGGATTATGTGAAATTAATACCAGTAAAAAGACGGCGCTCATAAATCCTTGAGGGGCAATTACTTATGTAGTGTCGGTATGGTTTAACTTTGCTCGGGCGGGACCCCGCTGATGCGGGGGATTCGGCTAAAGAGCTTTTCTTCCTTTCGTTGAAAAACTCTAGCTTTACATTCGTCCGGCTGCCTGAATACTGAGGAAATTTCTTCGATATTTCCACAGAGCAGCTCGGACATTAATTCGGCTAAAGAGCTTTTCTTCCTTTCGTTGAAAAACTCTAGCCTCATTAAAAAACCCCGTCTCGGTTTTTCACGAGACGGGGCTATATCACTTAAGATGTCTTACTTCTTTTTTTTCTTTGCAACTTTCTTCTTTGCAACTTTCTTCTTTGCAACTTTCTTCTTTGCAACTTTCTTCTTTGCTACCTTTTTCTTAGCAACCTTTTTCTTTGCTGCTTTCTTCTTTTTAACTGCCATCTTTCCACCTCCTTTTATTGTTCGACCTTTTGTCGAAACTTATCTACAATTTTAATTTAACAAATTTAAAAATGAATGTCAACTCTTTTTCAAAAATTTTTTCCATTTTTTTAAAAAAACACAACATATTGTGATTTTAAAAAATTTAACTAACCACTTTTTGTTTTTTATTTTTAGTAATTATTCGTGGGATTTTTGTTTCGGAATGCGCACGCGCTTAGCATCGCACCAAAGATTCGAAAGATCGTAGAACTCTCTCGCTTCATGAGTAAAGATATGAATTACCACATCGAAAAAATCAACAAGAAGCCAGCGATCAAGTTCATCGTCTTCGCGGTGATGAACCTTAAACCCTTGCTTACTTGCCTGCTTAATAATTAGATCATATATTGCGCGCGCCTGACGAGGAATTTGAGCTGAAACAATAACAAAATAATCACAAAAGGTTGCAACACCTCTTACATCCAAAATAACAGGATCCTCTGCTTTTTTAATGGCAGCGATGTTAACTAGCTCAATTGCCAAATCTTTACTAGTAAATGTTTTTCTCATTCTTAAAAACTCATAAATTTTTAATTTTGAATTGTGGATTATGCATGCCTATAATGTTTTGGTCATTGTAGCTTGGTTATTGTTTGTGGTTTGGTATTTGTAATTTGTAATTTTTTCATAACCATTATAATGCTATGCTGTTCTTATAATGTTCGTTATTTCTTTTTCTGTATCTGCGGCCATATCGCCAACACACCCAACACAAATATTATGAATGTTAAATATCTTCCGGGCAACCTCACTTATCTGTTGCGGCGTAATTTGAGTTATCTTCTCCTTGATTTGCTCAACCGAATTTATTCTACCGGTTTTTAGGTGACTTTCGGCGTTAAAGAACATCCTTCCCTCGGGGCGCTCTAGGACCATTACGCTCTGGCCAAAAAAGAAGTCTTTTGCTCTTGCCAATTCTGAAAGAGAAATTTTCTTCTCTTTAATTTTTTTTAGTTCTTTGATAATTCTGCCCAAGGCAAGTTTAATCCTGCTCTTGTCTAATCCAATATGAATAATAAACGCACCACTATCTCTGTACTTTCTAACTTCAGTAGATATATCATAACAAAGAGGCCTTTTCTCTCTTACTTCTTCAAATAAGCGGCTACTCATATTCGCCCCCATAATAATATTTAATAGTTCGCTAGTAAGCCGGTCGCTACTTAAATAAGATGGGCTTCGAAACCCTACACAAAGATGTGCCTGTTCTAACTTTTTCCTTTCAACATCAATGTGCATGCCCGTCAATGAGCCCGGGGATAGCAACTGATGCTTTACCTTTGCGGATTTACTCTTTATTTTTTTGTTTATCAGATTAACTAAGGCATCTTGTGCAAAGTCACCGCTACAAGAAACAACTATGTTAGAAGGCTGATAATACTTATCTTTGAAATTTATCAAATCTTTACGAGTGATCCTCTCAACGCTTGCCATCTCACCAGCTACCTCTTGCCCCAATTGATGCTTTGGCCAAAGTAATTTATCAAGCAACATAACCACTCGTGAAGTGGGAATATCATTGTACATCTTTATTTCTTCTAAAATAACTCTTCTCTCCTTCTCTACGTCATCTGCCTTTAAAGATGGGCATAAAACCATATCCAAAAGAATATCCAAAGTTATATCAAGATTTTTCTTCAGAAAATGAGCATAAAATCCTGTGCTTTCCTGCGAAGTAAATCCGTTCAAAGCCCCGCCGCGACCCTCAATTTCTCTTTTAATTTTACGATAAGAGTAATGCTTGCTACCTTTAAAAAGAAGATGTTCTAGGAAATGAGCAATCCCCTTTAAATTATTTGTCTCGTAACGGCCACCCACCTTTAAGAACACTCCGAGAGATGCAGTATCCCTACCCTTAAAAGGAGTAAAAACCAAGTCGGTTCCGTTAATATTTATTACTTTATGCATAAGGAACGAATATGTTTTGACAATCGTTTAACCAAATCTTTTCGGCAGGAATTTTCATCTATGAATTTCACTATTTCACTTCCGATTATTACTCCATCACTAAATTCACTTATTTCCTTTACCTGGCTTTTTTTATGTATTCCAAAGCCAACACAAATCGGTAATTGAGTCACTTTCCTTATTCTTTTAACGCTAGCTGCAAGCCAATCGCCATCAAGCTTTTGAGGACCAGTAATTCCTGTAACGGAAATATAATAAATAAAACCCTTGGAATGATCGGCAATTTTCTTGGCTCTTGTGAAAGAAGTTGTTGGTGTAACAAAGAATATTGTTTCTAAATTAAACCTGTTGGCCTTTTTTATGTACGCTTTGCTCTCTTCAACGGGTAAATCGACGATCATCACCCCGGATACTTGTGCCTTTTTCATTTTAAGGAAAAATTTATCCATGCCATACTTTAAAACAGGATTATAGTAAGTCATTATAACCAAAGGAATTTTTAATTTTCCTTTAAGGCTATTGAGCATCGTAAAAAGCTTATCGGTATTTGCTCCTTGCGCTAAAGCCTTATTCGCAGCTGCCTGGATAATCGGACCATCGGCCAAAGGGTCGGAAAAAGGAACTCCTAATTCAACAATATCCACACCACAGTCCTGCAAGGCGAGAATAATTTTAGCAGAATCATCCAAAGTTGGAAAACCAAAAGGAACATAAGCTAAAAATGCTTTTTTCCCTAGTTTATGCAAGTCTTTGAATTTTTGACTAATCTTCATAAAATTAAAAATAATCAAGACACCCGCCTGCCAATCCGACGGGCAAGCAAGTTACAATAACCAAGTTACAAGTTACAATAACCAAGCAATAACCAATTACCAAATTCGAATAACCAAATTATTTGATTATTAAAATCTTGATTATTGGTTATTGTAGTTTGGTTATTATTTGTATCTTGCATCTTGTTTCTTGGTTATTTAATATATTGATTAACAATATCTAGGTCCTTATCGCCTCTTCCCGACAAACAAACAATTATTATTTTATTCTTTGCCGCTTTTGCTAATTCCTTTAAGTAATAAATCGCGTGTGAAGGCTCAAGGGCCGGAATAATGCCTTCTTGCTGAGAAAGCATTTTAAATCCTTTTATCGCCTGGCGGTCATCAACTGTTACATATTCTGCCCTTTTCGTTACTTTATAAAAAGCGTGCTCCGGCCCAACCCCTGGATAATCTAATCCTGGAGCAACAGAGTGCGCCTCTTTAATCTGACCAAATTTATCTTGAAGAACAAAAGACTTTGCTCCTTGCAATACACCGATCTCGCCTTTTGTAAGCGAAGCAGAATTAAAACTATTTAAACCAGATCCAGCAGCTTCAACCCCAATAAATTTAACACTTTTTTCTTTAAAAAAAGGATGGAAAAGCCCCATTGAGTTACTTCCTCCGCCAACACAAGCAACCAAATAATTAGGAAGTTTTTTCTCTTTCTTTAAGATTTGTTTTTTGGCTTCACTGCCAATAACCGATTGGAAATCTCTAACCATATAAGGGTATGGATGCGGTCCCACAGTAGAGCCGAGCAAATAATACGTATCACCGACATTAGTAACCCAATCGCGAATTGCTTCGCTACAAGCGTCTTTTAAGGTTTTTGAACCATTACACACCGGTATTACTTTTGCGCCCAAAACTCGCATACGCAAAACATTGGCCTTCTGACGCAAAACGTCCTCTGCGCCCATATAGATTTCGCAATTTAATCCAAAAAGGCGCGATACTGTAGCAACAGAAACTCCGTGCTGGCCGGCCCCGGTTTCAGCGATTATTCTGCGCTTACCCATGTGTTTTGCTAACAAAATTTGGCCTAATGAATTGTTTATTTTATGCGCCCCAGTATGAAGAAGATCTTCGCGCTTAAGATATATTTTAGCGCCTAAATGTTTACTTAAATTTTTAGCAAAATAAAGTGGCGTAGGGCGTCCGGCATATTCAGAAAGATAAAACTTTAATTCCTTCTTAAAAGATGCTTGTCTAGACACCTCTTTATAAACACCCTCTAGCTCCAAAAGACATGCCCAAAGAGTTTCAGGTACATATTTACCCCCAAATTCACCAAAGTAGCCTCTACTATCCGGTATTTTTTTATTACTCATAATTGTTTTGCCTTTTCAATAAAAATACGCATTAAGGCATGATCCTTTTTACCAACAAACTCTTCAATCCCGCTTGCTACATCAATCGCATAAGGATTAAGATTTTTGCAATTATTTATGTTTTTTTCAGTTAACCCTGAAGAGATGATAACCCTTTCATTTTTTTTGATAATTGCTGCTATCTCTTTATAGCTATCTGAACAAAGAGTTTTCTGTCCTTTAATTTTATCTTGATATTTCACATCAAACAAAAACCCATCAACCGAATATTTAGCTATCGCGTCATGGTAGGGGCGATCTTTAGGGAAAAAAACCTTTACTATCTTAAATTTTCGTCTAAATGACTTACAAAAACTCGCCGATTCATCGCCATGAAACTGCAATATGTTTAATTCAAGTAAAGATGCAATTTCTAGCACCTCATCTTTTTCTTGGTTTGCAAACACACCGCATTTTAAAACAAACGGATCTAATTTTGAAATTATCTTTTTCGCACTTTGTGGTTTTATATAGCGTGGACTTTTTTTAGAAAAGATAAACCCTAGAACATCGGCTCCATAGCGTGATGCTCCAAGCGCATCACTTAAATTTGTTATGCCACATATTTTTACTTTAACCATCGATTTGAAACTCTTTTATTTTTGATGCAAAATCCTCAGATTCCATTATCGCTCGACCAACCAAAACCGCGTCCACACCAAGGCCCTTAAGCCATAAAATATCCTTCAAAGACCTTATGCCGCTTTCACTTACTTTTATAATATCCGCTGGAATAAAAGGGGCAAGTTTTTGAGTTTTTACTATGTCTACTTTCAAAGTATGTAAATTGCGATTATTAATACCAACAATATCTACTCCTAAAGATAGGATCTTCCTTAGTTCTTTTTCGCTATGCACTTCAGCCAACACATCCATGCCTAAGTCTTTAGCCAGGCTGTAGAGTTTGGTGAAGCGCTCTTCTTCTAAAATACTAGCAATAAGAAGAATTGCGTCAGCACCGACCGCTCTTGACTCTAGGACTTGAACTTCTTCTAATATAAAATCCTTACGTAATATCGGCACTTTTACCCGACCCTTGATTTCCTCAATATCATTGATTTTGCCCATAAAAAATTCTTCTTCAGTAAGAACCGATATAGCGTTAACCTTTGCTGATTCATAAATTTTAGCAATTTTTAATGGCGAAAAATCTTTACACAACACCCCCGTTAATGGAGAGGCCTGTTTCACTTCGGCAATCAAAGATAGTTTTCCATCGCGTTTTATTGCGTTCTTAAAAGAAATCGGTGTGGGGGCTTTTTTCACCAAGGCACGAATCGCATCGCTATTTTTACGCAATACCGCGATCCGTTTCTTTTTGGCCTCCAATATTAATGAAAGTGTCCTATGCATTGTTTTTAATAAACTTTCTTAATTCTAGTAATTTTTTCTTAGCTTGACCGCTATCAACAATTTCAGCAGCAAGCTTAACGCCCTCTTTTAAGGTTTGCGCTTTACCCAATATATAAAAACAGCAAGCTGCGTTGGCGAGCACAATGCTTCGCGGGGCACCCTTTTTCCCATTTAAGATATCTTTTATAACACTTGCGCTATCTTTAGCGCTCTTGACCTCTAAGTCTTTTAACTTGATCCTCTTTAAGCCAAAATCAGATGGACTCAAGATCATTCTTTTAATTTTCTTATTATCAAGAAAGGCCACTTCGGTTTTGCTGCTCAAAGAAACTTCGTCTTTTAAATCCTTGCTGCAAACAACAAAGGCTCTTTTTATGCCAATATTTTTCAGCACCTTAGCCATTACACCAAGCAAGTTCTCGCTGTGCACTCCTAAGAGCTGATGAGTAGTAAAAGCAGGATTGCATAATGGACCCAAAATATTAAAAACTGTTCTTATTCCTATTTCTCTTCTAATACCGGCAACATCTTTTAATGCCGGATGATACAACGGAGCATATAAAAATCCTACGTTAATTTTTCTTATCGCACTCTCCATCACACAAGGAAGGGTATCGATTTTTACCCCTAAAGCTTCAAAAGCATCGGCACTGCCACAGCTAGAAGACATTGCACGATTCCCATGCTTAGCCACTTTCGCTCCACCGGCGGCAACAACAAAAGACACCGCAGTCGAAATATTAAATTTGTTAGCTCCGGAGCCACCTGTGCCACAAGTATCGATTATTGATTCGTCTTTATTCTCAATACCAATAAAGCTAGTGCGCACATTTATTTTACAGGCATGATCCCTAACTACCTTGGCAGCAGCGGTGATTTCTTCTTCGCACTCACCCTTCATTGAAAGCGCCACTAAAAACGCGGCAATTTGAACATGAGTTGCTTTCTTTTTGAAGATTTCTTCAAAAACTTTTTCTGCCTCAGAAGAAGTAAGGCTGCTATTTTTACTTAATTTTATAATCGCCTGTTTGATCATAGCTTTAAAAAATTACCTAAAATCTTTTTCCCTTCATTTGTCAAAATTGACTCAGGGTGAAATTGCACACCACAAAGAGGATATGTTTTTTCTTTTACTCCCATTATTATACCATTATCGCAAAATGCCGTAATTTCAAAATTAGATGATAAAGTTTTTTTATCAATGATTAAAGAATGATATCTTGTTGCAACAAATGGCTTTTCTACTTTTGCAAAAAGACCTTTACCGTTATGCTTAATAAGCGAGGTTTTACCATGCATAACCTGCGGCGCTTTTATAATTTTAGCGCCAAAACAAAAACCAATACATTGATGCCCAAGACAAACACCAAGGATAGGTACTTTTTTGTAAAACTCTCTTACAACAGAACAACTAATCCCAGCGTCTTTCGGCCTTCCTGGACCAGGAGAAATAACTATTTTTTTGGGTTTTAATTTATTTATTTGCGCTATGTCAATTTTGTCATTGCGGATAGTAATCGTTTCGGCGCCAAGTTCTTGCAAATACTGCACTAAATTGTAAGTAAAGGAGTCGTAGTTATCAATTACTAGTATCATATTGTAATATATTTATTAGGCACTAAATTTATATCTTATATCAACTAAAAACTAAAAGCTAAAAACGTAAAACCATAACTTAAAACTTAAAACCTGTTCTTCCCTTTAAGAGTCAAAATACTAGATCCTAATATTTTTGACAACTCGTTAGTTTCCCTCAATAAAAATTCTAACTGGGGACTCTCTATCTTCTTGGCATCTTTCAATAATCCAAACCAATACAGTGTTTCATTAGCTGATTTTAATGAATAACTAAAAAAATTAGTAAAATCTTTTTTGGAACTAGAAGCTTGAGCCTCAACAATATTCGCACCTATAGATGTCGCTGATCTTATTAACTGTTTTGCGATTATTTGATTCGACAAATCCCTTGGTAAGCTATCTATAAAGTTAATAACTTTTATGGAATATTGATAAGCTCTATCTTTTAATTTAATTTTGAATTTTGAGCTTTGGTTTTGCATTTTTCGTTTTTAGTTTTTCGTTTAATATTAATAAAAGTTTTAAGATCATACAATTAAAATCTTCTGTCTTTAGTTTGTTTGCGTTGTTTTTCGCGAGTTATTTTCGCTCCCAATTTCCTTAGCTTGTCTTCGATTCTTTCATACCCCCGATCTATATGGTAAACACGTAACAATTCAGTCTTGCCTTCTGCTGCCATGCCTGCAATTACCAGTGCGGCTGAAGCACGCAAATCAGAAGCCATTACCTCTGCGCCAAAAAGTTTACCTTTGCCTTCAATTATTGAATAAGGTCCATTTCTCTGGATCGACATACCCATGCGATTAAGTTCAGCAACATGCATAAATCGATCTGGGTATACTTTTTCGGTTATAAGAGAGATCCCTTTTGTCAAACAAAGGCAAGTCATAAACTGTGCCTGTAAATCAGTAGGAAAACCCGGATACGGCAAGGTGGTAAGATTAACCGGTTTTAGCGTTTTTGGTTTTACAAAAATATTCTTCTTTTCATCAAAAGTAATATTGGCTCCCATCATCCTACTAGCTTCAATGATCGATGTAAGATGCAAAGGGTTGGCTGATTTTATAGTTAATGGTGAATCAGTAGCCAGACTGGCAGCAATAAATGTTCCTGCTTCAATCCTATCGGGGATAATTTTAAACTCACACCCTCCCAAAGATTGCACACCACGCACCTTTATTAACGGCGTTCCTTCTCCGGAAACTACCGCTCCCATTTTTTTTAAAAATAATGTTAAGGCCTCTATTTCCGGTTCGCAAGCCGCATATTCAATTGTTGTTTCACCTTTGGTTAATACCGCCGCCATTAGAACATTTGCCGTAGCAAGAACTGATGAACCAAAAACTCCGCCAAGATACACATGGCTGCCCTGTAATTTTTTTGCCTCTCCAATGCAATAGCCTTTATCGACAATAATTTTCGCACCAAGCTCTTTTAGCCCTTTTATATGTAAATCAACCGGACGCACCCCGATAATACATCCACCGGGAAGAGACACCTTTGCCCGTTTCCTTTTCGCTAAAAGCGGACCCAAACAACAAAAAGAAGCTCGCATCGTGCTTACTAATTTATACGGAGCAACATAGCTTTTTTTCCTTTTTGACTCAATATATAAAACATTGTCTTGAAACGTAATTTTCTTGCCCAAAACCGCTAAAATATCAATCATCGTTCTGATATCCATAAGGTCAGGAACGTTGCTAACTACGCATTTTTCATCGGTAAGCAAAGTAGCGGCCATAATCGGCAAAGCGGCATTCTTAGAGCCGCTGATTTTAACCGAACCCTTAAGGCGTGATTTATGAATTATAAATTTATCCATTATTTTTAAGTTGTAGAATGACTCCCCGATCATGATTAGAATAATCTTTTATCCACTCTATGATCGTAAAATTTCCCAAAAAGCTAACGAGCAGCTCTACCCTCTCTCTATGATTATATCCCACTTCTAGCATTATAAAACCATCTTTTTTAAGGTAACCGGAGGCATCCCGTATTATCTCCTCAATAAAGGAAAATCCGTCATCCTCAGCTTTCAAGGCAGTTCTTGGTTCATATTTAAGACTATCTCGTATAAGCTCCTCACTAACATAAGGCGGATTGCTAATCACAAGATCAAAACTGTTTTTCTTAAAAGCCGAAAATAAATCACTGTTTATCAGACCAATTTTTACTTTGTGGGACTTTATATTGTTTTTGGTCACCTTCAAAGCTGACAAGCTTATATCAGAAGAAAAAACTTTAATATCCTTAGAAAGTCGTTTTAAGCTTATGCCGATGTTTCCCGATCCAGTACATAAATCTAAAACCGTCTTTAATTTATTATCTTTAATGAGGCGCGCTGCCTTCTCTACAATTAATTCTGTTTCTTTGCGAGGTATCAATACATCACTGGTGATTTCAAATTCCCAGCCAAGAAATTCTTCTTTACCTAAAATATATGGTAAAGGCATGCCTTGTGCATATAAATTCTTTATTTCATTAAGGCAATGCAGTTTTTCTTCATTTAAAGACGGATTATCGTACACAGCCAAAGCAAGACTATCAAAGAACACGCTTTTAACCAAAAAACGTAGGTCTCGATCGAAAAATACTTTTTTATTTATATCAAGCCAATCCTTTAGCTTCATAAATTTTTTCTCTTTCTGCTTTTATTAACTTCTTAATAATCTCATCCAGGTTGCCTTCTAGAATTGCTTCCAGACGATAAATAGTAAAATTTATTCTGTGATCGGTTACCCTTCTTTCTGGAAAATTATAAGTTCGTATTTTTTCGCTACGATCACCAGTACCTACCTGAACACGCCTAGCTTGGGTTACTTTGCCGATTTCTTCTCTGCGTATTTGCTCTAAAATTCGTGCCTTTAAAACTCTCATCGCCTTAGCTCGATTCTTGATCTGTGACCGCTCATCCTGACAGCTTACGACTACGCCAGTAGGAAGATGTGTAATCCTAACTGCTGAATCAGTAACATTAACGTGTTGACCGCCAGCACCTGAAGACCGATAAGTATCAATCTTTAAATCGTCGGTGTTTATTTTTAATTCCACCTCTTTAGGCTCAACTAAAATAGCAACGGTAACTGTTGATGTATGAATCCTTCCACTCGATTCAGTGGCTGGCACTCGCTGCACGCGATGCACACCCATTTCAAATTTAAGATTATGATAAGCGCCTTTTCCCTTAACAGAAAAAATAACTTCTCTGCAACCTCCTATCTCAGTAAAGCTTGAGTTAAGAAGTTCCAACTTCCAGCCTTTCTGCTCAATGTATTTGCTATACATTTTAAAAAGCGCTCCAGCAAAGAGCGAAGACTCTTCCCCACCAGCAGCGGATCTTATCTCGATCATAAAATCATAATCCGGCTCGCTTTCTTCAAAAAGCTTGCCCTCTATATCATCTTCTACGGATTGCAAGTTTTGAACCAACTCAGCAAGCTCCTCGTTGGCAAGAGCACGAACATCTTCATCTTCAGAAGAATCAGAAATAACTTCTTGGAGATGCTCTTTTTCTTTAAAAAGATTTCTCCTTCTTTCTAAAAGAACTATTATTTTCTCCAAAAAAGCGTAACGCTTGGCTAATTTTTGATATTTATCTCTATCAGATATCACCTCGCAATCAGAAAGCGCAATAGCTATTTCTTGATGCTCTTGTTTCAATTTTTCGTAATTAATCATACTCTTCAATTAAAAACGTAAAGCTAAAAGCGAAATCCCGCACTTTAATATATTTTATTTGCGGGACCCCGATAGACGGGGAACCATAATTCAAAATTCAAAATTTCTTTCCGGAATAAAGAGTTTATTTACTTTTAAATTCTACGCTATGGCTTTGCATTTTGCGTTTTTAGTTTTTAGTTTTTTTGCCGTACTTTTTGTAAAACTTGTCTACTCTTCCTTCTGAATCAACAAACTTCTGTTTGCCGGTAAAAAAAGGATGGCACTTCGAGCAAATTTCCACATTAATTGTCTTTCGTGTAGAACGAGTGTGGACCACATTTCCACAAGCACACATAATTGTGCACTGCTCGTATTTTGGATGAATTTTATCCTTCATTTTTTCCTCCTGGTATAATTTCTGATTCTGTCAAAAATTACTATTTGTTTTTACTTAAGTTTTCACTTCCATTTCTTCCCAAAACACCCTGTTGTTTTTATCATAAGCCATCTTTAGAGTGTGCCATTATACATTATTTATTGAGAGAAAGCAAAAACTCTACATTATTCTTAGTTTTGGTGAGTTTGCCGGTTAATAGCTCCAAGGCCTCCGCTGAACTCAACTCATTTAGCGCCTTTCTCAATACCCATATTTTCTGCAATTCGTCAGGATGAATAAGCAACTCCTCACGTCTAGTGTTAGAGCGCTTAATATCAATCGCCGGGTAAATACGCTTCTGAAACATGCCTCGATCAAGAGTTATTTCCATGTTTCCTGTGCCCTTAAACTCTTCGAAAATAACATCATCCATGCGCGAACCGGTGTCAACCAAAGCTGTTGCAATAATTGTTAAAGATCCCCCCTCTTCCATTGTTCTCGCCGCACCAAAAAATCTTTTTGGTTTATGCAAGGCATTAGAATCAATACCACCAGAAAGAATTCTTCCTGAATGAGGTTCGTTAAGATTATATGCGCGTGCCAAGCGCGTAATGCTGTCTAACAAAATTACCACATCTTTTTTATGCTCGACTAATCTTTTTGCGCGCTCAATAACCATTTCGGCAACTTGAATGTGGCGATGAGACGGCTCATCAAAAGTAGAACTTAAAACCTCTCCCTTTACAATGCTTTTCATCTCTGTAACTTCCTCAGGACGTTCATCAATTAAAAGCACCATTAAAAATATTTCAGGGTAATTTTTCATTATGCCGTTAGCAATTTTCTGCAAAAGTACAGTTTTGCCGCTATAAGGCGGCGCAACAATAAGCCCTCGTTGTCCTTTTCCAATCGGACATAGCAAGTCCAAACATCGGCACGAAAGCTCATTTGGGGCAGTTTCCATAATGAAACGGTCGTTAGGATACACCGGCGTTAAGTTATCAAAAAGAACTCTGTTTCTTGATTCCTCAGGGTTTTCAAAATTTACCGCCTCAACCTTTAAAAGCGCAAAATATTTTTCGTTATCTTTCGGTGGACGAATTTGCCCGCTCACCGTATCTCCTGTTTTTAGAGCAAATTTTCTAATCTGCGATGGTGAAACATAAATATCATCTGGTGAAGGCAGATAGCTATAATCTGAGGAGCGCAAAAAACCAAATCCTTCAGATAAAACCTCTATTACCCCATTTCCAAACATAAGTCCGGCCTTCTCAGCCTTTGCTTGCAGGATCTTAAAAATAAGATCCTGCTTTTTTAAACCACTTACAGAGTCGATTTCCAACTCCTTGGCAATCTTGTTTAATTCTGCGATTTTCATTTCTCGTAAACCAGCAATATCAATACGGTCATTAGTTTTGACATCGCTACGTTTTGTTGTTTTGTTATTCACCATAAATCACCTCTTTTTTTTGTTTTTCCCATATGTTTTTAACTTGTTCCACAAAACCCCTGTTTTTATTTTTAAATCCTGCAGGTTGCTGCTATTGTAAATTACAAAATCAGCTTTTTTTATTTTTGCCTTAACAGGAAGATAGAAAGATAGTCTTTTTACTGCTTTTGGTCTGCTCATGTTGTACTTGCTCATAGCTCTGCTTACAGTAATTTCTTTTTTTGCCACAACAACAATAACCGCATCAAAAATTGATGAAAGTTTTTTCTCAAAAAGAAGCGGCACTTCAGCAACAAATATTTTATTATCAGCTTTCCCGCACCAAGCTTTTAGTTCTTTTATAATCGGCGGATGAACAATTCCTTCCAGCTTGAGTAACTTTTTAACATCAGAAAAAACCAATCCACCTAATTTTTTACGGCAAATAACGCCATTTTTTTTAACTGCTTCGGGGAAAAAACGTATAACTTTTTTATAAACAGTACTATCCCTATTTCTATAGTAGCGATGCACTATTTTATCAGCGTCAAAAACAACCGCCCCTTTATTTTTAAGGCCTGCTATAACAACGCTTTTTCCACTTGCAAAATTGCCGGTTATCGCAAATGAAGCCATTTTATACTGTCATCCTCTCGCATTTAGTCTTATTGAGAGCTGCGCTTTTGTACATATCAATGTATCTTTTTGCTGTTGTTTCCCAAGAAAAAACATTGCTCATGGCTCTTTTAGCTGTAGCGTACCACTTTTTTTTATTTTGAAAATACGCACGCGCTCTTTCAATGGTAAAAATTAAGTCCTGCGCGCTGTAATCGCTAAAAACAAACCCCATACCTCCCTCTTTAATATCGCTAACCGTATCAGCTAGCCCTCCTGTCTCATGAACAATTGGTAAAGTACCATAGCGATAGCTAATCATCTGAGAAAGTCCACAAGGCTCAAAACGTGAAGGCACTAAAAAGACATCGCTTCCAGCATAAATGCGATGAGCTAGTTCTTCGTCAAATTTTAAAGTAACTGCCATGCTCCCCTTATACTTTTTTGCACTTTTCTTTAAACTCCTATGATAAGCTTGATCACCTACGCCTAAGATGGCAATTTGACAGCCCGGCAAAACCTTGTCCAAAGATTGACTTAGTATGTCCAAACCCTTTTGCTCAGTTAAGCGGCTAACCATTCCTAAAAGTAAAATATTTTTATCAACTTTTAATCCCAAATCTTTTTGTATTTTGCATTTGTTGATTGCCTTTTCAGCAATTGTTATCTTGGAGTACTTCTTATAAATTAAATTATCTGTTTTAGGATTCCAAATCTTGTTATCAATCGCATTTAGTATTCCCGAGAGAGAGCCACGCCTGCGTTTTAATACCCCACCAAGGCCACAACCATACTCCTTGTTTTGAATTTGTTTGGCATAAGTAGGACTAACTGTGTTAACCACATCGGAAAAAAGAATACCTGCTTTAAGAAAGCTAATTTGTCCGTAATACTCCAAACCATCTATTCCAAAGTATTGCCCCGGTATCCCTAAAAAATGATATTTATCTTTATTAAACAACCCTTGATAAGCAAGATTGTGTATCGTTAATACAGAAACTGCGTCCTTAAAAAAGTTATCACCACTATAGGCAGTTTTAAGATAAACACTAATTAAGGATGTCTGCCAATCATTACAATGGATAATTTTCGGTGAAAAATCAAGCTCTTTCAATAATTCTAATACTTTTTTGTTAAAAAAGGTAAAGCGCTCTAAATTATCGGAATAATCGCAATCCCCATCTTGGTAATAACCGTCCCTTTGAAAATAATGGTCATTTTTAATAAAATAAAACTCTACTCCGGATTGTTTCGTATACCCGTAATTATCAAATATCTTTTTTGGTTTTATGCCTTTATAAAAAGGAATAAAAACTTTTACTTGGTGGTGTTGCTTAGCCAAGCTCACCGGGAGTGCCCCGGCGACATCGCCCAATCCGCCAGTTTTAGCAAATGGATAACTTTCAGAAGAACAAAAGGCTATTTTCATTTTGTTAATTCTCCTTACACTTTGGATTCATTTTCCATATTTGCCCAGGTTTTTCCAACTTTAATTTTTACTTCAATCGGAACATCTAGTTTTATACTCTCTTGCATATTTTTTTTAATTATACCGACCACTTGGTCATATTCATTCTTACTTACATCAAAAATTAATTCGTCATGAATCTGAATGATCATCCGTGATTTTAAGTTATATTTTTTAAATTCATCTGCAATTTTTACCATCGCAACCTTTATAAGATCCGCACAAGAGCCCTGAATCGGAGTATTAACTGCCTGGCGGCGAGCAAACTCTCTTAAATGAGGATTGGGGCTATTGTAATCCATCAGTTTTCTCTCGCGAGAAAGAATAGTCTTAACAAAGCCGTTTTCTTCTAAATCCTTATGCACTTTTTTTATATATTCTTTAACTTGAGGATAACGGGAAAAATAATCCTCAATAAAGGTTTCTGCCTCTTTTGGAGCAATCTTCAACTCTCGAGACAATCCGTAAGAGCTCATCCCATAAAGTATCCCGAAATTAACTCGTTTTGCAATATTTCGCTGATGGCTATCTACTTCTTCTGTGTCAAAAAGCAGTGACGCGGTATATCTATGCACATCTACTCCGCTGTTAAAAGCTTTTTGAAGCTTTTTATCGCCTGAATAATGAGCAAGAATTCTTAACTCAATTTGGGAATAATCTCCTGAAATTAAACAGCCTTCTTCAAAAGACGACACAAAGGCTTGGCGTAATTCATCAGCAAATTCACCTTTGACCGGAATACTCTGTAAGTTTGGAGATGAGCTAGATAGCCTACCTGTTTGAGCCGCAGTCTGGTTAAACTGTGCGTGCAGTTTTCCATTACCTTTTTTTACTGATTCAATTATCGGCAAAATATATGTTGTCTTTAATTTATTCATCGTGCGATAATCTAAAATAAAACTGGCGATATCATGGCTAATCGATAGTTTTTGTAAAACTTCTTCTCCGGTGGAGAAACCGGTTTTAGTTTTTTTCAACGGTGTAATTCCAAGTTCACCAAACAACACCGCACTTAATTGTTTTGGCGAGTTTAAATTAAATTCATGACCAGAAATCGCAAATATTTTGCGAACAACTACCTTTAGCCTCTCGTCTACTTTAAGCAAAAGCTTCTGTAATGTTTGCACGTTAACCTTTACACCAAATTTCTCCATTTCTGCCAAAACTGTGATCAACGGCATTTCAACGTTAAAAAGCAACTTTTGCATTTCTTTCTCTCTTATTTGGGAAGAAAAATGCTTATAGAGTTCATTTATAAAGTAAGGCGTCGCAGCAGCAGGCACATCTCCGTTGCAATCGTCTAAATAGCAGGCACCGAGAGCCAAAAGCGAATAATCCCCAAATGTAGAATCAGCTAAATATGCCGCGATCTTAGTGTCAAATAAAATACCGTTTATTTTAATACCGGAAGATATCATCTGCCGTTTAAACCCATGGGATATTTTTTTTATCGATTCATCCTCTAAAATAGATTTGGCGTCTTTTAGTTTTAGTTTATAAGTGTCGCCGTCAAAGAAATACACGTAATCACCATCAATAAAAAAGGTTGCTGTTTCCTTATTGGGAATTGTTTTCGCCTCTTTCACTATTATCTCTTTTTGCGGTCTTTCAGGCGAAAGATCCCTAAACAATGCCTTAAATTCAAGTTCGCGAAATAAATCACGCAACGATTCGGTATCTGACTCACCGATCTTTAAATCATCCGCACCCATACTCAACTCACACTTATACAATTGCACCAACTCTTTGCTTAAAAATATATCATCTTTACTTTGAAGAAGAAGATCTTTTACTTTCAAAGAAAGCTTATCAACATTATTAAATATCGTCTCAACTGTTTTAAATTCTTTTATAAGCTTAGCCGCGCCCACCTTGCCAATCCCGCGCGCACCCGGAACATTGTCTGCTGCATCACCAACCAATGAAAGGTAATCAACCATAAACTCCGGCTCAAACCCAAAATCATTCATAAAGTCGTTCTCAGTAAACACTTTTTCCTTGGCCGAATTGTAAATTGCTACCTGCCCTTCGTTGAGAAGCTGGTACATATCCTTATCCGAGCTTATGACAACAACCTTTTTCCCTTTGTGGCATGCCTCCCGACAAAGAGTGGCAATTACGTCGTCGGCTTCATACCCTTCCTTTTCAATAACAGCAATCCCCATAAATTTGAGTAATTGTTTTATTGTCGGAATCTGCTCCTTTAAACCTTCGGGTGCTGGCGGTCTATGCCCTTTATAGTCTTGAAATTTGTCCTGACGAAAGGTCTTACGCGAAACATCAAAACAAACCCCCATGCATATTGGATTGTATTTTGAGATTATCTTTTGCAAAATCTTATAAAAACCATATACACCCCCCGTAGGTCGCCCCATAGAAGTAGAGAGCTTAATCGCAAAAAAAGAGCGATAGCATATAGACGTTCCATCAACAAGATAAATAGTATTTTTTGACATTAACTGCTGGAAGAATAACTCACGATAATATTTCTAACTTTAACTATAGAAAATTTTACTCTTTATTTTTTGAATTTTATAGACTATACGGCTGGTGCCTTTACCTTATTCTTCTTGGGAAATCAATAGAACCGATGTAAGCGACTCTTTGAGCTTGTCTCCTGCGGAAAGATAATCTTCCTTATCTATATGCTTTAATGCCTGCTCGGCATTATCTTTAGCCTCTTCTTTGTTGACCATCTGCAAAGCCTTGCGATAGAAATCCTGAATTTGCATCGATAAATCGGGATCCGCTGGATTTAAAAAGCCTGCCGTTTCAAACTCTTTTATCGCAGCTTTGTGATCACCTCTTTTTAAAAATCCTACTCCCACTTCCAAATGTAATCTGGCTTCATCAATAGTCTTCAGCCTCTTTTGTTCACGATCATAAACAAGGTTCTGAGATAAGCTTGCAGCCTGACGCTCCAGCCGCTCTCTTCTCAACTGAGGATATGTTCCTAATTTAAGTAGGTGCTGACGTGACACCTCCCACCAATAATCGCCCTCTTGGCCTAAATCATATCTCTTTTTCCAGTAGTGGCTGGCATTTAGTACATTGCCCCTCTTTTCATAAAGAAAAGCTAAGTTCGTATAAACCGGTAAGTAATTACTGTCAATTTCTAGAGCCCTTTTATATTCTAGGAGAGCATTATCGAAATCTCCCATATTTTCATAGATTACGCCCAAATCATTGTGAGCTTCCGCATATTGGGGATCCATTTCAATAGCTTTTTGATAATAAGCCATGGCTTCATCTGCACTCCCCTTCATCTGGAGTTTATACCCAAGCTCGCGATACTCTCTGGATTGTTCGTTTGTGAGATCAGTCGCGCCAACGACAAAAACAGGCAACAAAACCAAAGTAATAATAAAAAAATATCTCATTTTTTCTTGATAAATTTAGACAACTTATTGATGTTTGTTAGTTTACGCTATCTGGCAATTCGGCAACTGCCCAACCTGTGTCAATCTAGCATAAATCAACACCCCTGTCAAGAATATTCTGCAAATGGAGCAACGCAAATCCCGCCTGCTGCGCTTTTCATCCCCCGCCCAAAAGCCAGGACTTTATCGCAGCAAAATAACCTCGTTTTTATTAATCTTTTTTCTTAATCGGCACTACTCCAGCAAGTTCACCAACTACATTAATTAA
Source organism: Candidatus Omnitrophota bacterium (assembly GCA_024231025.1). Lineage (GTDB taxonomy): Bacteria > Omnitrophota > Gorgyraeia > Duberdicusellales > 4484-171 > JAAEQW01. Next base: position 116,416 of record JAAEQW010000120.1, read on the forward strand.
TTCAGTGTCTGTTGGAATTACTACCTTTGCGTTGTCTTTTAACGCATTTTCAACCGTTTGAAGTTTTCTTAAAACTTGCGCATTCCCTATAAAGTATTTTTCTGCAGCTTCATTTACTAATTTTATTGCTTCAGATTCTCCTTGTGCCTGCAAAATTCTTGCTTGTTTAACCCCTTCGGCCTTTTTTATCTCTGACCTCTTTTCACCATCGGCGGCAGTTTCCTGAGCTGTGGCATAGTCGACAGCGGCTATTTTTTCGTTTTCCGCCTTTACTACCTTATTCATTGTCTCTTGCACGTCTTTGGGCGGATCAATTTGCTTTAATTCTGTTCTGACGATCTCAATTCCCCAAGTAGTTGTTTCATCACGAAGGGTTTTATGTAACTCGAAATTGATTTTCCCTCTTTCGCTATTAGCAGACTTTAAAGTAAGGGTACCTATAATGTTTCTTAATGTAGTTCTTGCTAAATTCACAATTTGATGCTTGTAGACGTTAACGTGGTATTGTGAACTCTTTACACTTTCTTCGTCGGATTTTACCTTGAAGTAAACTTGAGCATCAACAGTGGCATTTAGGTTATCGTTGGTAATGATCTCCTGTGGTTCCGCATCAACCATTTGCTCAGTAACATTCACTATATACATCTTTTCAATGATCGGAATAATCCAATTAAATCCAAAATTAGCAAAACGACAATATTTACCTAGTCGTTCAATCAATCCTCGATGAGTCGGTCTTACAATTCTAATACCAAGAAAAAATATGAAAAGAATTACACCAATAATTAATTTTACTGAACCCATAATAACCTCCTTTTTGTAAATAAATTATAACATGTTTTGTTGATTTTTGTTATTTTTACTGATAAGACTTTAAGAGATTCGTTATTCAAATTTAATTATTGTTCCGACTATTTTTCGTGGGATTTCGGTTTTTCCCGCTGTTTCTTTATCGATAACAATCAGCGCATCCCCGCCCATTCTCGCCACTTCTCGCCGCAACGCATGATAGGTTGGCTCTAAATTGCTGCTTACTCCTTTATAGGTAAGTTGACAAATTTCTTGATAATCCTCTAGCGGAGACTCTTGCAATATTTTTACTTGAAGTGGATCAGTAGGAGAAATAGACAAGCCCGAATAATCATCAATTGAAACACTTCCCCCAACACAGCCACACGCAAAAACAAATAATAAAAAAATCATTTTCAGTTTACTCATGCTTTCCTCCTCTTATATAAATCCATTCCAATTCACCAAACGCTCCACCATATACCGTTGGATATAAATTCGCAAATTTATCTCTTATTGCGTATAGCGAATAGGGGATAGCCGTATAAATCAACGGTAACTCCCGAGCTACTATTTTCTGCCAAGTAAAAAATAGCTCCTTTCTCTTGCTCTCATCAATAGTTTTAGCGCCAAGATTAAATATATCCTCTATTTCTTGTTCGAAAGGCATTATTGCTTTTTTTGTTGGGTTCCACATATGCAGATTTCCCTTATATGACCATACATTTTTACCAAAATAAGGTTCGATCCCACCGGTTAAGCCAATCATAATTAGCTCCCAATCAAAAGTAGCAGTAAGCTTGCTGACTAAATTGTTAAAATCAAGCGGAAGAAAACTTATTTTCATACCAATGTCTTCTAAATCTTTTTTAACTAGCGTAGCAATTTGCACTCGTTGAGTATTATCCGCATTAGTAAAAAAATTAAGTTCTAGTTTTTTGCCTTGGCTATCTTCCAGCGTGCCGTCTTGATCGCGATCTCCAAAGCCAATCTCGGCTAAAAGCTGTTTGGCCTTATCGGGGCTGAACTTATGCTTTTTAACATCTTCGGTGTAGAAAAACTTATTTGCTGGACTTACCGAAGAAAACTGCCTAACGCCCAAATCATTCATAACTATCTTTATAATCTTATCCTTGTTGATCGCATGGGCTATCGCTTTTCTAAATTTTATATTTCCAAACCACTTTAACTTATAAGGCGAAACATATGGTTTTTTAGTGCGTGGATTTTCTAAATTATTTTGATTAAAAACTAAGAAATTTGAGCCAAAAGATGGACCGGCATTATAAATAGTGAATAAGTCTTTCTTGCATCGAGGACCCAAAATAGCTAAATCTTGCGATCGTAACGAATAATAGTCGATTTCTCGATCAAGAAATTTAAGTAGCGCTGTATCGGAATTTTGCAGAATGATATAAATTATTTCTTGCAGATAAGGTAACTGTGTTTGATTTTCATCTTTTTTCCAATAGTAAGGGTTTGGGGCGAAAACCACCCTCTCACCTGGAAGATATTGCTTTAAGCAGTACGGGCCTGTTCCAACGATATCTTTCAATTTGCTATCAAGCCCCATGCTAAAAGTAAATTTCTTATCTTTTGCTATTTTATGATACTTATGCCTCGGCAGTATCTCATGACTCAACGCTCGTAGAAAAGGAGCAAAAACGCAAGGCAGGGTGAATTTGACCGTATAATCATCAACCCTCTCTACTGTTATTTTTTTACCCTCAATTGTAAAAATATCCCGGCTTGATGTAGGAATATCGCTATTATAAATTAATTCATTAAACGTAAAAACAACATCATCAGCTTTAAATTTTTCCCCATCGTTAAAAAAAACATCTTCTCTTAAATAGAAAATCCAAACCTTGCCATCTTCAGTTTCCCAACTCTTAGCTAAATTAGGTACTACTTCTAAAGTTAACGGATGCGTCCGTGTAAGGCCCTCAAAAATTAAAGATGTAATTTGTGTAGTTGAAGTCTCATTAGCAACAATTGGGTTGAAGGATTTAGGGTCAGATGTGGCTGGAATAACTAATCTTCCGCCCTTATGACCAGACTCTAATTTATACTCTTTGAAAGGTTTCTGAAATACAGACTCAGCTGTAACTGAAGATTGCAAAAACAATACCGCAATTATGGCAAGTAGAGGGCTATTCTTTCTCATCCGTTGACGAGGCCTCACCTTGAATTGGAGCCTCCTGCGCAGGGGTATCCTTGTACTTTTCTAATAGTGATTTGCCCCGCTGCTTAGAGATATAGGCCAAAGATATTGACGTTGTAAAAAAAGCAACAACTAATCCTACCGTTACTCTTACTAAAAGGGCGCTAGTTTTAGTTCCAAATATAGATTCCACTCCGCCTAGGGCTTCAACCAAACCACCGCTTCTTCCTCTCTGAATCAGAATCGCTCCAATCAAAGAGATTACTACTATGACATGCAACACTAACATAAAATTATACATATTTTTCCTCCTTAAACGGCATTTTTGGCGATCTGAGCAAAAGAATCTTCTTTTAAGGACGCACCACCAACTAACGCACCGTCAATGTCAGCTTGGCCCATCAATTCCTTAGAATTTTCGGGTTTTACACTTCCGCCGTAAAGTATGCGTAGGTTCTCCGATATTAAAGTGCTAAATTTTTCTTTGATCCATCCACGAATAAAAGCGTGTATTTCTTGAGCCTGATCTGGTGTCGCAGTTTTGCCAGTTCCAATCGCCCAAACTGGTTCATAGGCAATAATTGAGTTGGCCATATCCTCATTAGAAAGCCCTTCTAGGCCACCAGTTAATTGCTCTTCGATAATCGCCTTGGTTTTGTCTGCTTCTCGTTCTTGCAAAGTCTCACCAACACAAATTATCGGGTTGAGCCCAATGCCTAAAGCCGCTTTAATTCTTTTATTCACCGTCTCATTAGTTTCGTTAAAATATTTTCTTCTTTCGGAATGACCAATAATTACATATTCGCAGCCGCAAGCCTTGATCATCACCGGTGATATTTCTCCAGTGTAAGCGCCCTCGCTTTCCCAAAATAAATTCTGCGCGCCAAGTTTTATGGGGGTGTCTTCAACAATCGAATAAACTGTATTTAAGGCCGTAAAAGTCGGGCAAATAACAATATCCGCCTCGATAAAAGTTGCCAACTCTTTTTTTAACTCCTCGGCAAGCATGCTGGCCTCACCAATGGTTTTGTACATTTTCCAATTTCCGGCAATCATTATTTTTCTCATTTTTTTCCTTTCCTTATTTGTTTGGCACTGCCGCTATTGCAGGAAGTGTTTTGCCTTCTAAGAATTCCAGCGATGCTCCACCTCCGGTAGAAACATGCGCAAGCTTACCGGCTACACCAAATTCCTTGGCTGCCGCGGCTGAATCTCCGCCACCAACAATAACTGTGGCACTCTCTAAGTCGGCTAACATTGAAGCAATTTCTTTTGTGCCTTCACAGTAGTGTGGATTTTCAAATATACCCAGAGGACCGTTCCAAAGGACGGTTTTAGCTCCCTCTAACTCTTGTTTGAAATAATTAACTGTCTTTGGGCCAATATCAACGGCAATATCCCCGCCGATCAACTTTTCGGTGAATCTTTTAGTTTCAGGCTTATCTATAGCGCTAACCACTAAATGATCCACTGGTAATAAAATTTTTATACCCAAGCAATTAGCCTTTTCTAAAATTTCTTTTGCTAAGCTTACCTTATCCTCTTCGACTCGCGAACTGCCTGTGCCTTCACCTTTAGCCCTTAAAAAGGTATACGCCATCGCCCCACCAATAATAAGCGTATTGGCCCGCTCCATAAGGTTACTTATGACTGTAATCTTATCGCTCACCTTAGCACCGCCTAAGATAACAACATACGGTTTTTCGGGAGTAAGCGCACAAGACAACGATTTAATTTCTTTATCTACCAAAAATCCCAAACACGCTGGCAAAAATTTTGCAATAATTGTTGTCGATGCGTGAGCGCGATGGGCAGTTCCAAAAGCATCGTTTACAAAAATATCTGCCAATGACGCAAGCTCTCTGGCAAACGCTTCATCGCCTTTAGTCTCTTGGGGGTGAAAACGTAAATTCTCAAGTAAAATTACTCGCTTATCGCTTGCCTCTACCGCATCTTTTACTTTTTTACCAACGCAATCGTCTAGCTTCTCCACTTCTCTTCCTAAGAGCCTAGCCAATTCTTTGGCTACTGGATCCATACGAAGACTGTCGACAACAACACCCTTGGGGCGCCCCAAATGACTCATCAAAATCACCTTACTGGCGCCATGATTTAAAATATACTGAATAGTCGGCATCGCCGCCTTTATTCGCGCTTCGTCATTAACCGAACCACTATCATCTAACGGGACATTAAAATCAACACGAACAATTACTTTTTTATCAACTAGATCTAAATCTTTAATTGTTTTTTTATTCATTACAACTCCCGCTAAGCCAACCATTTAGCTAAAACCGTAAAGCTAAAAGCGTAAAACCATAATTCAAAAATTAAAATTTTTCCGGATAATTTCAAATTTTACGCTATGGTTTTACGTTTTGCGTTTTTAGTTTTTAGTTATTCTATAGTCCCTTTTTAACAAACTCATCAATCAAATCAACTACTCTATTGGAATAGCCCCATTCGTTATCGTACCAACTGATAATTTTAATTTGTTTGCCGATTTTCATTGTACAGCCCGCATCAAAAACCGACGAAGCGGGATCCTTTACTATATCAGCCAAAACAATTGGGTCTTCAGTGTAAGTTAGTATTCCTTTCATTGCACCATCAGCGGCCGCTTTAACAGCAGCATTAATTTCTTCAATTGAAGCATCCTTCTCTAAATTAACTGTCAAGTCAACCAAAGAACCTGTTGGAGTAGGTGTGCGCACTGCCATTCCATTTAATTTTCCATTTAATTCAGGAATAACCAAACCAACTGCTTTAGCAGCTCCAGTTGTTGTTGGAATAAGCGACAACGCCGCGGCTCTAGCCCGACGTAAATCTGAATGCGGAAAATCAAGAAGCCTCTGATCGTTTGTGTAAGAATGAATCGTAGTCATAATTCCTCCGACAATACCAAAATTATCGTGTAAAACCTTTGCTACTGGAGCCAAGCAATTAGTTGTACATGATGCATTCGATACGATCTTATCTTCAGCCTTCAATTGCTCTGTGTTTACACCTAAAACAATTGTATTGTCTACATCGCTAGATGATTTCGAAGGAACAGTTAATATAACTTTTTTGGCTCCAGCCTCTAAGTGAAGGCTGATCTTATCGCGAGTGCGAAATACACCGGTTGATTCAATAACAACATCCACACCAAGCGCTTTCCATGGGAGCTGTGCAGGATCCTTAATCGCTGATATTTTAATTTCTTTTCCGTCAACAATAATTGCCTCATCAGCAGCTTTTACATCTTTATCGTAACGACCATACGTAGAGTCATATTTTAACAAATGAGCCAGTGTTTTAGCATCTGTTAAGTCATTAATCGCAACAACTTCAATGTCGTTACGCTCATTCATAATTTTAAAAACATTCCTTCCAATTCTGCCAAACCCGTTGATTCCAACTTTTACTGCCATCTCACACCTCCAATAAAATTGTAATTATTAATGATCGTTCCCTAAATTCTATTGGCACTGAGGGTGTCCGCCCCAAAGTGCCTTAAAAATCTTTATATACCTAAATATGTTTACTCTCTCATTTGGAGAGTTATTATAGCAATCGAATTGTAAATTGCAAGAAAATTATCAATCGCTTAAAGGGGTTTAATTTTTAAGAATTTCCGCTTGCCAATCTTTAAAATCAATCCTGATTTTGGTACTTCTAGGTACTGACTTTTTATTGTTAAAGGGGTCTCGGCAACTATTGAAATTGCTCCTTGGTTTAAGAGCCGGCGTGCTTCATTTTTAGAAGAAGCCATTTTGTTCTGATAAATAATGCTTATGACGTCTATTTCTTTTGATGCTTTTACCGTCAGTATATCCTTCGGTAACTCTTTTTGAGAAAAAACACGCTGGAATTCTTCTCTCTCTTTTTCAGCAGATTTCTGACAATGGTAAAAAGATGTAATCGTTACCGCCAAAAGAAGCTTCGCTTCTTTAGGATGCATTGCTTTTGCTTTTTCTAAATCATGATCGGTTAGAAGCCTGAAATACTCCCACATTGCCTCATCGGAAATGCTCATAATTTTACCAAACATATCTTTTGAGCTATCGTTAACGCCAACATAATTATTGAGCGATTTAGACATTTTTTCCTTTCCGTCTAGCCCAACTAAAATTGGCATTGTTACAACTACCTGAGGCAACTGTTTGAAATTTTCCTGCAAATGCCTCCCCACAATAAGATTAAACTTTTGATCAGTTCCTCCAAATTCAATATCTGCCTCCAACATCACTGAATCATAACCCTGCACCAATGGATAAACAACTTCAAGCATTGTAAGCGGCTTATTTTCTTTCATTCTTTTAGAAAAATCATCACGCTCCAAAATCCGCGCCATAGTGTAAGAAGAAAGAAGCGACAAAAATTTTGACAGATCCATCTTCTTAAACCACGCACTATTGTAAATTACTTTTGTTTTCTTTTTATCAAGAATTTTGAAGGCTTGTGACGTGTAAGTGAGCGCGTTGCTTTTGATTTCTTTATCGCTTAAAATCGGACGCAATGTGCTTTTACCGGATGGATCACCAATTTTAGCGGTAAAATCCCCAATAACAAGGCACACGGTATGGCCTAAATCCTGTAATTTACGAAGCTTACGTAAAAGCACAGTATGACCCAAATGAATATCACGTGCCGTGGGATCAAAGCCAATTTTTAAATTAAGTGATTTTTTAGATTGCAGCTTTAGTGTGAGCTCTTCTTCTGAAATTAAGTCGATAGCGTTTTTCTTTATCGCCGCCAAATGCAGCTTTAGATCTTTTTTCACTGACAAACCCTCAGATTATGAAATCTTCTCGCTTCTTGTGCGGTTTTAAAGACAGTCTGGTGCTGATCAAGCAATTGAGTAAAGATTTCTATGTGTGCGGGAAAATTTCTGATTATTCTTCGGCAATCTCAATTGGCTCATCTATTCTAGAAGAAAGGCCAATCTTGGCTGAACCAGAATCAATCTTAATTATTTTAACCGTAATTTTGTCTTGCGGCTTAAGATTGTCCATGACATCTTTTTCGATCTCACCTGAAAAAACTAATCCTTCCAAATCGTCGTCAATTTTAACGAACACTCCAAAATTGGTAACTTTAACAACAATGCCATCTAACACCGTACCAATAGGAAATTTTTCCACAATTGCCGGCCATGGATCATCTTGCAACTGCTTAATGCCCAAAATAATCCTTCGACTAGCTCTATCTACTCCTAAAACTTTAAAGGAATTTGTTTGCCCGCGCTTAAGCACTTCTTGCGAACGAACGATGCGCTTGGTCCAGGAAATATCTTCGTTAAAAATCACCCCTTCAAGTCCGTTTTCGAGTTCCATGTAAACGCAGCCTTCCCCATAACTCGCAACCTTACCATTTACTTGAGAATCAACTGTAATCATATTTTCAATATCATCCCAAGGATCTTTTTCGGTCTGTTTAACGCTTAAAGAGATTTTGCGCTCTCCTGGATCTACGCCAATGATTTTAATTTCAACTGCATCCCCAATAGCAAATGATTCATGCAAGTTAATAAATCGTTTGGTCCAGGAAACTTCGCTAATATGGATCAAGCCTTCGATGCCCTTTTCCAGCTCAACAAAAATACCATAATTCTGGATATTTGTTATTCTGCCCTTTATCATCGAATTAACTTTGTACTTCTTGTCGATTTCTTTCCATGGATCAGGTGTAGTTTGTTTTAACCCCAGAGATATTTTGCCTTTTTCCTTTTCAAAGCCCAAGACGATTACATTTATTTCATCGCCAGCAGCAACAATTTCTGAAGGGTGAGTAATTTTTTTCCAACTCATGTCAGCAATATGAAGCAATCCGTCAACCCCTCCTAAATCAACAAAGGCGCCAAAGTTAGTAATGCTTTTCACCTTACCCAATATAATTTTACCTTCTTCCATTTCTTCCCAAATTTTCTTGCGAGATGCTTCTCTTCCAATGCGAAGAGCATCTTTGCGAGAAATAATAAAGTTTTCTTTTGCTCTGCTCATTTTAACAATTTGAAAACCAAAAGTTTTACCCATTACCTCTTCTGTAGCCATATTTTTAAATGATGATAAGCTTTGAGGCAAAAATCCTTCTACCCCGAAAACATCCACCATGTAACCACCCTTAACTTTTCTTGTTACAAAACCTTCTACGAGATCACCTTCGTTGTAATTATCAGCTAAGGTACGCCAACCTTTTGTTTCGCGCGCCTTCCTGAAAGATAAAACTACTCTACCGTCTTCATCTTCAACATTTTCAACGAAAACCTCAATTTCACCAAGATCATCAACGTCCACCCCTTCAAACTCGGAACGCAAAATGATCCCTTCTGATTTGTAGCCAACGTCAACAATAACCTCACGAGAGGTAACAGCTACAACCTCACCCTTGACGATTTCCCCCTCGCTTAACTCCTTTATCGAGTCAAAATACGCGCTCTCTAATTCTGTTAATTCTTTTTCCATATCTTCTACTTTTCCTCCTTAAATTCCCACGGCTTGAGTCTAGCTCTCCATGGGAAAAATTTCTACAATTATCTCTTAAAGGCCCCCGCTTGTCAACAATAAAAACTTCTGATTGACAATAACGTGAGGGCGCATTGCATGTGCCCTTAATTTTGTAGGTGCGAGAGCTCTTTCGTCCTATGGAGATAAAGGGCTCAAGCTATCTCCTTTTCCTATGGTTTAAAGGCTTTTTATTTTTTCCATTACCCTTTTGGCAATCTCCTCATAAGTGTCTTTAGAGGTGTAATCTACCTTATCGGTTATGACTCTCAATTTGGCAATTTTAGGAAATTTTGCGCCTTTAGGAAGGATTTTGTCGCTACCATAGATTTTAGCCACCATAATCGGAACTTTAGCCTTTTTGCACAAAAATCCAACTCCAGGATTGATTTGATCAAGGCTCGCTCCACGAGTTCCTTGAGGAAAAACTACAACTGGGTATTTTTTAAGAATTTTTAAGGCATTTCGCATGCCGGCAATATCACTTTCACCTCTTTTCACAGGAAATGTCCCATAAGCTTTCACAGCAAAGGCCAGAAGCTTGTTTTTAAACAACTCTTCTTTACCAAAGAAACATAGTCGACGTGGAGAAGCAATAGAAAGGATTGCCGGATCAAAATAACTTAAGTGGTTAGACGCAAAAACAAAAGGTTGGCCTTTCGCAGGAAATTGAGCCCTGCGTTCTATTTTAATCTGAAAAAGTATCTTAAAACTTATCCAAATTAAAGTTCGGGTAATGCTATAGTGCATAAATCATCTTAGTTCCAAGAGCAACTAATGACTTCGCTTCTTTTTGGCTTTTGCTCTCAGCGTAAACCCGCACAATCGGCTCAGTTCCTGATTTTCTAAACATCAGCCAAGTATCTTTAGTGATCAATTTAATTCCATCTAATTTATTTACTCTTTCAACTTTTTTACCCATTAAAATTTTGGGAAGTTTTAGGTCGTTCAAGCTCTTTCGTACACTTTTCACAGGGATAGCGCTTCGCCAATAATGCCAATGGCCATATTTTTGATAAAAATTATTTAATAAGATAGCAAATTTTTTCTTCTCCATGATTAGCATTTCAAGAACAAGCAAAAATGAAATTGACCCATCTCTTTCAGGAATATAGCCTTTAAATCCAATGCCACCGGCCTCTTCCCCACCAACACAAATTAAATTTTGCTTAAAAAGATTTGATAGATATTTAAAACCAACTGGTGTTTCATAGCACGCAACGCCTAAATCTAACGCTACCTTATCGATTACATTACTGCCAACAACTGTTTTGCCAACACCACCTTTTTCCTTGCGATTTTTAACCATATGCAGTGCAAGCAATGGCACAATCACCTGGGCATTAATAAAATTACCCTTTCCATCCACTAATGCAATTCTATCGGCATCACCATCTAGGGCAACACCAAAATCATATTTACCTTTTTTAACGCTTTTAATCAACTTTTGTAAATTGCTTGCAACCGGCTCAGGATGAATACCCCCGAATGAAGGATTAATTTCGTTATTTAAATAATCAAACTTAATTTTACTTTTGCCAATAATTTGCTCAACAAAATTATCACCCACGCCATACATATTGTCGACTAGTACTTTTAATTTCAATTTTTTTATCGCCTTAACATCAACAAATCCTTTCAAAAATTTAACATATATTTCGGTAAGATCGGCTAATACCAATAACCCCTTCTTTTTAGCTTCGTCTTGCTCGATTTTTCGCACTTTACTCTTGTGTAAAAGCTTTTCAACTGCATCAGTTACATCCTTATCTGCGGCTCCGCCATCGGAAGTTTTTATTTTTAATCCATTAAAAGCCGCCGGATTATGTGAAGCAGTAATCATAACCCCAAGATCATATTTTTTGTAACGAGCATGAAAGCTTACTGCCGGAGTTGGAATATCGCGATTAGATAAAACTACTTTTATTTTGTTTGCGGCCAACACCCTCGATACAGTCATCGCAAACTCTTTTGAAAGAAAACGACGATCATATCCGATTACAACTTTTTTATTTTTTTTCTTAACCGTCTTTTTTAAATAATCGGCAATAGCTTGTGAAAGAATTTCTAAATTTTCGAAAGTGTAATCTTTTGCTATAATTGCTCGCCATCCGTCTGTTCCAAACTTAATCATCGTAGCTCCTTTTTTAAGTGTAGAAATTATGCCTCTTTATATATTGCTCGACTTCTTCGCACACCAGATATCTTATTGAATCTCCATTAGCAACCATATTTCTTATTTTAGAAGATGAAACATCAATTTGAACAATATCAGCAACAATAAATTTTTCATCTTCGACCAATGGATTTGGCCGCCTAATCGCAACTATGATTTTGATTTCTTCTTTTAATTCTTTATAATATTTCCAAGTCGAAAACTGATTTGCTAAATCAGAACCAACAATAAGAAAAAAATCATCATCCGGATAATCATTTCGCAATTCTCTTACTGTGTCTACCGTATAGGAAACTCCTCCTCGATTTATTTCCAAATCCTTGACTTCAAAACAAACGTCTTTTTGCAATGCCACATTGAGCATTGCTAAGCGATGATCGGCACTAACCCCGGCATTATCTTTGTGCGGAGGAATATTGGTTGGAATAAAAAATATCTTATCCAATCCAAATTTTTGACGGACTTCTTCGGCGATAATAAAATGACCGATATGTGGTGGATTAAAAGTTCCGCCGAGTATTCCAATTTTCACCAGCTACAATCTCCCTTGCCACGTTTGCGCCTACATCACGTGGTTATTCTCTAATTTGCCCAGCTCCGGTTACAACATATTTATAGGTCGTTAAGTCTTCTACTCCCATTGGGCCACGAGCATGCAATTTATCAGTTGAAATTCCAATCTCAGCACCTAAGCCAAATTGATGCCCATCACTAAAACGCGTCGATATATTTACAAAACAACAGGCAGAGTCAACTTCTCTGGCAAACTTAGCGGCCATTGCTTTATTTTTTGTAATAATTGTTTCGGTATGATGCGAGCCATAATTGTTAATATGCTCGATTGCCTGATTAATGTCTTCAACAATTTTTACTGAAACAATAAGAGCAAGATATTCGGTGCTCCAATCTTTCTGGGTTGCCTTTTTAATTCCTTTTAAAATCTTTGCAGTCTTAGCGCAACCCCTTATTTCAACTCCTAAAGAATCGAATTCTTTCTTTAGCCTAGGTAAAAATTTCTTTGCTTGAACTTGATGCACCAAAATTGTCTCGACCGCATTGCACACTGAAGGGCGCTGGCACTTTCCATTAACGCAAATTCTCATCGCCTGACGTTTGCATCCGGTTGCATCAACATAAACATGACAAATTCCCTTGTAGTGCTTGATCACAGGAATAGTAGATTCTTTAACCACTTTCTGTATTAAAGCTTCTCCACCGCGGGGGATAACCATATCGATATTTTCATTTTCTTTTAATAAGGCGTCAACTATTTTGTGGTCAGTTTTTTCGACTATAAAAAAAGGATCAAAATTAATACCGCAATCATAAACTACTTTTTTCAATATCTTTGCTATCGCAAGATTTGAACGAAGCGAAGCCTTACCGCCTCGTAAAATACCAACATTAGATGATTTAAAAAGCAGGCCAACGCAATCGCTGGTAACATTAGGTCTGGCCTCATAAACGATCATTACAACGCCAATTGATGCTCTCACTTTTGAAATTGAAAGCCCATTAGGACGCTTCCATTTTTTTATTAAACTACCTACTGGATCAGCGAAATTGGCAATCTCGCTTAAAGATGCGCTCATCTCTTTTAAACGTTTTTCATTTAAAGTAAGGCGGTCAATAAAACTCTTTGCAACATTAGCTTTGCTTGCATTCGCAACGTCTTTTTTGTTCTCAGATAAAATAAACTTCTTATTATCTAGAATAGCCTTGGCCATTTTAGACAACACGCGCGTCTTAGTTTTTGAATCCAGTAAACTCAACTTATAGCTGGCACGTCTTGCTTTTTTCGTTAAATCTTTTACATACTTCATTTCGCACCTTTTTTAGAATATCGATAAGGCGTATAACACAAACCTTGAGCAGACTTTATGAAATTATTTCTATGCACTACTTCCTTTTCCAATCTTTTTTTAGGCTTTATATCTTTCGAATCATAGTTAACCAACCCACACCCTAATACTTGCCCGCTGCAAGATACGATTGCTACTGCGTCACCGCGCTTAAAATCAACGCTAACCTTAACTATTCCTACTCCTAATAAACTTTTACCTTTGTTGAGCAGAGCTTCTTTTGCTCCGTCATCAATGGTAATCGTCCCCTTGATTTGCTTACTAAAAATCCACCGTTTACGCGCTTTTGCTTTTTCCTTTGAGCAAGCAAAAAGAGTGCCAACATCTTCCCCTTTTATTATCTTTGTCAAAACATTCTTCGCTCTACCGTTAACAATGCGCGTCTTTATCCCCGAATGACAAGCACTGGTTGCCGCTTCAAGCTTGGTTTCCATTCCGCCGTGAGTATGAGTTTTATCTTCTCTGCGCACTAGTGCCTTAATGCTACTATCAATGTGTTCAACTTTTTTTACAAGTTTGTCGCCATCATATAAGCCATCTACATCTGAAAGAATAATCAACTCACTTGCCCCAACTAAATCGGCAACTCTTGCCGCAATCCAGTCGTTATCGCCAAACTTTATTTCTTCAGAAGATACCGCATCATTCTCATTTATAATTGGTACTGCTTTTATATCTAAAAGCTTATCGATTGTTTGGCAAATATTAACATAGCGATGACGGATATCAAAATCATCCCAACTAAGAAGAATTTGCCCGCAACTACGTTTATACTTTCTAAGATTATCATTAAATGTATCCATCAGAATAGTTTGACCAATCGAAGAAATTGCCATTAGAGAGTGAGTGTCTTTAGGTTTTCTTTTATAGCCCAACTTATTTAGACCGCAAGCGATTGCCCCCGATGAAACCAAAATCACCCTTGCCCCTGTTTTCTCAACTGCAATAATATCCTTAATAAGCGCAGCAACAAGTTTTGTGTCGAGTTTGCCTTTTGGGGCAATAACACTGCTTCCAATCTTTACCACTATTTTTTTCACCTCGTTACGATCTCCCCCTTGCCACGTTTGCGCTTTAGACGCATCACGTGGTTCATAAATTTTCCAATATTTTTTCTTTTAGATCCTCAATACCGTTGCCTTTTTGGGCAGATATCGGAATAATATTTTTCTGATTAACCTTATCTATTTTATCAACTTTACTCAACAAGTAAAAAAGTTTTTTTGCCTCTAAAAAAGACTCATCAAACAAGGCAATCTCCCTTTCAAGAGCGTCGAAGTCGTCTTCGGCGGTCTCTATGTTATCGCTTAAGAACAAAATGATCTTTGCTCGATAAAAATGCTTTAGAAACCGATTGGCCTGGTGAGAGGTGTTTTTGCTTTTCTTCAAAGGCGGTGTATCCATAATTGTGAATTCCTTAAAATTACGCTCAGCCTTTGCCCAAATGCAAGAAGTTGTCGTAAACGGATACTCTGCTACCTTAAAATTCTTACCGGTAAGTTTATTAAAAAGCGACGTTTTGCCACTATTGGGCAAACCGGCGATCACAACGCTACTTGGAATGCGGTAATCAAGAGTGACTTCTCTCTCTTCGCCGTATTTCGGAGGAATTGTATAATTCTTTTTGTAGTTGCCTTCTCCGCCACGACCGCCCGAACAAAGCAAAAATTTATCTTTTTCGGTTAAATCAAAAATTATATTTTCTTCTAGATCCCTTACCAGAGTGCCTTTTGGCACGTTTAAAATCAAGTCTTTTGCGTTAGCGCCTTTTTTATTGTTTTGACCGCCACGACCGCCAACTTGCGCAACAAATTTCTTTTTTCCGCGAAAAACACTTAAATCATAAGGATGTCCGCTTACTTGCAAAACAACATTGCCACCATCTCCACCATCGCCTCCACCACCAATCATCCTGGTGCTAGACAGGCACAATGATGAAGAACAACCGCTTCCACCTGCTCCCGCTCTGCAATAAATTTTTATTCGATCAATAATCACGCGCCGAGGGTAATACTTGAGATTTTTAGAATGGCTTTTATCTGACGATGACCTTGTTTTACGCGATACTTCTTTCTTCTCTTAACCTTATAAACAATAACCTTTTTGGTCTTTTTTTCGCCTTGCAAACTAGCTTTTATGGCAGCACCTTCTATATAAGGAGCGCCGATGTGAACTTTTTTCTTATCGACTAATAGTAAAACTTTATCAAAAACAACATCCCCCTCTTTCTCTTTCAGTCTTTCAACTTCAATGAGATCGCCTTTTTTGACAATGTACTGCTTCTTTGATATTTCAACTACTGCCCACATAATGACAAGATATTAGCATACTCTCGCTTTTGCGTCAAGTATTTAAAAAAATAGGGCTCAAAAAAATTATAAATCAAATTTGAGCCCTATAAAACTACCCTTTTTTGATTACTTCAGATAAAGCATCCACAAAATTGCCGATTTTATAAAGAACCAATGCCAATACCAAGGTAATTGCTAATTGGCCCATTCCACTTAAAACTTGTACAATCAAATTTTGTCCAGACATCCTACACCTCCGATAAAATTATAATTATCCAGGGTAATTCCCTGAATTTTGTCGGCACTGAGAGTTCCGTCTCGAAGTGCCTCTATTTTTTACTTATCTTTTTTTCTAATTGGCTCACGATCTTAATCATTTTGATTAAAACAAATAGCATCCCCACCAATAAAATCAAGATCAACACCGT
>JAAEQW010000121.1 GCA_024231025.1 Candidatus Omnitrophota bacterium
AAGAAAAAAAAGAAAAAAAGCAGATAAAGCAGGTTGATTAGATGCGACATCACAGGGGCAATCTCGTAAGGGATCGCCCCTTCTTGTATCCTCCTTCTCTTTTCCTGCTTGTCTGTATCCCACATTATTTCTATCTGAATTTTTGAGTAACTCCAATGAAATGCATCGTGAAAATTGTCCTTGCAGCGTTTATACTTATCAGTATATTGACTACCCCTGTCTTAGCAGGCAGAACTGTGAAATGGAAATTGGCTGAAACCTGGCCCTCAACCCTGACTCCGATAGCCTCACCACCGGCTCAGCTGGCTATATTGGACATGGTCAAGGGCGGGCAATATCAGATGGGGCATAGCGCTTCCTATTACTGGAAAGGAAAAGATATTAATACGGTTTTTTTCACGACGCTTCCCAGCGATTCAGAGCATAAACTTTTTTCAATACGGTAATAGCACAATGAAAAACTTTGGGCGCAACTATCCCGCCTCTTCAAATTAGATCTATTTGAAAAGTTAGTGCTGTCATCCAGTTGTGTCTTTTTCCCTTATCCCTCCTTTTCTGTCTCAATTTTAATCCTGTATTTGGGAGCAGGATCTCTCCTTCTCTTTCATTCAAAACGAATCTGACTTCTTTTTCTTAAAATACAGGATAAATCCTCAGCTATTATAAGGCCATAGGTGAAAAATCCTATCAGGCATTTCCACAAATGCTTTACAGTCGTCTTGCCCTTCATAAGTTTTGCAAAATTTTCACTCAATTCAACTAATTGGTTGATTAAATGAGCAATCTGCAGACATTGATAATAATTTTTGCTGGCAATATAGCTAGTTCGAGAGTACTTATGGTGTAGATTATACCCATGATTTTTTTGACTATTAAAACCTTCATTCTCTATTTTCCAGCGTAATCGACCCGTATG
>JAAEQW010000122.1 GCA_024231025.1 Candidatus Omnitrophota bacterium
AAATATGTTTTGTTCGTCCAAGCGTAACAAAGTCATGAACAAGGCATGAAAAAGGGAAATATGTTTTGTTCCTCCAAGCATAACAAAGTCAGGAACAAGACATGAAAAAGGCAAATATGTTTTGTTCCTCAAAGCGTAACTAAGTCAGGAACAAGGCATGGAAAAGGGAAATATGTTTTGTTCCCCCAAGCATAACAAAGTCAGGAACAAGGCATGAAAAAAGGGAAATATGTTTTGTTCCTCCAAGCATAACAAAGTCAGGAACAAGGCATGAAAAAGGGAAATATGTTTTGTTCCTCAAAGCGTAATAAAGCTGGAAACAAGACTTCCATGAAAAAGCTAAATATGTTTTGTTCCTTAAAGCGTAACAAAGCTAGAAACAAGACTCCCATGAAAAAGGTAAATATGTTTTGTTCCCTAAAGCGTAACAAAGCTAGAAACAAGACTCGTATGAAAAAGGGAAATATGTTTTGTTCCTTAAACCTAGCAAATTTTTTGTTGTTGTAAATTGTGCAGTCCCAGCTTCATACTGTCCCTTGATTACACCTGACCGATCATTGACCGGTGCCTCAACGAAATTAAAATCTCCAAGACAAAACGATACATCAGTATTAGCATGATGTTGTTCAATAAGTTGATTTAATTCATTAAAGAAAGTAGGCCGCGCCCCAGCATTAGCAGGGGCATATACTCCAACCACTAGCACAGAAATTTCTTTCATAGAAAAACGGAGAGCCAAAGCTTGTCCGGGGATCTCAAAAATTTTTCGAAAGTTAATACCTATAGTTGCTTATGATTTATTAATATTGGCATTCCTCTTTTGGCCATGCTTCATCGCCTTCGCAGACGTGTCCGCCTTCTTGATTTCCTCGGCTGCTTCCGTGTCTTTGCAGTAGAGAGCCCATTGCGCAAACAGGCAGTGCTCTGTCGACTTGTAGGTGACTTCTTCCACCTTGACCTCACACAAGTGATGGTTTGAGAATGGACTTTCTTTAGTGAAAAAGGGCTCGATTTGGTCTTCATAATCTGTCGTCAGTTTCTTCATCAAGCCCTTCCACTCGGTCAGATCTTTAAACTCATCCGCCAGTTTCTCCATCTTTTTGGGGCATGAAGAAGCCCTATGCCCCTCCGCGAAGCATGTCCGGCACCAGTCGCCCATTCTTGGATACCAGATGTTGATTTTTGGTGCATTTTTCAGAGATGGCGATGTATAACGGGCGAACGCCAGAATTTTTATGCCGATCAAAGCCTCTATAAGGACGGATCGACCACCATTCCGGAAGCCATTCGGTCGAAAACTGGGGATCACTGTATCAGGAATGAAACGCTTGCGGAATTCAGAAACCGGCTTCTATCCATTTTTGTGCAGAAGCGATGTTTTTCCCCGTCGATGAATGTGGTTTTCCACTCTAAAGGTGATAGCCTTTGTCCACTTCAATTAATCTAATCTTATTTTATCTGGGAGTTTGAGCTACACATCAAAATAGATCCATTCATATAAATTAAATGAAATGTGCGTACTTCTTCAAGCTCAATAACATTGATATCTTTTTTGTTGAAGTAAAAGA
>JAAEQW010000123.1 GCA_024231025.1 Candidatus Omnitrophota bacterium
TAATGATAATTTTTGGTGTAGGGGTAATTAAGTTTGCCCTGTACCACATTTTAGAGAGGGTATAGGTCATAAAAGTTCCAATTTTCCCATAGTGGGACAACTCAAGCGTTGGAACTTTATATTCTTGAAGATTTAATGCTTCCAGTACCTCCTGCCAATTTTTTCCATCATCAAAACCCTCCACAGTGATCGTAATACCATAAATTTTTAATTTTTTTCACTACATATTGCCTAAGCTGCTGCGGGACCTCTTCCAAAGAAGCAGTTCCTAGCAGAAGCAACTGATTTTTCCCTTCCTTTAATGTAGCACCGGAAGCTAACTTATAACACCAGTAAATGTAAAGTACTCTCAATATAGATCGATAATTTTCCAACGTTAAATTTGTGTCATCGGCAAAACTATTAATTTTGTGCTCCACGCCCTGTAATGCCAACCCTCTGACAAGGCGATCTTTTCTTATAAAGTTTAGAACTGTCTCTGAGACCAGGATGTAAAGGGCTCAAGATAAGGGGCACCCTTGCCTAATTCCTCTAGTGACTTTAAATGGGACTGATATGTACCCATTAACTTGCACTGCTGAGAAAACTCGGTCACAACAATAAATCATTTTAATTCATTGAACAAATTTTCCTAGACCAAAAGCCTGAACCACTTTAAAAATATATTCCCACTCAATGACGTCAAAGGCTGACATGTGATCAACA
>JAAEQW010000124.1 GCA_024231025.1 Candidatus Omnitrophota bacterium
GCGTACTGCGTATTGCGTATTGCGTATTGATCGCTGCTCGAAGTCTTTACGCAGTACGCAGTAAATTAAGGCTACATCTTCGGTTGTTTTACGAATTACGCATAATCGGTTCAGGTGTTATTTTTGAGATGGACAACCACCGGTCAACATTCATCTTACTTCATCTCATTTCTAATAGTTGAAACCTGTCCAAATATTCGACGCAGAGTGTCCAGGCCGGCATTGCCACGCAGAGCGTGGTAATGAATTAAAAATAAAATATTTATAAATTTACCAAAAATATCATCACCCAAACATATTACCACAACGTCAGGCACACCTACCGCAGTAAGTCCTTGTTTTTAACAGCCACAATGACGTGGTAATAAGCACCATAATCTTTGTCTTTTCCAGAACCATTATTAATAACCCGAAGCGTATCATATCCATCAGGAACTTTCATAGTCTTAGCTTGCTTATTTAGGCCTTTACGTTGCACACCACAAGGCTCGTTATTTGCACCCCCACCTATTGGCAACACTACTGCACCTTCTCGTATAAGAGAGCCACGGTAGTATTTCATCTTGTAAGGTTTATTTAGTTCGGGAGGAACTATATTTTTGCTAGACTGAAGTGTCATTTTTCTTAATCTCCTTGTGACTTTATAAACAGTTGAAACCTATCCAAAATATTCAACGCAGAGCGTCCAGGCCGGCATTACTATGCAGAGCGTGGTAGACTCGCACACACGGATTTAAAGCAGAGGCGGGGGCAGTGATGCTCTCGTCGACTGCAACTTAGCCCGTATTTTCTACCAATAGGTTTAATGCCTGCTGCCCATTTTTTAGAAAACCATATTCTTCCTGTCCAACGTAGAATAATTTAACCTTTTTATCTTCTGCTTTTTGCGTCAGTTCTTGCCATTTTTCTCTTTTTTCCCCTGCGTACTCTTCTAATCTTTTTTTGCAAAAATCCGCTATCACCATATAACGATGTAATGGCTTGCAATCCCCTAATTTTGTGATGTCTTTTGGAAGTCCTTTTGGAAGTCCTTTTTTATTAGTAGCATAGAATTCACTATCTCGGAAATATTTCTCAGTGTCCAACCTTTTTATCTCAAACCCTGCAAAAAACGATGGTTCTTTTGGCTCAATCCAGCTAATCTTTTCGTCTTCTTTTCTAAATCTAACCTTATGCGGTGTACCTTTCTGATTATCTTCTAAAACGACAATATCAACTGCCCTCCCTGTTCGGCCAGGTTCAAATTTAATATTGATATGAACTCTATAAGTTTCTTTTTCTTCCCCTGAAGGCAATTCTATGTGGGATATATTTGAGAATAAATCATCAAGCCGGTTACATAGAAAGTGGACTATATCCCATTCCGTAAGAAAATTGTATGGATTAGCCTTAAAA
>JAAEQW010000125.1 GCA_024231025.1 Candidatus Omnitrophota bacterium
TACAGAAAGCCGAAAATCCAGAAAAATATAAGCCACCTAACTGGCCCGAAAAGAAATATGTGCCAGCTATAAATGATTTGCCTAAATATCGGCAATATTGGCTTGATAATCAAAAGAAAATCACTAAAACTAATCGACGAAGACATCATCATTTAGTTCAAAGTCGAACAAAGCCAAAACCAGACCTTGAAACTCCTAAAACTCTGGTTTTGGTTACTAATAAAGCTGGGTCTAATTCAGATCCAGTTGCTTTAAAGTCTATTTTAAAAAGAGTTTGTTCACCAGACAGTACGGTACCATTAAAAGGACCACGCTGTGCTAGGTGCAACAAAAATCAATATTGTTCTGATACGAGAGCGGCAGTTCCAAGAGAACGTTTTCGAAGTGATTGCTCATTACAAGGAAATTTGCATAATACTCCTTGTGCTGCAACTGTTAGTGGGAATCAATACTCTAACGAGAGTGTCACTGGCGTTGCCATGCCTGAGTCACTTTATCTAAAATCTCTTGAGCTGAGCGGTCAGTCCGTTCGCATTCTCTCTTCAGTTGTCCTGAAATTTCTCTTGAATCACCGCTGAAGATTACAAAAGAAGGTATGGAAACTATTAAAGACCTTATAGAACCAGTGCGAAGAAAATTTACTTCTGCCTGCAATGAA
>JAAEQW010000126.1 GCA_024231025.1 Candidatus Omnitrophota bacterium
ACATTATGCCATAATTTCAAACGATTACTAGCTAGCTCACTAGGGACCTGATTTGCTACTTTTTTATATTGCACCCGTTACGGTATTATCAATATAAAACATTTGTATCAACGTATTCGTCTTGACCTTGAAGGATATACAATATTTTCTCTTTCTGTCGAATAGTTACAATACCACGGGAAATACCAGAGAGCCTTAAAAGGACGAATCAAGAGAGGCATACATTGACATACAAAGCAATGAAATTATTGAACAGAAAAGAAATTCAGCAGATACTACTTAACCTTTAGTTGATCTCTAAAAATAGAGAGTAAACAGAGAATTCTTAAAAAAGCACCAGAGGTCCATTTTTCCTGTTGACTCTTGCGTCCGTTTTCAGTATATTCGCCGCTCGTTGCTTGTGACTGACGAAGTTCATCACGGAGCAACAAAGTAGTAGAAGAGCAGTACAAAAGCATTAACCGCAGGGTAAAAGATTCTTGTTTACTTTTTATTTACTTTTTAAAACAAACAAGTTAAAGTGCCCGGCACTTCGTTTGCAGGATGTAGTCCTGAAGCGGATTAAGTAAAAATAACCAGAGTCGCAAAGTTGATTTTCAGTTTGACACTTCAACGGAAAATATGTTAAGGTGGCGACCCGCTGCAACGAACAAAACAACGTTTATTGCAGCCCAGACCTTGAAGCTAAGGTGTTTGAAAATAAAATGACCGTAAGAAAATAAAGCTTGACTTTGAAAACAAGTTGAGATATGATGGCGATCGCCGTAGCAATGCGGAGAACACAAAACATCAAGCAGCTCGGAAACGAGATGCTGATTTGATCTTTGAAAACTGAACAGTAATAAAGCGGGCCGATACATAAAAGTCCAAAGCAGCCACGAGCTGTTGCGGCAATTTTTTGTTGAAGTCCAATCCTTGATTTTTTAAGTTTTAATTTTAAGTGATTGGTCAGGATATATAACTGGAGAGTTTGATCCTGGCTCAGAACGAACGCTGGCGGCGTGCTTAACACATGCAAGT
>JAAEQW010000127.1 GCA_024231025.1 Candidatus Omnitrophota bacterium
AGGGCAAGCAGCTAAAAAAGAGAGAGAGGAAGCTGCCAGAGCATCAAACGAGAAAAAACAAGCATGGGAAAGTAAATTTGGAGAATATAAAGAAAGTGATCCTGTTCGATGGATTGAAGCTTATTTGCAAGCAAACAGATCTGAGAGGGGGGATGTGGTCGGAGTAGAAGAAATAATAATAGGCATGACTATAGAGGTAGCAGCAACATTAGTTGGTTTAAATCCAATCGGAAAATTTTATGACTCCGAGGCTCAATTACCCGATGAAGTAGATCAATTAATAGCAGGCCAAGATCATAGTGGTGGATCAGTGGGGGCGATGTTAGGCATGTTAGGTGACGCCGTGGCAGCGTATGAAGAGGCTAATTTTACCGAAATAAATGTAGTCGGAGTGGGCGGTTTCTATAACGTAGTAGAAGCGATGCGTGATGAACACAGGCGCACAGGTAAAAAAATAAGAGCAGAATTCAATGGTGTCATTCTCGAGTTTACCGGTGAAGAAAGTAACGAAGAGATGCTCAAGGGCTTTAGGGAAAAACTGGATCAGAAAAATAAAGCGTATAGGGATTCACCTGAAGGGCAAGCAGATATGAGAGAGAGAAAAGAATCCGCTAATGAAGGCGATCAGCCAATGGCAGACCGAGACCATGGCGATGGAGTGGCGGGATTGATGTTAAACCATATGCCAAGCGACGTTGCGGCAGCGTATGAAGCGAATGCTCGTGATGAAGACAGAAAAAAGAATATTGCGCATCAGTTGACTCTGTTAATCGAAGCCAAGGGAATCGAAATTACCGAAGACATTAATGCTAGTATCGAAATAGCAGCTGGAAGAATGCGTGATAATCAAAAAGCTGCCGGCATGAGCTTGCCCGAGGATATAAAAAAGGACGATCTGCATTCGATTGTTGCTGAAGCAGCTAATTTTGCTTCAATTACAGGAGGAGTGCGTGACGACAGTGATGAAGTTGGCGGTATTGACTTGGATTATTCGCAGCTTGGTATTAAAGGTGGTCAGGTTGAATTCAGCAACATTTCTCCGGCGGCAGCAGAAATTTTAGGTCGCGGGCTTAAGATTGGTCGCACAGAAATCAAGCATGGCGAGAATTTAAAAATTTGGCTAGGAATCAAGGAAGAACCGGAGCTATCATATTTGTCTGATTAGCAATCGATCGCTATTGTTAAAGGAATAACCTCGTTTCGTTTACCGCAGTTTGATGAGCAAGAAATAATTAGTGAAAATATTTGTTTTTGTTGTCAACAAAAAGAACTCTCCGAAGTAAGTTACTTTCTTGGGAGGCTTATGCTTCTGTCTCTGGGTAAATAATTTAATTCGTAGATTGCAATTAAGTGTGAAAATTTCCGAAAATTTTTTCTTGCAATATTTTAGTTTTCTTATATAATCTTTCTCTATGAAAGAAGTCAAGATATTCGCCAGAGCCGGCCAAGGAGCAATCACAACCGCAACTATTCTAGGAGAAGCGCTATTTTATGAGGATAAATACGCTTATGCTTTTCCTCATTTTGGTGCGGCGCGTATGGGTGCTCCGATGAATGCTTTTATTCGATTTGACACAAATCCGATCCGACTAAGAGCAAAAATATATCAACCTGATTTTTTTCTGGTTATTGATCCTACCTTGATTGAAAGCGAAAAATGTTTTCATGATCTTAAAGAAGGCGCAAAAGGGGTTGTTGCTGTTCGCGAAAGAACGCAGGTTCCCACCGTTAAAGGGGCAGAAATCCATACTTTACCGGCCGAGCAGATTGCAATGGATATAATCGGTAAACCTTTTGCTAATACCGTGCTCGTTGGTGCTTTTGCGAAAATTAGCGGCGAGTTGAAGCTGGACTCAGTATTAAAGGCCGTTGGCAAAAGATTTGAAAGCAAACCTGCGTTGTTACAAAAAAATCTTGACGCAGTAAGAAAGGGGTTTGAAAGTGTTTAGTATACTCGCTAGCAAAGCTAAAACTTCACGGGCTAATAAAACTGGTTCTTGGCGTTCGCTTAAGAAGCCAAAATATCTAAAAACAAATTGCATTGGTTGCAAATTATGTAAATTAATTTGCCCTGAAGGATGCATTGAGGGGAAAGAAAAAAATCAATACGATACTAATTTGGATTATTGCAAGGGCTGTGGCCTTTGCGTTTACATATGTCCCAAAAAAGACATAGAAATGGTAGACGAGGATAAGTGATATGAAAAAGTTTTTAGAAGGTTCATGGGCGATTGCTGAGGCAGCCAAGTTATGCCGTCCTGGTGTGATTTCTGCCTATCCAATTACTCCTCAAACTCATATCGTAGAACATCTTGCTCAATTTGTTGCTGATGGTGAAATTGATGCTGAGGCAATTAATGTAGAGAGCGAACAGTCCGCTGCGTCAGTTGTTTTAGGTTCACAAAATGCCGGTGTCAGAAGTTTTTCTGCGACTAGCTCGCAAGGCTTATTTTTAATGGCTGAAGTGCTTTTTAATATTGCTGGCATGCGATTGCCGATAATGCTTGTTTGTGCGAATCGGGCAATATCAGCACCAATCAACATTTGGAATGATCAACAAGATTCAATTTCATTGCGCGATTCCGGCTGGATTCAACTATACGCTGAAAATAACCAGGAAGCAGTGGACTTAATGATTGCCGGGTATAAAATCGCGGAAGATTCAAAAATAATGCTTCCGATTATGGTTTGTATCGATGGTTTTATTTTAACTCACGGCATGGAAACAACCGACATGCCTTCTCAGGAAGAAGTTGATAAGTTTTTACCAAAATATAATCCGCCATTTAAATTAGATGTAAACAATCCAATGAGTTTCGGGCTTTTAGGTGACCCTTCGGTGTATACGGAGGCGCGTTTTTCAGTTCAGAAAACATTTGATGATGTTATACCAATGATAAACAAAGTTGGTAAAGAGTTTCAGTCTGCCTTTAAAAGAGACAGCGTGCGTTTAGTGGAGGAATATAAAACTGATGATGCAGAAGTTGTGCTTGTTACAATGGGGAGTTTGTGCGGAACAATTAAGGATGCGATTGACGCGCAAAGAGCAAATGGCAAAAAAGTTGGTCTTCTTAAGGTAGTAGCTTATCGGCCGTTTCCTAAGGCGGCTATCGCACAAGGCTTAAAGAGTGCCAAGTTCGTTGGGATAATTGACAAAAATATTTCTTTGGGTTCTGACGGTGCGCTTTACACTGAAGTTAAATCTTTATTGAACGACTCAAACAAGCAGATTAGCGGATTTATTGCTGGCTTAGGCGGACGCGATATAACTATAACAACAATTAATAATATTATCGATTTAACCGAAAAAGAAGAAAATCATTGTAAATTTGTAGATGTAAAAAAAGAATTACTCTGGGAGGAGTTCCATGCCAGCTGATAGAGAGCATTTTGCTGAAAATTTATTTGTTAGTGGTCATACCGCTTGCTCCGGTTGTGGACAGTCGTTGGCCGCAAGATTAGTAATGAATGTTGCCGGGCCCAATACAATGGTTGCAAATGCTACTGGATGTTTAGAGGTATTTTCAACCAAAGCGCCGGAGACTGCTTGGGGTGTTCCTTGGATCCACTCATTATTTGAAAACGCATCTGCTGTTGCAAGCGGAATCGAAGCCGCGCTTAAACATACTGGTCAAATCGACAAAGTTAGAGTGATTGCCCAAGGTGGCGACGGAGGAACAGCCGATATTGGCTTGCAAGCTCTTTCGGGAATGCTTGAGAGGGGTCACGATATTCTTTACATTTGTTATGATAACGAAGCATACATGAACACTGGGATCCAGCGCAGTGGTCTTACACCGTTTGATGCACATACCACAACATCGCCGGCTGGTAAGCAATCAACCGGAAACCCTACAGTTAAAAAACCATTAGTCGAAATATGTGCTGCACATCATATTCCATATGCGGCAACCGCATCGGTTGGTTATCCGCAGGATGTGCAAAAGAAGGTTAAAAAGGCCCTTGATATACGAGGTCCTAAGTTTTTGCAAATACATGTACCATGCCCATTAGGCTGGCGTTCTGATCCGGCTGCGACTTTAGAAATTGCAAAACTCGCCGTGCAAACGGCCTTATATCCGATAGTTGAATATGAATACGGCAAATTGGTTAAAGTTATGAAGATAGCTTCACTTAAGCCGGTAGTTGAGTATCTTAAATTGCAGGGAAGGTTTAAGCACCTTTTCAAAAACGAAGAAGAGCTAAAAAAGGTTGGAGCAGTTGCAGAAAAAAACTGCGAATATTACGGGTTAAAGTAAAAAGGAGTTAGCGATGGCGAATATAGTTATTGACGAGAATGCGTGTGTTGGTTGTGCATTATGTGTAAACATGTGTCCTGATCGTTTCGAGATGGACGAAGGTGGAATAGCTAAAGTAAAAAATGGTACTTGCGATTGTGATTTGGCTGAAGTTGCCACACAGTGTCCGGTAGATGCGATTACTATTCAATAATTTTTAGAAAATTTATTTTCCCCGTTGATTGATAAAATCAGCGGGGATTTTTTTTGTAATTTTTAAGGAGGTTTAGCAGGGGGCTGTTATAAAATAACATAGTCTCTGATTAAGAGATTGGGGAAAGATTAAGTGAGGCGCTGGGGCTATTTCGCAACAGCGCCAGTAGGCGGCTGTTGGTAGAGGTGAAATCCTGATTCCTCTTTGGCTCTGTTTAGGAGGTTTGTTTCTTCAGCAAACATTTGTCTTTTGTAGATAAAATCAAAATACCCCTGACGTTTCTCTTTAAAGCCTTCTTCGTCAAAGATAGTTTTATCTTTCAGTTGAATAATGTAGGCACCTTTAAGAAGCAATATCGTTTCAGGGTAAATTTCATCTTTCTCAAGCGAAAAAATCATCGCGCTTACTCCTCGGTCAAGGCCGACACCCTCAATGTAGTCATTATAGCGGAAATACTTAGTTTCTTTAAAGTCAACTTTATGTTTTTTTGCGATTTTCTTTAGATCGGGACTTTCCTGTTTCTTGATATCCTCAAATAAAACATCCATAGCATTTTTTGCTTTTTCTTGTAATTTCTGGGTTTGAATTTTTTCCTTAACTTTATCTTTTACATCTTCAAGTTTAGGGATGAATGAATCTTTCTCTTCAATTTTTTGAATTATAATTGTATTTTGATCAATGTTAAACGGTTCGCTTATCTCATCTTTTTTTAGTGAAAAAGCTGCTTTATTTATGCTTGGCTGCCAACCAATACCCTTTATTGGATCTCTAATTCCAATGAGGTCGCTTTTCTTTATGTCGAGCGAAACCGTACTTGCCAACTTTTCGAGACTCTTTGCTGTTGGAAGGAGATCATTAATTTCTGTAATTTTTTCGTTTTCAGTGGGAATAATTAGGTAAGCGATTCTAACTTTGGGTTCTTCTTTAAAAATAGGTGATTTTTCTTTGTAGAACTTTTCAATCTCGCTGTCGGTTGTTGTAATTGAGTCAGTAAATTGTTTATAGGGTATTATGACGTAGGCAATTTTTGCCTCTTGGCTATCTTTTCGATACATTTCCTTTAAGGTGTCGTCGCTGATATCTATTTTAATAAGTTTTTTGAATAGTTTGTCAATTTTAAGAAAGTCAGTTATATATTCCTCAAAGATGCGCGGCTGCATTCTGATGCCGTACTCCAGGAAACGATTATAAGTTTCGATGTCAAATTTCCCTTTGCTGGAAAACCACGTTTTGATGGTTGTTACAACTTCCTCATCGCTAACTTTAATTTTTTCTTGATTTGCTTTCCATAGCAACACTAAGTATCCACCAGGGTTCTTAAGGGTGTCAAGAGAGTCAATTGCTGGCATTTTAGTGTTGAGTAAAGATAAAAACTGGGCCAGTTGAGACATTTTGGCATAGTAGCTGGCATCAGAAAGTGTTAGTTTTTGTTTGCCGATTTTTCCAATGGTTCTATTCTTCTCTCTGGTAAGGTAAGTAACCGCTCCGCCAAGGACGAATGTAAAGATGATGATGGTTGCGACTGCCCAAAGAATTCGTTTTTTGACTTTATTGGAAATTTTGTTGAACATAGGATATAATATTACAACGATCTTTGGGAAAATCAAGTATTATTTGCGCGATCTCGTATTTTGTGGTATTTTCTGTATGGTTCTTTCTTAGGGGGTGATCGGCTTCGACTTAGGAGTGGAGCTAAGGGTTGCATGTCGGCGGGTGGGCCAGCCGTAAGAGGCTTACAACAAAACAAATGCAAATAACTTTGCAAACATCCCTGTTAACGTAGGTTAATAGGACTTTTATGCTTGGTGCTTCAACGAGCATAAAAGGTCATTACTGAAGCTAAGGGCAATTTTTTAATCTTGGGAAATTTCCACGAAAAACTTACAAGGTTGCTTTTTATCGGATCCTGCTTATCGGAGACGCTAAAAAAAAGAACAAAAGGTGAGCTAAACATGTAGACGCCTTTTTTGAAACTCTTAAGGACGCGGGTTCGATTCCCGCCACCTCCATTTTTTGCCAAAGGCAAAAAATAGAGCAATTGAGCAATAGAAGGATTCGAGATTGTGGTCTATTGTTCTATTGTCTATTTTCAGAAATCTCACCCCATAAACTTACCTATTGAGAAAATCGAAAGATCTAGTATACTATTTCTTGTGGGGTGTAATTTAAGTATGCGAAAAACATCATTACTTAAGTGCTTGTTTGTGTTGATCGCGGTTACGCTAATTGGAGGATGCATTCTCCAACAGCAGGCACCGCGAAGAAGGGACTCAATGCGTCTTTCTTATCGGGGGGCGTCAATACCGAATTCTGCTTTTTTTTCAATCGCTAAAGACACCGCAATAAATATTGCCAAAAATTCAATGATCGAGTTGATACTTCTTTTTATTTTCGCAATTATATTTTTTCGCTTTAAACCTGATCCGATTTTAAGCAGAGCTGAACATATGCGGCAAGTTTCAAAAGATGATGACATTAGTAGGCACAGCGTTCGCCTGCATGATGAAATTGAACACGAAGAGTGGTACCTAGATGATCTCGGCACAAAATAATTTTAATATTTGCAATAAAGGCGATTAACGATTGCAGCTAATGGTTGTGTTAAGGAGGAGATAATGAGAAAAAGACGTTTCTTGGTTGGCTTTTTACTGGGGATAATGATTGTATCCTGTATTGTTGTATTTGCTCAAGATAAATACTTCATTCCACGAAAAAGAATGGTTGAAGACAAAATTGCTGGATACGGCATTATCAACACCAAAATTATTAAAGCATTCTTAAGGGTTCCTCGCCAAGAATTTGTTTTACCTGAATATAAAGAACAAGCCTATGAAGATAAACATATTCCGATCGGTGAGGACAACAACCTTTGCCGCCCTTACATTGCGGCTTTAATGACAAAACTCTTAGATCTGCATGGGGATGAAAAGGTTATGGAGCTTGGTACTGGGAGCGGCTATCATAGTGCGATTTTGAGTTTGCTTTGTAAGGAAGTTTATACTGTCGATATTTCTGAAACAATGAAACAAGCTGCTGAAGAAAGATTGAAAAAGTTAGGGTATGACAATGTATTTTGTAGGCTGGGAGAAGGAACCTTGGGCTGGCCCGAGGAAGCTCCTTTTGATGCGATTATCGTTGGTTTTGCAGCTGATTCAATAATCCCGGAATTAGTTAGTCAATTGAAAGAAGGCGGTAAGTTAATTATACCGGTGGGGGGAGAAACTCAACAATTAAAATTGGTTACTAAAAAAGATGGAGAAGTCGTTGTAAAAGATGTTATTTCGGTGCAATTTGTTCCGATGATGAAGTCCCTCGAAACAAATGCAGAAGCAGAGGAGGGGTATGGTCAACGTAATTAAGCTTATCGGAATTCTTACCGTAGCAATAGGTGCAATTTATTTGGTTAAGCCGACAATAATGAAAAATGTTTTGAATTTCTGGATGAAAGGTAAGCGCATTTATCTTGGCGGGCTCATAAGCCTTGTAATTGGTGTTGTTTTTTTGGTTGCTTCTTCGCGTTGTACGATGCAATGGTTTATTTTTTTAATGGGTTTATTGAGTTTAGCAAAAGGTGTTGCGATTTTTATAATGGGTCCAAAAAAATTTGCACCCTTATGTGAAAAACTTTTACAAAGTCCAATTGGGATGCTGCGCGTCTTTGCGGTGATCGCGCTAATTTTTGGCGTGCTCGTTATATTTTCGATATAATTTTTTTTTAAAAAG
>JAAEQW010000128.1 GCA_024231025.1 Candidatus Omnitrophota bacterium
AAGGGTCCAAACCCTCATGAGAAGGTATAAGGGTCAGGAATAAGGTTAGGAATCTAACTAAGTCACAATTATCTAGAGATCTAACAGTCCCCAAGCTTTATAAAGAGATACGTGAAGTGGAAATTGCCTGTCAATTACAAATCAACCATGATAATTTTTTAATTTATGGTTTCCCTATTTTTCCTGATGTTAAATTATGGTATATCTGCAACCTAATGGCCACTAATAAATTTAGTAAAGAACTGTATAAAACTACCACTTTTTGGAGTGAACATTTTTTAAATATAACAATTGATTTTAGGGCGATTTGGAAGGGGTGTAAAATATCCTATATAGATGGATACACTCGAAGCATTCACTATCTGTTGGTCCATAAGGCGTTATATACGCGAAGTAGATTGAGTTATTTCATTCCTGGCATGAGTGAATTTTGTAAGGTATGTATTGGACAAAGAGAGACAATCATCCATGCCTTTTTGCAGTGCACAAGGGCTATGGATGCTTGGTACAAATTAGAACCTATATTTTTGAGAATCACTGGTGAAAACCTTAATGATAATATTAAGATTTTTGGGGTTACCAAAAATTTTAATAAATGTCTATTTTGGTTTTCGAATGTTATGGTTCAAATAATGCAACGATCTATCTGGCAAACTCGAAAAACATATGAAAACAGCAACATTGAGCACAATTTGTGGAAGTATTTCCATAGAAAGGTCAATGTTATTGTTAACAGGGCATTTCTTTTTCAAGGGGAACATTTATTGGAACAACTAAGGCAATACATACCAATTAGGAAAATAAATGGTTATGTGTTAGTTGATTTTGGTCCATGAATTGCTATATTCATGATTGTTAAGAGCCAGTTTTTCTTACAGTCGAGCTTTGGATGACCAGTTTCGAAAAATGGACTCTGAGTTATCAGCATTCGGTTATAGAGCGA
Organism: Candidatus Omnitrophota bacterium; assembly: GCA_024231025.1. Classification (GTDB taxonomy): domain Bacteria; phylum Omnitrophota; class Gorgyraeia; order Duberdicusellales; family 4484-171; genus JAAEQW01. Next base: position 944 of record JAAEQW010000128.1, read on the forward strand.
TCGATTAGAAGATGAACGGAAGTTGTCCGACCTCGATCTCATCACCCGTTGGAATGCTACGCCCGTTTCGCTGAAGCGACCTGCAAAGAACCCTCCAAAATTCGCCATTTCGACCCGGTCACGAAC
>JAAEQW010000129.1 GCA_024231025.1 Candidatus Omnitrophota bacterium
GAATACCGTAGCCTCTCCGCGGGGAATTTTTGATCATCAAAACACACTATATTACACTATATTACAATCCACAGTCAGTCAGAATCTTTGGGGAACTTATTTTCTACATTCTTCACTCAGGGTGCCACAGTTCCCAGTTGAACTGTAGGTTGGTTTGGGAATTTATCGTTTTTTTTTGTTGCTACTCAGCTAACGTGTATTTAAACGATGCGGAAAAGTGATACCGCCATATCGATTCAGAAAAGTTGCCACTAAAAGACACTAAAGTACAGGGTGGCGCGCAGAGTTCATCCCTAAAAGTAATCCCATTTTACACCCGATTTGAGGACTCATAATACAAGTGTGACACAGAACAAGGTATAAAAATAATTTTTCGGAAAAATCGACTTAATTTTAATTTTTGACCTCAAGTAACCCTATATAGCAAGGAAGCAGTTTTGAAGCAATCATATTTTTCGGAATTTTGCACCAAATGTACTGCAATTTCTTGCAGTAAATATACAATAACAGTGCTTTGAAGTAATTTCAAGAGTATTAAAATCGGACACGTGGTTGCTGAATTGGAAGCGTTTACTAATA
>JAAEQW010000130.1 GCA_024231025.1 Candidatus Omnitrophota bacterium
CGTTTCGATAACAACTCTACCGTTCCTAATAAAAATTATCTTTTGTCACCAAGAATTTCAGCAATTTACAAGCCGTTTGAAAATCACACTTTCCGTGGCTCATTTAGCCGAGTTTATAAAACTCCTACTGCTGCTGAACGTGAATCATACGTTGAGTTTGTTGCTGGTTCGGGTGTTTACTACGTCGGTGATGTGAATATTGAACCGGAAAGGCTTTATAGCTTAGACGTTGGCTATACCGGATTTCTGATGGATAGTCGCCTTGTTGTTAATCTTGATGCCTACATTAGTAGTCGTCATGATCTTCGAACATGGCATTCTCCTCAGGGGTATCCGGCTTTTCTACAAAATCTAGCGGTCAACAACGGCAGCATGGCCGGTAAGGGAATTGAATTAGCGTTGAAGTATTCCGTTACCGACAACATTATTGCCATGGCTGATTGGACCTACACTAATCTTACACCTGATATAAACTTTCTTTCTCATCGTGTTGACGCTAAAGGTAATGCAATCCACAAACACTTAATTGGAACTGGCCTCAGCGTTACTCAAGGTAACCTCAAGTGTGATTTTTACTTGAGGTATTCGGATAGCGGTGAAATAAGAAGAAGTCCGCTTTCAAGGTATCAGGGAAATACAGATGAAAGCTTCAAGCATTTCTTTAAAACTTTTGCCCGTTTCGCTTACACTGTAGATTTACCTTTTCTAGGTGATTCTGAAACTGAGTTTGAATTGGTCCTAAACGATATCGGTTGCAATGCTCACCAAGAATATGGTTATTACATTGAGCCGGAAGTTTACGCTGGAATGAAAGTAAAGTTCTAGGTAGAAAATAATTAGCGCGCCAATAGATTAGTTAATCTAATTTGTTGGCGCGTTTTTTTTATGTTTTAATTTGTGCGTAAACGACCCGGAGGAAGAGTTTTACCAACCATCATGTAGTCGGATTGACAAGCGTAAACATAACGGATGATTCGTTTTCGTTCTTGAGCGGAGATGTCGGTAAACTTAACACCGATTTCGTAACATGTTTTCACTGTTGTGTCATCATAACGGGTTTCTTGCTGGCAGCTAACTACTTTACCGGTTGCAATAATTGATTTCGTGTTTTTAGATAGTTCAATTTCTATTTCTAGGGCAGTGTCAAGATCAATATTTTCATCGGCCAGAAACCAAACTCCCTTGCCACTTACATATTGGCTTAAGGCACAAGTCGCAGTAGTTGTTGCATTTGAAACCTTATACTTTAACCCAACGGTTGATTTGATTCGCGCATAACGCACCTTATCACCCGGTAAATTTACCTCATGGATAAGAAAGTCAGGAGTAGCAATGTCTTTGCTCTTATCGCCCGGCATTCTAATTTCTTTAGTGAAAAAAAGAAAAAGCTTTCTTGTTTTGGTAATTTTATCTTTAGTAGTGGTTAGTTGTTCTCTTAAGCGGGACAAAACATAGTCGGTAATCCTTTGCATGTCACCAGGGTGAATATCTAGGTATTTTATTCCGGTATCAATTTGATTGGGTTGCTTTTTGTATTGCCATACTACTTCGCCGGTTACCATCACTGGATTTTTACTGCCGGGGATAGCAATCTCAAGATCAATTTTACTGCCGGGGGCAAGTTCTTCTTTAAGATACATCCTCAGCCCTCCAGCACTAATATTTTTGCTTTGACTTAAGGCGATGGCATTGTCCAGCACCTTGTAGCGCACGTTCATTGTTGAATCTAGGCGGATATATCTTCTTTTTTCAATCATTTCAAAACCTCCGTAACTCTAATCTACCATTTTTTTATGAAATCTGCAAGCACTATAGATCGCTATTGACTCTTTCTGCTATAAATAGTAAGCTGTTTTTACAATATGAAAATCATTATCACTAAACAAAAATCAGAAAATCTTGCCCAAAAGATGGCCAGCCTCAATATTTTCGATAAAGACATTGAGGAGAAGTTTGTTCGCGCGCATGGTCGTGGTGGTCAAAAAGTCAATAAGACATCGGTATGTGTGCATCTAAAGCATTTACCGAGCGGGATTGAAGTAAAATGTCAAAAATCACGCTCTCAAGCGGCGAACAGATTCTTCGCGCGGAGAAATTTAGTTGCGAAAATTGAAAATATGCGCACCGACATAATATCTCAGGAAACCAAACGTATCGCAAAGATACGAAGACAAAAACGCCGCCGTAGCGCCCGCGCCAAAGCGAAAGTTCTCGCTACCAAGCGCAAAAACAGTGATAAAAAAAACGCTCGCCGTTATCATCCTGCGCCTGATGAGATGACGTAGAACTAGATTAGACCAAAGACCATAGACAATAGACCATAGACAATAGACAATAGACAATAGACAAGAGACCAAAGACCATCAGTCTAGTTTTAAGTAGGGGCACAGCGCGCTGTGCCCGTGCGGACAATTTCAATAAATAATACCTCGTTACCAAACCCGCAATTAAAATCCGTAAATATATTATCAATAATCCCATAAATTGGATTAACGATAATGAAAACAATAAAGAGGGCACAGCGCGCTGTGCCCCTACTTTCTGTCGATTATATCTAGATTTGTTTATCGCGAAGATGTATAATATAGGTAAGAATTTGATATCGTTGCAATTTTATTGGAGGTATTTATGGATGGTAAAAAACCATTAACTGTTGATTTTTCAAATATAATTTCAGCTTCATTCAATCAAACAAAAGCAATTCTTTTTAAACCTTTTGCTTTAAAAAAATGGATTATTCTTGCTTTTGTAGCATGGATGGCCGGTGTGCTTTCTGGTGGTGGTTTGCAAATTCCCGATTTTGGAGGATTATCTGAAAAAATTAATCAAAAAGCAGGCATCGAGCAGGAGAAGGAGCAAAAAGATGCCAATGAGCCAGCTGATGAGTCTGCCAGTGAAAATTCCTATGTCGTTATGAACGGCAAGGAAATGCCAACATGTCCTTTGCCGGCAATGCCAATTAAAGCTATATCTTCCTGGGGCAAGGTAGCAATTGGATTGTTCATTTTTCTCTTTATTCTCTTTATTCTATTGATTATCCTTTTTTCTTGGCTGCAGTCGCGATTTTCTTTTGTGTTTTTAGAAGATATCGTAAAAAATGACGCATCCGTTAAAGGGCCATTTGCGATGTACAGAAATGAGGGTAATTCGTTGTTTTTATTTCATTTGATATATGGAGTAGGTGTGTTGCTTGCTTTTACCATTATGCTTTTGCCGATAATTATTGCTGCTGCCACTAACAGTGCCGCTGGGATTGTTGGGGCAGCAATCTTTTCAGGTGCTATTACCTTCTTAATACTATTACCTGCCATATTGTTGATTTATGTGTTTGATCAGGATTTTCTTGTTCCAATTATGGCTAAGGATCATTTGAAAGTTTTAGATGGATGGAGGAAAGTGATCAGGTTGTTAAAGGCTAATAAGAAGAATATTGTGATTTATATTTTACTTAAAATTGCTTTAGCAATTTGTGCAGGTATAGCATTTTTCCTTATCTTTTTTGCGGCAGTGCTTGCTCTCTTACTTGTTGGTGGAATAATCGGAGGGATCCTCTATGGTATTAGCCAATTGCTTCCGGTTATTGCGCGAGGTCCAATCTTTATTTTAGCGATTCTTCTTTTTGTTTTGGCTCTTATTTTTGCTTTGTTTTGCGCTGTTTTGATTGGTTTGCCAGTTGCGGTATTTTTTAGAATATTTAGCCTTAAGGTTTTGGGTTTTTTGAGCCCCGAGCATGATTATTTTCCTGTAAAAGTTATTAATTCGCAAGAGCAGCAAGAGGGAAGTAGCTGATGCAAGCAAAAGAAGCCCGAGTATTTATTGGGCGTTTTAAAAAAAATAGCGACTTATTAATTTCTTTAATTGAGCTTTGTCGAAAGAAAAATATAAAACTCGGTGTTTTTTCGGTTATCGGCGCGTTAACAAGCATTAAACTTGGTTATTTTCGTCAGGATCAACAGCGCTATGCGCAGTGCTTAAGCCTCGATAAAAAACTTGAAGTAGTCTCATGTACCGGAAATATTTCTCTAAAGGAATCCGATGTGTTTGTTCACGCCCATATTACTCTTGCCGATTTAGAAGGTAGATGCTATGGCGGGCATTTAATGAAAGGTTCGCGAATTTTTGTTGCTGAGTATCACGTCAAAGAGTTAACTGCGGCGTCGCTTCAACGAGTTTACGATCCAGAAACCGGACTTAATTTGTGGCCGCTTACCAATGAGTAATTTTTACCCCACAAAAAATAAAATTTATGGTAAAATAAAACAAATATTAAATGAAACGTGTGTTTTAAAAATACCGAGCGTAAAAGCACTTAGTTGGATTAGTGCTGAATGGCGAAGAGGCGAAGTATATTACTAAACTTTATTAAGGCACTTTGGGACGGAACCCTCAGTGCCAATAAAATTTAGGGAATCACCCTAAACAATTGTAATTTTATAGGAGGTGAATTATGGCGAAAAAGAAAAAAGTTGAGCTTAAGGATATCGCAAAAGAACGCTTGCAGGAAATCAAAACTAAAGTATGGCCAAAAACAAAAAAAGAACTCGAGCGGGCAATGAAAAATGCCAAGCAGATGATTGATAAAGGCGAAAAGCACCTAAAGAGTCTTTCCGAAAAAGGTATTGATAACACAAAAAAACTTTCTTTAAGCTTAAAGCGTGAGAAAGTTTATTACGATCTAGGCAAAGTAACTGCCGTTACTTCTAAATCAAAATGGAGTAGCACAAAAAAAATTGACGATTTAATCCAGAAAGCGAAAGACTTAACCAGGGAGATGGGTAAAATAAAATAAGCAGCTAGTTTAAGGAGGTAAAGTGGAGACAGAGGTAACAACAGAGAATTTTGAAGCAGAAGTAATCAACTCGGATAAGCCGGTATTGGTGGATTTTTGGGCGCCTTGGTGCGGGCCATGCAAGACGATTGCCCCTCATGTGGCTTCAATTGCCAATGATTATCAAGGTAAGGTAAAAGTTTGCAAAATTAATATTGACGATTCCGGTTCGATTGCTACACGTTTTACCGTCATGAGCATTCCAACCGTAATGTTATTCAAAGAAGGCAAGATCATGGAGAAAAGAGTAGGGGCAATCGCAAAGGCTGAACTTGAAAAGTTAATTCAGCCGTATATTACGTAAAATTCGAATCAAATGATAGTTGGTTTATTAATTTTAGTGTCAATTGCTGTTGCGTTAGGAGCATTCGCCTGGAGCGAGCTCGATGTAAAAGTTGAGCGCCAAAAACGCAAGAAACCGCCTCATCAAGTTGCTAAATTCCGCATTTCTAAATTGGAAGATAAGATAAGCGTCCTTAAAAGTGAATTGACCGAAGCTGAGGCCCAATACTCTGATACTCATTCTGATATCAAGGATAAATTCGAAGAAACTAAAAAAAGCGAGCAGGCCCTCATCGAAGAACTCGAAAAGAGAAAACGTTGGGGGCAAGAAAATCAAAAGTTGCTAGAGCGTGAAAAAGAACGCGCTGCTCTGCTGGAAAAAAAACTCTCCACCAAAGATGGTGAACTTGGAAAAGAGTTTACACGCAATGTCGATCGTAGCAAAGAAAATAGAGAGATGAAGGAAAGGCTCGAGGCGTTAGAGCGCGAAAATCGCCCACTAAGAGATGAGGTTGCGATTCTTAAGGGAAAAATAGATAACTACGCTAAAGAGGTGAAAGACCGTGATGCCGATATTGCAGAGTTAAAACGCCAAAAACATGAGAGCTCATTTGTTTCGCGTGATGACTATAGTAATCTAAAACACGCCTTTGATAAGGTGGAGGAAGATTTAGAAAAAACTTCTAAAGAGCTTGATTTTAAAGAAACCAAATTGCGAAAAGCTCTTGAGCAGTTAGTTGAGTTCGAATTAAAGCTAGCCGGTGGCGGAGATGTCATAGTGCACGAAAATCAAGATGAACAATCCAAAGCGCAACCAGTTAGTGAGCAGCCGCCAGCGCCTGAATCTAATCAGGAGCAAGCGCCTTCTGATGTTGAGCCGCCAAGCGAAGACGAAAAGCCACCGCAAGAAGATCAACCGGCAGGCATTGCTGATGCGCTAAGGCAAGTTCTTAAAGCACCTCAGCAAGAATCCAACGAGGAGGTTTCTTCATCGGATCAAGAGGCATCTGCAGCTGATCAAGCACCTTCATCGGATCAAGAGGCATCTGCAGCTGATCAAGCACCTTCGTCGGAGCAGGAGGTACCTGCAGCTGATCAAACACCTTCATCGAATCAGGAGGCACCCATGGTAAAAAAAGAAGCACCAAAGTCAATTAAGGAAGTTTTGGGTGTTGATATTGACAAATTACGTAATATTGGAATTATGGCTCATATCGATGCAGGTAAAACAACTCTTACCGAACGTATTCTTTATTACACTGGACGAACCCACAAAATTGGTGAAGTGCATGATGGGAAAGCTCAAATGGACTGGATGAAGCAAGAGCAAGAAAGAGGGATTACAATTACCTCTGCAGCAACGGTTTGTGAATGGAACGATCACCGAATAAGCATTATCGATACTCCCGGTCACGTTGATTTTACTGTAGAGGTTGAGCGAAGTCTTCGTGTTTTAGATGGTGCGGTTGCAGTGTTTTGTGCGGTAGGTGGAGTGCAGCCGCAAACCGAAACCGTTTGGCGTCAATCCGAAAAATATGAAGTGCCGAAACTTGCTTTTATAAACAAGATGGATCGTATTGGGGCTGATTTTTACAGCGTCTTAAAAAGCATTGAGAATGATTTAGGGGTTAGCGTTGTTCCTTTGCAGGTTCCAATTGGCAGTGAGGATAAATTTTTAGGAATAATTGATCTGCTTGAAATGAAGGCTTGCATTTATAAGGACGACCTCGGTAAAGAAATTGATATTTGCGATATACCCGAGGATATGCTCAAAGTTTCTGAGAAAACTCGCCATGTGATGATCGAACGAATTTGTAATTGCAATGAGGAATTGATGGATAAATTTCTAAAAGATGAAAATTCTTTAACTGCCGATGAACTAAAAATCGCAATTCGAAAAGGAACTATTGCTAATAAAGTTGTGCCGGTTCTTTGCGGAACTGCGCTGAAAAATAAGGGCGTTCAACAGTTGCTTGATGCTGTGAGTCTTTATCTTCCGTCACCGGTTGATCTTCCGGCAATTACGGGCCATCATGTTGATGATCCTGAAAAAACTATGCAAAGAAATCCCAATGTTGACGATTCATTCTCGGCATTAGCTTTTAAAGTTCAAACCGATCCTCATATTGGAAAGCTAGTTTACATTCGTGTTTACTCAGGGTATCTCGAAGCAGGGTCATATGTTATTAATCCACGCAAAGATAAAAAAGAACGGATTAGCCGCATTATACAAATGCATGCTAACGAAAAAGAGCAACGTCAAGGTATGTGTGCCGGAGACATTGTTGCTGTGGTTGGTCTTGGTGATATTATAACCGGAGATACATTATGTGATATTGATAATCAAATTGTTCTTGAAACGATGGAGTTTCCTGCACCGGTTATTTCGTTAAGCGTTAAGCCGCAAAGCCGTGACGATCAAGACAAATTAACCAAAGGCCTGATAAAGCTTGCTGAAGAGGATCCTACTTTTACCGTCCAGTCGGACGAAGAAACTGGCGAAATTATTCTTTCCGGAATGGGTGAGCTTCATCTTGAAATTATTGTTGATCGCTTAAAGCATGAATTTAAAGTTGAAGCTGTAGTTGGTCAACCAAAAGTTGCTTATCGTGAAACTATTCGTGAATCCATAAAGCATGAGTATAAACATGCCAAACAAACTGGTGGTCGCGGGCAATATGGTCATGTTATGATGGAGGTTGCCCCAGCTGAGCCTGGTTCTGGCTTTGGTTTTAAAAATAGTATTACCGGTGGCGCAATTCCGCGTTCATATATTCCAGCGGTAGAAAAAGGTGTAATTGAAATCATGCAGCGCGGTGTTTTAGCAGGTTATCCAGTTGTTGATATCAAAGTTGATTTAGTTGACGGATCATATCATGAAGTTGACTCATCTGAGCTTGCATTTAAATTAGCCGCAATTGGTTGTTTCAAAGAAGCGTTTATAAAGTGCAAACCGGTTATCCTTGAACCGTACATGTCTTTAGAGGTTTCGACTCCAGAAGAGTATATGAGTAACATTGTTGGCCACATTTGCTCTAAGCGCGGAAAAATTATAAATATCGATGACAAAGGAAACCAAAAGATTATTTCTGCCGAGGCGCCACTATCCGAATTGTTTGGATATGTTACTACTGTACGCTCTTTAAGTAGTGGTCGAGCGGGCAGTTCAATGCATTTTGCTAAGTATTGTGAGATTCCTGCCGAGTTAAGCGCGAAAATCATTGAAGAAAAAAATAAAGCCAAACAGGAAAAGAAATAGCCACCCCTAATGATTCCCTCTAAAAAATTTATGACTATTGCCTTAAGTGCGGCCAAAAAAGGTTGCCAAAATGGTTATGGTGGACCCTTTGGGTGTTGTATTGTTAAAAAAGATAAGATTATCGCACGAGCATCGAATACCGTATTAAAATCAAGTAACCCAACCGCTCACGCAGAGATAAACACAATCGTAAAGGCTTGTGCAATTTTAAAGACTCATGTTTTAGATGAGTGTGTAATTTACACAACTACTGAGCCTTGTCCGATGTGTTTTTCGGCTATTCATTGGGCAAAAATTCCAATTATTGTATATGGGACCGCAATTGAGGATGTCAAGAAACTGGGATTTAATGAGCTTATGATTAAAGCAAAACAGCTAAAAATAAGCGGGAAAAGTTCGGTTAAAATAATTGGTGGTTTCATGCTCAAAGAATGCGAAGATCTTCTTGATTTTTGGAAAAACCTCCCCGGGCAAGAAACCTATTAAAAAAAGAGCTGGCTCTATCCTGTCACGTTGCTAAATTCCTAAAAGTAATGGGGCATAACAATCTCAGCAAAAAAGACTTGCGGTACTATCCATAAATTGTTATAATTTCTACTCTAATTTGTATAACTATATTATGGCGCTGGTGCATAATGATGTTGGAGTTATTGCATCAAAGGGCCCGTAGCTCAGTCGGTTAGAGCAGTTGACTCATAATCAATTGGTCCGGGGTTCGAGTCCCTGCGGGCCCATTTTGCAATTATGCGCGAGTTGCTGCGTACACATACACCAAAGGAGGTTGATGAATCTTAAAGAGCAAATAAAAAAACTTTCCGAATTGCAAAAAATCGATATTCAAATTTATAACTTGTCCCTCATTAAAAATACCGAAAAACCATCCGAACTAGAACGCCTTAAAGTTGAACTTAAGGAAAAAGAGCAACGCCTAGTTGTAACCCAGGAAGAATTAAAAGGTCTGCGATTACGAAAAAAAGAAAAAGAATTAGATTTAGCGGCAAAGGAAGAAAACGTACAAAAAGCGCAAGCTCAACTGTATCAGCTGAAAACTAATAAGGAGTATCAGGCAAAGCTTACCGAAATATCGTCTCTAAAGGCAGATGTTGCCAAATACGAAGATGAAGTGCTAAAAGCGCTTGAGGCAATTGAAAAGGCTGAGGCAAAGTTAAAAGAAAAACAGGAAGATTTCACTAAAGAAGAAAATGAATTTAGCGAAAAAGAAACAGCAATAAAGAAAGAAATTGAAGATGTTACCGTTGAAATTAGCAGATTTAGCGACAAGCGCCGTATATTGCTTGCTGACGTAGATGGTGATGTTCTTTCTAAATATGATAAGCTAATTGCATCGCGCTCAGGAGTTGCGATTGCGCCAGTTGCAGGAGGTAGCTGTGGTGCGTGTCATATGATGCTTACTCATCAAAAAGTGAATGAAATTAAAATGTATAAGGAATTGATTCTTTGTGAAAGTTGCGTAAGGATTCTTTATATACCTGAGGATATCGAAGGATGTTAACGGTATATACTGACGGTGCATCGATTGGTAATCCCGGTAAAGTGGGAATCGGTTACGTGATCTATGAAAACGATAAAATCATTAAAGAGGGAAGCGTGTATTTGGGTGTGCAGACAAATAATTTTGCCGAATACATGGCCTTGGTGTTCGCCTTGATCGATGTTATTGGCATGGGTAAAAAAGAGTGTCAAGTATTTGCTGACAGCCAACTTCTTTGTGAGCAGATAAACGGAAATTATAAGGTTAAAAATAATAATATATTCCCATTATTTGTGTTAGCAAAAACGCTTATTGGGCAATTAGATAAATTTAAAATTAGTCACATTGGTCGGGAAAAAAATAAAGAAGCGGACAAGTTGTCAAAAAAAGCAGCCGGATTTTTAGTGTAAGGAGGTTTGTATGAGTGGTCATAATAAGTGGGCGAGTATTAAGCATAAGAAGGGTGCAGCCGATGCAAAAAGAGGACGTCTTTTTACAAAGCTAATCCGGGAAATTACAGTAGCTGCAAAAGAAGGCGGAGGAAGCCCCGACACCAACGCTCGTCTTCGAACTGCTATTGATCGTGCGAAAGAAGCCAACATGCCTAAGGACAACATCGAAAAAGGCATTAAAAAGGGTACCGGAGAATTACCGGGTGTAACTTATGAAAACTGCTCTTTTGAGGGCTATGGTCCTGCAGGTGTTGCGATTTTAATTGAAGGTTTGACTGATAATAAAAATAGAACAACCGCTGAAGTGCGTAATATTTTTTCTAAGCGCAATGGAAATATGGCAGGAGTAGGTAGCGTTGCTTGGATTTTTACGGCTAAAGGTTATATTGAGGTTGATAAAACATTAATTGATGAAGAAGAGATCTTTTCGCTTTCGGTTGATGCCGGCGCCGAAGATGTAAAAACTGGCGATAAAGCTTACGAAATTACTTGTGATCCGATGGATTTAGAAACTATAAAGGGAGTTTTAAAGGAAAAAGGGCTTAATTGGGAGACTGCTGATATTACGAAAGTGCCCAATTCTACGATTAAGTTAAATGGTGTTCAAGCAAAGCAGGTTCTTGCTTTAGTTGAAGCTTTAGAAGATCAGGATGACGTGCAAAAAGTTTTCGCTAATTTCGATATTCCGGACAATATCCTAGAAGAGATTGCTCAAGAGCTTTAGAAAACGTAAAACTTAAAGCGCAAAATGCAAAACTATAGTGCAAAACTAAAAATTTTAATAACAGCTAGAAGAAAAACATATAGTTACGCGGTAGCGTACAATAACTTTAAGTTTTGCGCTTTGAGCTTTGAATTTGATAGAGTGCATCAATGATAGTTATTGCTGTTGATGTTGGTATACAGGTGTGTGGATATGCGGTGTGCGCAATAAAAAGCGCAAATGCACACATAGTAAAGGAAGGGCAAATTAAACCTTCACGGAGTGCGACATTACCGCAAAAACTCGACTGCATTATTGAAAAATTGGAGTTAGAGGTTAAAGAATACAAGCCATCAGCGATTATTGTTGAAAAATTGTATTCGCACCATCGCCACCCTACAACAATGGGCGTGTTGGCGCAGGTTAAGGGTGTTGTTGCACTTTTTACTTATCGGTGGGGTTTGGACTATTTTGAATTTTCTTCTACTCGCGCACGAAAATCTTTTCTTGGACGAGGAAATGTAAACTCAACTCAAGTAAAAAAAATGGCAGAAAACATAACCGGACAGCAATTTGAGTCGGTACATACGGCTGATGCCTATTCGTTGGCAGTTGCTTTTGCACATGAGCAAAAGCTTGGCAGGCTTTTAGGTAAAAAATGATTACTCGAATAAAAGGAAAACTTGCGATAAAAGAAGAGACGAAGGTTACTCTTAATGTTGGAGGAATTTTTTACGAAATCAGCATTCCGCCAAC
>JAAEQW010000131.1 GCA_024231025.1 Candidatus Omnitrophota bacterium
CCCCAAGTTTTTGATGCAGTTTTCTGGGTAAAGGAGGCATTTGGATCTAGGGAAATTTGCTCATTTAGAATTTTATAGTAATAAATCAGGTCCATCTTTAACCTCCTGAGCTGAAGAGACTCCAGCTCAAAAAGAAGCAGATGGTCCTGATAAGAAAGTGGTGCTTGACCTGATCGAATGAGAAGCCTTCTGGTAAAATACCGCTGCACTCTCTCGAGTCTTGAAATATCGCCTGTTAAATGAGGGTTCCATACCGGACTACAATACTTAAGAATAGGATGGACGTACGGTTTAAAACCCCGTATGTATGGTTGAACTTTGGTTGTTGAAAAAGCACGGAATAATAAAGATGTACGCTGCATCGCTTTAGCTGCTATAAGAGAAATGTGCTCAGAAAATTTGATAGATGGCGACATTTGGATAGCGAGATCGCGCAACGACTCCTGAGTTTCTAGTTTAATTAATCCAAGGAAATAATCGGTTCTGGGATTTTTTGAGCCCAAATGCAAAATTTCACATTTTAGAAAAGCAAGAACAAGTTGCCATTCTTTAGCCCACTGGCAAATCAAGGCAAGATCATCACGAAGTACTTAAATGTGTCCCCCAAGGATCAGAAAAGGACAAGTAAATCTTAACATAATATGAAAAAATTTTAATCGTCGATGCAATTAATGCATACGTTTGTGACATTTCTAAATGAGC
>JAAEQW010000132.1 GCA_024231025.1 Candidatus Omnitrophota bacterium
GATGAAGCCATAAATTGCTCTTTTTTGAATGGTTTGTTCTTTCGTCGGAAAAAACTAATACAAAATCGAGCAATTTTTATCTACATTATCTTTTAAGAATATTCATTTTGTCTTTTCTGAAACCCAAAACTATTTCTTGAAAAACACAACCCGCCAAAGCCAATGAACTATACTTTTCCTAACCCATATTGGCCGAGGTTAGAACCAAGCCCTAAAAGTTCGGGTTCTGAGATCTCCGAATTCGGCAAAAGTCCCGCTATGAACAGTTTGCGACGGTCTGCGCAATTGCCTGATTTTGCAGGCTGTCCCGCCTTAAGTGGATACCCTCTTTTTACATACTCACGGATATCATTTTCACTGAGATTGTTATGGAGGGGAATCTCCGGCCTGTCGAGAACCAAGAGAAGTTCCGATTTATTTTTATGTAGGTGCTGAAGAGCTAAATTCAGGGTTTCAAAGTCTGTTTTCTGGGTAAAAATTGTTTCGAAGTTTTCATCCAACCGATTTTGTTCTTTTTGGGTTGGGGATTCCTTGTACCCTTTCAGCTCGTTATAGAA
>JAAEQW010000133.1 GCA_024231025.1 Candidatus Omnitrophota bacterium
AATCGAGGGAAGCACTTTTTCCCACAATGCTAAAGCATAGAGGCGCTTCCCTCAAAAATGGCTCCAATGGGCGCCTGCCGCCTATTGCTGCTATTTGGTTGCCCAGTCTCCGAGTTATTCCAATTTCTAATCGTAATCATTTAAAAAAAACACCCTGTATATCTATAGTGTAATATGTACAGCAGGTTAGTGTTGCTATTAGATGCTGAAATTTCAAATCAGTGACTTTTTTGGTATAGAGGTGAATGAGTGCATTCCTAATCCATGCCACAATGGAGGAACATGTGAGGATTTGCTAAATGCGTTTAAATGCAAGTGTGTCTGTGGCTACAGGGGACCAACATGCAAAGGTAACAACTGTGCGAGCTTTGTGAAGTTTTGATGTGCAGGGTGTCTCAAAATTCCCCTCAAAATTCCCCATGATTTTAAAATACTGTTTCTCAATCAATGCTCACTATTTTTGAATGTAAACTTTTGGATTTAATAGAGCATAGATACACATTATATTTGATATATTTTTAGCCAATCTCTTACGCTCGGTACGATTGTAAAAATATGTACAGACCAATTCAGCATGAAAATTCACTAAAAATAAAACTTGTTTATAATTCATGAAAATTGTCATATGTCGGTGTTTTTAATGGTGAAATCGAAAATGTCATCCATTTTTTTCTTAAAGTTTATTTTTTTATTCCTTATTCGAATTCTATCTTTTCTCTGCCGTATGGAACTCGATACGCATGCCATTGCTGAGTGTCTCAGCGCCAACCGTCCAGCTGCCAAATAATCACTGCCACCAGCTCAGCCGCCATCACTAAAGTTGCACCACTCTACTGAAGGGAATGCCCCAAGAATGGAATGCCCCAATCTTTTCTCTGCCATATGGAACTGGATATGCCATTGCCGAGTGTCTCAGCGCCAACCTTCCAGCTGCCAAATAAT
>JAAEQW010000134.1 GCA_024231025.1 Candidatus Omnitrophota bacterium
GATTGATACCAAACACAAACAGAAATGCCACAGTGCAATAACCACCTTGATGCAGCCTTAATCCGAAATTTCTTCGATTTTGGACCAACAAACAACTTAGAATATGGAATAAGTTTATTTTCGATTTTTTCTTATCTCACCAAGGCGAATCGATTGATATTAAAATCCTCGCTACAGCTGCAATATTAATTTCTTACGTACTTGCACTCCTCTTTTCAAAAACAGATCTTTTGAATTTTCTGCCAAACGGTTCCAAATAGAGGAAAGGTATAAACACCAATCGAATCAGCTCGCTGAGACGAATCGATTGGTGTGTAATTTGACCCTATAACTCTAAGGTTGACACTAATAGTTCACTTCGGAGGTAAATTTAGGCGAATTTTTGTGACCACCCCTGACGTTTTCGCTTGCTACTCTCACAATTTGCATCGCTGCAAGGGCTTCCAAGGGCTGTAGGATCCGGACACCCGACATAGTTACTGCACCAAATTTAAAATCATTCGGTTCAGTTTTCGCGGAGGACGGAATAAAAAACATTTCAGTCTTTGGACTCTTTCTGCTTCCTGCCCACTTGCGCATCCTCTCATTCCAACAACAGCAGGGCTACCACACAATTTGCATTGAATCAATTTTTGGCGCCATTTTGAATTTTCAAAGAAATATGTCACTTTCTTCTGGAAACATATTGAAAAAAATCATTTTTTTAAAATTGACGACACCTCGCACTTAGGCTTACTTCTTAATGCTGAATCCAGAAATGCTACAGTACTCCATTTTTAGAAAAATCAATTTTTGACCACCATCTGGTTACATGAATTGTTGAATGGTTAGAAATTGGCGCCAAA
>JAAEQW010000135.1 GCA_024231025.1 Candidatus Omnitrophota bacterium
TCATTTGATAGCCGGAAGTCTCCTCTAATTCTTTTGTAAACCAGATATTAGATTTTTGACTTGAGATTTTTGATTTCCGCCAATCAGGTTAAAGCGAGAAGGGGGCGGATTGCTGCATCCAAGACCAAACGAACTCTAGCAGTAGTTGATTTAAAATACGGTAGTCGTAAAATGTCATAGCTTTGAGCTTTGATCGCTAATTACTTTGTTCGGTCAGCACTTTGTTGGGTAAACCAAATAAGCATTTACAGTAGAATTGATAAGGTTTAGCCTATTACATCATCTAAATAACAAAGCATTTCACAGTTGTTGGCGCGTCATACGCGGCCGAATACATTGGCGTATATTTCTGCACACATTTTCTTGAAACAACACAAGAACAGCTGCTCAAATAGCGTAGCAAGACATTCGTGCCGATGAAAAACCGCTGAATATGTTTTTCTGTCACACGTTATATTATTACTTACTTTTGTTTTCTCTAGTCCTTTGCTTTTTCATACTTCATTAAAAAACCGCCTTGGATGCATTTGATTGTACTTCTGTTTTCCCTAGTCCTTTGCTTTTTCATACTTTATCGAAACTATCTCATATTTTTGCATTTCACTTTTCCTGGAA
>JAAEQW010000136.1 GCA_024231025.1 Candidatus Omnitrophota bacterium
ATCCAGGGATAAACTTTGATGGCTGGTGGTTCGAGGCGATGCCTGGATGCCCGCGTTTGCGGGCATGACGGCCCGGGCTTTTGAAACCGTCATTCCCGCGAACACGGAAATGACCTGTTTCACCCGATTGCCGGCATGAGCCATATGATTTATCCAAAAGAACAAAAACGGTGAATTTCAACCCTGTAAAAATCTGTCAGAAAATCTTTATTTAAGGTGCAATATTTGAGCTTTGGCGGGATGAAAATCAACAGGTTACGGAAAAAAACCAAAATATTTGCTGTAACAGCATGATTTTCAAAGTAATTATATTTTTATCAGCCTAGGTTTACGCAAGTATCCAGGCAAGCTCTTGATTTTTCTGGACGTGATGCATACATAGTGAAGACAGAGCGGCTACCCGCTTCCAAACTTGGCAGGTCTCCAATATAGGCCAAGAAGACCTGCCAGGTTTTGTCCCGGTTTAAGTTGGAGGCTAACAGAGTCAAATTTTAGAGCTTGACAGGTTAATCATGTTAAAAGATAAAGCTAACGGCAAAATCACGGTTGCCAATGAAAAGGCAAAAAGCACACAGTATAGAGACTATAGAAATGAGACAGACAACTATTAGACATCTTACTTCAATGAAAGTTAAAGGTTTATGGGGTG
>JAAEQW010000137.1 GCA_024231025.1 Candidatus Omnitrophota bacterium
AAATGAGAGGTAGACCATCGAAAAAAATGTATAGCGCAAGCGAAAAAGCAACGATTGCGCTGGAAGCCTTAAAAGGAGATAAAACTTTTAATGAGCTAACCCAAAAATATGGGGTCCATCCAACCCAGATTAATCGTTGGAAAAATAAGCTAAAGGCTGGGATGGTAGAAATTTTCTCCAGTAAAAAGGAAAAAGTTAATATTGAGAATGATCAGTTAGTAGAAGAACTGTACAGGAAAATCGGACAATTAGAGGTCGAAAGAGATTGGTTGAAAAAAAAATCTGAACTATTCGGTTAACGAAAAACAAAAACTGATTGAGCCGAATAATTTAGAGTTAAGTATAAAAAGGCAATGTGAGCTGCTTGGTATATCAAGGTCAGGATATTATTATAAGCCTGAGCCCATAGGCCAAGCGAAATTACAGCTAATTAATAAGGTTGATGAAATTTATACAGAGTTTCCATTTTTCGGTACACGGCGAATGGCGGCTTACTTACAAAGATATGGTCATAATATTGGGAGGAAAAAAGTAAAAAGCATTTATGAGATATTAGGCTTAGAAGCGGTATACCCAAAACCAAATACAAGCCAACCAAATAAGCAGCACACCAGATACCCATATTTGTTGCGTGATGTTGAGATTGTAAAATGTGACCAAGTATGGAGTAGCGACATAACGTATATTCGTTTATGTGGAGGCTATATATATCTGATGGCAATTATGGATTGGTTTAGCCGATATGTTTTAGACTGGGAAATAAGTATTAGCTTAGAAGCTGATTTCTGCATAGAAACACTTGGAAGGTTGTTGCATGAAGCAAGTTGCGAAATATTTAATACAGACCAAGGGTCGCAGTTTACGTGCCATAAATTCGTAAACTTGCTGCTCCAAAATCAAATTATGGTTAGTATGGATGGTAAGGGTAGATGCTTAGATAATGTCTTTGTTGAGAGGCTTTGGCGCAGTTTAAAATATGAATGCATATACATGTTATCGTTAAATACTGTTAGAGAAGCACAGAAGGAAATTAAAAGATATTTTGAGTTTTACAACAACAAGAGGCCACATCAGTCATTAGGATACAAAACTCCAGCTGAAGTGTACTTCTATACTAATGGGTGAAAATATGTCAGCCTATGGCTGATTTATTTGAATTGGACTCCGTCCAAACCTGAAGTATTTGAAAACACAGGTTATAGGCCAAGGCGGCCGGAGCCGCCCATAACCAGTGTTACGGTCATCGGCTCTTCAGTCTGTACCGTTTGGCTATGATAACATGCTGTGGTAGGTAATAGAATTACTTGGTGTAGGTTGAGTTTTTAACCTGCTTTTTTGAGATAAATATGAGGAGATTTTATATCTTAAAATCTTAAAAAAAATGTCTAGACAAATGGGGCCACCTCAGTGATCTCTGAGCCGCCACTACTAAAAATGAAAGTACAACAGTTTTGATTAAGGTAATTTATTATGGATTTAGCACAAGTTGTTAGAACAAGTTTTGATGATAGTTTTAGTTTGAAAAAAGATGCCACTGAAGATTTATTACCAACTGTCGTAGTAGCA
>JAAEQW010000138.1 GCA_024231025.1 Candidatus Omnitrophota bacterium
AACTATGCCGTAAGTTGACATACCTAGCAACCAGATTACCGTCAGGAAAGTTGATGGTTATTGAGGTCGGGGAAGATCCACGTTAAATTGAACTGTCCAAAAAATAGGGGGTTTTGGAGGGTCGTTTACTATGTCTGAAGGAACTAATTTTTCGTCGGGGTTCATGTCGTGATCGTCCGCCTTTTTAGGCTCTGTATCTCGTGATTTTCCTCCCCTTGAAAAATTACCTATCTTTAACTTTGCTTTTGCATCAATAGAAATCCTTAATGATTCAGGGTTCTCATCAGACTCTTTGTTTGCTTTCCATACATTCTCGAATATTTGATCAACTTCTTCAATTTTTTTTTGGGTTTTGCCTTTAGAACTCTTTTTAAATTATATCCTAAACGATTCAATATGTTGCCTATGGTCGCCTCACAAGGCAGCCCATCATCAGTGTATCCTTTTTCTTCTATCAAAGCTTGTCGCATGGCTTTTGCAGTAATGCGTGTATAGGTCAACGAACCACTTTTCATTGATGGGTCCGCTTGTGTTTGAAGGTCAGCTAAAGATCTTATATCTTCACGTAGATTGGGTAGTTTATCTTCTGTTCTTTTTCTTCCCGTTGCTTTGTAATTATCTATGCATCTTATCCCTGTTTCTTTCTCCCTTATGCCTTTTTGAACACATTCTCTTCCCCATCCCATCTCTCGTTCGGTCTTGCGAGCATTTCCCTGAAAATACTCTAATGATATCTTAGCTATATATTCTCGTTTTTGGTAACCTTTTAATCTTCTTGCCGCATCTTTAATAAGATCTTTTTTCTCAGCATCCATTCATTACTTTCATATTTGAATTTTCCGACTACCAGGTGGGACATTATGTAAAACAAAGCACTTACGCGACAGTTCATAGTGGGACACTTGCCGAATTTAGAGCCCTAATGACCTGTATTTTTGTCCCGACTTAAGTTGGTAGCCCTTTTTGGGCCTATCATCACAGATGATCGTATTATATAGTGAAACTATGAAATTGGGTAAAATAGTTTTTTGGAAGTTCCTAAACAGAAAACGGGTTCAAAGGTTGATGCGTCTTATGGGGATTGAGGCGATTTACCCGAAACCGAAGCTAAGTCAAAGGAATAGCGAGCATAAGGTTTATCCGTACCTTTTGAGGAACATCTTGATTGATCGTCCCAATCGGGGG
>JAAEQW010000139.1 GCA_024231025.1 Candidatus Omnitrophota bacterium
CCCGCAGATCTAAGCCTACTTAGACTTACCCCTAAACATCCCCCTAGTGGTCGGTCACAAACTAAAAAATAATACACCTCTCCCCCAACAGAAAGTTTCTTTTGTTGCGTAAACTCAAGCATCTTTTTTAATAAAATGCTAAGCGCTTTCCACGATCTTTCTTTTTCGTATCTGCACTCTTTACTGGTAATGATTTCCGGTGCTAACGAATGAGTAGGGATAATAATAAAAGTATGCACGGTATTCTGATTTTGAATTTCTTTTAAAAATTTCTTAAAAACTCCCATATGACGCCCTGGGGAAGATACGCCTCTTAATCCAGCCATTGAAACACTTTCATCCTCGCAAACCAAGCAAATAAAAGTGGTTCTCTTCTTACGTTTTAGTAATGCCCTCCATCTTCTTACATAATCGTCATAGTATCGCACATCTATCTTCTGAGTAGAAGGATAACTCCATTCATCATAGGCAGGTATAAAATAAGGGTGCACCAATAAAATAATTTCCGAATCTTTGGTCACCTCCTTCAAGCTTAAATCCCCAATAAGTGCGTCGATCGCTTCTTCATCAAAAATTGATGAATAATCAAGATAGTCTGAAAAGGAAAGGGTTAATGGCTCAAACGTAATGGCTGGGGTCTTAACCTGTGATGGCTCTAATTTTGTTTTAAGTTGGCGTAAGCCTTCGGCAAAAGTCTCTAAATTGCGGGTATCAACTTTGGTTTTAAATTCAAAAATCTTATTTTTAACCTCCTCATCTAATGACGAATCGGCTTGATTTAAAAGTTCTGAAACAACTTCATGCAATTCACGCCGATCATAACTCTGCTGCCTAACGATTGGTCTCATATATTCATTACGATCAAAAATGACTACCTCCTGGGGGATCCACATCATATTTCCCATGCGTATATCACCATGAAACAATCCCTGCCCATGCAACGTAGCCACGTTCCTAACCACTTCCACCAACCTATCAATCAACAAAATAATGTTCACTTTCCTAAAGAACCCTCTTTCAAAAAGATCATATATATTATCCCCTTCGAGAAGCTCCATTACTTGGTAGAAATACTCATCAATATGTTTTAGGCCGCTTATCACACAGCTAGATGAAATTGCACCCTCCTCATGAATCGTCACAAAGCCTTTAATCTTTTTTACTAAAACTCCTTTTCTTTTACTCTTATAATATATTTCTTTAGTATAATTGTAGAATATCTCGCTCAAATCCTGCTTGGTAACTTTAATCGCAAATGCTTTTTGATCTTCTATCCTTGTGGCACGATAAACAAAAGCAGAAGATCCACTACCTAATGGCTGCGAATCAATAAGATACCCCCGATCACGAAAAAAATTGCCGATATCTTCAATATAAAAAAGCAAATTATTAATTTCGCGAGCCAACTCTTCACTTTGTATTTTTAAATCAGGCAAACTTTTTCTACTCAAAAGACGATCATTTTCGTGGTCAATTAACCTCTCTAATAAATCAAATCGATCGTGGGCAACTAAGACTGTGATTAATTCGGAAGGTAAGTATTTTATTTTTTTCCGAGCGCAGGCAAACAATACACGAGTTTCTGAGTCAAGCCAAATATGCGGCGGGGCTCTGCCATCTACTCCATCTTCAAAAAAAAGAATAACAACGTTCTGCTTTCTTAGATTCGCAGCCATCTTTGGGTTTTCGTCTTCAATCGCCTCTTGTATATCTTCAGGCAAATCACTGTATTTGCCATGCTCACTCTTTTGAAGTGCCGCCTCGGTATCCCGCTGTGCATCTGAATCCATACGACCGGCTTCATTAGTTATCCCAAGTCCGCATGGACCGGTTTTGGGGGTCTGTGTAGAATGAAAATCACTTACATCTTTGCACCAAAGCTTTATCATTCTTAACATACCATCATAAGAGACTTTCCCACTTATAATATGACGAAAACCGGGGTTTTCATTGATAAACTTTATATATTCTTCAATTAATTTCTCTGCTTCTTCTGAATCAATCGCGATCTTTTGCTCAACAACTACATCATTAAAAAAAATGCAAGCTGCTTTAATTAAAAATGGCAGTTGTCCATTTTCACCAGAATAATTACAGCTTGCATCTAACACCGCGAATCTTAAATCAATTGATGCCCTACTTTTACCCCCCACCCAATCATTGCAACCAACAGGAGCGTCGAGGATAGAATAAATCTTTAGGTTAGGGTTGTCTTTTAACAATTGCTCGGCTTCTTGGCGAGTTACTGCATGCCATTGATGATCTAAATCGCCATTGCGATGGATGCGGATATTATCAAAAACTCCTGCTAATACCGAATCATAATACAGAGTTTTTTGATCAGAACATAAAATTTGCACGACCTTACCTAGGTTCATATGAGTTCCTGATAAATCGTTGAGATTAATCCCCATCATAATAAAACGCGCAATTACGGTCTCGATCGATTCATCAAGCAATTCTGAGACTACCTGCACTAAACAATTTTGACTCAAAATAAGACATAGCATAAAGCCATCAGGAGGTTCCATAACAAAGATATTGTAGGGAATATAAAATTCATCTTCTGGAGAGCTCGCAATGTAATAGCCTAAAACAGCTTTTTTTTCAATTGAAGCAGGAAATCTTGGGCAAAAAATAAGAGTCATTTTATCAAAAGAAGGCAAATATTTCCCCTTACTCATCTGATCACAATAACATGCAAGAAAATGATCAATTATAGAATTAGCAATTCGAAAATTTTCCGGACCAGCATCAACGCCCTCACTTGATATAATTTGCGGTCTAGGTATTGATTTATAGCTGGAGCCAATTGTCACTTTCATCCAGGGAAATGTTTCTGAAGATACCGTCTCAATCGTTCTGTTTTTCTCTTCAAGCTTATCAGCTCTTCTCATTTTAGGTAAACTATAAAACAGATACATTACCAACAGAAAAAATATTGTCGAAATTACCGTCGACCAATCCTGCGGCGCTGCTGCCCCCATCGAAATAACCCCAGCAGCAATCAACGCCAATGCAGCGCGTATCTTGGGATACCTCTTTTCCATTCTTTGCGCTTGGCTTGCCTGCATTACCACATCGCCTACACGCTTATTCCTTTCAAACTCTGACTTAAGATCTATCAAAGCAGTAATTAATTCAGAAAAATCATAAACCCCGCCCTTAAAGCGCCAGACACTATCAAATTGATTAATCACATTTTTCCTATATACATCTGACGACACAACTCGCTTTAAAAGCCGAATTATAGCTCGATACAAGAGAAACTTATCATGCTCCCCTAGACGATATTTATCATTTAAACATACATCAGTAATCGACTGCATAAACTTAAAGCGATCGATAATAACTATCCCTTGGGAAGTTCTCATCATATTGATTGTTCCTAAATCACCGTGGGCCACTCCTCGTTTATGCAAAGCGGCTACATTACCAACCACCGTTATCAACTCATCAATTAATGCAGCAAGACTTATTGTTTTAAAAAAATCTTTTTGATGAAGACCAGAAACATTATCCCCTTTAAGAAGCTCCATTATTTGGTAGGAATACTCTTCGATGTACGACGGGGTGTTTCTCACCTGAGTTGCCGGTATACCCCCTTCTTCATAGATTGTTATAAAACCGTTAATCCTTTTTATTGGAGTATTATTTTTCTTGCCTAGCTTATGTCTTTGGCTGTCGCAAGTATATCGTCTCCTCGTTAAACCCTGCTTGGCAACTTTAATCGCGAATACTTTTTGATCTTTCATCCTCACTGCACGATAAACAAAAGCAAACGTTCCACTGCCTAATGGCTGCAGATCTATTTGGTATCCTTTAGCAAGAAAAAATTTACGGATATCTTCAATGTAAAAAAGCAGGTCATTAATATCACGAGCAAGCGCCTGACTCTGGTCGTCTAATTCAGATAAACTCTTTCTACTCAAAAGACGATCATTTTCGTGATCAATTAATCTCTCTAATAGGTCAAATCGATCGTGGGCAACTAAGACTGTGATTAATTCGGAAGGGAAGTGTTTTTGTTTGTTTTCGGTGTAGGCAAGAAGAAAGCGAGTTTCTGAATCACGCCAAATATGCGGCGGGGCTCTGCCATCTACTCCATCTTCAAAAAGAAGAATAACAACATTATTTTCTTTTAAACTATCTGCTAAAGCTGGATCACGATCCTCGATTGTATCACGTGTTTTTTCAGGCAGATCACTGTATTTGCCATGCTCACTCTTTTGAAGTGCTGCCTCGGTGCTGTGCTGTGCATCTCTATCCATACGACCGGCTTGGTTAGTTACGTTCAGACCACAAGGGCCGAGGTAAACTTTCTTCGTAAATAGATATTCATCTTTTGGCCCATAAAAACCGAGGTTAGCGTCAAATCTTTCTAACTTTGACAATAACTGATCGCTATTATTTATTCCCTGATCCTGGAAAAAGCAATCATTGGAAAAACCGAATCCTCTCTTATTTTGTGCCCAGCAATCGACGATAGGCCTTGTAGCAAACTGACCAAGCGTCCTGTCTAAAACATACCAAGTATCATCTCCTATAAATTTCACCTCAAGCCAAAAATGTTTAGTCATCCAGCCTTTCTGTGTAACTGCAAAGAAATATGATAAAAAACCCTGTCTTACCTGAACGCTGTCAATAAAATCAAGTCCAGACAATGTTGTGCGCATATCTGAAGTCCAATGTAAACATAGCCTGCTCAGTTCTTCCTTGTGATAATATCTTCTGCTCTTGTCCTTAAGCTCGACTCCGAACTCGCATTTCGCCAGCTTCTCTTCTACTGCTGGCCAAAATTGACTATCCGCCAAAGAACCTAAAGGCGTAAATTCAGCTTTCGGGGCCTGATCCCGCATTCCTCTCTGAAGCTCAAGCAATGCTTCGGAAAAATCTGCAAGACTATAGCGTGTCGGCTGATCACAAAACCTCTGGTAAATCTGGTTAATCACCGTTTTTGCATATCTATCCGATTCATGACTGGACCTTAAGAGCTCCAAAACACATCTGTATAATTGTTCTTTGTCATTCTCCTGAAAAGAAGGTGATTTCTCATGAGACCATCGTTTATCGGTAGCGCGTCGCATGCACTTAAGGCGGTCGACAATAACCATCCTTTTCGAAGTTACCATCACATTCTCGGGGAATATATCGCCATGAGCTAGGCCTCGTTTGTGTGCATAAGCTACATCACCAACCAACTCTACTAACTGATCGATCAATGCGATAGTACCTAATTCCATAAAGAAACCCTTCCTCCTAAGACTCCTTAAGCTATCTCCCTTAATAAACTCCATTATCTGATAAAAATAATTTTTAATATACGGGGGACTGTTTCTGACGCAACTTGCTGGTATCGTACCTTCCTCATAAATTGTCACAAAACCATTAAGCTCTTCTATTTCGACACCACAACTCTTACCCTTCGCATGACTTTCTTTATCATAAACGTATCTTTCTACATCTAAATTCTGCTTGGTAACTTTAATCGCAAATACTTTTTGATCTTCTATCCTTGTGGCACGATAAACAAAAGCAAAGTACCCATCACCTAATGGCTGCGGATCTATTTGGTATCCTTTATCAAGAAAAGAATTGCCAATATCTTCAATATAGAGAAGCAAATTATTAATTTCACAAGCCAACTTTTCACTTTGTATTTTTAAATCAAGTAGGCTCTTTTTTCTACTCAAAAGACGATCATCTTCGTGATCAATTAATCTCTCTAATAAATCAAATCGCTTATGCTTAGCTAAACACACAATCAACCCCAAAGGTATATAGACATTTTTGCCATTACAATAAGCAAGAACAAAACGATCATCCGAATAAAACCGAATAAACGGCCTAGCCTTAATATCTTCCCCATCTTTAGGAAAAAGAACAATAACATTGCTTTCACTCAACCTATCCGCCAAACCTCGACCATAATTATCAATTATCATTCGTATCTCTTCAGGTAAATCACCATACCAACCCCGACTACAACCACTAATCTTCTCTTCAATGCTCTGGCGCACCCCCCCATACATCACACCATCTTCATCAGTTATCCCAAGTCCACAGGGACCAACTTTTGGGGTCTGACCCCTTTCTTCTACTATCCAATCGCACGTATCAGCAGGAGCCTTAAGAATGGGATAAATTATCTTGTTAAATTTGGAATCGGCTCTTAATCGGTCAGCTTCTTTGCTGGTTACCACCTTCCAGTAGTAATCATGCTGAGCAGCTTTGATTTGTTTGCTAGAATCCTCCCAAACGAATAAATTAGGGGTAGCATTTTCGAAGCGTGAATCTAAAAGAGCGGTTTGAATACCTAAGAGCCTAATTTTTCCGTCTTCTCTAATATCGCTGGGAGCAAGGAGATTAATAAAAATCTTACGCAGCTTTGGACCTAATAATCTAATTATGAGATTTTTCTCTAGCAAGAGATCGCCTGCTTTTGTTCCTTCGCAAATACCCTGACGTATTAATAATTCTTCCCTTAAATTCTTAATGTTCGTTGAGTCTTTGCAAAGACGCAAAAACTCATAGCTCTCCACTCCTAACGCTAAATCAACTATCTGATTAAAAGTATCTGGGTCTGCTTCAGCCAAAAGAAGAAGCCTTCGAAAACCATTAAAATTATGGACGTACTTTCTGATCTGACTACGTTGAACTAGCTTAAAGATACTGCGTTGAATAATTTCGCTGTCATCACCCAAAAGGCTAAAATTAATTTCCCACAACGGCACACCAAAAACCTGCATTGCTACGATCTCTGCGTAACTGCGCAATTGATTCATTTCACCATTAGGATATTCGGGCAAACAACTGAGCAACTTTGATCTGTTTTCTTCTTTGAATAATTCTTTTAACTCTGGGTATTTACCATATTTTGTGTGATAGTTCTCAGACAGCTTAACCAACCATTCGAAGTAACGTATGTGTTTCCACTGGGAATAATCCGAACGATCAATTAAAAGACCATCTTTAAAAACCATACCCTTAAGATCAATTACTTTGCCATCAATGCCTATGTAGCAACTCTCCAAAAAGGCAAGGGTCGAGCCTTCGAAGCGATTTCTGCGCAAACAAGCAACCCCCCCCAAAGAAATAACATCGCAGTTATCTATGCGCCTGGTAAAATTTGGTTCAACTTCATCACACAATGGCCAAACTACATTAAACAAATTCGGTAAAGCTTGATCCTGATCTGGAACGAAGATGTTCATCGCAACCAACGCTAAAAATTGGTCAATAAACTCTTCTTGTGTAGAAAAACCTTCCGATAAAGTATTAAGCTTGTAGCCTTGTATGCTTTCACAAATACCCTCTAGTACCTCTACTGCTCTGGTTCGATTCCAACGTTCTTGAGACTCACAAAGCAAAGCAGAAAACTTCTCATAAACATGTCTAAACAACTCATCATTCCCTTCTAAATGCTGATTCACCTTATGCGAAAACCTCCCCCAACCACTTTTCAGGTCTGACCCTGCATTTTTTTCCGGCAAAGAACCCATCAAAAGATCTCTTTGTTGTTCATTTAATCGATAATCCTCAGATAAAGCAATGAGCAACTTTTCTAAATTTTCGCTAATTGCGCTTTCTCCTTCAGCTCTTATGAGAAACCGGCTAGTATCACGCAAGGCTCCCAATAATCTATTTAACCTTTCGTCACCTAGAATTATCTTTGTCTCTCCTAATTCCAACATATAGATATAAGTTGTACTCACAGCAAATACAGGATTTTCAACGGGGCCGTTTTGCAGACTCATAATTCTGGCAGGAATCATTACTTTTTGATACAATTCCGCCCATGAAATAATATGTCTGTGCAAGGAATTTACTAACCAAGGGTACCGATCAATATAACGACTAAAAACATCTCTCAATAACCTAGTTCGATCAACCGCTTCATCATTTTTTAATTCAAATTCTACTAATTGATCCTGGTATTCAGCTATTATTTGCCATGTCACAATTAATTCATCTAGTTTAGCTATTGCTATCTGCACCCGCCGCTGAGCCAAAATGCCATCCATATCCTCAACAGCACTCCACAGCCTTGAAAGTAAATCTAAAATATACCCATACTCCAATTCTAATTTAAGATGTTCATTTCTAATCACACTTTCAATACTGCTCGCGGCTGCAGAGAAAAACCCATCATTAATTAAAGAATAAATTTCTCGCAGGCGCAAACCTAATTGCTCGTGACTTTTCTCAAAACGCCCCCTTAATCTAAGAAGCTCATCGTGATCCTGCGTAATTAGCTTAATTATTTCTTCCTCTTTAGTTGAGCGCCAACACTCTAATTTTTTGTTAAGTTTATTATAGGCTTGCATAATCCGCATCGAACCACCCTGTGCTTGCTCTAGGCACACACCAATATTGTTGTATTTTCCATAATCTAAATCCCGACGCTGATAGAAGATAGCCTGACCATGCGTTTTGTTGTCTACTACTTCCGCTCCCGCATGGCGGGAAATAATCCTCAAAACAATACGCCAAAGAATACGGCATACCGCCTTATCACTACAACTTGAGATAATTTTTCGCTCTAAAATACCTAAAGCAACTTGATTCATGTAAACAACAAGAAGGCCTCTTTTATAATTATATTCTGCAATTACAGTGGGTTCGATTTGCAATTTCATGTAAACTGGATTTCTTTTTATTTCCGGTAATGAAATCTCTGAAAAGGTCAAAGATCTAATCTCAGCATATCTACCCTGATCCCACTCAATCCCGCAGTCAATAATATTTTTTTTACCGATCCCGCTTCGTCTACTACGAATCAACCTAAACGCTTCATCAACTTCTTCTTTACTCCAATTATCAAAAAAACTTCTCGAAATCTGATCCTTTTCTTTCACTCCTCCCCACCAATAATCAGAGCCATCACTATTTGCCATAAAATCAGGTAAATGGGACCACTCATCAGTGCTGGGTGCGTCATCTTTAAAATATTGCACATGGCAATAACCATCCTCATCTTTCGTAATATAAATATTCTCAAAATCCCAGCCTTTTTTCATGACACCTTCTATTGCATCTTGATTATGAAAATAGAGCTTACCATTTCTAAATCGCATTCTTGCGCCTCTAAAAGCAGGTAAAACCTGTTTCGATCTTAGTTGATACTTATCCCGCATTGCTAAAACCACACAATTTTCCTTACGGTGCCAATTTAAAAGATTCTCTTTAGCCTTAAGCGTTTTTTCATCTAATCTTTCAGGGACAGCGTTAACAATATCCTCAAAACTATATTTTTTTAGCGCTGGAGCAAAACCTTGTAATCCCTCAATATGATCTTTACATTCTTTTTTTCGCATTGACACGCCCAAACTACTAATAATTCGCGGATGCAACCAAGAGGACACCAGCAAAACATAATCACTGGCGGAAAGATTAGTTTTCGAATTCTCACCTAATTTTTCCGCTAACACTGCACTTGATAAATTCGCATCACAAAGTTGAGCATCAATCTCTCGACCAAATATCATCCAGCGATTAATTAGCGAGTAAACTTCGTCGCGAGAAATCCCCTTTATTACCTCTTGAGAAAAAATTTCCGCAGGAGCCCTGCCCATGCCAGTTAACAACGCCGCCAAAAATACTACCGCAATCTTAAATTCAGTCTCATTTTTAGAATCAAGTAAAGATTCCTCTAAAAATAAACCGCGGTTGTCCAGAACAGCAGAAAAATTGCTCATACGACTAACTCGATAAAACGGTTTTCTATTAATTTCATCTAAACTCGCTGCAATTCTATTCCTTTCATTGTCGCTACTTTTTAGAACCAACTCTTTAGTTTCCTTAACACACGCTCGATAACGTCTCGCTTCCCACTCAGGAATTTCCCTACTTTCAGTGATTTCTTCCTTAACAAATTTCATCAGCGGCATTATCTCTTTAGAAAAAGATTTCTCCTCTTCAAGATGACGACGACAAACCACCAACGACCTCTGCGTTGTTCTTCGATAATCACCAAGAAACCCAATCCCTGCCAGAACTGTTCCGACTCGATCCTGAGGGCTTGCCTTAAATTTAAGAATCGGAAAAATTTCCCGACCAAGATGCTTTTGCGCATATTCTGCAAGTTCATTAAATAAAATTAAAACCGCATGATAAATGTTTTCTCCGGTTTTGAAGATGTAAATGTTTTCCGCGTCCCCGTCAGATAAAATTTTCTGAATGCGGCGTAAAAATATTGTATCCTTATCAATATCAATCTCTCTTAAACGATTAACTACCTTATTAACAAGCTCCGGATAATACAGCGCAAACAATTCCAAGAGGCAATTGTTATCATATAATTGCTTGCGACCTTGACTGCTAATAGCAAAAAGTTCACAGCTTTCCTGCGCGTAATCTTCTTCTATTGCGATGTAGTCGTTTATTTTTGCCAAGGCCTGAAGTATCGGCACCGCGCTACAAAACTCAATAGGGCTAGCATCAACCGCGCTTTTAGAAACAGTCCACCATAAATTATCCTTTTCTAATTTATAAATATAAATCTGACTAGCACAATCAACAAATGAAGGATATCTTGAAAAAATATCCTGAGCGCCTCGCAAGCGAATTCTTCCTTCGGTAATATCACAAGTATTAAGTAAGTTTAAAAATAATTGTTTTAACTCACTGGAAAGCTCTTTTATTAAAGGGTTAACTAACAAAATCTCAACGCTCGCATTTCGGATCGGTTGAGCATAATGATATGGCTGAGAGTACACGCGAAGTGCCTCTATCTGTGATAAGCTTTCCGCGTTCAATAAAGATTCACTTTCAAAAAGGGGCCTATTTGCGTATTTAGCGTAATCGAATTGTAAAAACCTTAATCCAAATCTACGCGCGGCATCGGAAACTTCATTTCTTAAAAAACTAAAATTAATCTCCTCAAAAGGCACTCCAAAGGTCCGCATTATTTCGGCTTCACCCCACACCCCAACTCTAGAATCGATAAAGCGCCAAGTTAAGGGTAGCAGCTGGCGATTGCGCAAACTATTTAACAATTCTTCATCATCTGGATAATGACCATCTTCGTTAGAAAAAGCTAATCTTTTACACGCCTCAATCAAAAAATTAGAGGATCGCACTTGCCTCCACTGAGAAAAATCTTCTCCTAAATTATCTGGCTTAGATTTAAAAATCCTCCCCTTTAAAGTGTAGATCTGGCCATTAATTAGAATATACGCGTCACTAAAAAGAATATACGCATCATCTGAGTATTCAATGCCGTTTACGGCGTCGCACCATTGGTATTTCCCGCATAAAAAAACAAATTCTGCCTTCTCGTCATTTCGCCGGCTACCGCCTTTAACAAAAGAAACAATTTCCAAAACAGCATTAGAAAAATCCTCTTCAATTTCTCCACCAAGGGATTGTTCAACCTTATAGCTATCGCCAAAACCACCATCCCAATCGGGAACTATGATATGTCTACTAATCAAAGCTAAAAACTCATCAATAAATCGCTCGACACCACCAAAACTAGTTGACATGCACTCTAGCGTTGATTCATTGGGGGCGTTAACAATGCCGGTAATTTCATTTTCGATCCATTCTCGACTCCAAACTGGAATTTGCTCTTCTTTCATTTTCTCAACCAGTTTAGAATAAACCCTATTAAATAAGTGTTTAAATTTCTTCAAACGCTGATTCACTTCGACTGAGCGAGGTTGCCAACCAACTTTCGCTAAATCACTAGTTTTCGCTCCTACCCGCCTTTTATCAAGATATTGTGGTGCCTCGAGTATTTTAAAAATCTTATGTTTTTTTGGTAATTTCCCTAGCGCCAACCACTGCGCATATTTTTCCTTAGTAATCGCATGCAGTGTTTTTGATTTTTTATCTACAATAACAAGTATACTCTCGGCAGCTTCCTCTAGCACTTCATCCGCACGCAAAATCTCTTTAGCCCGACCTAAAAGTATCCCCTCCTCTGATAAATCTTTGTATTGAGCACCTGCCTCAATAAAACGATTCGCCGTAATGCTAATATTTTCATCACGCACCATCGCAACTGCCCCAACTAAACAATTCTTATCTAAATCAATTAAAAAAAGAGAACGGAGAGCAACAGTAAACCCATCAGCAAAAGGTGCATCTTCTGCTACTCGTATGTTTTCTTCTCTAAGCTTAATAAAGAATCCCACAATTGCCGCAATAGCAACAACCCCAGCCCCCCAGAAAAATGATTCAATCGCCACACTCTGCTCAACGTTAACCAAATTAAGAAATAATCTCAGCAAGAAGCTATCTTCTCGAAAATAATGGGTTAAAGATTCAAGCACTTCACCAGGCAATCCCGCCCATAAAGGACAAAAGGAATTTAACTTAGAAGAGCACCCTTTGCCTCCTAAGTCTGGTACGCTCGCTAATTTGACATTTAAACCGCTTATATCGGATTTAAGCTGCTCTAGCCCCCCAACAAACTCAGCTATCCCCTTGTTGATAAGCGCTTCAAGCGTCCATTGCGTTAAAAAATAATTAACCTTATCTTCTGCCGCAGTATATTGACTTGCTTGAATCAAAACTTTCCAGGTTAATTCTATTAAATCTTTAAGTTGTGTTTTGTTGATGTCTTTATCTGCAGTATTAATAAATTCAACTAAAGTATCGATCAGAAGTTTTATATCTTTACCTTGAAACAATTTTTCATCTAAGTAGTGCCTCGCGCTGCTTCGGCTTTTATCCAATTCGCCGGCAAGAGAAAACTTAAATCTATTTCCTTTTACCATGATATTAGATAAGTTATACTTGCCCAATCCAAGTTCTATCACTCCAAGATAAGCACTATCTACCCCTACTTCCCTCCCTTGGGCAAGGAATCGCTTTCTTTCACACGGCATACTGCAATAGAAATCAGCATCAAGTTTCCAAAGCTCATGCTCTGACCTCACCCCTTCTTCCGTAAAATGCATCAACTCATGACGCCTTAAGCCACCGGTTAATTGCGGTTTAGAAACCGCTAACTCACAACAAACCCAAGGATGATAAGAGAACAATTTTATTGGTACTAATTCATTATGTGCGCCATAAATGTGATTTTGCTTTGCCGCGGCAGCATGAATTTGCTTAAGATCCTCCGCTTCACGTAACTTTTCAGGATTCAATGTAGTTAAAAGAGCGAACCGATCAAACGGATAGTTGTGGCCTTCAAGCTCCATCCTCACCTTATTGGCAAATTGCCCTACCGCAATACTTAATAGCGGCGAATAATCGTCTACTAGCCATTCAATCGGGTCTAATTGCCAAACCCCATTTTTACCCTTATTAAATACCACCATTGCTAAATCACACTCTTCTCCCTGGCCAAGCTCATCTACTTTTCGTTGGTGAATTTTATCGGGAACTAAGAGAGGAAAACATTCACCATCGTCTTGGGTGTCACCTGTTTCATCTTTGTAACGCAGAACACAAGTTCTTGCTGATTCTCTTACATCAGTATCGAGATCATTAATTAATTCCCTCGTCTGCGATAAAAAACGATCTGCAATATCGTGCCCTGTAAAACCAAAAGAATAAATCAACATCAGAGTGTGCCTGCGTACACAAGCCTCGCTATCTTTAAGTCCATTTTCTAAAAAACCTAAATATTGATTGTTCTTCGGTTGATAATGCTCATAGCAGAAAACAGCATGAGTGAGAGTCGCCTTTCTAACCGCATCATTTCTAGAATCCCAAAGACGAGTTAATAAAGGCAGTGGAAATTGCAAATGAAACCCTACCCCTAAAGCATCATCCATTACCTGGGGATTAAGCGTTTTTTGCACTGCCGCAGTCAATATTGCCCAAGCTTTACCCAGTCCGATCTCTGCTAAATCCCGCGCCATACGAGATAAGACTTCCTCTTTATTGTTATAGCGGCTAGATTCATCGAGGGATAAGGAACTTATTAGGCTATCAATCACGCCTTCTTCAAATTTATTTTGCCTTAACAGATTAAAAGCAATATCTAATTGTTTTTGAAATTCTTTTTCTTTATCTTCGGGGTGATGAACCTCCGAGATGAATTCCTCTCCAGTAATAGGGAGCCGATATTCAACATTCACACTTTGCGGGATGCCATAATCATTCTTCTTAGTGTGACGCTTCTCAATAAGTATTAACTGCTCTAAATCAACTTCCCAACTGATAATTAGTGTTTCGTTCTCATTTTTTTCTATAGCCATGGCATAACACACCCCGCCGGTTAAAGCTCTAGCAATACGCCGCATCTCACTAGGATAATGTTTAAGATGGCAAGTTGTATTACTAATTATTCGATATATTTCATCCTCAGATAAAGGAGCGCCTGGATTTATTGCGCTGTCTGGTCTGAGAATTATTACCGATGCTAAGCTGCTTTCGGATAATAATCGCTCTGCCTCGCCATGAGGATCATCAATATCAGCTAAGTAATATTCAAAATGTTCATGGGTAAGGGTTTCTTGAGTAAAGTTTAAATTTTCTGGGGTGATAGTTTCTAAACCATTGAGGGAATTCATTGTTGTAATATAAAGGATAGGACCGGCATCAGAATCATCAATTATTGAGCCAAAGTCATCAACAATATTCATTATCTGTACTGCCTTAACTGCAACAATTTGTAATGGCGGACCCCGAACGCTATAACTTACGCTACTAAGCGTTCTTCTTATTTGTGCATCTTCTATTACTAAACGTTCATTTGCCCAAGGGATATTTATCGCTACTACTCTATTTGCTTGGCTAGCTTCGTCTATAATCTCCTGAATTCCTTTTCGCGTATGTCTTCCGTTTGAACCGCGCCGACCAGTTGATTCGCTCTCTAAATTAAACTGATATTGCAATCTAATTAATTCCTCAACTTTGAATAAGAAGATATTAATGCCTGCTAAATCTTTCAACCCAATGCCCGCTTCGATAAACCGCATTAATGAGGCTAAACCGCTAATAAAAAAATCTCTATGAATTTTTCGACCACCCCTAATTCTTGAAAATCCCCAGCAACCAATCAATAAAAAAAGATACGCCAAAGTAAGCAAGAGCACCCCCTGCCAAAAATCACCACTGCCGCCCTTAGCCCCCATAGAAAGAATACCAACGGCTGAAATTATGCCGGAGCACCCTTCAGCCTTATATCTCCTTAGGAAATGAACAAAACGGCCGTATCGACTACTCTTTGCAAGAGCTTTTGCCGCAGCTTGTACTTTTCTTGTTACTACTTTTCTATCCAAATCATGTTGGGTGGCAATTTGTTTATGAGTTTTCCCATTAAACACCCCAAAAGCAGCCTCAACAACAAGATCAGGATTAACAAGATTACGCTCTAAATACTCTTTCATGGCTTGGCGATTTTTCAACAAGAAATGCATATCTACTTTAGAAGGTTTGAAGTAAATTCCCATAAGAGGCCCCAAGATATCAATCAAAGGCTGCCACTCAGGATGCTTATCAGAATCCCTTTTAAGACGCTTAAAAATATCTTTTAATACTTGCTCTACCCTCTGCCTAGATAATGGTCTTGCCCATTTTTCGACAACCTCTTCGCCAATTTCTTCAAGCGTCATGGTAGTTAATATTCTTAATTTAAGTATCTTCATATTGCGCGAGAAAAACTGTACGCGGAGAAATAATATTGGTTCACTCAATTTTAAATGTTCTTTTACACCTGACTCAAGCTCAAGCCATAAAAGCTTTCGCGCTTGACCATTACCCACCGCCTCTTCTGGTGAAAGCCCCCCTTGCGAAGAATCATCTATCAAAGACCCCCCTAGAGACCTGGGTCTCTCTTTTATCTCATCATGCATTGGCCAAAAAGTACTATTCCATAAATGATTTTCTAATCCTTTCGCTAAAGTTTCTTCTTCGACTTTTGAAGATCTAAAATGCACCGCCCCTTGATCCAAACCTTCATACCCTATCTGCAACAACTCTTCGCGGGCAATTACTTTCGTGTCTAATTTACTGGCTGCTACAAAAAGAATATATAGGTAAAGGCCCATTACCGCCATCTTGGCGAATTCATCACCCAATTTAATTCTTCTCTCCAGGAAAAGAATCTGTTTATCGCTTAAGTCGGGCAGCTCTTTTGCTCTTTGAGAGGGATTAAACTGTTCCAACTGCCTTATATATTCATCTACACCTGGGATATTTTTTCGTGTTAGCTGAGGATTATATTTACTGGAATCCGCCTCCCACCGCGAGTAACGTACGTAGGGTTTATGCTCAGCTTCATTCTCAATGTCTAGGTAATCTTTGAGGCTTAATAACTGATCCCAACAGCTGCGGCCGGGGAAAGTAGGCAGTATCCCCTGCAAGGATCTTTTAAAACCCCCCAATAAAAGAAACCGACGGGAAAGATCCCACACCCTTAAATTCTCTAGAGTCTTTTTCTCTCTCTTTTTCCGAATAGCTACAGATCTCAGTCGATTCTCATTGATAACTCTTACTCGATCTTCTAAAGCCTGCCGTAAAGCCTGGCGAGAAATAATCGCCCAGTCAATCTTATGAGTTTTCTTAGTGCTGCTCATTTCTACACACTTCAAGACATATTTAAGATCTTTCTTTATCTTACCCTCATAACCATCAGTAAATCTAATCCTTAAGCGAATCGCCCCTCTAGACAATTTGCTCAGTCTTGCACAATCCTTCTTGTAGTAACATGCGCTTTCATTCTCGGCAAGCTCGTGTGCTTGCCCTCTAGATAAATGCAAATTCTTCAACTCAACGGTTTCATGACGATTAATATCGCCGGTCAACTCTGCTCCAACATTATCCTGTGTAAGGGTCAGGTGAATTGTAAAGATAGCTTCCGCTGCAGTAATTCGATAGCGAAAAACTTTTACTCCTTTTTCTCCGGTAAATTCGATCCGCACTCTTTTACCCGCAACTGCCAAATGAGAGAAGATTGGCTTAAAGCGCCTCTTAATTACCGCTCTTAGTTTTCTCCTCTGATTAGAATCTGGCTGTGCGATCTCAACGATTGAGGTTGCCGGATAGGCTCCAGAGATCCACTCAGTAACATCTGCCTTAGAAATTGCTGCTTTTTTTAGGCCTTTTATTTGGGGTAGGTTATTTCTTATTGCATTGATTGCTGCTTTGGGATTATCGCAAGAAATAACGTTATCCAAAATAGTATTAATATCTTGAGAGGTTATTTGCGCTGCTTCGAGATCTTCAATAAATGAAAGTAAACCCTTATACATCGTTTCGTTACTGTCTAACGAAAGCATTACCGCAAGAATATTGCCAAAAACATTCGCACTAACTTCATTGCGTTTAAGCGCATCCGTCAACCGTTTAAACTCTTTCCACTCTCCGGGCCAATAGACACAACGGTGCCAGCGAACACCAAAAGCCTCGAGTAAATCCTTAATGACTCTTACTTCCAAAAATCTATACCTCTTGTCAATATCATACAAAGCTCGTAACAGATAGGTAAATGACTCATGAATTGCTAAGCTGTGCGCTAAGCCCCCCTTGTATTGTTGCAATATATCTACTTTAGGTTTGGAAATCTTAAGGTAATGGCAATAAATTTCAGCGGGTTTAATAGTATAATTAACATTCTTATAGCCAAGAAATTTCAACGTATTCTGAAGCATCCGAGCGGTTAGGCGCGTGCCGTATATCGATTTATCCTTATCAATCAGCTCAATTAAAAGTCTGCAAACAGCCGCAGTTATACTTAGATCATCTGAAATAAGCTCACTGAAGCGCTGATCAATGTCTAACCCCAGTTTCCGATAATGCCAATAAAGCCAACAGCATCTGTCCATATATTCGACTTTGCAACCAAACACCTCAACCAACACATCTTCTAAGCTAGCGGCGTTGATACCGGATCTTAAACTTTCTGACTGAAAGCCATTTGAATAAATACCTCTTAACTCACCAAGAGCAGCAAGAAAAGCTTTTAGTAAATTGTCTCTTGAAGAATAAGGACTAGCCTTAATGCGACTATAGCCTCTACGAATAAAATAAGGGCCAAGATAAGCACCAAGCTGAGGAAATTTTGTTAGGTGTTTAGAAAACTTAACTTCCTGTACCTCTGGGTTACACTCAGATAATGGTTTTTCAAATTCTTTAAACAATGAAGGTAATTGATGATTCTCGGGAACACCCCTAACTAGTCTCATCCGCTGCCGCGTCCAAGGGTGCAACACTAAATAAGCTAAGGGTTTTTTTTGGGGAGTAGCTACGGTTACAATCGCAAACGGTGCGGATTTATTTGAAGTAACCGCGGGAAGGTCTTGATCTATCTTAACCCTTCTTCCGGGGTCCAAACCAACAAAAAAATCTTCTTCTTTAGGGATTTTCGTATTAAAGATATCATAAATATTTCCCTCCTTATCTTGCATCTGACGAGAAATTGTCGATAAGGCCAAATTATCGCCAACTCGCTCATCGCAAGAACCAACATAATCCTCAGAAGAAAGATGCCCCATAACCGCATCTGTAAATTCACACAAATTACTACTATAAACTATTGACTGCCCGGCAATCTTTTCTTGCTTTCTTCTGATTATCTGAGCATGCCACCTACTTGTGCCGGGTTTTCTTTTGAGCAGAACGGTTTTTTTCTTCTTCCCATTTTTAAAGGCTACCCCTATTCTAAGTAATTGCCCCTCTTTAGAAAGACTATAGAACCCATCTGAAAATTTCCTATCAAAGTTAGCGCCAAGAACAATCTTAAATGATTTTTTTAACTTAAGCAGGACATTATCATCATCTTTGGGCAAATTCAAATCGCCAAAATTAATTCCGTTTTCAATAAGAATTTGTGCCATCTCTAACTTACTTATCCCTAAAGTTCTAGCAAAACTTCTAACAAAACACCGATTCTGACTAACCATATCCTTTAATACGTCCAAAGAACATCCGCCAATCAAAAATCCTTCCATATTTCTCTTTTTCACAGTCACCTCGTCCATAAGAGCAGTTAAAATGACTGAATCTTCTCGTGCTCTGGATGACACACAATAATATTTTTCTCCGGGAATTTTCCTAACATGCACCATATCAGATAGATGTCTTTTTTGCGCAAGCGCTACCGCCAATCCCATAAAATCAAAACAAGCTCTACCTTTATCAAAAGTTACCGGCAAACACTCAAAACAAGAAACAATATCTGCAAAGGCAATCGGTAATTCTTGATAACGACAACCTTTTTCGATTACTCGAATGAGAGGGTGCTTAATTCTAGCTCGAGTTATTGCCAAACTCTCATCAGGACCCCCACGCCTAGACGTTTGATATGCAATCCAAGCAATATTTTTACTAAATGAACCCCTTCCCAAAATATCTCTCGCCCATTTACCAATATCTCCATTCATCTTTTCAGCCCACCAATCAAAAGAACGAAGAACATTCTTCGTAGCTAATGCTATCTGATTTGCTCGGTAATAATCACGATTAGCGCGCAACCACGCTAAAGTTTGGCGATCCCCATCTTCTTGATTAAGCCCTCCAACATGACCAAATTCATCGCGCAAGGCAGTAACCAACAATCGATTAGCATCGGTGCCGGTAATTGAAAATAATTCTTCTAGGTATTTTTCATTTTCAATAAATATTGGATACAAGTAAATTTCGCCACCGGTATAGTGTGAAATTTTACGGCAGGCGCCAACGCGGGCGATATCTACGAGATTAGTATTGGGAGTAATCCAAATAATAATCTCGCCAAGCGAAGCTTTAAAAAGACGCTCATGCGCTTCTATCAATATATTCTTAAAAGTAGTACTCTGTTCAATAGTTAACGATCCCTCCAAAATACTGAAACAAGAAAGACCTGACCCCTTAAAGCTAACCAAAAGTTTTACCAGTGCCAAACCTTCATACCTAACCTGAGGTTCAATCGCAACTGCGTAATCAAATTCGTTATCACTCCTGTGTGCTGTGTTTGGTTTTTTTACTGGTTTTTTTTTTGATTTTTTAGCTTGAGCTCTAAATTCTTTTAACACTGCCTTAGCCATGTGTCTATCCTGCATACTCACAGGCAAACGAGCGGCAACGCTCTGCTGCCCAACCCACTCGGGTAATTTAGCACCACTAGATGGTTCTAGAAGATTATTTAAAGGAACCCACCCTACACGCCCTTGGCGAGAATAGCGCGCATGACAACAAGTTATGTCATCCTGGTCAAAAAGCAAATAGATATTATCAGTTGATAGCCCTCGCTCTTGGTTTTTCTCAACAAGCGCTTCTAAGCTTAAGAAGATCTCGTCATTTCTACGACAAAAAGCAACACTCCCTATAATATCGACCGCCGCCACCGCTGCAACTTCTTGACCATTAGCCTCCGCCACAGCATCCATAAAAGAATTACCAATTAATCGCTCCTTTTTTTTATCTACCTGTTTTCGCATCACTGGAAGCGCATTTTTTGACTTTTCTGCCGTAGGCATTGGCAAAGCATTAACTAACTTTCTTTTACCAGCTAAAGCTGCCGCCATATGAATAAGAACTGCTTCCTTTTGTTGTTGCAAAGCGTTATTAAAGGCAAGCGATATATACAAAGTACCGTTTGAATCTTGATCATATAAAAATATCGCAGCAAAAAGCGATCTTTTCTTCGTTAAATACATCATTACCGGTAAAGAAGAAAGCTCCTCTAAAGCCTTGCGGATACCGCGGTCGTCAACGCTTGATATTAAACTATCGAAGGTACTATCTAGACGCCGCTGTTCACCTGGGTGCAATTTACGCTTCATCCTCAATTCACTTTCTATCTCTTGTTTTAGATTATGACTACTACTCGCCACATTAGTAAACTGATCAACAGGGCAAAAAACATACGGCCGATCATTTCTTTTTTTAGG
This sequence comes from Candidatus Omnitrophota bacterium, assembly GCA_024231025.1. GTDB lineage: Bacteria > Omnitrophota > Gorgyraeia > Duberdicusellales > 4484-171 > JAAEQW01. The sequence goes on from JAAEQW010000139.1 coordinate 20,775, forward strand.
AATCAAACCACTGGCAGTAGTGGTTTGTCTTTCTTTGTGTTGGGATAAAAACTGATTAGTAATCTTTTCGGCATCTTCTTTGGCTATGCAACACGTTAAAAATATTAAAGTAGCCGCTAATCTAATGTTACTTGCTTCTTGATGTAAATGAATTTCTCCACTTCTGATTATCCCGTAAAAATAAATACTCTTGGTATAGTAGAATTCCATGGCACTGATACTTTTCAATAAATTTATGAGACAATCGCTTCCCTGTTTTTCTAAATATTCGTACGCTATTTTCATTGCCGCAGGAATATTGGAATTTTCTAATTCGTTACGACTCAAAACTTTTGCCCCACTGAGAGCAGCTTCAATTTTTTCTTGCGAAAAAAGCTGTTTCGCATCCCGAGGGCAATAAGCCACAACTATCAGCTGCTTTGGCCTTGCCCCAATCTCGCTACCGTCGACGATTGTTCCGTCTTCTATTGCTTTGGGCATATGGATCCAACTATCTCCCGGGGGAAGGCTTTCGAAGAATTCCGCATGAAAACGATTATCCCCTGCTCGCTCAACCCAAATATTTTCATGGTTTAATTTTGCAAGATTTTTGTCAAACACCATCCATGTGCCATCGCCATCTTCATTAATTTCAGCAACAACAAAATCAGAAACAACTTCACTCATCTTTCGATTGGAATCTTTAGTCTTATCAAGATGAGCATTAAAAAGACAACAGCGCTTTAATTGGTCATAACTATGGCAAACAGCGATTTGATTTCTTCCTTTATCTTTAGCTTGGTAAAGCGCACGATCAGCATTTTCGCTAAGCGACAGGGCATTATCACCTAAAACAAGTTTGTTTTTAGAATCATACTGATAGATCTCATAAGCAGCCAAACCAACGCTCATCGTAATATTAACTGACTCACCCGCTCTTACAGGGATACCTTGCTTATCTAACGCATCTTTTATCCTACCTAGCACTGATCGAGCAACTTCTTCAGTAGTGTCAGTTACCAGCAAAAAGAATTCATCACCACCCCAACGAGCAAAACGATCATTGGCACGAATATTTTTGCGTACTATATCTGAAAAAACAGTTAGAACTACGTCGCCGGCATTGTGCCCATAAGTGTCATTTATCCGTTTAAAATTGTCCAAATCGATTATAAATAAGAAAAGTCCCGGAGCCTCTTTCCTGCGTTGCGCCATCAACACCTCACTCGGAAAAAATTCCTTCTCAAAAGGTATCCGATTAAGTGCACCGGTTAAATGATCAGTAATTGACTGCTCTTTTAGCTGCTCATACAAGAAAAAGCTCCTCATTCTACCTGCCAAATGTTCTCTTTGCTGCAATATATCGTAATTAACCGCAGAAAGCGCCCAGATTACACTGCGCACTTCTGTTTCGTTTCTACCAACAAGACAACGACGGCGAGGGCGCCTAGAACTTTTTGGATCATCCAGCCAATTATTAATTAAAAATGTTTCAAACTTACCAAGGCGTTCACTGGGCAAAATCGAAAAAATCATTTCACCAACATCACCTTCGTAATCATGCTTATCTTCATTATAATTTACTGCAATTATATCGGGATTCTTGGGTAATTTCCTCCGATCATAAATATGTAAGCCAACCAGTGGTCTACCTTGGGCGTCATCATTAAACCACCAATTCCAACCAAGTTGCCCCTTTTTATCATATTCGCGCTCTTGCTTGCGAAGCCTCTTTGCAATACTTTTGCGCTGCTGGTGATCACAATTTAACCACTCTCTCACCACTGAAGAAAACCACCCCTTTTCACTATGAGGATCGGCAATAATTGACTGATCATCGTTATCCTCGCTATCGCAATTACCTCCATCGTCAACCATAGCAAAGGCAGAATCACGCAAACCTTCAGTTTTCGCTTTATTAGCGAATCCACCACTAGCGAGATCTACAGTATAATTATAAGCTGAAGCTCGCTGGCCAATAAAGGCGTTAGTCACCGTGTGAGTTTCAACCTTCATTTTGTATTTCTCCACATTACGGCGCAGTTGTTTTTCGTCAACTTTACCTTTTCGATAAAGCTCCACTTGCCGATCAAAAAACGAATCAATGTCTCGAATCATACCTGGTCTGGCACCAATAACCTGATAATGGCGATTTCTTTGCTGTTGGTTTTCTGCTTGCCTCACCCATTCCTGAATTGCAAATGGTATTAAAAGAATAAATGGCAGCGGAAACAACAAAACAACACCCAAAATATAAATAATAAAATGCAGCCCTAAATCAATGAGTCTTTTTAACGAAGCGTATGGTTTTGTTTCTTTCCAGTTTTGAGGAATTACCTTTAATGGAAAGGCAACTAATAAATATAATGGGTGACCCACTAAATGCAACAATTCATGAGGATACCTCAAAGTAAAAAACCACTTGTCTCTTTGGTTTTGCAGAGCTAGGCGATTAATCGTGACTCTTCTGCCGTCAAAATGACAGAATATCTGCTCTGATCCGCTTTTCTCAAAAGCCGTTCCCTCCCATTTCCCCAAGAGATACGATTCGCCCAATAAAATAAGGCCTATCGCAGCAAAAACCCCTATCACAGCAAAAACCCCCATCGCAGACTTAACAAACAATGCAAACCCAAGAGCAATTATAAGGCAGGTTGTTGCTGCCTGTCTTGCCCCCAAAGAAGAAATATTCTTTGATTGGTCTTCGATTTTAGCGCCAATCCAAAAAGCAGAATCTCCTAATTGAAAAAGGGTCAACTCGCTATAACCGACAACATAACAAAAATAATTACCGGGAAGCTCACAATATATCTCTTGAAGTAAACCTGACGGTAATATGCGCCTGACCAATACATTGCTGATCGCTCGCACTCTCTCTTTGTCAAATTCAAAAACTTTAGTATCTTTATTTGGATCTAACCCCCAAACTAACTCCCCAACCAAATGGGCATATCCGCGATCAAATAGCTCTTCAATCAAAGAGTTCTGAGTAATTAATTCAGTAACCGCAATAAACCGATCTATTTCCTCAGCACTAAGATTGCTCCTCATTAATCCAGACATTGAGCGTAGATCGCTCAACCTGTAAATTAAATTAACTAACTTATCATTTACATTTTTTTTTGCCTCTTTAAAGAAAGGATAACCAAAACACTGGCCTAAAAGTTTGATGACCCCATCAATTGACTGCTTAAGTTTGTCGACTGATCCAATTGAAATTTCTATATTTTCCATGCGAGAACGTATCTTGCGACTATCTGGATAACGATCATCGACTACTTCAGACTCACTAGGTGGAATTGGATTCCCCAAAACCCGTAAATCAAAACCATCTCTAAAGCCTGAACGAGAACCAACCATTACGTTGTAATCCTCCTCATTGCTAATAATAACTACAAACCGTATCGCACCTGGATATTCGTGCCTTTCTGATACACTTACTAACAAGTCCAAAAACTCATTGCGGCCAAATTCCGATAATCCTGCCTCAACCACCAAAGGAATAATTATTTCCAGCTGGGTTACATCTTCGCCTTTATACCCCTCGCCTTCTACCTTAATCAAACCTTCTTCATCGATGGACACTGGTTGCTCCTTCTTGTTTTCTTCTTTTTGAAATGCTCGTTTATGCGAAAGTATGCTCCTAAGTAACCGTCTTTTATCGATACCGGTTAAATCAAGCGCAAGCGGTGAAGAAAATAAACACGCTCTTGATGACTGATCAACTAATGCCGCCGCAAAATCAAAAGGAGATTCAGTCAACACCAAGATACTTCTTGGTGACTCCACCTTACCCCACACCGAAGCCATCCCCCCATCACCCCACTTATGTAGCTTTGCAATAACTACCAAGACATCTTCGTAAAGCGAATCTGCGCCGCCAACACGAATTTTCTTTTTTATCTCTGACAAACGCACCCAAGGTATTCCCGGATGGACTGAAAAGTATTCTGCGTGAAAATACCCTGATTCGTCAGTTGGTCGAACATAGACATTATCTAAAGAAGATCCAAAATCCCTCCACAAAATATCTTTCAGGCAAGGATCGTAATCCACATAAACCCTACTCGAACCATCATTGGCGCATCTTAGCTCAACTGTTGAATCAATTCCTAATCGTGGATCAGTAAAGTACTTTATAAAAGTGAATGCCGCCAAGCCACTAGCATCGCTAAAAGATTGGAAAAGACAACAGTTGTTGTTAAGGATAACGATCCACCCGGTAAGAATAAGTCTAGAAGCAACCTCGTCAGCTGATAAGACTTGCTCGTTGACTGCCCCTGCCTGCGCTAGCTCTTTCTCTAATAACTGCTCATAATCACGATCAAGCTCAAACTCAAAAGTGTCAATTGCAGTAAGAAAAATTACCAAAAGAAATGGATTTACTCGAAAATACTTGATACTATGCGCCAAAGCTTGCGAATGAGTAAAGCCATTAATAAATTCACACCATAAATCATGCAAAACAATATCATCAACAACAACACTAAAAAGGGGAGATTGATCATCACCCTCATCAAACACAGGCGCACGAGAGGCCGGAGTAGTTGATATTAGAAGTCTGCGGCTTAAACCTTCTCCAGCAATCTCAGCTAATTTTCCACTGGGAGTTTTAAAAACAAACTTAACCTCTCCACTATCAACCAACCACTGAAACGAACCTCCTGATAAAATCTTACTAAAAGCAGCGCTGAAATATCTTTTGTAATTTTCTATTTCGCGATCAGTTGGCTCCTCAACCACCTCTCTTTTATCCTTGCCGGAGTAAGTTTTAGGCTTACAATTTACCGCTACAATACCTACCTTTTTTGCTTCCTGGATTACCGGCCAATCATGGAGCAGTCTTGCTATTTCTGCCTGGCGCGCAGCCATCGTATCTTCTAAAAGCTGATTTGTTTGCTTTTGTTCGCCTTCAAGCTGACGTATCTTCTCAGCAAGTTCTGATACCATAAACTCACTTACTCTGATTTTTCGATCTAACTCCCGCAATGGCAAAGATGATTGTTCTGTCAATATTTTTTTGTGTTTAGTTAACAACTGATCATGATGGGTCTTTAAGCTCGTGAGTTTTAGACGCATTCGCCCTATTAACACCCTTTGCTTATGTTGTTTTGTTTTAATTCGGGTAATGGTTGGATTAAATTTCTTCTGTATGAATTTTTCGGCTTCCCTTAACGCTCTTCTTTCTTGTGCCAACTTAAATGATTTCTTTTCTTCGGCTTTCCTTAACGCCTTTCTTTCTTGTGCCAACTTAAATGATCTCTTTTTTTCGGTTTCCCTTAACACTCTTCTTTCTTGCGCCAACTTAACCTCAATAACTCTTTTCTCCTCACTTAAACGATCAAACTCAACTTTTAGCGGCGCAACAAAACCTAATTCATCCCTTAAAGACGCCTGCATTTCTTTTAAGCTGGCAATTTCCATCAGACGAAATTCATGATCCACTTGATAAGATTCTAAATCTTCTATCGCCCTAAGCCATCCATCTTTGTAAGAGGCGCTATTTCTTACGTTTCTTTGAGTGAGCCTTAATTCTTCTTTTTTCTTGTTAAAGCCAATTTCATCAAAGCCAAAGGCCTGAGCCAACCTTAAAGAAGAGACAATCTCCTCTAGTTTTCTGTTGTAATCAAGAATCTCCTCTTCTTTACTTTCCAGTTTCTGATCAATCGCTTTGAGGCGCGAAATACGTTTTACTTTAGCTTGGATCAATTTTTCACCCTCTTGTTCTCCAGACAATAGCGACTCTTCCGGCTTCAGATTAGCCTCCTCCTTTAAGGCCTGATTTAGAGGTTCTTGCCGTGTCCGTATCGCAAGCGAACACTCACTAATTGCAAAGCGTAAATTTTCTAATTTCTTCTCTGTCTTCGCTAATAAAATTTCGCGGGTAAGCGCCTGTTGTTTGCTAAAATGTTTTTCTCGTTTGAATTTATCTAAAATCTGTTCAGCTAAAAACAACTTCTCATTAATCGAAGAAATAAGTTTTTTCTTATCACTGATATCTAAAGAAAGTTTAATAATTCTTTCCTGGATAGATTGCAAAGCGCGATCAATCTGTTCTTTCGCCTGTTTGACTGCAACAATCTTTTCTTCAATTGCATTTAATACCTCTTTCGTCTGGACAATCAACATTTCCTGCTCTTGTAAACGTTGATAAATTGTACTGTCAAGCTTTTTGGAATGCATCTGAAAACCTAAACTATTGTGAGCAGCAACGAACTGTGCTTTTTTATGCGCGCAATACGCGTTAGCTTTTTTCGCTCTTTCTGTTATCAAGGATATTTCTTGCTCAAGAAAAGAGTTTCTTATTCGAAAATTTCTAAACGGCTGCTCCAGCGCTACAAACTTGTCAACAGCAACTTCTACTGGTTTATCCTTAACTCGCATATACAGCTGTCTAACATTTCGAGCTGTTTTTTGTATTTCTTCTTCAAGTAAAAGCAAACGATTCATCGCCGCTTGTTCTCGAAGGGCAAAAATCCTACTATAATGTTCGCGTCTTAAAGAAGCCCATTTTTGCTCTAAGGTGGAAATAGATTTTTTAATTTCGGATACTTTTCGAAGTTGGAGCTCCTCTTCGATAATCGCAGCCACCTCGATAGTGACAAGATACCATTGCCTAATCGACTCGATATCCGGCTTACTGCAAATTTCCCCTCTCCATATGGCATTTTCGGACGCTAATTCATATCTTTCTTGCCTTAGAAGGCGTCTCCATCGCATAAACTCTGGACGATAGCGATAACTTTCAACAATAAAACTAAAATGATCAAGATCCCTTTTTCTCTTTTCTAATCCTTGTAAAACTTTTCCATTTGTTTGGTCCTTTAAGCTTCGTTTTCTTGCTTCTACCAAAGTTAAATTTCGTTCTTTAATACTCCTAAAAGCTAAATTATCTCTTTCTTGCGTCAATTGTCGCTCACACGCAATTAATGGTTCTTTAAAATCTTTAAACGCAGCAATACTTTCTTTCAATCTTAATCGTTTATCCTCTAAAATTCGCAACCGCTCTTGCGCCTGCACTAGAAGTTCACTATCCGCTCGCAATTCTTGCTCTAATCGCCAAGCACGCAAAGCTTTGTATTTATTTTCTAAATTTTCTCTGATTGCCGCTGCCCTGATTTTGGCTTTTTGCCAAGACAACTCCTTTTCTTCACATGCCATATAAGTCATAGAACAAGCGTCTAGACGAGCTTTACCAATCATTAACGCTCTCTTATTCTTTTTGCGATCGGCTAACGCAGCTTGGTGATTTTTTTGATCTTTTTGCAATCGAATAAGATCTTGCTCGATTTGAAGTTGTGATTCTAGCTGCCTGTCTTGTTCTTTTTTCAACTGAGCGCGTAACTGCTCGAGTTCAGAGAGAAGTTCCCCCTCGCTTATTTTTTTATTACTAAGAGTAATAACTTCTGATTTTTCTGTACTGATGGTACCATTTAACATTTTCAAGAAGTCATCAACTTCCTGATGCAATCGCCTTGATTCATCAACCTCGTGTTGAATCTGAGGCATATCATTCGCAAAGGAAGCTAACCTTTTTCTTTCTGCCTCAAGGCGTTCGGTAAGCTGCCTAACCCTGTTGGAAATTTCTCTTTGCTTATACTCTCGCTGCCTGCAAACAGATTCAAACTGTTTTTGTTTTTCATTTTCTATTTTAGAAACTTGCTGATCTACTTCTAACCGCTGGCGAGCTATTTGCAGGTCTTGATACTGTTCGCGAAGGATTAATTCTTTTCGACTTGCGTGTCCAAGTACGTCAATAATAGTTTCTAGATCATTTTGTTTTTTTACCCGATTTTCTTTAAGGGAATTAACCTCCGAAACAAGAGCAGGCAAAACTGCTTCTTGTTCCTCCAACGCCTGAATCTGTTTATTAATTTTTTCTAATCGACGCCCTGTTTCTGCTAACTTCTCTTCACTCGATAACAGTGATTGCCTTTTAATTTCAACGTCTAGCCTTTCAATTTCCTTTGTAACTATATCCAACCTTTGAGCGGAAGGAGCCAAGTGCGCTAAACGTTCTGTTAACCCATTCTTGCGCGCAATAAGAGAGTCCACTCTACTGTACGATTGACTAACCTCAGCCATCCTCTCTGCTATACCATGCGGATCATTGGCATCAGCTAGGTAGTATTCATAGTGTTCATGAGTAAGAGTTTGTTGATCAAAGTTTAAATTTTCTGGGGTGATGGTTTCTAAATTATTAAGGGGATTTGTTGTTGTGATATAAAGGATGGGGCCGGTATCAGAATCATCAATTATTGAGCCAAAGTCATCAACAGCGTTTTCTACCTGCATTGCCTTGGCTGCAGTAATTTGTAGTGGCGGACCTCTGCCGTTATAGCCTGCACTAGCAAGTGTTCTCTTTATTTGCGCGCCTTCTGCGACCAGGCGCTCATCTACCCAAGGGATACTTATCTCGACTACCCTGCCTAATTGGCTAGCGCTTCTTATGATCTTCTGAATCTCTTCCTTTGTGTGCCTTCCGTTTGAACCGCGAGGGCCGGTTGATTGCGGAAAAGTTTTCAATCCAAATGTATGTTTTTTTTCTTGATCAAAAGGACTAGCGGTTATCGAAGAAATTAGAAAAGGGGTTGTGGCGACAGGGAGCCTACAGCCACGGAAAGAGGCTACCACCGCCATCCACAACCTTTTATTTATTATACTACTAAATAATCCGGTTGTGTAGAAGATAAGTCGCCTACCCGCAAAAAAGACTATAAAAGCTGCAACTAAAATAGTGAAAATTTTTATACTAAAAGAAGCAACTGCAATCATTGCCAAAACGCCCAACGGCGCAAACCCATATTGATTAGCGGATGGGCCGCTCGGTTTTTTACGAATAGCTTTTAGTTTTTTGGTAATCATAAGTCTCGATAAAGGTTTTACACAAGTAGCTTTAATATTACCAGAAATATCCGAATCTATTCTAACGTTAGGTAATTTGGCAGTAAGCAAGATGTATGCTTGGGGATCAATTTTTAAAATTTCTCGCACTATATAAAATCTCATAAAGGGTGTTACCTTTACTGCAACGAAAATTGCATCAAAATTGCCGCCTTTAAATACTTCAATTGCACTAGATCTGTCTGTTGCCTTCTCCGCACTTTCAAGTGCACAAACAACTTCAATTGAATTATCTATTCTCGCTACTAATCTTTTGAATCTATCTAAAAAATTTCGGTTTTCATCGATAACTAGTATCCTTACTGAAACATCAGATGGCGGCAAACTTTCATTAAGTGAACCGCTTAATCCGTTCGTCTCATGAAGATAACCCCCGAATCTCTTCCATGCAAGAACGACTAACGCAAGAACAATACCAACTCCAGATGCAATCAGTATCCCAAGATCCCCATTTGCAATAAGAGGTATCAAAGGAGAAGCAGTCGCAATCGTTGCAAAAACACCTAACGGCGCAAATCCATGTTGCTTAGTAACTTGTTTTTCTGATGATTTTTCAGTAATTGTTTTAATTTCTCTCTCAAGCGCTCTCTCTTTGCTTTTTAAAATCTTTTTAGCCTCACGGATTTTATTCCCATATTCTAATATTTCACCTCTTAAATTAATCTTTGCTTGCTTTTCGATTTCACCTGTAGAATTGCTTAACCGTTTTGCTGCTTTTTTACGAGATGCCTCTATACCCTCGATATCGCTTTTCAACGCAGTAATTTCGCGGTTTAAATTTGAAATGCTCTCATTATCTTTAGTTACTGCGGCCAACTGACCTCTCAGTTCTTCTAGATGAGAATTTGAATCAATATCTTCTAATGCATACCCCGCGATTTTCAATTGCTTAGAGGTATTTTGCTCGCGGTCAAACGAACTCTGGTAATCACTAAAGGCTCTTTGAGCCTGGGTGGCAGCTGAGTATTGATTAATAAACTTAAGAGTATCGCTTCCTAATTTTCCTTCTTGTAGATGTTGCAAATATTGACGCGCGCTTTTCAGTTCAGCTTCTACTTCTTTAATTAACTCAAAAGTCGCAGAAGCTTCACTATTGAGAATATCAATACGGCTATCAACTTGCGTAATCTCTCTATTTAAGCGTTCGACCTCGCGCTCGATGCCTTTTTTCTCTCTTAAAAGTTCTCTACTACCGGCATCAATTTTCTCTAATTCTTCATACAGCTTTTTTTCTTCAATTTTTCTTAACTCTTCGCTTTTACTTGCGATCTCATTGCAAAGACTATTTACTCTATTTGCTATTGTGCTTTCACCGAATGAAGAAAAACTATCATTAACAATTACCCGCATTATTGAAAAATCACCTCCAACATCTTTAGTAGTCTCAATTAATAAACTGGTCATTTCTCTTTGTAAGCGTATGCGTTCATTTTCAAAATTCAATAATTGCTGGTTAGTTTTCTTCTGCTCTTCTTTAATGGACTCGCTAAGAGATCCGATACCGTCTAACGTCAACATATTGCCCATAGGATCTTTTAATTTCCCCTTGATGCTTGCCACTCGGTCAATGAGCGGTTGCAACTTATCAAAAGGAGCGCTATCGCCGTGTTCCTTTCTAAGTGCTGCTTCTTCGTTTTCAGCCGTTTCGAGATCGGCAATAAGCTGGCGGCATCTAGCCTCCACTTTACTTAGATTATTGGCAGTAGTCGAAAGTTTTTCGAGCTCTTCTTGCAACTGGATCTTCCTTTGCTTTAGAGAATCCATTTCCCCAAGTAATTCTTCTACTTTTTCTCGTTGAAAATTTGGATAAGTCAGGCACAATTCATCCACAACAGATTCATTTTTTAACACTCTAACCTCAGCCGCTAACTCGTGTTCAGATCTTTCATATTGGTCGAGATTGTACAGAAATTGAGCATTTTGAAAAACTAAACCCATTATCTCTTCGGTAACATCAGGATTTTCGTTAATCAACTTGATAAATTTTTTCCAAAGCGAAAGTTCACTATTGAGCTGTGCCCTTCTTTGCTCCTGTAATGTGAAAGATACCAGGGCTGCTTTTTCATTGGCGGGCAAATTATTCTGCAATTTTGGTAATTTTGTGAGTGCATCTTCTAAATCAAAAAGTTCTGTTTTTAATCGTTTTAAGACATTCTGATATTCATTTATTTCGTCAGCAAGTAAAAGCGCTTTCCCATCACAGATTTCCTTACGATGCTTAGAAAATTCTAGAATTTTTTCATCGAAACTGTCAATCTTTTGCCGATTTTCTCTGCGCTGGGTCGCCAATCTTGTTTTGCTCTCTTCCGCATTAGTTAATCGATCTTTCGCATTGCCTAGTGCATTTGTTTCTTGCCTGAAACCTTCTTGAAGTTCACTTACATAACTGCCTAAAGCATCAACTAAAGCTGCCTGCGCAGAGGATAAATCTTCTTTCACCTGATGAGAATCGCTTAAAGCAATTATCGTTTTCTCTAAATCACTTTTCTGATTAAGCAACTCACTCATTGCCTGTTTGATGCGCTGGCGTTGTTGATTATGTTGATGCAATGATAATTCAACCATACCATCTAAATTCTGTTTAACCTTTCTTGCCTGGTCTTCAGTATCTGATCTTTGCCTGCGTAATGTGTCTAATTGGTCGTTAAGCTTCTGTGCATCTTCTTTGGCTTTTTCTTTTTTCGCGTTAAGATCATTTATCTGCCCGATTGTTAAAGATAAATCCTCTAATTCACTATCAATTGAAGGTACAGCTTCTAAATAATCGTTAACCTTTGACTGTAATGCTGTGGCACGTTCACCATCAACCTTTAACTGCTGATTGTTTTCTTCGATATCACTCTCTGCCCTCTTTAAAGATCCTTTTAATTGTTCCTCTTCCTCATTAATGCGATCAATCGTATCATCATGGGAGCGTTTCATTTCGAGCGTATCGGCATTGGCCCTTTCTATTAAGGTCTTATTGCTCTTAATCATCTCATTAAGCTCTTTTCTTATATTTTCCAATTGCTGGCTCTTGTCATCTAGAACCGCTCTTTGCTTTATAAATTTATTTTCTAACTTCTCTGTCGCATCAATTGCAACTAAAGCATTGCGGCAAACAGCAAACGCGTCTTCATCCATTGATTGCGCAGATGTATTTTCAAGATTTTCTAATCCCGCTTGCGCAAGCAAAACATCTCGTCTTAAAATTTCTAATTGCGATAACTTTTCCTCGCTCTCATTAACTATAGGCTCAAAAAGATCTGCCTGAATCTTACGTAAATCAGTAATTTTTTCACTTACATCAAGTAACTCTCTCTCATTATCCCTTAATAATTTTTCTGCAGCTGTTAATTCTACTTGCAGTGAAGTTCGCAAAGTGCTAATTTCATTTTGTTCTTTTTGAGCAGATACCAAATCGCTTTGCAAATTCAACTGACACGCTTGAGTTAAGGCAGGAAACTCATCTGCAACATTTTGCAGATGCTTTATTCTTTTTTGTCGTAGTTCACACTCTAAGGCAGATAATGCAACTTTCTCTTCTTTAGTGCGTGCGGCCGTTAAACTTTTCTGATAATCATCTTCAAGGAGAAAGACCGTAGTGGTTTGCTCCGGTATTTTTACGCTTATCCCTTTTAACTCTTCGTTTTCAGCTAACAAGCGTTCACTCTGGGAGCCTTGAATCACTCGTGACATATCATCTACGCGCATCTCTAAATCAACTAAACTCTCTAGCCTACTTGTGTATTGTTTATTTAATTGGTCTCTTTCTTCTTGCTTTGGGTCTAATTCGTCTTGGGCTTTTTTAAGTGCCTCTTCCAAAGGAGGCAGGCTTTCTTTTAGCTCTTGGCGAGTGCAAGTGTTTTTGCTTAATCTAGTTGCAATCGTCTCCCAGGCATTCACTAAAAATAATACGGGGTCTTCGTCTGAGAGGTCTTTTTGATCATTCTTAATTTCATCGAATAAAAGTGCCCTTTTATCTTCTAATTTTTTCACTTCTTCATTTGAGCCTTTTATTTTATTTCCAACATCATTTACTTTTTCCTCGGCCTCTAAAAAGCTGTCCTCTATTGGAGATTCTTCTTTTTTGATTTTCTCTAGCGCAGTTTCATTTTTTCTAAGTTGATTATTTTCATTGCTGAGCCTTTCCCTTAAAGAAGCTAAATCACTTTCATAACCACCTAAAATGCTTTTTAGCTCAGTTAATTTTTCTTCTAATTTATTCACTTCTTTTTGAGCTAATTGCTGCCAAGTTGAACAATCAAAATCTGCTGCTTGTGCGTCTTTGGCGCTTACCCCTATTGTTCCTAATAGTTGCGATTGTTCCATTTTCAATCCTTCAATTTCCCTTTCTTTTTCCGCTGCTGTTACGACCTTGCGACGTCCGAATGCAGAAAGGCGCGGCGTAGACCGCACTGACTGCCTTCTCTCAGCAATAATTAAATTATCATGTTCGTTACGTGCGATAAAAAGAGACTTTTCTATTTCTGATTTTCGAATAAGCAAAGCCTCTAAGTCCGGTGTTTGGCCTACTTGCCTACAACTATCGCGCAAAATTGCCGCTTCTTTCTCGCTTTGTTCTAACTTTTGCGTTATTTCTTCATATCCTTCGGTACATCTTTCTAGCTTTCTCTGTGCTAAAACAAACCCTTCCTCCTTTTGCTCAATTACTTCCGTTAATTGGTTGCGTTGTATTTCAAGTTGACGCCATCGACTGCTACCCTGATCCTGGCCCATCAAAATTGTTTCTTGAAGGGCAATATTTTCTCGGATCTGATTAATTTTTGTTATTTTTTTACCTCTCTCTCCTTTTTTCGCATTAAGTGCACCCTTTAAATTCGTCAAATCACTTTCTTTTGGAACAAGTTTTGCCTCATTATCTCTAATTTTTTCATCAAGACTGCCAATATCTCCTTCGGTAGCCGCGACATCGCCTTCAATACTCTTTAGCTGCTCGTTTAGTTTTTCTACGCCATTATCTTCATCTTTTAAAAACGGTTTCTCAGCAGTCATACTTTTTATTTCCAATGATAACCTTTTTCGCTCCTCTAATAGAAATCTATTTCGCGCTTTTGCTGATTCAACTTCCTCGCTATCGGAATCTAAATTAGCTGCCCGCAATCTATCCTCTTCCAATATATCGCTGGTTCTATTAAATTCCCCTATCGTTCGATTTAACTCCTCGAAATCAGCAATTTTTTCTCGCAATCCCCATCCTTTAAGCTGCAACTCGCTAAGCTCGCTAAGCTTAAGTGCGCTTTTTGCCTCATCTTCACTGATTATTGCAGATATCTCTTTCACTTCGCTATCAAGAGGATCATGATCGTTCTGAAGATTATCTATCTCATCATTAAGCTGCGACATGGTATCTTCTATTTTGCCCACACTTTCGCAATTTAGATCTATCTCACGAGATAAAGATTGCACCTTTCTTTTTAGCTCCTCAAGACTCTCATCAACGCCCTCTCGTTGCTCTTGGTTTTCTTTTAGACTTTCATTTATTTCTTTATAAGTTTGCTTAGCTGCATTTAAGTCTTCGTTTGCCTTTGTTAATGCTTTTGTGTCTTTAGCAACTTCAAGCTCCTGCGTTCGAAGCACCAATACACTCTTAGCTATTTTCAAATCTTCATTGGTTTTATTAATTTCTTCCTCTTTGTTTTGTTCTTCTCTGCTTATCTCATCTTCCAAAAATGTAATACCTTGTTGCGTTTCACTGAGAAGCCCTTCTCCGCGTGCAATAGCCTCTTCGTGAGATTTTCGTTCATTTTTTACATCGCTACGCTCTGTGCCAAGACTTATTAATCGCGCTGTTGCCGCGGTGTATTCATCATCTTCATTTGATAACTCTTCCCTCAGAGAATTTAAGGAACGCTCGATCTCTTCTGCGGCAGAAATAAACTTTTCAATTTTTTTAACCCGACCTAAATCATCAATTGTACGTTGTTTGTTATTTATATCTGTTTCTATTTGATTTCGCGCTTCTTCTTTTTGTTCAATATCAAGATCTAAGAGCCTAAGATCATTTTCATCGGTTTCTTTTTGCTTAAGCATTTCAGAAAAATTTGCCTTAACAGTTTCTAGATCTTGCTTCAAAGTTGCCAAAGCTTCTAGACGCGCTGGAGTAACCGTTTGCGTTAATTCGCTGTGCCTAACATTTAGTTGTTCTAGCTTTTGAGAAGCCGCCGTTAATTCATTGTCTGATGTTTCAAACGCTAGCCTCAATTCTCTTAATTCTTCCCTGGCTCGGTTTAACAACGCCTCACCATCTGCTTGCTCTTTTTCTAAAACCACTAGCCCATCTTGCCAAACTTTACGTTGCCTTAACTCAGCAATCTCTTCTATTTTAGCGCGAACTTTATTTGACCTTTCTGTTAGTGTTAGTGTTAGCGAGTGCGCCTTCTGCTCTAATTCTGCACGCTTCTTCTTAGCAATATTTTTTTGATGTTTGCGATCAGCAGCTGCTAGATTAGAAAAAGAAATTTCAAAATCGCATTCACCCTTGACGTCAGTTTTTAGCTTGGCTATTTCTGAGAAAGGTAAATTGCTCATAGACTTCTCATAATCGGTTTTGATTTTCGCAACCTCTTTTTCTATTCTATCAATTTCATCAGTAAGTTCTTTTTCTGAATTCCAAACAGTAAGATATTCTTGTTCGGCATTCGATTTGTCCGTAGCTTGCTGATCGCGCATCGTTTCTATTGACCGTTCGTTTTTAGCAACAGTATCGTGTTTTGATAATGCTGTTTGACGTAATTCTGCATTAAGAATTTTTACAGCTTGACTTGTTCCTTCGTTTTCAGCTTTTGCGGTGCTAATTTGATTTTCGCAGTCAGAAAGACTTTCTCTGGATAAACCCAAATTATTTTGAAGTGTTTGGCGTTCTGCAGTTAAGCTTTCAATACGCGTTTCGACACCTTTTGGATCGCCAAGTTTTTTGGTATCGTCACCAAGGGAAGATATAGATCGCAACTTATCGCTCACGTCTTTGTCAAAAGAAGTAATTTGCTCTTTTAGACCTTCACTCTGATGTTCTAATCTCCTCTGATGATCACCTAGAAAAATGCAATTTTCATCAACAATCGGGAAACGTTCCCGCTGAACACGTTCTAGATAATCTTTAACCATACCCGCTTGTTTGATTGCCTCACTATTTTCTGCCGCATTGAAAGATGCAACTTGCCCAACGAGAAAGCTTTCCATAACAAAAATTCTTCTGGAAACATTTCGATATAATTGATAAAGACTTTCACGTAAATCGTATAAGCTATTTTCATCTAAAATACCATCTGCCACTACCGCGCGATACGCTTTCATCTCACGGGCATGATTGGAGAGTAATTCTTTCAAATCCCCGATTACACTTTCATCCAATTGGCTCAATTGTGAAACTTCAATGTCTAGCCCTTCTTCTTCGGTAGCTTCTTCTAAGGTAAAGTCCCCTTCCTCGAAGTCATCAGCGCCTAGGGCATCTTTTTCTAATTCAAAGTCCCCTGGTGCAAAGTCGTCAGCGCTTAGAACATCTTCTCCTAATTGAAAGTCCCCTTCCTCGAAGTCGTCAACAGTTAGTGTTTGGCCGCTTTCTTCTTCATTATCGTTACCACCATTGCTGCCTAGAATTCCTAAGATTCCACCACCCAAACAAATTGTAACAGCAAGTGCTAAAGAGCTTGGGGTTGTTTCTTGTGAAAAATAATCTGCTACCTTCTGAAAGTCAAAATATGGCAATATATTACTAACAAAGAAGCTGACTGCTTTTACAGCCATAAACACAAGCGGAATAATTGCAAATGGAATAAGGCCACACAATGGCATCGGCTTAGTTCTATTTAATAATTCGCCAACAACGTTATAAAAATTCTCACCTTTAATAATTGTTCTTGCAAATAATTCCCAAGCCTCTTCGCTATTGCCAAAAAGCCTTAGCGTTATCCCGGCAAATAATTCTCCCTCATAACTGGAAAAAGTTGCTTTTATGGCATGCGACTTACCTTGACGCTGGCTTACAAGTTCAAGGGTAGTTCTAGATAAAGCGCCTTCTTTTGCCGCAAGAATTACATCCAACGCAATACCGTTTAATAGCATTTGTCCGATATCTTTCCCTTGGTTAAAAGCTTTCAACCTAGGGGCATCTTCTGCACTGTATGCGCCGTCACTATCTGCGTCAAAGCCACCATTTGTGTATTTATCAGCCAAACGTAACCTCGCATAATAAGCACCCATTGCTTCTTTATGGTGAGGAGTTCTTGGCAAAATCCCTTCAAAGCACAAAAAATGAGTTAGCTCTTCAGGGAAAACAGCTTCAAGTTGCCGAGGCGTTTGCGCCGCGCTCATCGCAATTGTTGAACCTTTTTTTGTAGAAGAAGTTAAATCGTTAATGAGGCCGGCCTCTTTCATCATTCTGATCGTTTCAGGTTTAATTTCTTCATTTGGCATCTCTTGGGGGAAAAGATCACTAAATGTTAATGGCTTTATCGCCTTGTGTATAAACCTTTTTAGAGTTTCTTGCGTAAACCTTTCTGATTTTATATATGGCCAAAACTTCCTAACAAAAAATCTAATATTTTCGTCAAAAACTATTCTCTGAGCATAATAAAAACTCAATTCTGCTCCGAGATTAATGATCATTCTGAGCTGCCTTACCAAAACAGCAAACTTTATTTCCGAAATATCAGACGCAAAACTGTGCAAATTTTCGCCATCAACTTTCAAATCTTTAAGATATCCGGCAGAAGTCACAAGGGCAGTTTCTAATTCCGCACGCTTTGTTAGGCGTTGACTGCTATCATCCTCAAACGCTCTTACGACTTGGCTATGTGCCTTATCAAGCTCGACTAAAGAAAGAATTAGTTGAGCGATTTTATTACCTCTTTCACAACATACCTGGGAAGCACTTACATCAGGCGCTAAATTTTTTTCCGCCTGAGACGTCACGTTAGCCTTACCTTTGCGCATCGCTTCAAGTTGACGCTTCTTTCCATTTGCGTGGCGTTCTAGTCGATCCCTACCTGGTGCGGTTTCGTGCACAACCACTTGTTCAATAAATGTATCATAGCGATAATCTCTATTGGCACCAACCAAAGCTGTTCGAATTTCACTATAAGATAGGACCAAGCTCATCTCGCCGCCATTACTTTCAGCAATTGGTAAAACTCTTCCATGCTTTTTAAAAATCGCACCATTAATGATTTCAGTATCTTTAATGAGTTCTTCAATATCATTGAAAATGTCTTCGTTGCGTCGGTCGATAAGCCATAACCTCATTTCCGCAATTGCAGGGAAGTTGTGGCTTCTAGAAAGTTCTGCTTTGAGCTCTTCTTTTAATTTACTAATTACTGGTTTTACGCTTTTACCCGTTAGCAATTTAAGTACTTCTTCAACATATAAACGCTCAAGAATGCTAAAAACGTGTTTGGTCGCGTCAACATTATATATTGCCTTATTATCCTGCCCCCAGGAGTATTCACCCGACCAAAACCATTCTGACACTTTTACTTTCTTCTTATTTTTTTCATCGTACTCTCTTCGTTTACCCTTAGTAGGCCTTCCGGTTAAATCCACGACGAGTTTTCCGGCGTCAAATTTCCGACAAGCTTTACGACGAATTCTTCGGTTAGCTCTGCGACGAGTTTTAAGGTGAATTCTACGGCGAGCTTTCCGACAAGCTTTACTGCGAGATTGTCGCTGAATTATACTAGATTCTATAGTAACCGCGGGTTCTACGGAAACAAAAACAATATCTTCCAATTGTAAAAAAGCAAACCCTACCTTTCTGGGGTCCATCTCATCATCTAAAGACAAGAAACACTCCAAACCGAATCCGGTTCTTTTAGCCATGTCTCTAACTGCGGCTGCCTTATTCACATCAGCCCTTAACACATCAACGCTGGTAGTACCGCCCTCAGTCACCACCAAACTAGCGTCTGAAGGACCTAGTGCTACCTTGCGGTTGATATTATTAACAATATCCTCAACAATTTCACCTAAAATTTCTCTCGCTGATTTTTCATTGAGTATTTTCTTGCTAGGATATATTCGCGTAAAAGTATATCCAACAATTGCTCCTGCGGAATCTTTTCTTGTATCAATCAACGGCCAATCATCCGGCAACGCAGATAAAGGATCGGCTGCGTCACACGATAATTGCTTTGTTAAATTTTTTACATTTTTCGGCTCTATATTCGAACCATGTAAAACTTTGTATAAATCACCAATAATTTTAGGTAGGTTTTCTTCTATTCTTTCTGACACCCTCACCTCTTTGTAGTGCTTATTAAACCAATCCCTGTGCGCTTTACTTGAACTACCACTTAAAGAGTGTTTAATTTTCCCAATGAGATCACCGTGCTCATCTTCATTATCTAATAGCGATCTATTTTTTGCGATTGTGATTATAATTGTTTCCCAAATCCCGCAAATACGTTTTAACGAGCTTTGCAATAAATGTTCTTGGTCGTCATTAAACCCTTTGGTATAGCGGGTGTCATCCTTAAAACCTCTGCCGGCCTCGTCAATAACCCTTCTGACTCCACCGCTATAAGCATAAATGCTGAAACGCTCAAAAAGACAATCAACAATAAATTCAGTTAAAGAACGACCCTGCTGACGGTCAGGTTGATTACCGGAAATAACCGCATAATGAAGACCCCACAAAAGAAACCTATTTTTATACTCAACAATCTTAAAATCTTCCGGATCATTACGCAAAGCGGTAGTTAAATCCATATCCGTGGCAATCACTCCTCGGTTGATACGCTTGATCCCTCTCAATACTTTTTTATCAATTACTAGTTTTCCGTAACTATCAAATTCTATTCCTTCAAGCGGCTCAGTAGTGTCTTGCAGACGGAACTTATAGCCTGAGTCATAAACAACTAGTTCTGCCTTTTTGCGAACTAAAATATCTAATAGGCTTCTTCCTTCGATAGTTTGAGCTTGGGGCCCTAGTTTCTCGATTAACGCTAGGAATTGACGGCAGACTAAAACAGTTAACATGCTTTTACCTTCGATCAAACTTGGACCATAACCATTTTGCTTTATTTGCCGGGAGAACTCTTCATCCTCAATATTATTTCTCGAATGAAGCGCTATAAGATTTTGCCAAACAATTACCGCTAAAGCCTTTCGTTCTAATTGATCTAATTTTTTTCTAGGCTCTTGAAACCGACGCTCCACAAGCTTAGAGTCTGTTAATTCGATACCGGCAAAATTATCGCCTTCAGTTTGCCAGGTTTGCCTTTGGTTAGCTATCATTTTGGCAGTTCTAAGCATTGCTTCAAATTGCAAATAAGAAAAATTAAAATCTTCAGCAGGATTACGCTCTATATATTCAAACTTCTTTTCTAAAGCATCATAAATTCTTCTTCTTAACTGTTCAATGTTGCTGAGACTACTAAGCAATTGCAACGGAGTGCTGGAATAATCGTTAGGATTATTTTTAATATCCTCAATGAAATCTCCTAACAACACTCTAGAGGACTGTCTGTTTTCTCGAATTTCTTGCGAATTAAGAAGATAAATATAAACGCGAACATATTCCCAATTATAATCTTCACTCGAATAACAATGAAAAATGCCCTTTTCATCATAATGAGGCTCTCCGTTAAAACTATTTTTGCCAATTTTTTGGTTTCCTTTGCTTAAAACACCCAAATGATGTAGCCGATTTTCATCAACCGGAGAAAGTTCGATTCTTTCTCGAAGCAAACGGCAAGCCGCTTCTTTGTAATTCTCAATTTTAGGTTTTCCTTGATTGTCTTTTTCGCAACGAAGATGACCCGTCGCAGAAAGATCCTTTCTTCCATGATCCCGCACTGGAATTATGACCTCGCCAGTTTGCCAATCTAAAGCTAATACCGCAACAACACCATGGCAGCATAAACCTTCCGATGATAATTTGTGCCCATCTATCCAGCTACTTGGCTTTGGATCATTACTATATGAAACATTTCGGTCAATATTTCCATTTGCTTGATTAACCCTAACAAGATCGTGCCTGCGTTCATACATCAGACCAGTATTACCTTCTCCAATAGCAATTACTGTCTTATTGATTTGCGATACTAAATTATCCAGCTGGTCTTTTGATCCTTTAGGAGCTCTCTCGATAATATCATAAGGCAGCTTTTTGTATTCTTCATAGTAGTAAATCAAGGCATTAATAAAAATCGGCCAAGCCGAAAGAGCACTGCCTTCATCATCATCCAATAAATCACCCTCAATTAAACGCTTGCGCCCTTCTTGATATTTCGCCTTAACACTTTGATAAAGAGTTCTAATTCGCACACGGGGGGCTCTTAATAACTCTAATTGCGCTTGTTTTCCGTCTTTACACTTGGCGCAAGACTCATGCGTCTCGACCTGCTCAATCACAAACTCCGCATCAGAAGGCGATAAAAGGTTTTCAATCCCACTTGGGCTAGTTTGCCAAGCAATTGTGTAGTCATTTTCTGCTTCTACTCTTTTTGCGATTGACCGACCGTTGGTCTCCCGCTCTAGTTGTTCAACTAAATTAGCTAATCTGATTATTTGGTCGGCAATATCGGCATTGTCTGAATTATTAGCCCAACTGCGAATTTCACTGCTCTTGGGGAAGTTGTGGCCGCGGTCTTCTACCATGCCAAAAACATACGCTGCAAGTTTATTCTCATGTTGAGAAACAGCTTTTTTTGCTTTTACTAATTCACGCATCAGGTCAAACTGAGCTTCAATCCCATTTTCATGACGCTCTTGACCATTTTCACCTGGCGCTAATTCATGGATTTCTACTTGTTTAATAAAAAATCTATACCGATGAGCTCTTTTAGCTTTAGTTAATGCTTCTTCCATATCCTTAACGGATAACGCCCAATTTAAACCCCAACATATGTCGTCGCCACTCCACCGCGCAATCGGCAAGTGCTTCTCATATCTTCTAAAAATCTCACCATCAATAATTTTAACATCCTCAATAAGCTCTCTTAGCTGCTCAACAATATCCGCGTTCTTCGCACACCACCCTGAATCATTAAGATATTTTTCTAGATCCAAGGCTGTAGGGAAGTTGTGGGAAGATCCACGCCTTAGCGTCTTAGCCACTAGCTGATAGACTTCTTTCCATTTTGACTTGCGCGAATGATCGCGCAAATTCATTACTCGCGAAATCACACCTAAAGCTACACCAAAACAACCAACTAATATTACTATAAAATCCTTCGTATTCTCTGCATAATCCATGCTCAACTGCCATTGGGCGAGACGGTAAATGCTTACGGAGAAGGTAGCTGCAAGAATATAATGTCTAAACTTAGAAACAGATCCATTAAGCATCCTAATAAGCATTATAGAATTCATAATTACAAGTGCAATTAGCGCATTGTCTCTCGTGAAAAGTGAAGACAGGATATTATTTATTGAGACAGTTTGCGCAGTTGCTGAGGCAACTAAAGTGCTAGTGCTTGCTTCTGCTGAGCTGCAACCAAAAAGAAACGCTGCTAAACCACCAAAGAATAAGATCACGCTAGACCCTAACCAATGTCTTCTAAACGCTGGTGTCGTGCGGGTGTTAACATCAACAAAGTTATATATTGCAAACACCATCGCTGCTGAAACAAGCGCTACCAACCCACATTCTTGAATGAAAGATGAAGGCAACAGCCTATCCCCTACTGTTGCAAGCCACCCCGCGGCTTCCTGCGCCCGGGCGGAGATGCTGGCTAGGGTAAAAATTGCAAAGGATAATAAGATTGAATAAGTTTTATTACCGCTATTTGCACCGATTTTCAGTATAGATAAGACAACCATACCCAAGCCAGCAAAAATTGCAGCAGGCAACTCACCTGTGAGAACATCCACAGCCAAAACGGTGCCAATAAATAGGGTTATTCTTTTCAATAATCCTAAAATTATATTGCGAGGGGTTACAGACAGCGCCTGTTTTACCAGCCTTTCCCACTCAGGCAAAGGCACAAGCCCAATATCATTATTCGTTGTTATGTAGGTAAGGTGAGTTTCTAATAAATCGTTATTATTTAAGTCTCTTATGGTTAAATTGCATACTTCTTCTTCGGATAGGTTAGGATCGCGTAAATGATAGAATTCGTGGAAGCGGAAAATAATACGTAGTTGCTCCGGCGGTGCACGTAGAGTAAGTGGATTAATATATAGTCGGCCGTCAATTATTGCTGGTGCACCAAGCGATGGTGAGATGAGTATATCATTATTGGTAAATTCTATCCCCTGACTCTTTAGATAATCACGCCCGCCAAAAGCAGTATAGATAATTTTGAGTTCGTCATCCGTTGCATTACGATCAGGAAGATTTTCGGTTGGCATGGTGGCGGGAAAGTTATGGCTGCCTTTTTCCTTGGTCAACTGCCCAGCCACTAATTGATAGACTTCTTTCCATACATTAAAATACTGACCACTTTGTGCGGCATAAGAGATTATAAAAGACCAAATAACAAACACACCGCTTTGCATAAGGAAAATATGTTTAGGAAAATATACAAAAGCAATTAAGTTAATTATCCCCCAAATCGGAAGAATAGTAATAACAAGTGTTGTTGGGATCTTTAAAAAACGCCTCCATCCAGAAACTGAAGAATTAATAAAAGGTTCCTTGCCACTTTCTTCTAACGACTTTCCTTCAACCAAAAATTTATTCAGAAAAACATCAAACCAAAAACTACCGCTAAGGCCCCAAAGTACTAAGTCAATAGCCCACATAATAAGAGCGGGATGATTACCAACCAAATTAGAGGTGAGGTTAGCGTAATAGGGCAAAGCCATACCAAGCCAAGCCATTCCCCAAATCGGACCAAATATAAAAATCGCGGCCAAAGCCACGCGCAATAGTTTGCCCGGAATAAGTTTTGCCTGTTTATTTTTTATGTTTATAGCAGTAAGCTGGGCAAAATAGTTTCCCAAAACCCGTGAAGAAACAGCAACCACTATAATCCGAGAGATACTATTTACATAACTAAATTCAGCGCTTGCAGTCCCAAACCAAAATAAGCTGATCAACGCACCATGCACCAAAGAAACTGCTAAAACCACCTGTTTCGGATATTTTGTGAAAATCCGATTAATCTTACCTTGAATAGCTTCCAGCCTAGAAGTGCCGCCTCTTGCGTCTTCAGTCAACTCCGCTCGATATGCTTGGTGCTCACTTGCTCCGCTATTACTATTCGCACCACGCGCTGTGTCTTTTACAGAAAGAGCATCTGTAATCTCTTCAATACTTGCAGCAGGATCTTGCGGATTAAACTGCACCACCTTCATTCCTGCTTTACGCGCACCATCGATGTTAACCTCAAGATCGTCAACAAACAAACATTGATCAGGGGTAAACGAAACTGAATCAAGCACCGCCTGATACATCAACGGATCTGGTTTACGTGCACCAATATTCTGAGAAGCAAAAATATCGCACTCGGCTATTTCTAAAGAACGAAACGTCGGGATAATCCTACGGTAAAACATCGGATTGTTATCAGTTAAAATCCTAATTGCATAACTTCTCTGCTTTAAATCTTTAATCAAAGTTGATATTTCCGGAATAAGATCGCCACAAAGATTATCGTTAATAACCTCAAACCCTGCTTTGCTTACTCTACTCCCTGAGACACCTCTTTGCTCAAACCACTTCTTAGTGGCCTCAACTAACTCTTCGTCTGTCGCAATTTGCCCTCTATCAAACTTATAAAACGGATTGTTCACATCATCAATCCTTCCGCTCCAATACTGCCCTGCTACTTCTGGCGAACATCCAAATTGTTTACTAATGTCATCAACCACCTCTTCTTCGTTGTGACGGACAATCACATTTCCCACATCAAAAATAACGCATTTGACCACACTATTTATATCTTTTATCACTCTTGTTTTTTTGCCCTCGGATATACTTTCTACACTATATTGAGCAATCTTGGTAGTAAGACTATCAAAATGCTCATCCAGCTCATTAACACCTGGCAGAAGACTGAACATATGGTGGAAGTGCTTGCTGTTGACACTAGCTCCAGCCCACAAACTTTGGTATATAATTGCTCCATTTGTTCGGTAGGCTAAATCAACGAATGCGAAAGCGTCTTTAGCTTCGAAATATTGTCTTTCTCTCTGGGCTAATACAAATGTTGCGTAGTAATCCTCAGATGGCTTAGCATTGGGAATAATGTGCCAGCGAGATTTTTGTTCAATAAAACCATCTAAGTCCATGACTGCTAAGGCTTCTATTATTTCCTGCTTGAGAACAACAAATCTATCATTATCTAAAGTTACCTCCGCAATTGCTGCACGAATTTGGTCTTGACTATAGCGATGGAAATCTTCTTCTGAGAAAGAAAATCTCCTCATCACCTCATGCGCCCCCACACTCCGTCCGTCAAGAATATCTGATTCACCTTTTTCTCTTGGAACTACAATAAGTGAATCCTTGCGGCCCAAAAGATCAAAAGGGATATCTTTGCTCTGAAGAACATCGATTATTGTATAAAATATCAGTGCGCTAACTTTTTGATCAAGCCCTTTTACCACAAAACCATTCGGTTCTTTTAATTGTGCTAAATCAACTGTAACTGGCCTAACTCTTGCATCCAATCTTTTAATTTCGCCAAGTTTTAACCCATAGCTAATTGCGTTATCTGCAGTTACAACATCGGCAAAGAAAAACTTTGGCTCCTGCTTAAGCTTAATCTCGGAAAGATCGAGCCACTCTGCTTTTTTCAATTTGCTTCCTCCGGGCCATATACCACATAAAAAAGGACCCTTCCACTCTAAAATCTTCAGCTTTTCTCGGGCCTTGCTAGAAATAGCAAAACCGATTTTTTTCTTCCACAATCTCTCCCAACGAGTTTTTATTTCGGATGCTAAATCATGGGTGGCCCAGCTATTTATGCCCTGCTCTAAGATGCTGAGCAGCCTAAAGATGGTCTTTGCATAATTGTACTCGCTCTTTTTAACCGCCGCCAAAGCAGCATCATTTAATAATTGAGACAGCTTTTCAGCCAAATCAGCAGGTTCTTGAGTTTGCCAATTCTCCACAACATAATCAGCTTCTAATCTATACGGATAACTAAATTTTGCTGCACGTCGCCGAATTCTCGACCACCGACGCACACTAGATAAAACTGAATCACCGTTTTCTAAGCCCCGGTTAATATATCGCAACAACCTTATGTCGGATGGTGCTCGAAAATACACCTTCAATGTTTTACGATTCAAGCTAGCAATTATTTCTCTGACTTGATTACCGAACGCATAAATAGAATCCAGTAATAAAATATCAGAAGATGTTAGATGCAATTGCGATAGAGCCTCTTTTACCCGATACCAATCAATCGCATCAGGATGATTAATATCTGGATTGCCCTTACCTGTCAACGGCCATTCTTCCTTGGGTTTCAAATATCGATTAACTTGAAAATGCTTAAACCTTTCGAGCTCAGAAGCTTTTCTTGCCCATTTGCTCTTTCCCGAACACTTTTCTCCCGCAACCAAAACAATACAACCTTCCTGGCCATCCATTAAAGTTTCCCTTAAGCTATTTAATGAATGTAAAACCGCTCTAGAGTAAGCTAATTCCACAGCCTCATTCTCTTGATGGGTTCGGCCATTCAACTCATGTACAAACACCGCAGTAAGATTATATTTAGGATTATTGAAGGCTGGTTGTTCAATATATAGGGCATTATTGGGTTGGTCATAATAGGCAGCAAAAGTAATTTGTTTACTCGTAATAACTATTACTTTAGGCGGACCACGTTTTGGATCAACTCTATCTTCTCTTTCTAGAAAGCTTATTGCCTTTTCCCGTGCTGGATTAATTAACTTATTTTCTTCTGCGATTGGCGCGCGAAATTCAACACTTCCGGTACGGTATTTATCCAACTGCGTTTGGGTTTGAGCCAAAGTATAGCCATTGTATCCGCCGTCTTTTGAGGAAACAGGATCATTACCATCCTTAGACCTATACTTAATTGCACCGCTTAGCTTGGCATAAAATGCCTCGATAGTTTCTTGCACAACAGCGTCTAATTGCCCCTCTCTATTCGCAACGACAATAAAATCTCTTTCTTTGTAGTGCGCTAAATCTTTTGCGTCTCTCCTTGCGTTTACCTCGATCGCCCGAACGATATTTTCCTCGCTAACCGATTCACCTAACTGCGTTAGAGCCCAAATGGCTCTATCTCGAGACTGCGCACGAATGAGAAAAGAAAACCTTGCCTCAGGATGCTTATTTCGTCCCACCACAATAACCGGAGAAGAAAGAGACATTTCCTTAATTTGATCCTTCATACGGCTTGCCAATTTAGTCGCAACGGCTCTGTTGCTCCTCCAAGCAACATTAGCTGCACTAGTGATTTCTGGCTGCTCAATATCTTCGGTTACGTCTACTCCGTCAACAAACACTCTTTCTTGCACCATAGTAAAAGTTGTATTATTAATTAGTCTCAGCATTCCTGATCTGTCTGTTAAGCTAACCCCTTCGTTGAAAGCCTTATGGGTTATCGCCCGATATATCTTACCACGGTCAAAAACCTGACCGCTAATGCGTGCAGCAAACGCCCAAGCAATAGCAGATTTACCAGTATTACTCTTTCCGCAAACCGAAACAATTATGCCACGACTGCTCTTAGCACTATGTAAAGGCATATTGAACTGCTCAGGAGTAATCTTCCCCTCTAAAGTGCTAATCAATCCACAAACAACTTGTGCATATCTGTATTTACTTTTTTTAATCACCCTATCAGCTGTTTTACGCATCAGAGACATTAACTTATCGCTTAAAGAAACAATTTCTTCTGGCTGCCAGTTCTCCACCATATAATCAACGTATGATTTATAAGGCTCAATAAATTCGACTGCACGCCGCTCAATTCTTGGCCAAGCACGCACGTTAAAAAGTACAGAATCGCCCATCTTCACACCTCGGGCAATCCGCCGTAGTAATCTAATCGCTAAAGGCGCCTGAAAATAAACCTTAACAACCTCACGCTCTAGTCCGCAAGCTATCTCACCTGTCTCCTTACCAAGGGCATGCAAAGAATCTAACAATAGTATGTCACTGGTTCCAAGTTGTAGCATTTTTCCTGAACGCCTTGTTGTTCTATTGTTTACCTTGTCATAATTTGCCATTTCTACAAAACCATTCTTAGATAACGCCTCTAAGTCTTCCTTCAACCATTCCCAGTTAATCGCACGAGGATGATCAGCATCTGGGTTACCGCTACCATCTATAGGGCGATCTTCCTGGCATTTAAAATATCGATCGACAGGAAAATGCACAAATTCATTACGTCCATCAAGACTCCTTGCCCAGGTAGTTTTCCCTGAACAGCTGCTTCCGGCAACTAAAACAATGGCGCCCTTATGGTCAACAGCTAAAGAATTCGCCAAGCTCTGCTGTGAATGCATTACTGGGTTATGTGGCGGTCTGATTTCGTGCAACCGCCCAATGAATGACTCTCTATTTTTCAAAAAGAGCTCTCGGAACGAAACAAGGTCATAAGAACCAAACAACTTTAAAAATGCAGCTCTTAGCTCTTGGGGAGTATACCCATCCGTAGGATTAGTGTCGATTCCGGCTAATTGTGTAGTATGATCATATAGCCTTTGATCGAAAAACTCTATCATTGCCGGGATTATATCTTCTAGCTGCCGACCCTTTGAAATCACTACATCCTTGCGCGCATGTCTTACAATTGTTGTTCGAATATCACCATCAACCACCAAGATCTCTCCGTCATCTTCGCTAACACCAAAACTCGCTAATGATCCAGGGTAACGATTCGGGTACATATCCGATCCTAGCACAACAACCGAACCCTGCCTTGCCTGTCTATCAACAGAATCGTTATATCCTGCCTCAAAGCTACTACTTAAATCAATTATTTTAGCGTCAATAATTCTTGCTAACTCATCAGCGATCGCTAGCTTTGCATTTTGTGAAGAACCGTAAATAGACACTATGATTCCTGTATCTAAAATGTTTTCTACGGCAGCAACTCCCAATCTAGTCATTTGTTCAATCGGTAGTTTTCGCCGTAAGGCACTAACCAATCTCGAAGCTAACCCTAAAGACTGCCGATCTCTTTTGGGATCCATTTTAGAAATCGCATCCTCTAGCAAAAGTCTAGCCGGCTCAGACCATTTAGATAATTCATCCTCACTCCAATTCTTTATTAAATAATCTGCAATATCCTTGCCTGGTTCAATAAACTCTGCGGCGCGATGCTCAGCCACAAAGAACTGGCTTAAAACAATCTGCGGCTTCATTGAGCGCTCTTGCGCATTTCTAACTACTTTTCTAAAAAACTTAATTTCCGAAGGAAGATCAAGATAAACCTTAACGACTCTGCGCTTTAACTTAGAAAGTAAATCAACTAGCCTCCGATCAAAGGCATGAATTGAATCAATAACCAAAATGTCATTGGAACCCAATCGCACTTTTTGTCCTGTGCGTCGCTTCTTAAAGCTTGCAAAATCTACCTCGCCAGTCTCAATCAACGCAGTTACATCCGTACAAAACCATTCCCAATTAAAAGCATCAGGGTGTTCATGGTCTAACAAACCATCCCACCTCTTAGGGTGTTTAAAATAACTATGAAAATATTTATCCCCAATGAAACGCTTTATCGTTGGTACCGAAGCACACCATGTTTTTACACACCTACTCTTACCTGCCGCACTAGAACCAACCAACAATACAACCGTTCCTGCTGGTTGCCCTGCAATAGCCTTCGTTAACTGACTAATACTAGAAAACCGATGATCATCTCCAAAGGTCTGCCTAGCCAGGCTTGCCTCAAAGCATGCCTTCTTGGCTGTAAGCAGTTTTGACTGCTTTTTGCTTAATTTACCATCTTTAACCTCAGCTTTAGGGAATTTCCAATGTTCCCTTGAAAAAGCTTCACATGGTGTAATATTAGATTGCTCAGAATATTTATTGCTTAACTCCTTTATTCTGCTAAACATCTCACTGTAAAGTTCTACCAATAACGCTGAATCCGACGATAAACTTGTTGCGCTCTTGCGGAAACTTGCAATTCCCTGCAACGCTGCTATCGTAACTGGGTACATTGCTTCAGACAATAGTCTATCCGTACCCTTGCTAAGCTCTTCCTGTGTTCTTTGCCACTGACCATTCCAAAAATCTATAATCACCGTTTCCTCATAAGGTCGAAACAATATTCGTAACTCTCTTATTCTTTGGGAAATCTCAATCTCTCCTTTTAATGCTGAATTAGCTAACTGCCCAATAAAAACCATATATCCACTGGCATCGACAAAAGAGGCAATGTTTGGCCGAAGATATTCATGCACAAACAAATCGGTAACAATACCATCAACCGAACCGCAATTGATCATTTCCGGAAAAGCATAACTACCCTTATCTTTTATATCAATCAGTAAGCGAGCAATTTCACCGATCAACTCTTGGGAAGCTGGCACATTAACATATGATTTAATTTGCATAAGCAATAATCGCAGAAGTTGTAAGTACTCCCCATAATCAGGGTGATTACTGTTTGCTGCCAGGGCACGGTCTGCTAGACGGATCTTTTCACTATCAAAAGTAATCGTTTCAAGCTGATGTGGACCAACCTCTTGATAAGCAAGTATTGGCTCCATCTCCTGCCAATCTTCAGGGATTTGAGACCAAGAAGATCCGGCAATAAAAGCATCCGCCGGAAATCTACTGCCATCATAAAAAGGCACAAAAGCAAAAGGCATTTGAGAATCAAAGGCTTGATGGACTATTTTAGCCGGAATAACAACTCCACCAGTCTTTACCCAATCTTCGATAAACATAACCCCGCTTCCTTTAATCTCCTGACCAGTCCTGGTATAAGATAAAAGTTTTCGTAATAAAGGTAAGGTTGAATATTCAACCGGATTGTGTGCAAAATAAGCATTAGCTTTTTGTTCTGCGATATCGGCAATCCTCCTTGCTTCCTTAATAGCCCTAATAACATTTATTTCTCCGCCTTCAACATCATTGAGGGCATCCTCTATCTTTTTATTCGGTAAATCTAGTTCTGGATAATTCAAGCATAAATCGTAAACACGATTAAGCCAGGTAAGCACTTCTTCTCTAAGTGTTGCATCAGCTATACCATTTTGCATTCTTCGCTTAACGGTTTGAATACTACAACCCCCTGTATCTCTAGCAGGAGAGGCAATTAATTGAGTGATTTCAAAGAAACGTCGGTCAATTCTACCATGCTCAACTAATAATCTGACCGCTTCTTCTACACTGATACCAACTAAATCAGATAACTCAATGTCTAGCTCCCCTAATTCTTGTAGGCTGACCGATGAAGTAATATCGCCTGCCATGTCTTCGGTAACCATAATTGCCCGATCTTCTTGAGTAAGAATTTCATTTAATGCCGGAGCAATCGATGTGAATCTACCCAACTTAACATGAGCAATATCCTTCTCTTTCGGCAAATACATTCCTAATTTTTCCTCAATCGTTTGCTTCAACTCACTTTCACGTAAAAACTCCAAAGCTTTGATGATTTTACTATTTCTGGAAACAACAACTAACTTGTGACTCCTGCGCATTCTCAATAAAGAAATAATATAAAGCGGCAACTCCTGAGGTGTAACATATAATCCCCAGGCGCCTTTTTTAATAGCCTTATCAAGGGAAAAATCAGGATTTTTCATCTTATCTCTTATAAGATAATCTATGTAGCGAACTATTCTTTCTTGATTAGGAAAGGTGGATAAAGCTGTCCGACGGAAAGCAACTACTTCTTCTTCGCCTAACTTAAAAACTACCTGCAATCGAGTAAACGCAGCCTTAAGGCGTCTGTCAAGATCTTCAAATACCCTAACAAGAGGAACCTGCACTCGATCTTTAGCGATGTCTCTACTGTCTTTGGCTTCGGTGTTAACCTCAATCAACTCACCCTTACTATTAAATCTCAATGATCTCCCCTCAGGGTCAAGAAAAATACTTTTCTTAAGCAATACTGCTGTCTTTGCCATGCCTAAGCCTTTTACTGAGTAGGCACCCGCAGCAGTGAGTATTGTTCGATCGTGCCCATTTGGCTGATCGCCAGCAATGAAAATATTCTCTTCCTCAGCTTCAACACCGCGAATTGCAGTTAACTGTTCTTGGAAATTAATTAATCCTTTTCTTTTAGCAGAACAAGTTATGTCTAAACGCCTAGATCTCGTCATGCGATCTCCTCGATGAACAAGAAAGTCAATAGTTATTCCCGGAAAGCCTTGGCTTATCAAACGCTGCCGAATAACATCTCGTAAATATTTAACATAGCTACGATTGTGCTCGCGACTTTCTGGTTTTACTATCCAGCGGTATGGCTTCTTATGAACTATTTTAAGCTCTAATCTTTTTGTAATCTTCAATAAAGCATTTTTTTCAGAAGCAGAAAATTCACTTCGACCATACAGCTTTCGCCCGCTGGCAGTAACTCCTTCGTTAGAATTATCCGGATAGATAAACATATTGTCGGCAGCGGCAGAATATGCATCACTTCCCATTATATGCTTCATTGGTTCAAGAAGAACATGCTTAGCTCCTTCAATCGGCCTAGCTGTATTGAACGATAATAATATTCCATGGTTTGCCAACTCTACCAAAAATCCTAGAATTTCATGTGAAGGATAAAGAGTGCCGTCAATATCGCAATGCAAGGCAATTTTAGGTTTTGATAAAGCATCATGGGTATAGTTTATCTTCATAAATTCTTCAGTGAACACCTCTATATCTCTAGTAAACAACTCTCCGCAAAAGCGTAAACCGTAAATGTCTATCATTCGTCGAAGCATCGCTTTAAAATCTTCGTGGTCAACATGTTTAATGCTATGAAGGAAAAATTGAAAAGTGTAAGGTTGATATTTCCGCGCAATGCTCACACAGTCACTACCCAAAAGTTGAATGGTGCTGCCTATATTTAAAACCGTATCCATCCTAATGCCATCAAAAGAAGTCGAAATATGTCCATTACAAAATTTTACCGTTTTCCGCCAACACGATTGCTCTCTATTGCTAACCTTCTTGGTAGGATCCAAATTGGCAACATGACGCACGAAAGAAGTAAAGGCATTTCGACCATTATCAGCGACTGTGAGCACCTCCACATCATTGTTAACCGCTGCCACAACCTTTACCTCCTTGCTCTCGCTCTGGGCATAGTCTGAAACTGCATTTATTATCATTAGCTCTCTTAAAAAAGCTCCCAATTGTTTAGCTGGACTCGAATGAAAAAGTTGTCCCTTCTTTTTATTGTAATCTATGCGATGGCCAAGATTATGAGCACCAAAAGGATTATGAGGAGTGAAAATCTGTGCAGCCATAAGTCTCAGAAAATCACGAAGTTCTTTGTCTCCTTTCAACTGCGGCGGCTCCGTTCCCATCTTCTCATACCAACCTCTTACTTTATCCAAAGTAAGTGCGGAATTCCTCCAATCAACTGAAGGCACTATTCCAACTCGACTACGAATTGCACGCCGCCTTCCACCTAACAAAGATGGTATTTTCCACCAATTATCATTAGATCTAATTAGTTCTTGAGGATCAAGATGCATAGCCGAAGCTACCCTAGTTTTATGATCAGCAGCAAAACACTCTACCTGAGGTCCTTTGTTGTTGTCGCATCTTCGAAACACTTTATCACCGATTACACCATATTCACCGAAAAACCTAACTAGGCTAGCCAAATAATACACGATTGAACCAGCCGCCCAACTATCAATAAATCTTATCTTAGAATGTGAGAAAATACCCGACTCTTTCAACTCCTCATAAAACTCTACCGCCCTCTTTTGAAAACTAATTTGACTAGTCATTAAAACAATAAAATCACGATAGATTGACTCTCTAAATGCATCCTTGTTTTTAGCACGATGATGTTTTCGAATTATCTTCCTTATGTCATGGTATATAAAATCCATCTTGGCCCTGCTCAAATAATAAATCATTGAATCATTAGGAAAAATATCTAATTGATCCATCAAATACGCGGCAGTAAAATCTCGTCCACAATCTCTTGCCAGAAATACATTTATTTGGTTAGGATCAACTATCTGCTCAACAACATAAGGCGCCACACCAAACATCCCGATCAATGCCCTAGCTAAATTATCATTAGGATCAGAAAGCATCTTCACGAAAGAGTTTGCCGTAAGA
Source organism: Candidatus Omnitrophota bacterium (assembly GCA_024231025.1). Taxonomy (GTDB): domain Bacteria; phylum Omnitrophota; class Gorgyraeia; order Duberdicusellales; family 4484-171; genus JAAEQW01. The sequence goes on from JAAEQW010000139.1 coordinate 54,784, forward strand.
TTTAAAAGAACACTATCTAATTTTCCTAAGGGTTGGGATAAATCAATTTCCTTTGCCAGAGAACCGGCCTCGCGAACTACCTCACTTATTAACGCTTGTCGATTGCGAAATGAAAAAGACGCTTGCGGATAATAAAATTTGTCTACTCTGGAATCGCTGATTGGACGAGCATAAAATTCACTTTGAATATCGCTTTTAACGCCATGAAACTCTCGTAATAAACCAGCCTCAAATATTGCTCTCTGAGCTTCAATAGCAGTTAAAGATATTGAATCAATATTTTTATCTATACCTGGGGCAAATTTCAAATGGGCCTTATTTCGTGTTCGACACGGTAAAATATTAAACATCTCGTCATAATTCTGAGCTAATACCCCTATTGCCCCCATCATCTCGCCATAAGCCACTTTTAATCTCTCCGATTCAGTTGAAGAATCCGCTGCTAAATTACGAAACTCAACGATTGCTTCAATAGTTTTAATTGTAAACTCGGACATATTAATCTCCGTTAACCTACTAGCTCCTAGATTAATCTCTTTCGTCGTTTTTTGCCACTCATCTCGCCAAAAATTCACAATCGCCAGTTCTTCTTCGGCTCGGAATGATCCTCTCAACTTAATTAATTCTTGAGAAATCTTAATCTTATCGGTTAACACCAAGTTAACCAATTTCTCGATAAAAGCTGTATAGCTAATAACATCTTTAAAGAAAGACACATTGGGTCGTAGATACTCTTTGATAAAACGAGCACTAATAAATCCATCTTTAATTTTTGCCCCAATTATCATTTGCCCATCATCACAGCTGCCCTCTTCCTTAACATCAATTAAAAAACGAATAATCTCAACCAAAACATCTTGCGCAACCATCACATCAACTAAAGAGTTAATCTGCAATAAAACACTATAAATAAGCTCTAAATACTTATAGTAATCAAAGTAATTATCTAGGGCAACAACGTTCTTTGCGAGATATTTTTCTTGATTTTCGATGGTAATTTCCTCTAACTGATCTTTTTCAACTTCACGATAGGCAATAATTGGTTCCCAATCCTGCCAATCTTCTGGCAATCGCACTTCAGGAGCCGCCCGAAGGAAAACATTAGCAGGAAATCTGCTGCCATCATAGAAAGTTGCGAAAACAAATGGTATTGATGAATTGAAAGCTTGAGCAACCAATTTAGCGAAAGTGAAAACTCTTCCTTTGACTACGGAATCCTCTAAAAACATAACCCCATCTCTTTTTATCTTCTGCCCGGTTTGAGTATAACCTAATAACTTCTGCAGCAAAGGTAAAGCCGAATACTTAACGGGATTATAGGCAAAAAATCTATTACCTGCCCTAGCAAGAACCTTGGCAATGTGGTTGGCTGAATGCAGTAAATCTTTAATATCCGAATCTCGTGCTTTAACGCGCTCTAAAACGCTGTCGATATCCCGAACATCTAACTCTAATTCTTGATACTGCAAAGCTAAAGTCCTAACTTCGTCGCACCAAACTTCCAATGCCGTTCGAACGTTCTCTGCCGACTCATCGCTCTTAAACATTGCCATAATTCTATCAATTCCAGATTGATCGTTGCCTTTTGTTGACTGTCCGATCAATCGGAAAATTTTAACAAAACGTTGATCAATCTGACCACGATCAACCAATAGCCTAATCGCTTCTTCTACACTAGTACCAACCAAATCAGATAACTCAATGCCTAACTCTTCTAATTCTTGCAGGCTGACCGATGAAGTAATATCGCCTGCCATGTCTTCAGTAACCATAATTGCCCGATCTCCTTGAGTAAGAATTCCATTCATCGCTATGGCAATTGATCTAAGGCGGTCAATCCTAATATGAGGAATATCGCTCGCTTGGGGTAATGTCACCCCGAGTTGCTCCTGAATCATTCTACCAGCATCGCTACAACGCAAAGCGCCCAAAGCTTCAATAATCTTACTATTGCGAGAAACAACAACTATTTTATGGTTACGATACGACCTTAATGCAGCAAGCATATAGGCTACAACTTTCCCTGGCGCAATATATAATCTTTTTTTGCTATCCTTCACCGCTTGTGCAAAAGACCTGTCACTATCTTTCACTTGGCTATCAATCAAGTAATCAATATAACGAATTGCCCTCTCCTGATTAGGAAAAGTAGACAGAACTTTTTCACGAAAGGCGGTTAACTCTTTTTTAGTTAATCCGAAGACTAGGCGTAATTTAGTGAAGCTGTCGTCAATGCGCTCTGGGGTTACTTTAAAAACTCTTAAAGAAGTACGCGCAAAATATTTAGTTTCAATACTCTGATTCTCATCGTGAGTTTGGCCATTTAACTCATGAACAAGCACCGCATTAAGATTATACCTGGAATCGGTGAAAACCGGCTGTTCAATATATAGGGTATTATTGGGTTGGTCATAATAGGCAGCAAAAGTAATTTGTTTACTCGTAATAACTATTACTTTAGGCGGACCGCGCGTTGGATCAACTCTGCCTTCTCTTTCTAGAAAGCTTATTGCCTTTTCCCGTGCCGGATTAATTAACATATTTTCTTCTGCGGTTGGTGTGCGAAATTCTACACTTCCGGTACGGTATTTATCCAACTGCGTTTGGGTTTGAGCCAAGGTATAGCCATTGTATCCTGCATCTACACCCTTTGGACCATCATCCGCCTCATCCGCTTTCTCGCACAATTGCTTAAGGAATGAGCTTCTATTTTTCAAGAAAAGATCTCTAAAGGAATCGATACCGTAAGAGTCAATCAATTTTAAAAAGGCAACTCTTAATTGCTTACCGCTGTATCCATGTGTTGGATCAACGCCAGCGCCACCCAATTGAATTATATGCTGATAAAGACGGCTATCAAAGCATTGTAAAACAGCATCAGTTATTTTTTCAAATTCATCTTTGTTATTTCTTGCAATTACAACATCTTCAGTCGCACAATTCACAGTTTCTAATTCAATATCGCCATCAACCACCAAGATCTCTCCGTCATCTTCGCTAACAACAAAGCTCGCTAATGACCCCGGGTAACGATTCGGGTACATATCCGATCCTAGCACAACAACCGAACCCTGCCTTGCTTGCTTATCAACAGAATCATTGTATCCTGCCTCAAGGCTACTACTTAAATCAATTATTTTAGCGTCAATAATTCTTGCTAATTCATCAGCAATCGCTAACTTTGCATTTTGTGAAGAACCGTAAATAGACACTATGATTCCTGTATCTAAAATGTTTTCTATGGCAGCAACTCCCAAGTGACTCATGCTTTCAATCGATAATCTCTTGTCTAGGGCATACGCTAATCTCGATGCCACTCCCAAAGCTTGCCGTTTCTTTTGCTTGTGCATTCTGTTAATGATATTCTCCAGCAATGGTCTTGCTTTCTCGTTCAAAGAAAGTAATTCTGACCCACTACTCGTTTCCATCCAGTAATCTGCATCAACTTTAAGGGGCTTAATAAATTCTGAGCCATGATATTCAATCATTGGATATTCATCAACAGCAATCCAAGCTTCCATATTGCGCTGGTGAGGATTTCTAACTATTCTCCTCAATAGCTCAACCACCACAGGAGCCTCAAAATAAATTTTAACAACGTTGCAGTGCAAATCAGAAGCTATTCGATCCATTCGTTTATCAAAAGAATGAAGCGAATCAACAACTAAAATATTACCTGGATTAAATTGCACTGTGTATCCACTGCAACGTTTCCCAAATTCTGCGGTATCTACTCTTCCATTTTGAATAAGCGAAGCAATATCTTCTCCAAGCCATCTCCAACTGAATGCATCAGGATGTGCATGATTAAGTAAGCCATCTGGTCTCCTGGCAGAAGGTAAAACATATCTATCTCCTGGAAAACGTACTGCATTGAGCAAAGAATGATTTTGCCCTATCCATCTACTTTTACCCGCAGCATTGCAACCGCAAAGTAATACTATGGTACCAGCAGGTTGCCTTATGACCACTTCGTTCAACTGCCCAACGGTAACTTTTCTCGGACCAAGATTAACTCTTGATTTAAGGGCTTTCTTGATCGGTGAAACTGCCAAATCATAAGGGACCTTAACATTACGTTTGCGCTTTTTGCCTATTCCCGGTGTTAACTTGTTAAGCGTATATCTGTGGAAATCACTACCGCCAGAAACCATCAGCCCATGTCTCTGCGCGAAACCTGACCAGTATTCATTGCTTTCTGCATTATGCTCAGAATGAAATGCTTCAATACCATCTAATCCGGCAGGAATCAATTTATCAATAATTGTCTTCCCCCACATCATCTTACTTAAACGCAATATCTCACGTTCCTCCAAACCCTGTCTGTGCCTTCTCTGAGAAATAAATCCTTTTTCCACCGCCCATTTCCAAACAAAATGCTTATCCGCCGGATGAGCAAAGAAAGCAAGACCTCCATATTTCTTAATCATTCTTATAACATCTACCGCAGGCCTAAATCCTTGCTTTGACTCTATCTCCTCTCTAATCCTAACCAACTCTTCTTGGAACTTCTGGTTTTGCCAATCAATACCATAACCTAAGATATGCGTTTCCCCACCATTGAGTTCTGCATGAAGCTCAACACCAGGGATAATTTCAACACCACATTCTTCGCCAACAACAATTGCCTCTTCAATAGAATCAACACTATTATGGTCAGTAATTGCGATTGCTTCTAACCCTAAATATAAAGCTGCCCTCACAAGATCTGTTGCGCTAAATCTACCATCGCTTGCAGGAGTATGGAGATGAAGATCAACACATCCTTTTCTTGCATTTCTATCTTTAGGTATCCTTATTTTCATCTTTCGTAATACATCAAAGGAACCTAATTTTCGATATAAAGCTGCTGCTTCTTGCTTCTGCGCATACGCTCCTGGAGCAAATTCAACAACAAACAAACGCACAAGATCAAACTTAGGATCATCTAAGGTTTCTCGTTTAATATACATTCTATTTATAAACTGATCGTAACAAACAGCAAAAACAACTGTTTCATTCTCAATAATTATTGCTTCTGCCGGTCTGACATCTTGAGAAATTAAATCTACACCCCTTAGAAACGTTAAGGCTAAATCTTGAGCCAAATCAATCAATCTGCCTTCTCCAGCAGTAGGCTCCCGTAATTTTATTCCATCCTTGAAAAATAGCGCACGCGAAAACTCGTCTGTATCTTTACACCCAACCTTCTCAATGTGGCCTAAAGAAACTGCGGAGTTAGAGAAGTCTGTTGCTGCCTTTTGCATAAAAGGAATCGGACCAAAGACAAGTTGAAACTGCCTGCTATTGTTGGTAGTGCTACATCCCGCATGCAAACTTTCATAAGTAACAACCCCGTTAGTTTGACAGGTCAAATCAACAAAAGCATAGGCATCTTTGCGCTCAAAATACTGCCCCTCACCTTGAGATGAAATAACTGAAGAGTGGTAATCCTCCATTGGTTTATTCATTGGAATAACATGCCACTCAGATGGCAGCTCAATGCCATCGCTATTTAAACTCACCAAAGATAATGCTTTCATTACTTTAACTTTTAATTCTTCAAATTTCTGATATCCAAAAACAACTTCCTCTATCGCTCTATCGGCTGTGCTTTGATTATAAACATCGTACTCTTCTCTAGTAAAAGCAAACCGCCCCAACAACTCGTGCGCCCCAACACTTCTGCCATTAAAAACGTCAGCTGTTTCTTTCTCTCGTGGAAATACAAAAATTTTATCTTGATAGCCACAAACATTAAAAGGAATATTATCATCCTGCAAAACATCTACTATTCTATAAAGAATAGCCGCTTTAAGGTTGGGGTTATCTCCACTTATAACAAAGCCGTTAAGACCAGAAAGGCAAAATAAATCAACCTGACTAAAATCATTTTTTGTTTCTCGACCGCTATTAGCACCTAGCTTTAACCCAAAAATAATTGCATTATTTCTATTAACTTTATCGACAAGACTTGACAATAATGGCCTTCTAAGTTTAATTGACTCTACCTTTTTCTTTGGTTTACGACTTCTAGAGCCAATACCAAAAATATGAGATCCGACATGCCTTGTATTTTTGAACCTCATTCTATGACGCGTTGCAATAGCAAAACCGATTTTCTTCTTCCACAACCTCTCCCATCCAGTTTGCACTTTAGCATCAAAATCATAACTAGCCCAATTATTCGCCCCATGTTTCAAAGACCCGATCAACCGGAAAAATCTTTCTGCTCTATCAATCTCATTTTTTTCAACCGCACTAATAGCAGACTGATACAGTACAGGAAAACTTGTCGCTTCTATTAAACTAGCTTCAAATGCTGCCTTCTCTGTATGGATTTGGCTAAGTTGCTCATCCGTTAAATTATGATTAGTGCCCGGTTCAAATTTTAAATAATCGTTTCTAGGACATCGACCTTGCCAGCTACCAAATTGTTGACTATACGTTTCCACCAACTCGCCCATACGACCTCGCATCTTCTGATAAAGCATGCCTGGATTCTGCGATTGCTCAAAGGAAACTCTCGCTTGTTGACGAAAATCAGCAATCGCCTGTAGCGTCGCGGTTGTAGCCGGCAACATCTTCTCAGATGTTAATCGCGCCGCGCCTTTTTCAAACTCCTCAATTGATTTATGCCATTCTTTTCTCCAAAAACGAATAATTTGTATCTCCTCATAGGCACGGAAGGTATTTCTTAATTCAATTAACCGCTGTGGAACTTCTATCTTCCCTTTTATTACTAACTTAGCTAATTTCACAATACATTTCACATACTTAAGTGAGTAACGGGGATAAATTATATTCGGGCGAAGATATTCGCTTATAAACCTATCAGTAACCAAACCCTCAGGAATCTCTCTATTAACCATTGTCGTATCATACTCAAAATGTCCCCTTTGCTTTATGTCGATTAAAAATCGGGTAATTTCGCCGACTAATTGCTCAGAAAGATAAGCGCTGACTCCTCCCTTCACCTGATCAAACAGATTCCCTAAAAGCTCAATATATTCCCTGTATTCATCATCTTCACTATCAACGGTAATTTGTTTTTCTAAGCGCTTCTCCTCGCTATCGAAAGTTAACTCCCTTAAATCATAGCCTTCCCTTTCCGTAACTTCCTGATAGGCAATAATCGGTTCTAAATCCTGCCAATCTTCCGGTGGCCGCACGCGATTGCCTCCTTCAATAAAAACATCAGCAGGAAAACGGCTATAGTCATAAAAAACTGCAAAGGCAACCGGTCCCGGCGAATTAAATGCCTGAGCAACTAGTTTGGCCGAAGCATAAAGCCCACCGGTCCTTACCCAATCGTCGATAAACATAATTCCGCTTTCTCTAATGTATTGATAAGTCTTAGTATAACTTAGTAATTTTTGTATCAAAGGCATTGTCGAATATTCAATGACATTGCGGGAACAGTAAGTCTGACCTTGTCTGGTCACAATTTTCGCAATTGGACGAAGCAAGTTAAAAGAATCTTTAAGCCGTTCTACATTCGAAAAGCTAATCTCTTTATTAATTTCACCCACTCCCCGAATAGTTTCCTCTATATCTTGCTCAGCTAAATTTAATCCCGGATAACTAGTGGCTAAACTATGTACTCGCTCTAACCAAGCGCTCATCGCCTCTTTGGCTGCTTCTATTTTCTTTGTTCTTTTTTTCCTACTGCCCTTAGCGTGGACAGCATCGTTTTTAAATCGATCAACGGTTTCAATACTGCTTCCACTGGAATCTCTACCTACAGTAGCAATCAAACATGTAAGCTCAATTAACCATTCCGGCATTGTACCCCGCGCGTCTAAAATATTAATTGCCTCTTCTAAGTTAAGACCAACTAGTTCTTGTGCGTTTATTGCTAATTTTTGCACACTTACTGCAGACATAATATCTCCTACCATCTCTGCGGTAACCTCCTGCTTTCTTTCCTCCTCAGAAAGAATCCCATTTAAAGCCACAGCCAAAGGCAAAAATCTAGCTAATCGAACGTGAGCAATATCTTTCCTTTTGGGCAATTTTACTCCAAGCTGATCCTCAAACATCTTTCCGGCTGCACTATTACGCAATGTCTCAATAATCTCAATTAAAGCTGTATTTCTTGAACAAATAACTAACTTTTGTTTGTTGTATGTCCTCAATAAAGAAATAAGATAAAGTGGCAATTCCTGATGCGCAATATAACTATTTTCAAAACCCCCATTTACTTCCTGCTCAAAAGGGCTTTCAGGTTTCTTGCGATGACGAAATAGTAAATAATCTAAATAGCGAATCAACCTTTCCCTGTTGGGGAAGTTGATCAAAGCCATATCACGAAAGGCAGAAAATTCTTCTTTGCCTACCGTAAAAGCATCTTGCACTCTTATAAAGGCCGCATTAAGAACATTTTCACTAGCATCAAAAACCCTAGTTAAAGCCGGATCAGGATTAACATAGCACCCCTTGACCTTGGCCCCAATTTCATACTGTGCCTGGGCAACTTTATTCTCTTCAAGAGTGCCACCATTTAGTTCACGCACGAATACAGCGGCAAGGCCATGCTCTGGCTTATCAAAGAATGGCCGTTCTACATACAAAATATTACTAGCCTGATCGTAACAAACAGCAGAAGCAACTTGCCTAGTCTCAATAATCACAATTTCCGGTAATTCATCAATCAACATCTTCCCTGGCAAAACTTGACGGCTTCTCTGCATGAACCTTAAAGCAAAGCCCCATTCCCGAGAAATTACTTTATTTTCGCTTTCACTAGCCGGACGAAATTCCACGATAAATCCGCGCAATAAATTTTGAAAGGCAGAATAACCGTAAAAATCAAATGTGTAATTAATATTAGTTACAAATTCACCCCACTCTCTAGATGTTGCCAAACCGAACTCATCACCTAACATGTTTCTTAAACGAGCGTAAACTCCACTGCCTAAATATGCTAAAGCATCATTCCCCGGCCCAAAGACAGCTTCCCATGGCATAAATTGATCGCTCTCCATCTTACCTTTAGGCTCACCAGAAATAAGCCGCACACCTTCGTAATCTTCAACAGGAACTTCCACTAATTGACCATCTCGATTAAACCTTAAAACTTTACCCGCAGGATTAATAAAGGTAGTTTTACGGAATAAGGCTATCGTCTTGGCTGGACCAACACCTTCAACAGAATAGCCACCACGAATTGAAATTATTGGGCCATCACTTCCTTGGGGATCATCGCCAGCAGTGAAAACATCTTCGTCATTGATACTGCGATGGTGATAACCGCTCAATCTTTGTTTAAAATCATTTAAGCCATCACCCTTATCATTGCAAGCAACTTCAAGATATACTGTATCTTCTTGGTTATTACGGATTAAATTAACTCTCAATCTATCAAACCCTTCTTGATTCAATCGCGCATTCACTTCTGTTACTAATCGCAAAAGAGGCGCTTTATCTGCTTTTCTGCTCTTTTCGGCAACTTTTGCCAAAGCTCTATTGCCAGGACCAAGAATAAACATACTAGGGAGGTTGCCTTCTCGAGCAAGATTTTTCAAAAATCGTGTTTCTTCCTCTGAAAATTTATCCTTAGGATAAATCCGCTCACCGGTAGCCAGATAACCACTATTAGAACAATCCGTGTAAAAAAACATGCCCGGTGCTTGGCCATCATTAATCCTTTCTGCATCAGCCTTGCGTAATCTCTCAACCATTGCTAATTCCTGCACCATCTTACATTCGTTAAAACTACGACCAGTATTAAAAGACACGCTTATGCCCTGATTAATTAACTGTTTTAAAAAGTTCTCTATTATCAGTGATGAATCGCAAGTTCCATCAATATCAAGCATCACCCCTCGTTTAGGATATTGTAGATCTTGATACAATTGTGTAATATTATTTGCCTCGCTAAAGAATCTAGCAAACATTGGTCTCAATAGCGTAATGCCATAAACTTTGGTCATACGCAAGAAATTGGCTCTTAATTTATTCCAATCATACCTACTACCCAAACTACCTTCAAAAATCGCCTTTTTCTCCATAAGCTCATCAACTCTATTTGGACTTAAACTATGATCACTACCAACTTCAAACTTTAAATAAAGTTTAGAAGGAGCCTCAGCCGGTAAAATATCAGCAGATTCAGTGTAACGGTCCACTAATCCTTTTATCTGGGCCATCATTCCAGAATAACTCTCCTTTAATCGACTCGGCTCAATCGAGAATGTTTTTGCTTGCTGGCGAAAATGCGCAATCGCCTGCAACGTTGCGGTTGTAGCCGGCAGCATCTCCTCAGATGTTAATCGCGCCGCGCCTTTCTCGAACTCTTCGATTGATTTATGCCACTCGCTTCTCCAAAAACGAATAATTTGTATTTCCTCATAGGCACGGAAGGTATTTCTTAATTCGACTAGCCTTTCGGAAATTTCAATCTCCCCTTCCAGCAATAAATTAGCTAATTTCGCAATAAGCCTTACATAATCAGAAAGATGCTGGCGAGTAACTATGTTCGGACGAAGATAATCATTTATAAGAAGGCTGGTAATTGTTCCTTCTTTTGCTTCGCCATTGCCTATCATTTCAGCATAATTAAAACTCCCCTCGTTTTTAATATCAGTTAAAAAGCGTACGATTTCACCAATCAATTCCTGTGAAGCCGGTATATTAATAAGATTAGCAATCTGCTTTGATACAATCTGTATTAATTCCAAGTATTCACCATATGCCTGATCACTGCTATCAATACTAGACATGGCTCTCAAACGCTTCTCCTCACTATCGAAAGTAACTGCCGCTAAACTATGCTCGGAAACCGGCTGATAAGCCAGCACCGGTTCTAAATCCTGCCAATCTTCAGGAATTTGAGCCCAAGAACAACCTTCAACAAAAGCATCAGCTGGAAAACGGCTGCCGTCATAAAAAAGCGCAAAAACTAACGGTAAAGATGCACCAAAGGCTTGAGCAACAACTTTTGCCGGAACAAAAACGCTTCCGGTTCTTACCCAATCTTCCACAAACATAATTCCGTTATCTCGTATATACTGTCCAGTTTGCGTATAAGCTAACAACTTCTGCAACAAAAACAATGTTGAATATTCAATTGGATTCCGAGCAAAATAACTATTACCTTCTTTATTTATAAGCGAACTAAAACGTTTAATTTTCTTAAAAATTTTGCTAAACTCTAGGCTACCTTCATTAAGCTGATCGGAAAGTTGTTGAATTTGACAAACTGACAAATTCAATTCTGGATAATTAGCTGCTAAATTGCCTGCTCTTTTTAACCATTTTGATAAGGCATTCAATGTATCTTGCTGATCCACATCGCTCCGTGTCATTCTATCAATTGCCTCAATACTTCCTTGATCCACACTTCTGTGTGACGGTTCAGTTAATTCTGTAACTTCAATAAAGCGTTGATCAATCTGACCACAATCAACTAACCGACCAACAACCTCAGCAAAACTAAGACCGATTAAATCTTCTGCGCATAGCCCTAATTCTGCTAATTTTTGCATGCTTACTGCAGATACAATATCCCTTGCCACCTGCGCGGTAACTTTACTTTCTCTCTCCTCTTGTGTAAGAATTCCATTGATAGCCCAAGAAATCGGCATAAATCTACCAACCTTAATATGGGCAATATCTTTTTCTTTAGGCAAAGTTACATTTAATTTCGTTTCGACTAATTGCCCAAGTCTACTGTCACGCAAAACATTCAACGATTGTATTATTTTGCTATTTCTAGCAATAACAGCCACCTTATGATTTCTGTATGCTCTTAACAACGGCACTAGATAAACCGGAAATTCTTGAGGAGTGATACACAATGTTTTCAAGCTATCCTTTACGATTCGAGCAAAATTCCGATAAGGAAAATTTATCTTATCCTGGATCAAATAATCCAAATAACGCACAAGTCTCTCTTGATTCGGAAAAGTAGATGTTACTGACTGACGAAATTCCGCCAATTCTTCTTCGTTCAATCCGAAAACTACTTTTGATCGACTAAAGCAACTTTCGATTCGTGCCAAACTAACTTCAAACACTCTACCAACCGCGGCTTCACAATCTTTAACCTTCACTAGCTGATCTTCTTCGTTAAACCTTAATGCACTCCCTTTTCGATCGATAAAGGTAGTCATCCTCAACAATGCAGCAGTTTTTACTGGGCCACTTCCTTCAACAGAATAGGAGCCGCGAGCTGAAAGTAACGGTCTATCATTTTCGTCCGGTGCATCAGCAGCGATAAAAATATCCTCGTCCTGGATACCGCATTGATGATCATCACCTAATATTTTTTTGAAATTCCCTAAACCTTGAGATTTGTCATAGCAAGCTATTTCAATATAGGTTATTCCTTTAACTGACGAACCAAGTGAATTTACTTTAAGATGTCGAAATCCTGCCTCTTTTAACTCGCGCATAAAAAACTCTTTCAAGGCTGATAAATATAACTTTTCACTCTTTTGCGAATATTTTGACAAATACCTGTATTTTAATAAATACTTATACCTAGTCGCATATGACACTCCCAAATCGAATCGCTCACTGAGTTCTTCAATAAAATGACTTTCCTCTTCAGTCAATAAAGGTCTAGGATAAAGGCGATCCCCCTTCCACCATTGGTTAGCGCCAATTACACAAGCATCATTAGCGCCTCGACCATAAAAAAACAAGCTCGCTGGTATCCCCGTAGAAATAGCTTGACTCTCTTTCTCCATAAGTTCCTTGATTATTGCTAGCTCTTCCTTTGTGCGGCAATCATCAATGCTGCGTGCCGTATTAAAAGCCACGGGAATAGCCCTTTTTTGCAACTCAAACAAAATAGTCTTTAGTTTGCCACTGGGCACTGATGTTCCATCAAGATCAAGCATCACGCCCCGTTTAGGATGCTTCAACTTTTCAGATAGTTCATCTTCAACCAGTTCATCCTTTTTGTTAAATCTGACAGCTTTGCCTTCAGGAGTAACAAATATACTCCGCCGCAATAACATCGCGGTTTTTATCGAACCAATCCCTTTAACGGAATAGGAGCCACGAGCTGAAAGTAACGCTCGATCATTCCTTCGCGAATCATTCCCTGCAATAAAAATGTCCCTTTCATAAATCCCCAATCTATTCTTTATATCATCTAACACTTTACTCGCATCATAACAAGCAATCTCAAGATAATCTGAGCCATTGTATACATCACGAAAAACATTTACTTTTAAATCACTAAATCCTACTTTTTCTAATTCGCCACTAATAGTTTTTCTTAATTCAAATAAATCAGCTTCATCAATCGCCTCGCGTGGCCGCAACATATACTTATATTTCGTATGATGCCTCTTCTTAAAATTAAACCTCTCTACAAGATCTTGAATAAAATCATCTTGTATTTTTGAAAATTTTGGTTTGGAATAAAGCTTCCCACGACAAGCATCCGAAGCCTTATTCCCTCCACGACAATAAAATAATACGGCAGGATTCTCCCCCTGAGAAACTCTCTCTTTTTCCCTATCTCTTAAATGGCTCATCATTGAACATCTTGGATCATTCTTAAACTCAGAAAGCCCACGCACCGTAGAAAAAGCCAAAGGAACGCCTCTCTCATGCAAAGCTAATACGAGGTCTCTCACCGTTGAAGATGATGTGCTTACTCCGTCAACACCAAGCAGAACCGCCTGTTTAGGCTGATTTAATTTTTCATCTATCTCTTCTATCTGCTCCCATTCTCTACCAATTTGACAAAACAATCCCTCTTGCAAGCAATTTGAGCCGTAAATATCAAATGTAAGAGCAAGCTTGCCTGCAAACTCACTCAAATCCTTAAACGTACTCAAGCCAAACTCATCAATTAGCAAGCTCTTTAGACGCGTGTATGTTGCAACATCTAATAATTTTAAAACATCATCTTCTGCACCAAAGATAATTTCCCATGGAATAACTTGGCTGTTTTCTGCATTACCATTACTTTTTTGAGAAATACGTTGAATAGCTTCATCCTTTGTGGTAGCAACCTCTATTAATTGATCATCTCGATTAAATCTTAAAACTTTACCCGCAGGATCAATAAAAGTAGTTTTACGTAATAAAATTGCCGTCTTGGCTGGACCAACGTCTTCAACAGAATAGCCACCACGAATTGAAATTATTGGACCATCACTTCCTTGGGGATCATCGCCAGCAGTAAAAACATCTTCGTCATTAATGCTGCGGCCGTGATGAGCGCTCAATCTTTGCTTAAAATCAACTAAACCTCTACCTTTGTCAAAACAAAGTATATCGAGAAGCTTGCTTGTTGAATCAACCATAGCATCCAGGGTCACTTTTAACCTACCGCACCCTGCCTGGATCAATCTGCCCTTAACTCGATCCATTAACTCATTTAGGCGCTCTCTGTCTTCTTCTTTACCCGATGCTGGAACTCCAGCCATCCATCTGCAATCAGTAATAAAGATCTGCGCAAGGCCAAGCTCCCTGGCAAATCCTTTTAAAAACAACGCTTCATCATCGGTGAATACATCTGAATCATAAAGACGTCTGTGTGCAGCATCATGTGCCCGATTAGAACAACTAGTGTAGAAATATACCCTTGGTGTTTCTCCTTCAGCAAGCCTAATTTTTTCCTCATTGAGTAATCTTTTAGTCATCGCAATATTAAACCCGCCTTGCCCCCTACAATCATCAAAACTGCGACCAGTATTGAAAGATACCGGTATATTATGGGTAATTATTTGCCGTAAGAGAGATTCTATTTCCGGTGACGGTATCGACGTTGCATCGAGATCAAGCATCACGCCCCGTTTAGGATATTGTAAATTTTTATGCAATTGAGTAATATTGTTTATTTCAGTAAGAAACTGAGTAAATATCTTCCGTAAAAGCGTAATGCCATAAACCTTAGCCATTCGTAAGAAGTTCCTTCGAAACTTGCCCCAATCATGCCCATAGATTATTTCCATGATTTGGTTCTCGTGATGCGTTGCGCAATTTAACTCATGCACGAATACTGCGGGAAGATTATATTCAGGATTATTGAAGATTTGTTGTTCGATGTATAGGGCATTATCGGATTGGTCATAATAGGCAGCAAAAGTAATTTGTTTACTTGTAATGATTGTTACATTAGGCGGGCCGCGCGTTGGGTTAACTCTACCTTCTCTTTCCAAGAAGCTTATTGCTTCTTCTCGTGCTGGATTAATTAACTTATTTTCTTCTGCAGTTGGTGTGCGAAATTCTACACCTTCGATGCGGTATCTACCCAACTGCTCTTGGGTTTGAGCCAAGGCATAGCCATTGTAGCCTGCATCAACTTGGGTAGAGCGTGTTGGCAATGTATCTGAAGCTCTTACTATCTTGGCCTCAAATGTTGCTTTCTCAAAGGCAAGCTGGGCGAGTTGATGGTCAGTTAATTTGGAACTGGTGCCAACAGCAAATTTTAAATGACGTTTTTCTGGACAATATCCCGGTAAAATATGAAACGTATCGCGAAATCCGCTGACTAAATCATCTATCTTAGCAATCATTTGCTGATATGGTTCAGTTAAATCAGCTGACTCTCCAGGTAAAACGCTTGCTTGCTGGCGAAAATGCGCAATCGCCTGCAATGTTGCGGTTGTAATCGGCAACATCTCCTCAGATGTCAATCGCGCCGCGCCTTTTTTGAACTCTCCGATTGATTTATGCCACTCGCTTCTCCAAAAACGAATAATTTGTATTTCTTCGTAAACACGAAACAAATCTCTTAGCTCAATCAATCTCTTAGGAATACTAACCTCATTTTCAAGAGTTAGATTAATAATCTTAAAAACAAGTTCCATGTATCTATTAAAATATTTAGGGGCGGTTAAATTAGGGCGAAGATACTCATCAATGAAACGATTGGTGACAAATCCTCTTGGTGTCCCATGACTACCAATTATCATTCCATGATATTTAAAACTTTCTTTCTTTTTTCGATCAATTGCGAAACGAAGGACCTCTCCAACAAATTGTGGTGAAACATATGTCATATTAATAAATCTTCTCAACTCCTCAACTTTAGTCTCCATGAGATCTAAATATTCCAAGTAATCAGAATGGGTATTATCTGCTGTCATTTTTCCTTCTAGGCGCTTTTCTTCTGTGTCAAAAGTAACTTCCTTAAGATCAAACCCCACTTCTTGCCGTGCTCTGCGAAAAGCAATAATCGGCTCTAAATCTTGCCAATCTTCCGGAACTTGTACTTTATGACCGCCTTCAATAAAAGTATCAGCCGGAAATCTACTGCTATCGTAAACAACCGAAAAGGCAATTGGTTCTGGAGCATCAAATGCCTGAGAAACCAATTTAGCTGGCGGATAAACTCCTCCAGTCCTTACCCAGTCATCAATAAAAATAATCCCGTTTCTTTTTATACATTGTCCAGATTTCGTATAACTGAGTAATCTGCGTAATAAAGGCATTGTTGAATGTTCAATCGGATAACGCGCGCAATAGCTATGACCCTGCTTAGCTAAAATCATCGACATCTCAAAAAGCAACTCATATGCAGCACAAACATCCAAATTCTCATTATCAAGTTTCCCAACAATACTTTCTATTTTTTCCTTGGGTAATTCTAATTCTGGACAAATACTCCCTAAAACTTGCACTCGCTCAATCCAATCATAGGCTGCGTCAATAGTAGCTTCTCTTGGATTCAAGCCATATCTTTTCTTAATCGCTCCTACAAGTTTCGAATAACCATAAAGCGAGGTAAACGCCTGTTCAATTGTTAATTCTTTACGCTCAAACCGCTCAATAATTTTCTGCACCTGAGGACATTTATCTGTAAACTTCCGCGCCCGCGTAACCCAAATATGCATTGCATCCCTACTCTTCGTGCCTGAAGCCGTATGCTTCAGGGCATCTATGGTCTCGATGCTCGATCCACTATTATCTCTACAAAGAGTGGCAAGCAATCGTGTAACTTCAGAAATAACAAAACTAACTGCTCCTCGATCATCCAATAACCTAACTGCCTGTTCAAGGTTAAGGTCAATCAAGTCGGCACGCTCTATCCTTATCCTTTCGAGCTCGTGATCACTTACCGTTGAAACAACGTCTCTCGCCATCTCTTCGGTTATTTTCATTTTTCGCTCCTTAGGGGCAAGAAGCCCATTTAAAGCTATTGCCAAAGGTGTGGCTCTTCCCATTCGAAAATGATGAATATCTTTATCGGCAGGAAGGCTTACCCCAAGTTGCTCTTTAATCAAATCACCAGCTTCGCTATCACGTAAAGAGCGTATTGCCTCCATAAAGCAACTGTTTCTTGCCGCCATAACTATCTTTTGCTTCTTATACAATCTCAGCAAGGAAATAAGATAAAGCGGCAACTCCTGAGGTGTAAAATATAGAGTCTTCAAGCTTTCTCTAATTGCACGGTCAAGGCGTGCTTTAGGCTCTAATGAAGGAGGTAGTTTTTTCTGCTGTCTTCTTGCACGATATATTAATTGATCTAAATAACGCAAACGCCTTTCTCGGTTGGGAAAGGTAGAAGAAACTATCTGGCGTAAATCAAATGATTCTTCCGCGTTTAAACCAAAAATATACCTTGCTTTTGCGTAAGCTGCCTCAAGGCAATCATCACTAACCTCAAATACCCTGGCTGAAACACGGTCGGGATTAGAGTAACATCCCCTAGCCTTAATCCATGTTTTATATCGAGCCTCAACAGCATAATTGTCCTTAGGAGTCGCTCGATAAATCCTCTGAAGCAATACTTTCTTAGCAAGTTCATATGCAGAAAGATGTAATATTGCATCCTCCACATATAATATATTTTCAATCTGATTGTAATAAGCAGCAAAAGTTACTTTTTTGCTTTCAACAATCATCACTGCAGGCTGTATACTAATTTCTACATCTTTACCCTCGCTGCGCAAAAAGGTTAAAAGTTCATTCTGTGCCAACTGAAACAACTTACTTTCATCATCTGTTGGTTCACGAAACGCCACCCCTTCCTTGTGATACTGAGTGAGCTGAACTTGACTAGCCTCTGGATTATAATTCCCATAAGGATTAACCGTTTCCCTTATCACTGTCGCTTCAAACATCGCCCTGGTAGTTTTGATCATATTGGACTGATCTCTAGTTGCTTTACGCGCACCACCGGGAATTTTCAAATGGCTTTTGCTAAAAGATCGACAGCGTATAATATTGAATGACTTGCAGTATTTTTTTGTTAGTTGTTTTATTTCCTTGGTCATCATGCCATGAAGCACCAACAAAGACATTGAATCCGAAGGCAAGATTACCGCTTGATCACGATATCCAGCGATAAGCTTCAATGTTCTGTCTGTATCGCCGATCATTTTAGGAGAAACCATCCGCTCAGCACCTTTTTTAAACTCCTTTTTTGCTTTGCCCCACCCTTTTTTCCAAAAATTAATGATTTGCATCTCCTCGTAGGCACGAAATGAAATGCGCAATTCAACCAATCTTTGTGGAACCTCAACCGTTCCTTCCAATACCGAGTTAGCTAATTCACCAATAAGAATCATATAATCATCGGCATCCATCCACAAAGATATATTTGGTCGAATATATTCGTGTACAAATAGATCGGTAACAATACCATCAACCGAACCGCAATTGATCATTTCCGGAAAAGCATAGCTACCACGTTCTTTTATATCAACCAGTAAACGAGCAACTTCACCGATCAGCTCTTGGGAAGCTGGCACATTAACATAGGCTTTAATCTGAATTAATAGCGATCGCAAAAGACGTAAATACTCTTGATAATCGGAGTGGTTCTTATCAACAGCCTTGGCTCTATCCGATAAGCGATCACTCTCATTATCAAATGTGATTTCTTCAATCTGATGTTTCCCAATCTCTCGATAAGCAAGCACTGGCTCCATCTCCTGCCAATCTTCAGGGATTTGAGACCAAGAAGATCCTTCAATAAAGGTATCCGCCGGAAATCTACTACCGTCGTGAAAGGGAACAAAAGCAAAAGGCACCTGAGCATCAAAAACTTGATAAATTATTTTTGCCGGAATAACAACTCCTCCAGTTTTCACCCAATCTTCAATGAACATAACTCCATTCCTTTTGATATACTGCCCTGTTTTAGTGTAAGCCAACAATCTTTTCAATAAAGGCATCGTTGAATATTCAACAGGATTATGAGCAAAATAAGTATTACCTTTTTCTTCTAAAGCGTCGGCTAATCTTCTTGCTTTCTTGACCCCTTTCTTAATGCTCATGTCTCCGCTTTTGATCCCCATGACAATATCCTCTATCTTTTTATTCGGTAAGTCTAGTTCTGGATAATTTAAATCCAAAGCGTGGACACGTTCAAACCAAGTAAGCGTTTCTTCTAAGATAATCGCTTCGTCTACGCCGCCCTGCATTCTTTGCTCCACTGTCAGGATACTACACTTATTTGTATCTCGAGCTGGATAAGCTATTAACTGAATTATTTCAGAGAAACGTTGGTCAATTTGACCACAGTCAACCAATAGCCTAACCGCTTCTTCTACATTGGCACCAACTAAATCAGATAACTCAATACCTAGCCCTCTTAATTCCCGTGGACTAATCGATGAAGCGATATCGCTTGCCATATCTTCAGTAACCATAATTGCCCGATCTTTCTGAGTAAGAATTCCATTTAATGCCGGAGCAATCGATATAAATCTACCCAACTTAACATGGGCAATATCCTTCTCTTTCGGCAAATGCATTCTGAGTGTCTTCTCAATATTAAAACCAGCTTTACTCTCGCGCAAAGCCCCTATGCTCTTAATAACCTTGCTGCTTCTAGAGACAACAACTAATTTATGTTTCCTGAATAATCGCAGCAAAGAAATAATATAAAGCGGCAACTCCTGGGGTGTAATATATAATCCCCAGGCACCTTTCTTAATAGCCTTATCAAGAGAAAAATCAGGATTTTCTTTCTTATCTCTTATAAGATAATCTATGTAGCGAATTATTCTTTCCTGATTAGGGAAGGTAGATAAAGCCTTCTCGCGAAACGCATCTGCCTGATCTGCGCTTAATCTGAAAGCTATTTGTAGCTGGATAAAGGAACTCTCCAGGCGCTCATCAATGTTTTCAAAAACTCTGACAACCGGAGTCTGCACTCGATAACGAGCTTCAGCCTCTTGATTCTGGTGATGTGTTCCTCGATTTAATTCATGAACAAAAACTGAAGGTAAATCATATTTAGATTCATAAAGGATTGGTCTCTCGATATA
>JAAEQW010000140.1 GCA_024231025.1 Candidatus Omnitrophota bacterium
GAGGAGCACCAGTGCATTAAAAATTCAAATTGGGGCTATAGCGGCGATATTGACATCGATCGATTCCCCTTGACGAGATAAGAAAAACTGGTATATAAACCTATGCTCTATTCCTGGTAGTTTGATCAGAAAATGAACAAGAAGTTCCAAATTAGAGTTCAATGAGGCGGTTTTTCAGTATATGATTTAGTAATATGTGTTTGGTGTCTATGGATTCGCCTCTGTGAGCTGATGACAAAATTCAGTTGACTGGAGGTGATATTCGAAGTCCTTTCTTTGGCGGGAAAGTTAAATTTTGCGTTTTTTAGTGTGCAGAAATGGACCTGGGCCGACTTTTCCTAAATCTGGGAGTAGAGTGATGACATTATCATCGATCGATTCGTCTTGAGGAACTAAAAAATTAGAAATTATACCTAAGCTCTACTTGGGCTCTTTTTGTTACAATTTGAAGGAGAATATTCAAAAGAGGGCCAAATATGGCGTTTTTACAGTATAAGCTTATCTGGCATGTGTTTGGTGTCAGTCAATTCGTCTATGTGAGCTGATCTCAAAATTCTAATCGGCGTAAGTTTTGGAAGTCATCTGGTGGGAAATTCAAAATTTCTTTTGTTACCAGACAGTACTCA
>JAAEQW010000141.1 GCA_024231025.1 Candidatus Omnitrophota bacterium
CTGATTGGCTGGATTTTCGTTGCTTTTTGGCTCACTTGGCACGCTTCCAATCTCAAGTTTGCCTCATAAGAATAATCACGGACATCTAAACTGCACTAGGAGTCCATGAGAAAATATCATCTTTTTTTTCTTTTTTTCGCGAGCTACCCTTTGGCGCTTGGAAGAGTGTGGTCTAGCCTACTTATCTTCCTTTTCCTTTTGCTAAAGTGACTGCAAAAGCAGGGAACTAAACTTGTGTAAATTTGCTAAACTTGTGATGGCCCATTCCCCCACACTGCCAATTTAAATGCTCTGCATATTTTTACAATTTATACTAATGTTCAGATAAAGTCGCCTGTAGATGAACTTGAAAATTCTCAAATTCTTAACTCAGTATTTCGCAAAAATAAGCATTTTTACTGGCAGCCTTCGATGATGTTCATTTGCAACCTGTCATATTGTTTTGGCAGGTCAAAAGGTGGGCAAGCGTCTTCCTTGTGAATCTTTGCTGGTCCCACAAAATTGCCACTTCCCAGGACGCTTGCTCATCTTTTGGGGCATTGGGGAAGGGGCTGAGCGGTATAAAAACCCTCAATGCTTCGCAAATGGCGGAGGGGACCGTTCATGGGAGGCACCTGCGGCGCCCAGGCAAAAGCCCAACGCATGTGCATGATTATTTTTATTATTTACATTAAAATTTATTTATTTTTCGTTAATTATAATCTTTGGTTCTAGTAATTCGATTATCTCACCACCCGCCTATTTGCTGTTGCACAGCACTCATAGGTGGATCTGGTCTCCTTTGATGGGCCTCACCCCCTCACTTTTGAATTTCGAGAGGTTAAAAGTACC
>JAAEQW010000142.1 GCA_024231025.1 Candidatus Omnitrophota bacterium
ATAAAAGAGTTTTATTGTTCCGATTTTTTCCGCTCTCTATCGAGAGCATGAAGCCCCATCAAGCGGGATTGCTATTTTATTGTCAGCGGTGACGCTTACAATTTCAGGAGGAATTTATATATGAAATACTTTATTTATGTAAGAAAGTCGACGGAAGATGAAGAAAGACAGGTTATGTCCATTGAAGCTCAACTTGAAGAGCTCAAACAATTTGCCCTTAAGGAAAAACTTAAAATATCAGAAACATATATAGAATCCAAATCCGCAAAGACACCCGGACGGCCTGTATTCAATCAGATGTTAGAACTAATAAATAATTCTAAAGATCCTTTGGGTATTCTCGTATGGCATCCCGATAGATTAGCAAGAAACTCTGTTGACGGCGGACAGATCATTTACCTGATTGATACAGGCAAGATAGTGTCTTTGAAATCCCCTACCTTCTGGTTTGAGCCAACTCCTCAAGGATTATTCATGCTTCAAGTTGCCTTCGGTCAGAGTAAATATTACTCTGATAACCTGTCTGAAAATATCCGGCGTGGTAACCGACAAAAACTTAGACGTGGTGAGTGGACAGGTCTTGCTCCTTTAGGATATGTAAACAATCCAAAGTCTAGGAACATTGAACCTGATCCTGTAAAATCTAAAATTATAAAAAGAGCTTTCAAAGAATATTCAGAAGGTCAGCATGGTTTAGAAAGTTTAGCTGAAAAGCTCTTTTTATGGGGTATCACTAGCAGATCAGGTAAAAAAGTCGGTTACCACACAGTAAACCGCATTCTCTCCAACCCGCTATATATCGGCTTAATAGTTATTAATGGAGAAACTTATCAGGGTTCTTTTAAGCCGATAATTATAAAAGGACTTTTCGACAGAGTACAAAAAGTCCTTGCCGAACGATCAAAACCTCGAAAACGAAAACATAAACACGATTTTCCATTTCTCGGTTTATTGATCTGCGGAGAATGCGGAGCATCTATAACAGCTCAACATGCAAAGGGAAATGGTGGCATGTATCGCTACTATAGATGTACAAAGAAATTAAATCCCTGCTCTCAAAAATATTTGAGAGAGGATTTAATAATAAGCCAACTGAAAGAGAAACTCCAAGGAGTTACCCTTTCTAAATCCGACGCTGACAAAATGCTTAAACAAGTTAGTAAGTGGAAGAAAACTGAAAATTTGTCAGCTACCGCTTTAGTTCAGCAACTTGATGAGGACATCAAAAAGACTGAACAAAAGCTGGATAAACTCGTAAACACCTTTCTTGACGGCGATATAGAAAAGCACATCTATCTTGCCAAGAAAGACGATTTACTACATAAAAAGACCGCTCTAATAGAAAAAAGAGCCAGTTTTCTAAAGAAAGGTAATAACTGGCTCGAACCATTAAAAGAATGGATTTTAAAAGCATCTTCCGTCGATGAACTTGCTTCAACAAAAAACTATGAAGAAATAAGTGAGTTTTTTAAAAAAATCGGAACGAACCGTCGCCTGCTGGACAAAAATGTGGAGATGGATTTGAAGATGCCTTGGAATATTTTATCTTTTTCAGACGAGACTTTAAAACAAAAGACTTCATCATTGGGGCGAAGCCCCGAAATTTTTTGCTGTGAAAAACCAGCATTTTCCAGATGGTGGAGATGGGGGGGATCGAACCCCCGGCCTGTACGTTGCGAACGTACCGCTCTCCCATCTGAGCTACATCCCCAGCAAATTCATAATAATTAATTATATGAAATGACCCGATAAAAATCAAAGTCTTTAATAATCAAGTACAATGGTAATTATATAGCACATAGTTGTACCTGGGGAGAGACTAATTTATTTATCAGGGTGTGGCGGAGAGGGAGAGATTCGAACTCTCGGTGCAGGTTATACCCGCACGACGGTTTAGCAAACCGTTGGTTTCAGCCACTCACCC
>JAAEQW010000143.1 GCA_024231025.1 Candidatus Omnitrophota bacterium
CACATTAAATGCACATTCAATGAACTGTAATCAATATATTTCAAATCACAATTTCTTTCTTTACTCATGCGTCGCAACAGTTCAGAATTTCGCGAAGCAGGAATTCCCCGAAAGACTTTCGTATCATGGGAAACTCCTGCGTGGGCCTTTGACCTCTCAAGTTAGTTTAAGTTCTGTTCAGTATAGAACCTGCACATCTAAAAGTTTACTACGGTAAAAAATGTATGGACACAACATAGAAACAGAAGGTCTCGTATATGGTTATTCAGACAATAATTTTCGAAGTTTGATATACCATTGCATTCAGGGCATCAAGCTCACTAAAGTCTATCCAAAAATGATGCGACTTGGAGGTTTTTTGGCGATAACATTGCAGCCCTAGCTGGGAACCCAGGCAAAGTTATGACCAATCTGATCCCTGTGAGGAGCCTCATCCTACGGTGCTAACAAATTTTTTGTCACTTTTAAATTCGCGCCAAAAAACTGACCAATAGAAAAACGACTTTTTTCAGGAATACCGCAGAGAAATACCACTCTGATCGTTGAAATGCAGTCGTCAAGGCGATCTTAATGGTATATTCACTTTTCATTTTAATCCACATGAATATCTTGAAAATTGCAGTTGAAGAAGTGGAAAAATGCCAAAAAATGCTTAAGAAAAGTGCACTTTTCGA
>JAAEQW010000144.1 GCA_024231025.1 Candidatus Omnitrophota bacterium
AGTTTTGCCAAAATTATCGATTGATTGAATATGACCGAATAAAATCTGTTAGCGACCCGATTCAAAAAAAGCAAATTCATACAATGTGTATTTCCTTCATTTATGGTATTACCGTATTTTCTCTAATAGTCCCGAAGGGGGAGGTATTGGAGAAAAATATGGTTACTTTCATCTTTCCCAATGTAATACTAGACACGCAGAGTGTTCGCAGACCAAACACCCATTCAATTTTCAGGAAGAAATGTCCGGGCCAGCCATTAACCAATTTACGATTATCCTATTGCAATTTTGGGTTTGCCAGACAAAGAGCGTGCCAAACCGCCTAATCAAAACGTCATATGCTTTCTTCGATCGGGCGGTTTGGCGCGCTCTTTATCTGGCAAACCTCCAAAAATTGTTGCTCTGTTATAATGAAAATAAAAGCATCCTACAAAAACCAACAATGAAGGCTATTTCCATCTCTCAATCTTATGGTGAATAATCACTAGTGACGAAGTGGAAGACCCTAGTCCATTAACAAGAAAATTTTCTACCTTCATGGGCGACAATAAGCAGGACTTCCAAGGCGTGTGGGTATCCTACTTTGAACGTTTGAGTAGCCATCAGAATCTCTCTTCGTCTGACCATGAAATGGAAATTAACTATATAAAGCGCTCTAAATATTTGAAATATTACTACATCAAAAAACCAAAACCCAAAATGTCTGTGTTCTATGCATTA
>JAAEQW010000145.1 GCA_024231025.1 Candidatus Omnitrophota bacterium
AATCGGTCAACTTTTACGAGTAGCAAGAGACACAAAAAAGAAGAAGACAAAATCTCCGGCTTTGAGGCGTTGCCCACAGAGACGAGGGGTTTGCATTCAAGTTAAAACGATGACTCCTAAAAAACCGAATTCAGCTTTACGCAAAATTGCCAGAGTAAGGTTAACCAATTCGGAAGAAGTGACTGCCTATATTCCTGGGGAAGGACACAATCTGCAGGAACACTCAATAGTTTTGGTTAGAGGCGGCAGAGTTAAGGATTTACCTGGTGTTAGATATCATATTGTTAGAGGCACTTTTGATTGCCAAGGTGTTGGAAATAGAAAGAAATCAAGATCAAAATATGGAGCAAAAAGGCCCAAAAAGACGTAAGGGGTAAGTAGTAAAGATTAAGTGAAAAATTTTCTTAATCTTTAATTCTTACGACTTATAGCTGAACAAAGGAGATTGGTAATGAGAAGAAGGCGAGCGCCAAAACGAGACAAAAAAACAGATTCTAAGTATGATTCCTTGGTAATCGGAGATTTAATCAATATCATTATGAGAGACGGAAAAAAAAGCGTTTCTCAAAAAATTATTTATGATGCATTTGATGTTGTAGAAGAAAGAATAAAAGAAGATCCTTTAAAAGTATTTTTTGCTGCTTTAGAGAATGCTCGTCCGCGTGTTGCGGTAAAGCCAAGGAGAATTGGTGGTGCCACTTATCAGGTTCCTCTGGAAGTTCCTAAGGAAAGAGGTATTTCTATTGTTTTGCGTTGGATGAGAGATTATGCTCGTAATAAAAAAGGTAAGCCGATGAGTGTTAAGCTGGCAGATGAAATAATTGCTGCTTATAAGAGCGAAGGCGCAGTAGTGAAGAAAAAAGAGGATACTCATAAAATGGCTGAGGCTAACCGAGCTTTTGCTCACTTCAGGTGGTAAACAGCAGAAAGTTCGGAATTCGAACTAGATAAAGTGAAGGGCATAATGACCAAAAAGAAGGGTTTGGAATCGATAAGGAATATTGGATTCGTTGCCCATATTGATGCTGGCAAAACTACAACCACTGAACGTGTTCTTTTTTATGCAGGTGTTTCTTATAAGATTGGTGAGGTCCATGATGGTACAACCGTTACTGATTGGATGATCCAGGAAAAGGAAAGAGGCATTACAATAACTTCGGCTGCAACTCATTGCCGCTGGAAGGATTATCAAGTAAATATTATTGATACTCCCGGTCATATTGATTTTACCGTGGAGGTTGAAAGATCTTTGAAAGTTTTGGATGGTGCAGTAGTGATATTCTGCGCAGTTGGTGGTGTTGAGCCGCAATCTGAGACAGTCTGGCACCAAGCGGATCGATATCGCGTTCCCAAGATTGCTTTTATTAATAAGCTGGATCGTGTTGGTGCTGATTTTTTTGCTGTTTTAAATGAAATGACAGAAAAATTGCACACACCACTCGCTTGTGTTCAAGTTCCAATTTATGAGGACGATGCTTTTGTTGGAATTATCGATCTTGTTACCGACGAGGCTATTTACTATGAAGATGACCTTGGTTCAAAGATGGCAAGAAAAGCTATTACTGACGATCTAAAAGAGCAGTTCCTTAAGCATAAAGATAAGCTCTTAGAGAAATTGGCCGAACTTGACGATGAAGTAATGTGCAAGATTGTTGATGGCGACAATATTTCGTCAGAATACATTGTTTCTAAAATCAGAAAATATGTAATCAACAACAAATTTGTTCCAGTTTTTTGCGGATCATCTTTGAAGAATAAAGGGGTTCAGCTTTTAATGGACGGCATCTGTGATTATCTTCCTTCGCCGCAGGATGTTGGTGAAGTTAGCGGGTTAGACGGTAATGGTAATTTAGAAACACTAGAGGTTTCTCAAACTGCGGCGTTCTGTGCGCTGTGCTTTAAAGTTTTTACTGATCCATTTGTTGGCAAATTATTTTATACACGTATTTATTCGGGTAAAATTAAAGCGTCATCTACAATTTTTAATGCAACAAGATCTTCAAAAGAGAAGATAGTTAAGATTTTACGCATGCATGCCAATAAGCAAGAAATTGTGGAAGAGGCAAAAGCAGGCGACATTGTGTGTTTCGTTGGGTTGAAAGATACGACCACCGGTGACACACTTTGCGAAGGAAAAAGTTCTTTTACATTAGAGGAGATAAAATTTCCGGAACCGGTAGTTTCAGTTGCTATTGAGCCGAGGACTCAAGCTGATCAGGAAAAACTAATTTTAGGTTTAAAAAAGCTTGAAGAGGAGGACCCCTCTTTTAAGGCAGCCTACAATAGAGAAACTGGGCAGAATGTGATCTCCGGTATGGGGCAACTTCACCTAGAGGTCATGGTGGATCGGCTGCTTCGTGATTTTAGCGTTGAAGCACGAATTGGTAAACCTCAAGTTGCCTATAAGGAAACAATGGTTCGTAAAGTCGAAGCCGTTGGAAAATTTGTTCAGCAAGCTGGTGGCAGAGGGCAGTATGGACATGTTGTTTTTCTTATGGAGTCTATCGGTAAGGGCAAGGGGATAATCTTTGAAAACAAAATAAAGGGAGGCGTCATCCCCAAAGAGTTTATTGCGTCCGTGAAAGAAGGAGTTATGGAGGCTTCAGAAGGGGGCATCTTAGGAGGGTACCCTGTGGTTGACGTTAAGGCAACTTTGATCGATGGTTCTTATCACGATGTTGATTCTTCTGAGTTGTCTTTTAAAATTGCCGCGGAACTTGCCTTTAAAGAAGGGCTAAGAAAGGGTAAGTCAGTAATTTTAGAACCGATCATGAGCCTGGAAGTGATAACTCCGAATGAGTATGTAAGTCAGGTTATCGGTGATCTTAATACTCGAAGGGCAAGGATTTCTCATGTTGCTGAGAGAAAGACCCTTCGAATAGTAGATGCCGAGATTCCACTGGCTGAAATATTTAATTATGCAGACGCATTAAGAAACTTGACACAAGGGCGAGCTTCTTATACAATAGAGCCTTCATATTACGAGAGGGTACCAGAGGATTTGTTAGTAAAGATACTAGGATATTAATATAGGAAAGGGAGGTGTTTTATGGGTAAAGAGAAATTTGTAAGAAATAAACCCCATCTTAACATTGGAACAATTGGACACGTTGATCATGGTAAGACTACTCTTACTTCAGCTATTTCAAAAGTTCTGGCTGCCAAGGGTTTGGCGAAAGAACTTAAATTTGAAGACATCGATAAAGCTCCTGAAGAAAGAGAAAGAGGGGTTACGATTAATATCGCTCACGTTGAGTATGAGACCGATAACCGTCACTATGCTCACATTGATTGTCCGGGTCACGCCGATTACATTAAAAACATGATAACCGGCGCTGCTCAGATGGATGGTGCAATTTTAGTTTGCGCGGCAACTGATGGACCTATGCCTCAAACAAGAGAGCATATTCTTTTAGCTCGTCAGGTAAACGTTCCTGCAATCGTTGTTTTTCTTAACAAGGTTGATCAAATGGACGATGCTGAGCTCATTGATTTGGTAGACGTTGAAATTAGAGAGTTACTTGATAAATACGAATTTCCTGGCAAAGACACTCCCATCGTTAAAGGGTCAGCATTAAAGGCTATGGAGTGCGGATGTGGTAAGGATGATTGTGAAAATTGTAAGCCGATTCTTGAATTGATGAAGGCGGTTGATGAATTTATTCCTTCGCCTAAGAGAGATGTTGATCGCCCATTTTTAATGGCAGTTGAAGATATCTTTTCAATTTCTGGGCGTGGAACTGTTGCTACCGGAAGAATTGAGCGCGGAATTGTTAAAACCGGTGAAGATGTTGAATTGATCGGAATTCGTGAAGAAGTGCAAAAAACAGTAGTTACTGGTGTTGAAATGTTTAGAAAAATTCTTGATGAAGGTCAAGCTGGTGATAATGTAGGTTTGTTGTTGAGAGGTGTTGATAAGGAATCGGCCGAGCGTGGAATGGTTATTGCAAAACCTGGCTCGATTACTCCTCATAAGCAATTTAAGTCTAAAGTGTATGCTTTAAAGAAGGAAGAGGGCGGTCGCCATACTCCTTTCTTTCCTGGATACAGACCACAGTTCTTTTTTAGAACAACCGATGTAACCGGATCGATTAAACTTCCTGAAGGGGTTGAGATGGTTATGCCTGGTGATAGCTTCGAAATGACAGTTGAGCTTATTCAGCCAGTTGCTATCGAGAAAGAATTAAGGTTTGCTATTCGTGAAGGTGGGAGAACGGTAGGTGCCGGAGTAGTTACAGATATTATCAAATAAAAAAGGTATTTTTGCCCCGTCAATGGCGGGGCAAATGTTTTTTAAAAATGGGAACTTTAAAGATTAGAATTAAGTTAAAAGCGTTTGATCATCGAATTTTGGATCAGTCTGCTCGAGAGATTGTGGACGTTGCTCAACGTACAGGTGCTTTGATAAATGGGCCGATGCCGTTGCCAACAAAGAAAAAGGTATATACGGTAAATCGAGCTACTCACGTAAACAAAAAATCACGTGAACAATTTATGCTCGCGGTTCATAAGCGCATTATCGATTTAGAGAATCCTACGCCCAAGACGATAGATGCTCTTAGGAAGTTAAATCTTCCTGCTGGAGTGAGTGTAGAGATAAAGCAGGAAGTTTGAAATTATTGGTGAACAAGTTAGTGTAGAGAACGAAGTTGGAATGCAGTAAGCGTTAATCAAGCCGTAACAACTGCCGATTTTGAATTCAAACTACTTGTAAAATTAAATATTTAAGGTGATGATTAAAGAAACTTTCGGTAAAAAGATAGGCATGACTCAAATTTTTGCATCAAACGGTGACCTAGTTGGGGTTACTTTGGTGGAGGTTGAGCCAATTTGCGTTCTGGAAAAGGTAGATTATCTTACTAAGAGTGTTGCACGCATTGGTATTTCAAAGGTTATTGAGGCGCGTATAAAAAAAGTGAGTAAGCCGGTATTGGGCTATTTTGCTAAGCTTGGGCTTTCTCCTTATAAGTATATTAAGGAAGTAAATATCGAAAAGGATGCGGATTTTTCGTTTTTAACTGAAAAGCCGCAAAAAGAAAAGGCTCCAAAAGAAGAAGATTCTAAAAAAGAGGCACCTGCGCCAGTAGAAGAATCAAAAGATAGCGGAGAACCGCCATCAGAAGAGGCTGTTCAAGGGGTGGAAAAGGAGTTGTCTCGCGAAATTGGAGTTGATCTTTTTAGCGAAGGTGATGTTGTTAATATTCAATCTAAAACTAAAGGGCGAGGTTTTGCCGGAGGAATGAAACGTCACGGTTGGTCGGGTCAGCCCGGTTCGCACGGTTCAACAATGCATCGGCGCGTTGGTTCAGTTGGCGCGTGTAGTACTCCTTCAAGAATATGGAAAGGTCTTAATATGCCTGGACATATGGGTAATGCCAATAGAACGATCAAAAATTTAAAAATTGTAAAAATAGATAAAGATAAAAATCTTTTATTTGTTAAAGGGTCAATTCCTGGATCAAGAGGGTCCGTTGTTAAAATTAAGCGAGTATAGTGATGGCAACAAAAAAAGTGAAAGAAACCAAAAAGGCTGAATTTTCGTTAGAGCTTGGAGTGATGAGCACCAAGGGCAAGGAGGTTGAGAAAATCAATCTTGATCCGAGTGTTTTTGATGGCAAGGTGAATCATGCTCTTATGCAGCAAGCCGTAGTTACTTATTTGGCTAACCAACGAAAGGGTCTTGCTTGTGCGAAAACCAGGGGCCAGGTTAGAGGCGGTGGTAAGAAACCATGGCGTCAGAAAGGAACTGGTCGGGCGAGAGTTGGATCGAGTCGTTCACCTCTGTGGCGCGGTGGTGGAGTGACTTTTGGACCCAAGCCACATTCTTTTACTAAGGATTTTCCTAAAAAAATGAAAATTGCGGCCCTAAAGAGCGCTTTGAACGCAAAATTAAAGGATGATGAAATACTTATCCTCGAAGAATTAAGGATGGATACATCTAAAACAAAAGATTTTATGAAAGTTATCCAGAAATTAAAAATCGTAGATCAAAAAATCAGACTTGTTTTATCCAGTATGGATGCCAACATAAAATTAGCAAGTAGAAATGTGAACAAAGTTCAAATTCAAGAGGCAAAAAGCTTAACAACTTACGAAGCTTTAAATTGCAAAAAACTAGTTTTCGCTAAAGCAGCTTTGGAGGAAGTTCAAACAAGAGTTAAGGGGAAAACGCGATGAAAAGTATTTACTCTGTTATCAAGGCACCACTAGTAACTGAAAAATCAAGCCGTCATTCTGTTTATCGTAAGTATTCTTTTTTGGTAAGTAACGATTCCAACAAAGTAGAGATTAAAAGATCGATTGAAAAGATTTATAAAGTTAAGGTAGATAAGATTTCCTCAATGATTATAAAAGGAAAGATTAAGAAAATTAAATGGAACCAACCAGGGAAAACTGTTAATTGGAAAAAAGCAGTAATCACATTAAAGCCTGGTTTTGAAATTAAACTAACGTAATTAATATGGGTGTAAAAAAGTTTAGACCAGTAACTCCGTCGCTGCGATATAAAGTAATTTCTGATTTTTCTGAAATTACAACTGATCGGCCTCAGAAGTCTCTTTGCGTGAGCCTTAAGAAGAGTGGAGGGCGAAATAGCCGAGGAAGAGTAACAATGCGCAGAAGAGGCGGAGGTCATAAGCGTAAGTATAGAATTATTGATTTCAAGCGCAATAAATTTGACGTTGAAGGAGATGTTATTACTATTGAATATGATCCTAACAGAAGCGCACGAATTGCTTTAGTTGAGTATCCGGACAAAGAGAGAAGATATATTATTTGGCCGGATAAATTAAAAGTTGGGGATAAAATTTTTAGTGCTTCTGATTCTCAAGTTGACATTAAACCTGGTAACTCTATGAAATTACAGCATGTTCCTTTAGGAACGTTGATACATAATGTTGAACTTCAGCCCCGGCGTGGTGCAGCTTTTGCAAGAAGTGCGGGAAGTTGGGTTCAGCTTATGGCAAAAGAGCGCGGTCTTGCGCAATTAAGAATGCCAAGTGGTGAAATTCGTCTTGTAAAGGAAGCTTGTCGCGCAACTGTTGGGCAAGTTGGATTAATTGAGCATGCTTCTTTTAGGCATGGTAAGGCTGGACGTAATCGTTGGTTAGGAAGGCGTCCAAAAGTAAGAGGTTGTGCGATGAATCCGATCGATCACCCTCATGGTGGTGGAGAAGGTAAGGCTGGGCAAGGTAATCCTCATCCAGTGACGCCCTGGGGTAAGCCAACTAAGGGTGCAAAAACAAGAAAACCAGGACGCAAGAGTGATCGATATATAATTAAACGAAGGAAAGGAAAGAAATGAGTCGTTCAGTAAAAAAAGGTCCATTTATTGACGCTAAGTTGTTAAAGAAGGCGCATAAGGCAAAAGCCGAAAGCGATAGGAAACCAATTAAAACTTGGTCTCGATCTTCAATGATTGCACCGGAGTTTGTAGGTTTAACTTTTGCGGTGCATGATGGTAAAAAACATGTGCCAGTATTCGTTACTGAAGGTATGGTTGGTCATCGTTTGGGTGAATTTGCGCCGACAAGGATTTTTAGAAGTCACGGTGGAATAAAAGCTAAAAAAGCAATAGCCAAAAAATAATTCGCCGGAGGCGGATCAATTTAAATAGGAAATTAAGGATATTGATATGATTGCAAGAGCAGAAGGAAAATTTATAAGAATTTCACCGACAAAAGTAAGGCCGGTTATTACTCTGATTAAAGGGTCAAACGTAACCAGAGCAATGAATGTTTTGGATTTAACTAATAAAAAGGGCGCATTGCTTCTTAATAAGGTATTAAAGTCAGCAGTTAGCAATGCGAAAAACAAGGGTTACGGAGAAGATAAGCTTTTTGTTTCAAAAGTGGTTGCTAATCTTGGCCCGGCGTTTAAAAGGCATCAGGCAGCCTCTTTTGGTAGAGCATCAGTTATAAAGAAAAAAACTTCACATATTTTAATTGAGTTGGATACAACAGAAAAATTAATCACTAAAGTAAAGGTTAAATGAGGTAAATATGGGCCAAAAAGTTCATCCGTATATTTTAAGAATTGGTTTTGGTAAGGATTGGCAGTCAAAGTGGTTTACTCCCAAAAGAAGAGAGTATGCTGATTTTCTAGAGGAAGATCTACGAATTAGGGATATCATTAAAAGATCTTATCCGATGGGTTCAGTTTCTCTTTTGGTTATTGAAAGAGTATCGGCCACTTTAATCAGAATTAAAGTAAGAACATCTCGCCCGGGAGTTATTATTGGAAGGCGCGGGCAAGACATTGAGAGTGTTAAAAAACGTATCAACAAATTAACAAAAAAAGAAGTTGTGATCGACGTAATTGAGGTGTTGGACCCGGCAGTTGAAGCCCAGCTTGTGGCTGAGCAAATTGCTTTTCAGATGATTAGGCGAGTCAATTTTCGTCGTGCAATGAAAAGGTCGATACAACAGGCAACCGCGATCGGTTGTGAAGGTATTAAAGTTAAGTGTTCCGGACGGCTTGGCGGTGCAGAAATTGCTAGGAGCGAAGGTTATAAATTCGGGAAAGTTCCTTTGCAGACATTTAGAGCCGATATCGATTACGGTTTTGCTATTGCAAAAACTACCTACGGAACGATTGGCGTTAAGGTTTGGATTTACAAGGGTGAAAAGAATTTAGGCGACTACATGAAGAAAGTCGATGAGCCGACCAAAAAGAAGAGGCAATAATTTATGTTTATGCCAAAAAGAGTTAAGTATAGAAAAGTGCAAAGAGGCAGACGTAAAGGACTCGCCGTGAGTGGCTCGACAGTAGCCTTTGGCGAATTTGGAATTAAAAGCATTGAGTGCGGATGGCTGAAAAATAATCAACTTGAAACCTGTCGTATTGTTTTGGCAAGAAGACTTCGTCGCAGCGGAAAAATGTGGATACGTGTTTTTCCTGATAAGCCAATCACTAAAAAGCCAGCCGAAACTAGAATGGGCAAGGGCAAGGGTGATGTTGATAAGTGGGTTAGCGTCATAAAGAGAGGAAGAGTGATTTTTGAGATTGCTGGTGTTCCCGAAGATTATGCGCGCGCATCATTGCGTCAAGTTGCCTATAAACTACCGTTTAAGACAACTTTTGTAATAAGGAAGAAATAGAAATGAAAGCAAAAGATTTAAGAGTATTATCTAAGGCAGAATTAAGCGAAAAATTGGAAGGTTTGAAAAAACAGCTTATGGATTTACAATTTAAGCGTCAAACCGGTGCCGAAAAGCCTCATATGTTTAGGCAAGCTCGGCGCACAATGGCTAGGATTCTTACAGTATTGAAGGAGAAAGAAAGCGCATGAAGACAAAATACGGAAGGCGAAAAGTGTTAGAGGGTGTTGTTACAAGTGATAAAATGGAAAAAACCATTACCGTTGCTGTAGTAAAAAAGTTTCCACATACTCTTTATAAAAAACAGATTATTAAGCGTAAAAGGTATAAGGCGCATGATGAGGAAAATAAAGCAAAGGCTGGAGATAAAGTAAAGATCATTGCCTCTAAGCCACTTTCTAAGGATAAGCGTTTTAGGTTGGTTGAAATTTTAAATAAGGGATAAACAAATGATTCAACTTTGTTCAAAATTAGACGTTGCTGATAACAGTGGTGCCAAAAAAGTTGGTTTTATTGGCGTTATTGGCAAGAAAAATAAAGATCACGCTAATATTGGTGATGTTTTTACAGCTAGCGTAAAAGAGGCAGCGCCTAATGCAGCTATAAAAAAAGGTGAAGTTGTGCGAGCGGTTGTTGTTCGAACTCGCATGCCGATTAGGCGTAAAGATGGTTTAGCGATTAAATTTGATAGAAATGCTTGTGTAATAATTGATAAACAGGGAAATCCTCGTGCTACACGTGTTTTTGGGCCAGTAGCAAGAGAGTTAAGAGAGAATTTTGGCAAGATATTGTCTCTTGCCCCAGAAGTTATTTAGGAGTAAGGGATGTCTTTAGGTATAAAAAAGGGTGATAAAGTTTTTGTTAGATGCGGAAAGGATAAGGGCAAAACCGGCAGAGTATTAAAAGTTTTGCGTACCGGTGAACGCGCGATTGTGGAAGGTGTGAATATCGTTAAGAAACATATGCGTCGACGGTCAGAGGGTGATCCGACCGGGGTAAAAGAAATTCCTTCAAGTGTGAATATGTCTAATTTAGCATTGTTTTGTTCGAACTGCAACAAGGGAGTGCGTTTTGGCACAAAAGCCCTCGATAGTAAGAGCAAAATGAGAGTTTGTAAAAAATGTAATCAACCAATTGAATAGTATGGATAAAAAAGAACAAAATACACCAAGATTGCTTCAAGAGTACAGGGATAGGATTTCTTCTGTGATGGAGGAAAAGTTTGGGTACGGAAATATTTTTGCTGTTCCAAAAATTGAGAAAATTGTTATTAATATGGGAATAGGTGAAGGTTCGTCAGATTCAAAATTAGTTGATAAGGCTGCCGATGAATTGGCAATCATTACCGGGCAACGCCCAAAAATATGTCGGTCACGCAAGCCGATTTCTAATTTTAAGTTGCGTGAAAATGCTCCAATTGGATGTTGTGTAACTTTGCGTGGGGCTATGATGTATGAGTTTTTTGATCGCCTCATAACGGTTGCTCTTCCTCGTATTCGTGACTTTCGTGGGTTTTCTGCTAGTTCTTTTGATGGAAATGGTAATTATACGTTTGGTTTGCTTGAGCAAACAGCATTTGTTGAGATTGATGCCGATAGGGTAACGCGCACACAAGGAATGAATGTTTCAATTAAAACAAGTGCGGGAACCGATGATGAAGGGCGAGAGCTTTTAAAACTTTTTGGGTTCCCTTTTAAAAGGAGAAGTGATGGCAACTAAGGCGAAAATTGAGAAGTGGAAAAAAGAAAAGATAAAAACAAAGTTTTCTACACGTAGGAAAAATCGTTGTCGGCTTTGTGGTCGTCCACGCGCCTATATGCGTGACTTTGAGCTTTGCCGGATATGTTTTAGACAGCTTGCCTGGCAGGGGTTGATTCCCGGGGTTAAAAAAGCAAGTTGGTAAAAAAAGAGAGGAAAAATGAGTAGAACAGATTTGATCGCTGATTCATTTACAATAATAAGAAACGCTATAGGAATACGACAGGACGAAGCCTTGATTCCGGGGTCGAAAATATTGTTAAGGATTTGTGGAATCCTAAAGGAAGAGGGGTATATAGAGAATTTTAAAGAGGTGGATTCCGGTAGCCTTAAGCAGATTAAAGTATATTTACGTTATGATGGCAAGAAAAGCGTTATTACTCAATTAAAGAAGGTTTCTCGGTCGGGACTGCGAACTTATCGCGGCAAGGATGGGCTTCCTTCTGTGCTTAATGGTTATGGTATTGCGATAGTTTCAACATCGCAAGGCGTTCTTACTGATGCTCAGGCACGAGAAAAGGGTATCGGTGGCGAAATCCTAGGAATGGTGTGGTAATAAAAACTAAAAGCTTAAAGCGAAAAGCGAAAAATTTAGAGGTGTCCTAGATATGTCAAGAATCGGTCGAGAACCAGTAGTAATTTCAGATGGAGTCAAAGTTCAGCTTCAGGGGGATGTGATATCGGTAGAGGGGTCTAAAGGTAAATTAAACATCACATTACCCGAAAATATAAGTGTTGAAATTAAGGATGGTGCTGTTGTCGTAACCAGAACAAGCGAGCTTAAAACAGTTAGATCGCTTCATGGCACAATACGGGCGCTGATTAATAATTTAATTGTTGGAGTAAATGTTGGTTTTAAAAAAGAGTTAGATATCGTTGGTGTTGGGTATAAGGCGCAAGTAAAAGGAGAAAGTCTTGCTTTGAATATGGGATTTTCTCATCCGGTAGAAATGAAAGTGCCGCAAGGTTTAAAGGTGTCAACTACTAGCGCGACTCATATTGTTATTGAAGGTATTGACAAGCAGAAGGTCGGCCAGTTTGCCGCAAACGTGAGAGAGATATATCCACCCGAACCTTATAAGGGTAAGGGGATTCGCTATACCGGAGAAGAAGTACGCAAAAAGCTTGGAAAAGCTCTAGCAAAATAACAGGAGCATTTAAGTGAAGAAAATAGGTAGAATAAGAAGGCATAAGAGAATAACTAAGAAGGTGAAGGGCACATCTCAACGGCCCCGCCTAGTTATATTTAGAAGCAAGAAGCACTTCTATAGTCAGATTGTTAACGATGCTGAGTGTAGGGTTATTGCTGGGGTTTCTAGCTTAACTAAAGATTTTCAATCGAAGAAGATTAAAGCTAGCGACAAAGATGGTGCTAAAGCGGTTGGCAAAATGGTTGCCGAAAAAGCTGTGGGTTTAGGTGTTAAGCAGGTTTCTTTTGATCGTGCCGGATATAAGTACCACGGAAGAGTTAAGGCTTTTTCTGACGGTGCGCGGGAAGGAGGATTGAAGTTCTAATGGGTAGAAGATTTCCAGATAAGAACAGGGGCCAAGGCGAAGAATCGCCTTATATCGAAAAGGTTATTTTTATAAATAGGGTTACCAAAGTGACTAAAGGGGGTAAAAACTTAGGTTTTTCCGCTCTTGTGGTTGTTGGTGACGGGAAAGATCAGGCTGGTTTTGCTTTAGGTAAGGCTAATGAGGTTGCTGAAGCCATAAAGAAAGGAATAAAGAGAGCCAGAAAAAGCATGGTTACAATTAAGAAAAAAGGAACAACTATTCCTCATGAAATTGTGGGCGAGTATGGTTCAGTAGACATTTTACTTAAACCGGCAGGTAAGGGGACCGGAGTAATCGCGTCATCACCGATCCGTGCGATTTGTGAATGTGCCGGTATAAAAGACATTTTAACTAAAAACATTAAAAATTCGACGAACCCAATAAACGTTGTAAAAGCTACTTTTTCGGGGTTTGAAAATTTGAAGGTATAGGATGGATATATCAAAGATAACTGTAAAAGAAAAAACAAAGGCAACTAAGCGCCGTGGCAGAGGTACAGGTACAACTTTAGGCAAAACTGGTGGTCGTGGGCACAAAGGTGCGGGGCAGCGTGCTGGTAAGAAATTGCCTTACGTTGGCTTTAATGGTGGTAATTTGCCATACTATCGTAAAATTCCTAAAAGAGGATTCACTCCTCCTAATCGGAAGGAATGTCAAATTGTTAATCTTTCTGACATAGAGAAACGAATAAAAGGTGAAAAAGAAGTTAATCCTGAAATTTTGTTTAAAGTTAATTTAATAAAGGACACCAAAAAAACAGTTAAAATTTTAGCTAAAATGCCAAAGGAATTTTCGTTAAAGGCTATTTTTAAGGTTGATAAATTTTCCAAGAAAGCAAAAGAGGCGATAGAGGCTTGCGGTGGTAAAGCAGAGATTTTGCTGAGAGAGCCTAAACAGGTAAAGGGTGAACCGAAAAAATAAAGGTTGGTTTGGTAGTATATGATTAGCGCGTTGCTTAATGTGTTTAAAGTTGAAGAATTAAGAAAGAAAGTCTTAATAACTCTCTCTCTTTTGATTGTTTATCGTGCAGGGTGTTTTATACCTACTCCAGGAGTAGATACTTTTGCTCTTGCTCAGTTTTTTGATAAGTTAAGCAAAGCTCAAGGCCAGTCATTGATTGGAATGATGAATTTGTTTACCGGAGGCGCGCTTACTCGCTTGAGCATTTTTGCCCTAGGGGTTATGCCTTATATTTCTGCATCAATTATTATGCAGTTATTGACGGCAGTTATTCCGGCATTTGAGAAGATGGCAAAAGAGGGTAAAGCGGGTTATGAGAAAATAAACCAATACACAAGGTATTTAACATTTGTTTTGTGTGCGGTGCAAGGGATGTTTTTGTCTCTCTGGTTAGAAAATCCTGCAAGTTTCCAGGGGATAGTTATTGTGCCTAATCCAGGATGGATGTTTAGGATTACAACGATTCTTACCCTTGCTTGTGGAACAACATTTATTATGTGGCTGGGTGAGCAAATTCAAGAAAGAGGGATCGGTAATGGTATTTCACTGATTATCGCAACTAGTATTATTTCTCGTATTCCTTCTTCGGTGACTCAATTGTGGACGCTTTGGTCGCCTCTTG
Organism: Candidatus Omnitrophota bacterium; assembly: GCA_024231025.1. Taxonomy (GTDB): domain Bacteria; phylum Omnitrophota; class Gorgyraeia; order Duberdicusellales; family 4484-171; genus JAAEQW01. The sequence continues at coordinate 13,996 of JAAEQW010000145.1, forward strand.
ATCCATCACGTCGGCAAATTCATACGCCAACAGTTATTGCGCTTGTTGTTTTATGGATTTGTGTGGTTATGGCGGTTGTTCTTTTTAGCCAGGCGCAACGCCGGCTTCCTGTTCAATATGGTCGTAGAGTGGTGGGCAGAAAAGTTTATGGCGGTCAGAGCACATATCTTCCGATAAAAGTAGATATGTCGGGTGTAATTGCGATAATTTTTGCACAAAGCGTTCTTCTTTTTCCGGCTACAATTGCAACTTTTTTGCCAAAGATGCCGGGTTTTATGAGCGTTGTTCAAAGAATAATGCAGGAACGCGGGCTTTGGTATAATTTTATATTTGCAGGATTACTATTCTTTTTCATGTATTTTTATACAGCTTTAGTTTTTAATCCGCTTGAGATTTCAAATAATCTTAAAAAATATGGAGGGTTTATTCCTGGTATAAGACCAGGTCGGCCCACTGCTGAATACTTAGATTTTGTTGCAACTAGAATAGTTTTTGTTGGCGCGTTTTATATTTGCGCTGTGGCAATTTTTCCTAATATTATCATGAGTGTTTTTAGGGTGCCGTCATATGCGATTGCATCGTTCTTTGGAGGCACTACCATTCTAATTATGGTAGGCGTTGTGTTGGATACGATGAAACAAATTGAGGGTCAACTTGTTATTCGCCATTATAAGGGCTTCATGAAAGATGGAAAGATGAAAGGGCGAAAGTGAACACCGGTAAAACCTTTTTTATGAGAGTGGAGGTTTAACAGGGTGAAAAGAGTGATTCTTTTTGGCGCGCCAGGTTCGGGTAAAGGTACCCAGTCAGGTTCTTTGAGTGAATTTCTGAGAGTGAATGTTATTTCTTTGGGTGATATTTTGCGTAAAGAGGTAAAAGACGGTACTGCTCTTGGCGGTGAGGTAAAGGGATTTATGGAAAAAGGCTTGTTAGTTTCTGATGAGCTGGTTGGCCGAGTAATTGAAGCAAACCTGAATCCGAATGGATTCGTTCTTGATGGTTACCCACGTAATGTTGCCCAAGCCGAAAATCTAGAGGCAATTTTAAAGACCAATAACTGCGATATTGACGCATTTATATATTTTGATGTGGATGAATCAACGGTTATTGAGCGTCTTTCTAAGAGAAGAATTTGCAAACAATGCGGTGCGTTGTATCATTTGAAAAATATGCCGCCTCAAAAGTGTGGGGTATGCGATAAGTGTGCAGGCGAGCTTTATCAGAGAAAAGATGACAATCCTGAAACTATCAAAAAAAGATGGGAAGTTTTCTTAGAAGAAAATCAAGGATTAGTTGATTTTTATACAAGCCGAAATAAATTGATTAAAGTTGATGCTCGTGGCCAGAAAGATGATGTCTTTGAAAGAATAAAGCCAAAGCTGCAATGATCCAGCCGTTAGCTCATAATGAGTTGATGGTGATGCGCGAAGCTGGAAAAGTTGCCGCAGATGTGTTGAGAAGCTTGAAAAAAGTTATCAAAGCAGGTATATCAACCAAAGATATCGAGACGTTTTTTGACAGGAGACTTGATAAATATCCCGCAATGACAGCAGCCTTTAAAGGCTATAGCGGATATCCGGCGTCGGTTTGTGTTTCTTTGAATGATGAAGTTATTCATGGAATACCTTCGAGTGAGCGCCTTATCGAAGACGGCGACATCGTCAGTGTTGATTTGGGGATCAAGTATAAGGGGTTATTTGTTGATACTGCTTGCACCTATGCGGTGGGAAAAGTGCCGGCGTTAGCCAAAAAACTTATTAAGGCAACTGAATCGGCCCTAGCGGTTGGAATAAAAAAGGCGAAAATTGGCCTTAAAGTTGGAGATATTAGTTCTTCAATTCAGAAGTCGATTGAGAGAAAAGGTTTTTCAGCTGTTCGTCAGTTTGTTGGTCATGGAATCGGCAGGGAGTTGCATTTGCCGCCGGAGGTGCCAAACTTTGGCGAGCCCGGTAGTGGCGAGGAACTAAAAGAAGGACGTGTTATTGCGATTGAACCGATGGTAACTGTCGGTGGATATGAAGTGGAAGTTTTAGCAGATGGCTGGACAGCCAAAACCAAGGATGGTTCATTATCTGCGCATATTGAACATACAGTGGCGATTACCAAAAAAGGGCCGCTGGTGATAACTCAGTAGTTAATATTATGGCAAAAGAAGATTTAATAGAAGTCGAAGGTGAAATAGTTGAAACTTTACCTAACGCAACTTTTAGGGTTAAGTTAGATAATGGTTATGTTGTTTTAGCTCATGTTGCTGGAAAAATGCGTATGCATTTTATTCGTATTCTGCCCGGAGACAAGGTGAAGCTGGAATTGTCTCCGTATGATTTAACTAGAGGTCGTATCACCTATAGGTATAAGTAAGGGTAAAAAATGAAAGTAAGATCATCAGTAAAAAGACTTTGTGATAAGTGTAAAATAATAAGACGCAAAAGAGTTATTCGTGTTATATGTAAAAACCCTAAGCACAAGCAGCGTCAAGGCTAAAGGGTGTGTTTAGATAGCGAGAGATCAGGTTACAAGGGTAATCTAGAAGTAATGAATATAATCAGAACCAGGAGAACATAATGCCAAGAATTTTAGGTGTAGATATTCCTAAGAATAAGAAAGTAAGAATTTCATTGTGTTATATTTATGGAATTGGTCCGGTTGTTGCTGAAAAAATTATATCTAGTCTTAATTTAGATGGGGACAAACGTGCATCTGAACTTACTGATGAAGAAGTTTCTCGTATCTTAACGTATGTTCAGTCTAATGTTATAGCTGAAGGCGAATTAAGGAGAAAAGTAACTCAGGACATACGTCGCTTAATTGAAATCGGTAGCTATCGCGGCTCCCGACATAAAAAAGGGCTTCCTGCAAGGGGGCAACGCACAAAACGTAATGCACGTACGAGAAAAGGTCCAAGACCAAGGGTAGGCGGAATCAAATCTAAATCTAAATCTAAATCTAAACCGAGCAAGTAATAATATCCTAGAAATACCAGGATATCTAAAACGAAAAACTAAAAGCGAAAAATGCAAAACCAAAACGTAAAATTCAAAATGTTAATAATGACTAAATTAAATAGTTGCGCGGTAGCGCACAATAGCTTTAAGCTTTGCGCTTTAAGTTTTTAGTTGTAATAAGTATTTAATTAGGGTAAGGAGAAAAGATAATGGCAAAACGTAGAAGACGCGATAAAAAGAAAAAGATTCATTTAACATCAAATTCAGGAGTAGTCCATGTGTTGGCAACTTTTAACAATACAATTGTAACGATTACTGATGAAAAAGGAAATGCCTTATCTTGGGCATCAGCCGGAACTTCAGGTTTTAAAGGGGCTAAGAAGTCTACGCCTTATGCTGCACAAATGGCATCTTTCGAGGCTGCAAAGCAGGTAAAGGAAATGGGCCTGACGAATGTTGATGTCTTAGTTAAAGGGCCTGGTCCAGGAAGAGAAGCAGCGATTAGGTCAATACAGTCTGCCGGTTTGGCTGTTAAACGGGTTAAGGACGTTACTCCGGTTCCTCACAATGGATGTCGACCAAAGAAAAAGAGGAGAGTATAGGTAGTCGTAAGTGGTAAGTTATAAGTCGTAAGTAATTATGACAAAAAATATTTAGAGAGTGAATAGCCCGAAGGAAAAATTGTTAGTTTTTATAGAAGATTAATTATTTGATATTTACGACGTACGACGTACGACTGAACAAGGAGTCAAAACAATGGCGAGATATACAGAAGCAAAATGCAGATTGTGCAGGAGAGAAGGAGCAAAGTTGTTCATAAAGGGTGCGCGGTGTATTACTGAAAAGTGTCCTTTTGTTAAGCGGCCCAACCCTCCTGGGATACATACTCGAATGATGAGAAAACCGTCATATTATTCATTACAGTTAAGAGAAAAGCAAAAAGTAAAGAGAATGTATGGCATGCTTGAAAAGCAATTTCGAAGATTTTTCAATTTAGCTGAATCTGCCAAAGGAGTAACCGGACGTAATCTTATTCAGCTTTTGGAGAGTCGGTTAGATAACACTGTTTTTAGATCTCTTTTTGCATCTTCACGTAATCAGGCAAGACAAATTGTTTTGCATGGATTTATTCATTTAAATGGCAGGAAAGTAAATGTTCCTTCTTGTTTTTTAAGAGAAGGGGATGAAATTCTTGTTAAGAACAAAGATGGCATGCGCAATGTTATAAAGGATAATATTGCTTCAAGCGCAAAGGACAGAAGTGTTCCTTCTTGGCTCGAAGTAGATAAAGATAATTTGAAAATAAAAGTTTTGCGTCTTCCTGAAAAAGAAGATCTTGTATTGCCGGTTAATGAACAGTTAATTATCGAACTTTATTCAAAGTAATAAACGAGTAACGATATAAAAGATAAAAATTGAGGAGGTAATGAGATGGGTATAACATGGAGGGATTTTCAATTTCCTAAGCGAATAACGGTTGAACAGGAAACCTATTCACCCAATTATGGTAGATTTGTGGCTGAACCGCTGGAGCGTGGTTACGGTGCAACATTAGGGAATGTTTTTCGTAGAGTTCTTCTATCTTCCATTGAAGGTACAGCAATTACTTCAATAAGAATTGATGGTATTTCTCATGAATTTACAACTATCGAAGGTGTTCGAGAGGATATTTCCGAGATAGTTCTTAATATTAAGAATATTGTTTTGCGTTCTTATTCTAAATCTCCCAAAAAAATACACATTAAGGAGACGGGCCCCAAGGAAATTAGAGCAAGAGACATTATTACTGATGAAGCGGTAGAAATTATAAATCCTGATTTTTTGATTGCAACATTAACTTCAAAAACTGCGAAGCTCGATATTGAAATGGAAGTTGGGCGAGGAAGAGGGTTTGTGCCGGCTGATGGCAATAAGCGTGAAGACATGCCAATTGGCGTTATCGCTATCGATTCAATTTTCACTCCTGTAAAGAAGGTCGCATTTAAAGTAGAGAATACTCGAGTTGGCAAGAGAACCGATTACGATCGGTTAATTTTAGATATCTACACTAATGCCAGCATTGAGCCAAAAGAAGCTTTGATTTATGCTGCTAAAGTTATGAGTAAGCATTTGGAGCTTTTCTTTACATTGGGTGAGATAATCGAAGAAGATGTTGAAGAGTTGACACCGGAGGAGATTTCTCTTTATGAAAAGCTGCGTATACCAATTTCTGAATTAGAATTATCCGTAAGAAGTGCAAACTGTTTACGTGAAGCTAATATAAGAGTGTTGGCCGATTTAGTTGGAAGAACCGAAGCTGAAATGTTATCGTATAGAAATTTTGGCAAAAAGTCATTAACTGAGGTAGGTGTCTTGTTAAAGACAATGAACCTAACTCTTGGGATAAAATTTGACAGAAAAAAAATGGAGATGCTGTAAGCAGTCGTAAGTGGTAAGTCGTAAGTGGTAAGTTTTAATACTTACGGCTAAACAAGGGGATAAAAAATGAGACATAGAGTGAAAAGTGAAAAGTTCTCGCGGAATTATGGTCAAAGGAGAGCTTTGAAGAAATCGCTATTGCGTTCATTAGTTGTTAGTGAAAGAATAACAACTACTCATTCAAGGGCTCGTGAATTAAAAAGATGGGCTGATAAACTTATTACTTGGGCTAAGGATGATACCCTTCATCATCGTCGTTTGAGTTATCGTTTGCTAGAAGATCACTTGATGGTTAAACGACTTTTTGAGTCAATCGGTCCTCGTTTTAAGGATATTTCTGGTGGTTATACTCGTTCAATGAGTGTAGGATTTCGTAAAGGTGATGGTGCAAAGCTTTCGATTGTCGAACTGACCAAAATGGAAGAAAAGAGTAAAACCAAGAGTAAGAAAAAAAAGATAGTCGAAAATGATAAAAAATCTCTGGACGCAAAAAGTGCGGACCGCAAAGGGTTGGTTTCCGGAGTAAAGAAAATGTTCAACAAAAAAGAGAAAGGAGCTTAGTCAGCTCTTAACGATGTGTTTTTAATGATAGTTAGAGCTGGGTAATGAAAATGATATGATGAATCCTAGAGTAACTTCGTTAAACCGTTCGAGTACATTAAAAATTACCGCTCTTACCAAGAAATTAAAAAAGGAAGGTAAGGATGTGGTTAATTTTGCTGCTGGTGAACCTGATTTTGATACGCCTGATTTTATCAAGCAGGGAGCAAAAGAAGCCATCGACAGTGGTTTTACCAAGTATACCCCCTCAACTGGAATCCTCGACTTAAAGCAATCGCTTGCAGAGAAATTAAACAACGAAAATTCCCTTTCAGTTGGGCCAGGTAATATTATTGTTACTACTGGTGCGAAATATTCGCTTTTTGTAGCAATTTTTGGTCTTTTATCACCGGGAGATGAGGTAATTTTACCTGCACCATTTTGGGTAAGTTATCCTGAAATGATAAAGCTTGCCGGGGCTACAGTAAAAAAATTATCGACAACTAAGGAAAATGATTTCAAAATTTTGCCGGATGATTTGAAGGCAGCAATTACTTCAAAAACAAAGCTTTTGATTTTAAATTACCCTGCTAATCCAACCGGGGCAACCTATTCACGAGAAGAATTAGAGGCAATTTGGGAGATTGTTAAAGGTAAAGATATCTTTGTTTTGAGCGATGAAATTTATGAGAAGTTGCTTTATGACGGGCAAACTCATGTTAGTTTTGCTTCTTTGGCTGGTGCCGATAAACAGACATTAACCGTTAATGGGTTTTCAAAATCATCGGCGATGACTGGTTGGCGCTTAGGGTATTTAGTTGGTCCTCAAGATTTTATAAGTGAAGTAACAAAGATTGTTGATCACACAACATCTTGCGCTTGTTCTGTATCGCAAAAGGCTGCCCTGGCGGCATTAAAGGATAAAAAATGGCAAACCGATATGGTTAAAGAATTTGAATTGCGACGTAATCTTTTATTTGGTGGATTAACTGAGTGCGACAAGATTACACCTGTAAAACCAAAAGGTGCGTTCTATATGTTTTGCGATATTACAGAAACTGGCTTGAGTTCGTTTGATTTTTGTTCGCAACTTTTAAATAAGGAGTTAGTTTCTTGCATTCCTGCTGATGGCTTTGGGGCTGAGGGTTTTGTTCGGATGAGTTTTGCTACTTCAACTGAAAGCATTCAAAAAGGTATCGATAGAATAAAGAAGTTTGTTAGTGAGTTATGAAGCAAACAATCGTTGAGAAGATCCTAAGCACACATGCTAAAAAAACATTAAAAGCCGGTGAAATTGGAATATGCCGAGTTGATTATTGTTTTTCTCAAGATGGAACCACTGGATTAGTTTTAGACGACCTCGCAAAGCTGAAATCATTTAAAAAAGTAAAAAATTATTCACTTTTTATTGATCACAGCAGCCCATCACCTAAAGTCGGAGTTTCGTGTGTTCATTCGCGAATGCGTAAGTTTGCTAATGCGACCGGAGCAAAGCTTTATGATGTTGGTTGTGGAATTTCTCATCAATTAATTCTTGAGCAAGGATTCGCTTTGCCTGGGGAGCTAATTCTTGGTGCAGACTCACATACTTCTACGGCTGGTGCATTGGGTGCTGCGGCATTTGGTGTTGGTTCAGCTGATTTAGCTGAGGCTGTCAGTACCGGTAAAAATTGGTTTAAAGTTCCTCAAACATATAAAATAATTATAAGCGGTAAGCTTCCAAAGGGTGTATACAGCAAAGATGTTATTTTATATATCATTCACAAAATGCGTTCTAAAGGAGCGAGCGATAAGGCAATTGAGTTTGAGGGTGAGGCAATTGACCAATTTTCAATGGATGCTCGTTTTACAATTACCAACATGACCATTGAGCTTGGTGCTAAGTGTGGTTTTATTGCTCCTGATAAAAAAACTTTTGCTTTTTTAGGTAAAGGGAAAAAGAATGCTGTTTATCCAGATAAGGGGTGCGATTATGAGAAAGTTATCGAATTTAATATATCGAACCTCACACCATATATTGCTAAACCGCATGCAGTGGATAATGGGGTGGTGATCAGTAAGGTTGTAGGTAAAAAAATAGATCAAGCTTTTTTGGGTACTTGCACTAACGCAAGACTAGAAGATTTAGAAATTGCTGTTAAAATACTAGGGAAGAAGAAAGTTGCCAGTGGTGTGAAGTTGCTAGTGGCTCCAGCTTCTCGGTCGGTATATCTTAAAGCGTTGGAAAAGGGTATTATAAGAACCATGGTGCAGGCAGGAGCGATAGTTTTACCCGTTGGTTGTGGGCCGTGTGTTGGAGGGCATCAGGGTGTTCCTGCCGACAAAGAAGTTGTAATCTCTACTGCTAATAGAAATTTTAAAGGAAGGATGGGTAATCCCAACAGTTTTATATATCTTGGTTCGCCAGCTAGCGTTGTGGCATCGGCCATTGCTGGTAAAATAGAGGATCCTAGGCGATATTTGTAGTATAATAATTATCATAAAGAAAATTTTAACCTAAGATTTTGTTTTATTAAAAAATATAAGGAGGTTTCATGGTCAGTGTAAATGCACTTTTAAAAATGACAATGGATTTAAATGCAAGTGATCTCCATATTACTGCCGATAGCCCTCCTGTGTTAAGAATTGATGGAAAGCTTACCATAACTGATTTAGCCGTTTTAGGGGCAGATGACTCCAAGCAGGTTATTTACAGCATTCTTAACGATGAGCAGAAAGCTATGCTTGAACAGGATAGAGAATTGGATTTTTCTTTTTCGCTACCTGAAATGGATCGTTACCGAGTGAATGTTCACTACCAGAAAGGCAAGGTTGAAGCAGCATTTAGGCGTATTCCTAAAAAAATACCTAATTTTGAGGATTTGGGTGTTCCTGATATTGCTTATGAATTAATCAGAAAGTCCAATGGTCTTGTGCTTGTAACTGGGCCTACTGGTATGGGTAAAAGCACAACGCTTGCCACAATGGTTGATCTTATTAATATTGAAACTCAACAGATTATTATATCGATTGAGGATCCGATTGAGTTTTATCACGGAAATAAAAAATCTATCATAAAGCAGCGTGAAATTTATTCTGATACTCATTCTTTTCCTGAGGCTTTACGCCGAGCTTTGCGTCAGGATCCAGATGTTATTATTGTAGGTGAGATGCGTGACCTAGAAACAATTTCAACCACCTTGACTGCGGCTGAAACGGGGCATTTGGTTTTGGCGACACTGCATACTCCCGATGCTCCTCAGACGGTGCAAAGGATAATTGACGTTTTCTCGCCACATCAACAGAAACAGGTAAGGATCCAATTGGCTGATGCTTTGCGCGGGGTAATTTCTCAGATACTTCTTCCTCGTGCTGAAGGAAAGGGGCGGGTGCTTGCTACAGAGGTTTTAGTGGCTACACCTGGTATACGAAATCTTATTCGTGAGGGTGAAGTTGCGCAAATTCCTTCACTTTTGCAGATGGGGGCTCAATATGGAATGCATACTATGGATAAGTGCCTAAAAGATCTTTATCGTCGTGGAATTATCACAAGAGACGTTGCTATCAGCAAAGTTAAGAACATATCTGAATTTGAAAGCTTGTAATATGACCCTAAAGGGTATCATTAATTATATTTCTAAGAACGGTGATTTTAAATGGTAAAAAAAGTATCAGTAATTGGTAGCGGAAGTGTTGGTTCAACGCTTGCTTTTCATCTTTTATCTCGTTTAAATTTACGCGAGTTGGTTTTAGTCGATATCAACAAGGGCCTAGCTTGCGGGATGGCTCTTGATTTAGAAGATACGAGAGGGTTTTTGAAATTCTCAACTAAAATAAAAGGAACTAATAATTTATCGCAAATTAAAGATTCAGATGTTATTGTGATTACTGCCGGTATTCCCAGAAAAAAGGGTATGACTCGTGCAGACCTCTTAAAAATAAATGGTAAAATTGCTTCAGATATCGCTAAGAAAATTAAAAAGCTTTCGCCTAATGCGATAGTAATCGCAGTTTCTAATCCACTGGACATTATTACACATATTTTAACCAAAGAGCTTAAGTTTAAGCGTGGTAGGGTTATGGGAATGGGCTCTTCTTTAGACACAAGCAGGCTTTACAATATTCTTTTTAAAAAGAGTGGGGTGTCTGCTGAATCAATCGATGCCTGTGTTTTTGGGGCACATAGTAAAGATATGATTGTTTCTCCGGACAGATTTACAATTAAGGGGCAAAATCTGAAAAAGTTTATTAAAGAGGTAAAAGATATTGTTTCTGGGGTGCAGTTTCGTGGCGCAGAAATTGTTAGCCATTTAAAAACAAGAAGTGCTTATTTTGCGCCATCTTTGGCGTGCTGCTGCTTAATTGAAGCAATCGCAAACGATAGCAACGAGATTATTCCAGTGTCAGTGCTTTTAAAAGGCGAGTACGGTCTTAATGAAGTGTGTACCGGGGTTCCTTGCTTGATAAATAGAAAAGGTGTTGATAAAATAATCGAGGTAGAATTAACTGCATCTGAAAAAAAAGAATTCAAAAAGATCAAGGATGTGTTTAAGGGATGAAAGGTATGTATGATTTAGCAATAATTGGTGGAGGTGCCGGAGGAATTGCATGTGCAAAAAGGGCAGTTAAGGCAGGGCTAAAGACAATCCTGTTCGAGAAAGATAGAGATAATTTTGGCGGAACGTGTCTTAATCGTGGATGCATTCCTACCAAATTTTTTCTTAATAGTGCAAAACTGCACAAAGCATGGGAGGACGTTTATCAGGGTAAAAATGATGTAGTGGATGGCATAAAAATGCCTTTAATTTCTTTTTTAGAGAATAAAGGGCTCGATATTGTTTGGGGTGATGTTTATTTGGTTGATAAAAATACATTAAGTATTGATGGAAATACCTTTCACGCTAAAACAGTTGTTGTGGCTACTGGATCATCACCTCGAGAAGTTTTTCGTCATGATAAGTTAGTTTGTGCAGAAGACCTTTTTAGTTTGCAGACCTTACCGGATAAGTTTTTGATTGTTGGTGGTGGATACATTGGTATTGAAGTTGCTTCTTTACTTAATGGTTTGGGAAAAGAAGTTGTTGTAGTGGAGAAAGAAGATAGAATACTGCCTGCCTTTGATCAGCGCGTTTCGAATCGTTTAAGAATCATTTTGGAGACAAAAGGCATTAGTGTAAATACCGGCAAAACTATTTCTGATTATAACCTTGATGAATTCGATTTAATAGTTTTAGCAGTTGGCAGGGAGCCGAATATAAAAACGTTAGGTTTAGATAAGGTGGGTGTTAATCTTAACAATAATGGTTGGATTAAAACCAACAAACAAATGCGAACAAATATCGATAATATTTATGCCTGTGGTGACGTTACAGGAAAGGTTCTTCTTGCTTATGCGGCTGAATATCAAGCAGAAATTTGCATTAAGAATATAACCAGGGGCATAATTGGTAATTTTTCCGAAGAAGATTATTTTGCCCTTCCTTTGTGTGTTTTTTCTCTTCCTCAGTTAGCAAGGGTAGGGATTACTGAGGCTCAAGCTAAAAAAAGCAATCTGAAACACAGGGTAATTAGGTCGAATTTTTTAAAATTTTCATCGGCGTATGTTTATAATGATAATGATGGTTTTATACAAGTCATTGTTGATGAAGAGGATACAATTATTGGCGCAGTAATTATATCAAATTTAGCCGCTGAATTAATCAATATATTTTCCTTATGTGTTAAAAATAAATTAACTCTCGAAAACCTGAAGGGGTGTGTATTTGTGCACCCCACTCTTTCTGAAATTATTCCACTTATTCTAAAAGAATCCTGAGCTTTAGTGAGCGCCTTGACAGGTTGATTAATTAATGCTAATTTACTGTAATGACTGAAGAAAAATCAAAAAAAATATTAGTAGCTGACGACGAAGAAGATTTACTTGGTTATTTGGTTAATACGCTTAAGCGTACCAATTGTGAAATCTTTTCAACGACTAAGGGTAGAGAGGCGTTGTCATTAGCAAAGCGAGAAAAACCTGATTTGATTATTTTGGATGTTGTTATGCCTGATATGGATGGTGGTCAGGTTGCATCTGCCCTAAAAGCTAACCCTTCTACAGCGCACATACCAGTTATTTTTCTTACCGGCATTCTAACCAAAGAGGAAGGATTCGACGTGGGCATGACTGGCGGTCGTTTCGTTATACCTAAGCCAGTTCAACCGGCAGAATTGTTGGATAAAATAAGTCGGGTTATGCCTTTTAAATAATTTTAATATTATGAGACCAGAAGCTTACAAAAATGTTTCCTATAAAACAAAAGCGCAGGATACCGAGGCAAAAAAAATTGGCTTGGCTGTTGCTAGTCATGTTCTTTTATATATTAATTTATTTTGTTTGATTTTTCTTACCCTAACAGTATTGTCGACTCGTCGGCGTGTTCTTGATTTTTTTGAAACTGCACAAATAATCCTACCTACTATGAGTAAAAATTTACTCTCTATTTCATCGTTTGAATATATGAGTGCTTGTATCATGGCTGCTTTTGTGCTTGTTGCTAAGGAACGTTTTGAAAGTAAAAAAGTATCGTTTGTCTTAAATGTAGCAATGCTTTTAGGCATTTGGTCCTTCCAATTTCTGTATGTCTGGGCTATTTCTACGCCACTTACCCGATAATTTACTATGACTAAAGTGAAAGGAAAAATAATTAAACTTCTTAACGATAATCCATGCAAAGGGTGTAAGGCTGTGTGTTGTCATGACCTTGCGATGCATATTGGTCGGCCGCATACACATGGTGATGTTGATTTAATGTGTTGGTATTTGCATTATGATACTGTTGATATTTTTATTCGTCATCATCGTTGGTATCTGTTAATTAAAGGTAAGTGCATATATTTAGATAAGAATTATTGCTGTACGATATATAAAAAGAGAGATGAGCGCTGCCGAAGGCATGATTCAGATAGCTGCGAAAAGAATGAGCCATATTATGATATTTTAATCCGTACTCCTGAGGAATTAAAAAAATATTTACATCATGCCAAGAAAGGAAAATACAAGCACCTTTCTCAGAAAATTTTGACTAAATAATATGAGCAAGCGCATTTCTAAAACAGCTTCATTCTTATACGGAAAAAACTCTATACTAGAGAGAGTTAAAACCTCACCTCAAACGATTAAAGAAGTATTTATTCGAGATGGCTTTGATGCTGTTGCGATTGTTAATGCAGTAAAAAAAGCAAGGATTCCGCTTTCGGTTGTTTCGCAAAGAGAGCTGTCTAAAATGAAAAGAGCCGATAATTTACAAGGAATAATTGCTAAAATCGATTCGTTTAAGTATGTAGATTTTGATGATTTACTTAATTCTTCACAGAAGACCTTGATTTTTTTGGACCATCTGTATGATCCGCAAAATTTGGGAGTGATTATACGAACCGCTGCTTGTTTTGGTAATTTTGCGGTTATTATACCAAAGCACGATGCTTGCGAAGTTACCGATAGCGTTTTGCATGTTGCTTGTGGTGGTGAAAATTATGTTCCTGTCTCAAGAATTACAAATCTTTCACAAGCGCTACGTAAGGCAAAGGATAACGGCTATTGGATTGTTGGTGGTGTAGTTGAAGATGGAGAGGATATTACAAATACTGAATTGCCATTTCCTTTAGGGATTGTGATGGGATCTGAGGGTAAAGGGATTCGTCAGGGATTGCTGAAACATATTGATAAAAAAGTGTATATTCCAATGACAGGTGCCGCACTTTCTTTAAATGTTGCGATGGCTTCTTTAGTTTTTTGCTATGAAGCTATTCGTCAGGGTAAAAATGAAAAAAAAGGAAACTAGACAACTACTTGATTTTATTAGCGAGGCCGGTCTTCTTAAGCGAGTCAAGCGATCAGGGTGGTGGGTGTTAGGGGTGAAAGACCCTGAAAGCGTTGCCGACCATAGCTTTCGTTGCGCAATGATTGCTTATGTTATTGCCAGAATGGAGAAGGTAGCACCGTATAAGGTGTTGGTGATGAGTCTTTTTAATGATATCCATGAGTCGCGCATTGGAGATTTGCATAAAATGGCTCAGCGCTATATTAATGGCGAAGACACCGAAGATAGGGTTTTTGATGAACAAATGGATAATCTACCAGGTGATGTTAGCGAAGAGATGGTTCTATTACGTAAAGAGTACAGGATGCAACGCTCGAAAGAGAGCATTGTGGCCCGTGATGCCGATATTTTAGAATGCCTCATTCAAGCCAAAGAGTATTACGAACACGGCTTTAAGGAAGCGGTGAAATTCATGAAAAAGGCTCCTCGTTGTCTTGAGACTAAAACTGCCCGTCAAATTTGGAAAATGGCCGAAAGCTCCCCTGTAAATGAGTGGTGGGAGCAGCTAAGCGAATTCAAACGCTAGGTTGTCTATAGCCTCTTGTATATGGTATAATAACCAAGTTACCCGCCTGCCAATACGGCGGGCAGGCAAACAATAACCAATGACCAAATTCAAATAACCAAACGGTTTGATAATTGAATATTGAAATTTGAAAATTTCCCGCATTTTGATATACCTATGGCGGGATCTCGTTCAGCGGGAGTTTGTATCTTGTGTCTTGGTTATTGATTATTTAATAAAGAGGAGGTCAATCATGATGCGTTCAAGTAATCCGGCATTAAGAGGTAATGCTTTTGCTACTATGGCGCGCCAAGCCGATAGCGGTGCGATGACAATACAGGGTACAGTCAATAAAACCTTTATTTTGTTGGCACTTACTCTATTTTCTGCGTCTTTTATTTGGGGTAATCCTCAAAAATATTTGCCATTTATGATCCCAGCTGTTATTGGCGGTCTCATTGTGGCAATAGTTACTATTTTCAAAAAGGAATGGGCTCCGGTTACATCACCTATTTATGCGCTATTAGAAGGCCTTGTGATTGGGGCGATTTCTGCTTTGATGGAGCGCAGTTATCCGGGAATTGTTACACAAGCAGTGATTTTAACCTTTGGAACTCTTTTTTGCTTGCTTATGGCGTATAAATCACGCTTGATTAAGGCTAGTGAAAACTTTAAGCTTGGCGTGATGGCTGCTACCGGGGCGGTTGCTCTTGTGTACATTGTGGGTATGGTTATGAGTCTTTTTGGTGGGAGCATCCCGTTGATTCATAATTCCGGACCGGTGGGTATTATTTTTAGTTTAGTTGTAGTTACGATTGCAGCTTTGAATTTAGTGCTGGACTTTGATTTCATAGAAAAGGGTTCGCAGTGCGGGGCGCCGAAATATATGGAGTGGTATGGTGCTTTTGGCCTTATGGTTACTTTAATTTGGCTTTACCTTGAAATCCTAAGATTATTGGCTAAGCTTAGGAGAAGATAATTTAGATAGTTATAAGTTATAAGTATTAAGTTATAAGTTTTTCTCTGGTTTTCGAAACTTAATACTTACCACTTAGAACTTAAAACTAGTCAAGGCTTTGAAATATGGCAATATTATATTGTGGCGGTAAACGATTAAAAAGGGCAATTATTGCTGGCGCAGAGTCGGTTAACGCGCATAAAAACTATTTGAATAGCTTAAATGTTTTTCCGGTTCCAGATGGCGACACAGGAATTAACATGTCGCTTACTTTAATGGCAACGATAAAAGAGGTGGAGAAACTCCCGTCGCTTGCGCTTAAGTCAGTTGCAGAAGCATCTGCCTGGGGTTCGTTGATTGGTGCTCGAGGCAATTCCGGTGTAATTATGGCCCAGATTTTTGCGGGGTTTGCCGAAAGCATTGGCGATTCATCGAGGCTATACTCTAAATGTCTTGCTAGATCGTTCAAAATCGCCTCAGATAAGGCTTATAAGGCCGTTATTGACCCTGTTGAGGGCACTTTGCTTACTGTGGTAAGAGAAACAGCAGAATCAGCGATTGAAATAGCGAAAGAGGAAGATGATATTATCGAATTGTTAGGGGCAATGGTTAATCGGGCAAAAATTTCATTGGAAAATACACCAAAACTTTTACCAGCCTTAAAAGAGGCAGGTGTTATTGACGCTGGGGGGTTAGGGTTTGTTTATTTCTTGGAAGGAATGCTTAAACTAATTCGCGGTGAAAGTATTGAGGAGGAAGATATTTTAAGTAAAGCCGTTTTGGCTTCGGAGTACAAATGTAGCTGGAGGGGGTGTTATTGCACAGAGTGCATGATCAAGGGTGACGACATTCCCCAAGAAAAAATAAGAGAAAAACTTAATTTAATGGGCGATTCATTGCTTATTGTTGGTACAGATAAATTGCTACGCATCCATATTCATACCGATAATCCTAATGCTGTTTTCGATTATGTATCTACTTTTGGAGCTGTATCTGCCAAAAAAATTGACGATATGCGCCGGCAACACCGGAACATCATTGATGGTTCGGATAAAACTGTATCGTTGGTTGTGGTCGCGCTAGGTGATGGAATCGCAAATATATTCAAAAGTTTAAACGTTGAAGAAATTGTCCAGGGCGGCCAAACAATGAATCCACCGGTGGGCGATGTTTTACGAGCAATTGAAAATGCTCCCGGATCAAGCGTAATACTTCTGCCTAATAATGGAACGATCACTTCTGTTGCTCATCAAGCTGCAAATTTAAGCTCAAAGAACGTAAGGGTAGTTGATTCAAAAACGATTCCTGAAGGGGTATCTGCGGTGCTGAGCTTTAGGGAAGAAGATTCTTTGGAAAAAAATATTATCTCGATGCAAGAAGCCATTAATCGCACTAAAAGCGGAGAAGTAACTTTTGCGTCTAGAGATACTCAGTATAAAGGCATGGATATAGTCGAGGGTGATATGCTTGGCATTTATAATAAAACTATACAATTTGTTAGCAAATCTCCTGAAGAAACTATTATTGGATTATTGGAAAGAATGGTAAGCGATACCGATGAGGTGATAACAATTTTTTACGGGAAAGAGATTGATGCTGAAGAAATCGATGAATTAGCCAATCAGATGGAAAAAAGATTTTCACATAAGGAAGTAGAAATTCATTTTGGCGGGCAGCCATATTCTTTATATATTGTTTCGGTGGAGTAATTATGAAGTTAGTTGTTGATAGTACAGTAGATTTACCCAAAGAGCTAGTCGCAAAGCATAATATCGAGGTTGTGCCATTAACGATACAGCTTGGTGATAAAACTTATCGGGATTATTTTGATATTGATCCCGATAAGTATTGTCAAGAATTAGAGAATACCAAGTTGTTTCCTACTACAGCGCAACCGTCTCCACAAGATTTTATAGCTGTTTACGAAAAATTATTACAGAAAAAAGAAGATATTATATCGCTACATATTTCGTCAAAATTAAGTGGCACCTATCAGTCGGCAATGATGGCCAAAGAAAAACTTGCCAGCGGCGATATATGTGTTGTTGATTCAAAGCAAACCTCAATTGGTTTAGGAGTTATTGCGTTGGCTGTAGCTGGTGATATTGAAAACGGTGTAAATAAAGAAGATATATTAAATCATATTGAGAGCATAATTTCCAGAGTGAACGTATTGGTGGCGGTGGACTCACTTGATTATCTTCAAAGAGGCGGGCGCATTGGCAAAGCAAGTGTATTTTTAGGTAGCATGTTAAATATCAAGCCGATACTTTCCTTAAAGGATGGGGAGATTCACCCCTTAGAAAAAGTTAGAGGGCGCAAGCTCACTGGGCGCCGATTAGTTACTCACGTTCAGGCTGCAGCTGCAAAGTGTAAAAAATTAAAAGTGGCGGTTGTGTATGTTGGAAATCGTGATATTGTTGATTCGTTTTTGGAGCAGGTTGCTAAAATAAGCAATGTTTATGTTGAATATGTAGGTAAAGCCGGTGGCGTTATTGTTTCACATGTAGGGCCAGGGGCTGTTGGGGTTGCGTATTATTTAGATAAATAAGAAAGTGAGGTAAAGATGAACTGGGACGGTATAAATCGAAGGCGGTTTTTGAGAGCGGAGTTCCCTTACACTATACATATTTTTTCCCAAAAGGGTCGATCGATATCGACTTACACTGAAGATATAAGCGGTGGCGGTGTTAAAGTTGTTGTAAGGGAGCAACTAGAAGTTTTAGAGGAGGTTGATTTAAAAATTTACGTTAAAGGGGATTTTGTGCGTTGTAAAGGAAAAGTTGTTTGGGTTAAGGAAAAACCAAGTCCTGTTTTAGATGGCGTTGTTTTCTATAACGCGGGTATTGAGTTTGGTGAACTTACCGAAGATGACAAGAAAATTATTGATGTCTGTGTAGAAGAATTAAAAAAAGCTCGCGAGCTAAAAAAGGGAAAGAAACGAAATGGGTAATTTTTTAGATCAATTTAAACAGAAAGAGCCTTCGGTTTCAAAGGGTGATGATAAAATAGCTTTAGGGGTTTTATTATGGATTCTTGCTGAGGCTGACGGTAAAATTTTATCTCAAGAATACGATAAAATAAAAGAGATTCTTATAAAACAGATGGCTAATCGGGATGTAGAGGTTGTGATGGAAGCGATAAAAGAAGCAGCGCGTCAGCGAGTTGATATTTATCAATTTACATCAGAGGTATCGGAAAAAGTATCGTATCTGGAAAAGATTGAAATAATTGAAAATTTATTTCGCATAGGATGTGTTGATAGTGATTTAGATGATAGCGAAATTGAAACAATACGTAAAATATCTGGATTGTTTCATGTAGCGCATAAAGATTTTATCGAAGCTAAGATCAGGGTTAAGAAGGAATTTGGGCTAGACACTGCAGGGCTTTAATGGGGGGCGTTAAAAGATTTATAAAAAAAATGAAATTCCAAGTGACAAGTTACAAACAATATTCAATTACAAAAAATCAAATGAACAAAATAATGATATCCTGCGAGACAGGTGGTTTATTTGTAGCTTAGAGTTTAGGATTTTTAACAGAATTATCAACTTAGAAGGAGATGGTTATGGATGATGTTTATTTAACACGGGAAGGGTACGAAAAATTAAGTAAAGATTTGGATTATTTAAAAATAACTCGGCGCAAAGAAATCTCTAAAGCAATTGGTGAAGCAAGATTGTTAGGCGATCTAAGTGAAAATGCAGAATATGATGCAGCAAAAGATGCCCAAGCATTAAATGAAAAAAGAATATCCGATTTAGAAGACAAGCTGAGCCGCTCGCGAATTATTGAAGATGAAGATATCTCAAGTGACGAAGTGCGTATTGGTGCTAAAGTGCGATTAAAGGATTTGGAATTTCTTGATGAATTCGAATATATTTTAGTGTCAGAAGAAGAGGCCGATTACGATCAAGGTAAGATATCGGTATCGTCACCAGTTGGTAAAGCGCTTATCGGGCATAAAGCCGGAGATAAGGTGAAGGTGCAGGCTCCAGCTAAAACGTTAAAATACAAAATTATTGAAATATCAAGATAGCAAGTGAAAATAAGTTGACTCACTTGCCAGTAAAAAGGTAAAATAAACATATGGCTAAAGCAAAAATTTTTTTAATTGCTGATAATGGTTTTATCCGTGACTTGATAAAGGACCGCCTCACTAAGGAAGATTATGATGTGTTCGTGAATTCGGATACGCCAGATATTTTAAATATTATTTCTTCACAAGCCCCCGATTTAATCATACTGGATATTGCAATGAATGAATTAGATGGTCTTGACTTTGGGGATAAGCTTTCTCAGTTTCCTGCGACTCAAAATATCCCAGTTATTATGATTAGCGACAAAAGTGAATACAATGCGATTAAACAGGCAATTGAAAGAGTCAAAGCTGCAGATTACTTAGTAAAACCTTTTAAGCCTGATGTTTTAATTTGGAAGGTTGAAGCCGTCCTGGAAGATAGAAGCCAACAAGAGCCACCACCTGGCGAATAATTATTTAATGTAGGTAATATTTCTTAACCTATACCCAATATCTTGTTACTTTTGGGAAACTAATCGCTTGACATACAAGATGTGGTGGATATAATCATCTTACGCTATTTATCTTTTTAGGTACTTCGGGGAGAAACCCTCAGTATCAATAAAATTTGGGGAATCACCCTAAATAATTACAATTTTATTGGAGGTACAACGTGCAAACAGCAGTGGGGAATTTTACAAAAATAGTAAAACGAAATGGATGTTCGGAAGATTTTACACCGGCAAAAATAACAATAGCATTGCGCAAAGCAGGTGAGGCAGCAGGAGAGTTTGGCGAAGACGTTGCTCGCAGGCTTACATTGAAAGTTCTAAATCTTACACAACAGTTAATCGTTAGTCATAATCCTACCGTTGAAGAAATACAAGACATCGTTGAAGAAGTTTTATTAACTTCTCCTTATAAAAAAACTGCAAAATCATATATTATTTATCGCGATCAGCACGCAAGAGTTCGTGAAATAACTTCTAAGTTTAATGTTGATTTGGTTGATCAGTATTTACAAAAACTCGATTGGCAAGTGAATGAAAATAGTAATATGTCTTTTTCTCTTCAAGGATTGAATAATTATATTTCTTCCGAAGTAAGTAAAATTTACTGGCTCAATAAAATCTACAGCAAAGAAATAAAAGATGCTCATCGTAGTGGTGATATCCATATTCATGATTTAGGATTAATAAGCGTTTATTGTGTAGGGTGGGATCTGTACGATTTGTTGAGTCAAGGGTTCACCGGAGCAACTGGAAAGGTTGAATCGAAACCGGCAAAGCATCTGCGTACTGCTTTGGGCCAAATTGTTAATTTTTTCTATACGCTACAAGGCGAAGCCGCCGGCGCGCAAGCTTTTTCTAATTTCGATACATTATTAGCCCCTTTTATTTATTATGATGGACTAACTTACAACGAAGTGAAACAAGCTTTGCAGGAATTTTTGTTTAATGTAAATGTTCCAACGCGCGTTGGTTTTCAAACTCCTTTTACTAATATTACTTTTGATTTAACTGTGCCATCTTATTATGCTGATCAGGGTGTAATGGTTGGGGGAAAATTACAGGATAAGACTTACAAAGAATTTTCCAAAGAAATGGATATGTTGAATCGGGCATTCTTAGAAGTAATGCTTGCTGGAGATGCGAAAGGGAGAGTTTTTACCTTTCCAATACCAACGTATAATATTTCCAAGGATTTTGATTGGGATAATGAGAATTTGTCTCTTTTGTGGAAAATAACCGCAAAATACGGTATTCCATATTTTGCTAATTTTGTTAATTCTGAGATGGATCCCGAAGATGCTAGAAGTATGTGTTGTCGATTGCGTATCGACAATCGTCAACTTCAACGCAGAGGTGGAGGATTATTTGGTTCTTCCCCATTAACCGGTTCAATTGGTGTTGTAACGATCAATATGCCTCGGCTTGGGTTTATTGCAAATGACGAGGCTGATTTTTTTCGCCGCTTAGAAGAACGCATGCTTATTGCAAAAGAAAGTTTAGAGATTAAACGTAAAGTATTAGAACGCTTTACCGAAAATAATCTTTACCCTTATATGAATTTTTATCTTCGTAGCGTAAAGCAAAGATTTAACTGCTATTGGAAAAATCATTTTTCAACAATTGGCCTTGTGGGCATGAACGAGGCTGTATTTAATTTGCTGGGTAAAGATATCGCTTCTGAGGAAGGCCGGTTATTCGCGATTAAGGTTTTAGATTTTATGCGTGAAAAATTAGCCCAATTTCAGCAACAAACGGGCGATAACTATAATTTAGAAGCAACTCCGGCTGAAGGAACATCTTTTCGTCTTGCCCAACTTGATACGGAATGGTACAAAGACATTGGTACTGCCAATAGAAGAGGCGATGGCGTTCCTTTTTATACCAACTCTACGCATCTTCCGGTAAACTATAGTGATGACATGTTTCATATTCTAGACTTACAAGATGAAATTCAAACTAAATATACCGGTGGAACAGTGCTGCATCTTTTTGTTGGTGAGCGCATTTCCGATACCGAGACTCTTAAAAATATGATTAAAAAAATCTGCTTTGACTATCGTCTACCATATTTTTCTATTACGCCGACATTCAGCGTTTGCCCATCTTGCGGATATCTTAGTGGAGAAATTAGCATTTGCCCAACTTGTCAAAGTGATTGCGAAGTGTATTCTCGTGTTGTTGGATACCTGCGCCCGGTAGCTCAATGGAACAAAGGCAAGCAAGCCGAGTTTGAAATGCGTAAAGTTGTCTCAGTATGAAAATAGGTGGCTTTAAAAAATTTTCTCTTATCGATTATCCGGGTAAAATTTCAGCAGTAGTTTTTACTCAGGGGTGTAACTATCGCTGTTCTTATTGCCATAATCCGGAACTTGTTTACCCAGAGCTTTTTAATTCTCAAATTCCTCCGGATGATATTTTTTCTTTTCTTAGTCAGCGAAAAGGCATGCTTGAAGGAGTAGTTATAACCGGAGGAGAACCGCTTCTGCAACCTGAGCTAACGCATTTTATCCATAAGATTAGGAATTTAGGATTTTTAGTTAAGCTCGATACAAACGGAAGCGCTCCCGATAAACTATTTGAATTATTAAGCTCTGAATTTCTAGACTACGTTGCAATGGATATCAAGGCGCCATTTGATAAGTATCACCTTGTATCGGGGTGCGAAGTTAACTTGGCGGATATTAAGAAAAGCATTCGAATGATTGAGGTGTCGGGCATTAATTATCATTTCAGAACCACATTTGATGGCGAGGCGCTTGATGAAGCCGATATTGAAAAAATAACCTATCTGCTAAAAAACCCACTAAAATATAGCGTTCAAGAGTGCCTGTCTACGGAAACGAAGCAGTTGAGTATTCCCCTATAACATTTCTAAAAAAATATTGACAAACTGTATATAATATGTTATATAGTTATTATGGAGAGTAATGAAAACTATATAAAGCAAATTAAAGCGGTTTTAGATAAAACCGGTTGGTCGCAGAGCCGATTTGCTAGCAATATTGGGGTGAGCTTCGCTACGGTTAATCGCTGGCTTAATCAGCACACTAAGCCGCATCCTGGTCAATTGCGCCAAATCAAAAAAGTATTTAAAAATATTGTCGGAGTGGCTGCACTCAGTGATCAGGCAATTGGCAAAATGCTTGGTAAAGTTGAAGCCAAGAAAAGGCAGTTTTCTAATATTAGAAAACTGTTGCGTCGTCAAGATGTGATTGAAGAGTTTTTACTTGAGTTAACCTATAATTCTGATGCTATTGAGGGCAGTACTTTAACCAAAAAAGAAACTGAAGCGATTATTTTTGATAAAGCATCAATCAATGATAAAAGCTTAACCGATCACTTAGAAGCCATAAACCATTCGGCAATATTGGTGGACATTTTTAGTGGTAGGCTTTGTGCTCCGATTGATGAAAATTTGATAAAAAATATACATAAAATGTTAATGCAGGGTATACGTAGCGATGCTGGACAATACGCAAAATACCCGCGGGGGATTCGTGGGGTTGATCTGGCTTTACCGCATCCAAAAGATATCTCTGATGAATTGAATTTTTTTCTGCAAAAAGTTAATTCTCACAAGGCGCACCCCATTGTTCATGCGGCTCGAATGCATGCTGATTTTGAAACGATTCATCCCTTTGGCGATGGCAATGGGCGAGTTGGAAGATTGATTATGATTATTCAATTAATTAACAGTGGATTTGCGCCGTGTTTGATCTCTGCAAATGAAAAGGCCGGTTATTATGAATGTCTAGAATTTGCTCAGAAGAAATCCGAGACTCACCTTACCAATTTTATCGCTGAAGCAGTGTTGGCCGGTTATAGGATAATCGAAAAAATTTGTTAAATTTCTTTCCGTTTTCTCTAAATTATACTACAATACTTGTCTATGGATTATCGAAAGGTATCAGGTTCAGATATGAAGGTGTCGGTGATTGCCTTGGGCACGTGGGCTTTTGGTAATGATTGCTGGTGGGGGCACCAGGATGATGCTAAATCTTGCGATGTGCTAAGTGAAGCTATTGCTTCAGGTATTAATTTGATTGATACTGCGCCAATTTATGGCAGGGGCCACAGTGAAGAAGTTGTCGGTAAATTTCTTCAAAAGCAAGGATTGCGAGAGCAGGTAATCTTAGCAACTAAACTTGGTCTTAAGTGGGAAGATAAAAATCCTAAAATTTTTCACGATTTAACACCTGCGAAGATGCTTGAGGAAATAGACGCATCACGTAAGAGATTAAGAACTGACTATATAGACATTTATCAGGTGCATTGGCCTGATCCGGATAATCCGATTGGTAAGACTGCTGAGACAATGCATAAATTTTACCAAAAGGGAATTATCAGGGCGGTTGGCGTAAGTAATTATTCAGTTGGGCAGATGCAAGAGTTTAAAAAGTACTGTCCATTGCACACTCTTCAACCTCAGTATAGCATGTTTGAGCGAAGCATTGAGAGTGAAGTTGTGCCGTTTTGCACCGAGAGCAACATTGCTATATTTGCTTATGCACCATTGTACGCCGGTATTTTAACGGGTAAGTTTTTTTTGGACAATGTTCCAATTCCTAATGATGTTAATCGCAAGGTAAAGCAGATTGAATTAACTGAACCACGGTTTTCAATTAATAA
The DNA here is from genome assembly GCA_024231025.1 of Candidatus Omnitrophota bacterium. GTDB lineage: Bacteria > Omnitrophota > Gorgyraeia > Duberdicusellales > 4484-171 > JAAEQW01. The sequence goes on from JAAEQW010000145.1 coordinate 38,368, forward strand.
AGAATTTTTTAAAAAATTAAAAAATATTGCTTCTAGTTATGGCAAAACGCTCACTCAATTGGCGATCAATTGGAACTTTAACCAAGAAGGGATCACTTTGGCGATTGTTGGTACAAGAAGCGTGACTCAGCTTAAAGACAATCTAGGAAGCACTGATTGGCAAATTTCCCCAGACGACATGGAAAAGATCAAAGAATTATTAGAATGGCGAAAAGAAATGTGTATAGGGACAGGTCGTGACCTGTCCGATAAAAAAATAAAATGAATATTCTAGTAACCGGTGCAACCGGCTTTATTGGTAGGAATTTGGTTGAGGAATTGGTTAAAAATTCTGCCAATAATGTTTTTTGTTTGGTTAGAAATACTAGCAATCTTAAACTGCTCAAACATTTAAGGGTAGAGTTTATTTATTCGGATATAGTTGATTTCGAAAGTTTAAAAAAAACGGTAACTAAAAAGTTTGATGTTGTTTTCCATTGTGCGGCATATGTTGGTAATAGCGACAAAGACCGTCTTTACCGGGATAATGTTTTAGGCGCGGAAAATATTTTTAGGCTTTCCTTAGAATTGGGTGTTGATAAAGTGATTCATCTTAGTTCGGTTGCGGTTGCAACTGGGAACTCTCAAATACCGCTAACCGAGGATTTACCGCTCAATGCGACCAATCCCTATGGAATATCGAAAGTTAAAGCAGAAAAGATCGCCTTAGATTATCGGACGGCTGGTCTTAATATTGCGTTAATCAGGCCGACGATGGTTTACGGCCAGAGAGAGCCTCATTTGATGAGGCTAATGCTGTCTTTACTTAAAAAGAGGCTTTATCCATTAATTAATCGAGGTAAGCATAAGTTTCATTTGGTATACGTTAAAACAGTTGTTGATGCTTTAATTTTTGCGATGAATGAAGATCGTTGCTTAGAAGGAGCGTATTTTGTGGCAGATAAAGAAGTTTTAACTAACAAAGAAGCGATGACGATAATGGCTGAGGCGATTGGGGCTAAACCCCCCTGGAATGTGCCGTTATTTTTAAGTAAATTAGTGTTAAAACTGCCGCATGTAGGCAATCAGCTAAAGTTTTTCCAGAAGGATCGCCAATACAGTACCCAAAAGTTAGAGTCTTTAGGGTTTAAATTCCGATATCCCGCCAAGGAGAGTCTAGTCAAATCTTGCCAATGGTTTGTAACAAAATAAGGAGACGCTGTCGGGAAGTGCCTGCCTACCAGGGGGTTGTAAAACAAATATTGCTTATTCATTTTTCATCTCGGGAATAACAATTTTATTAGCGAAATATTTGATTCATAACCTGTTGCGCTCCAGGCACTTCCCGACAGCGTCTCCTTATACTAAAATATTATACGATAACCTTGCTTTCTGCTAGAAAATGTGTTATTACTTAGTGATAAAAGAAAGCGCTTTCAGGCGTATTTAGTAAAGTAATGAGGGGAGGCATTGCTCGTGTTGCGGGTGATGCTTTTTTATTGTGTAAGGACAAGTTTTAAACTTGTCCATTATAGGAGGAGGACGAAGAAATGATTATATTTTTACAAGAAAAAAAGGCGGAAATTTCTTTTAAGGGGTTGTGTTTAGCATTGGCGATTATTTTTGTGTTTTCAACCTTTACCTTATATATTAGCCGACCCAACAGCTACGCTTCTGCCTTGGGGTATATGCCACCGCCAACTAAGTTGATCGCGGCTACTGCTGATTTTTTTCCGGTAGCAATTAAAGGATTAAAGTTTTATTCAGATGATCCTTTTCGTCTTGATTTTATTCTTGATGAAGGTGACACAAAATATAGCGATCAAGAATTAAAAGTAGAGACCCAACGATTAATTGAATATTTCTTAACTGCTTTAACGATTCCTGAAGAGGATCTTTGGGTTAATTTATCGCCTTATGAAAAAAATCGCATCATTCCCGATGAGTTAGGCAGAACTCTTATGGGGCGCGATATGCTTGGTGAAGATTATGTCCTAAAGCAGCTTTCTTCTTCGTTAACTTATCCGGAAAGTCGCTTGGGAAAAGAGTTTTGGGGTAAAGTTTATGAAAAGGCTAACCAATTATATGGTGTAACGGATATCCCGACCGATATTTTTCATAAAGTGTGGATTATGCCCAAAACGGCAGTAGTTTATGAGAAAGAAGATGGCGCGTTTTTAGGAGAGACCAAACTGAAGGTTATGATGGAGGCTGATTATTTTGCTGCGCAAAAACAAAATTCCCCAAGAGAGGGGACAGTCCCTATTTTTTCTGCGAAAAAAATGGGACAGTCCCCGAACGATATATCATCCCAAATTGCAAAAGAAGTAATCCTTCCGATTATTGAGAATGAAGTAAATCATGGTAAGCAATTCACTCATTTGCGTCAAATTTACGATTCATTGATTCTTGCGACTTGGTTTAAGAAAAAACTCAGAAAAACATTTTATGATGCTATTTATCTCGATAAGAAAAAAATCAAAGGAGTTGAGGGTGATGACCCGCAAATAAAAGATAAAATTTACGCTCAATATGTTGAAGCTTATAAAAAAGGTGTCTATAACTACATTAAGCATGAATACGACCTATCATCGCAAAGCAAAGTTAATCGCCGTTATTATTCCGGTGGGGTTTTAAACACCAGAGTAAGTACTGTTATCGACGAAAAGCCAGCTGGTGATAAAAAGCCTGTGACTGCAGGATCGGCAACTGTTTTTAGAACGCAGAAGGAAGTTTTATCCTCAAGTGCAACAGGGCAAACAAAATTAGATTCATCTAAGTTTGTTCGTGCGACTAACGCAGTTACTATATTTCTTGTGAACGACTTTGAAAGATATAAAGAGTATGTGCCAGTAGGCAATGCTGGAACTAGCATGCATACGGTTGCTAAGGCTATAAGCAGATTGGAACAGCAAAGCACTGTTCAAGTGCCACTCAAGTCATCTCCTACTGGAATAGAATTGGATTTACATCTCTATCTTCAAGAGTTAAAAGGCGAGACGGTTTTGGAGGTTAGCGTTATCGGTCCAGAGAAGGGCGAGATTTTTTACCGCAGTATTTTAACAGTTGGCATCGGAAGGCATGTAACTGCCGAATATCCCGATGGTGAGAGTTCGGTTACACAACATGGGCAAAGTCGATCTGAAAAGTTTGATATAGATTCCCCTAAAGGTTCGGCGGCTGATTTTCTTTATACCGCACGTGACGATGAAGAGCTGTCCGGAAAATTATTAAGTGAAGATGGAATCGCTCCGCGAGAAATAGATAGCGAAGAATACCGCCCCTACAGCAAGACAACTGTGGTTTATCGTGAAATTCGTAATTTAGTGAATTTAGGTATTTTAGTTCGCTTAGGTAAAATTACCGGCAAGCGCGGTGCAACCGAAATGGATATACCGGTAGCTTTTAATAGTAAAATAAGAGCAATGTCACCTGATGCGCGGGATACGTTTATTGACCGCGTAACTGAGTTGCCGCAAATGTACATGGGGGATCTTAGTGATCTTTCAGCCAAAGATTTTAGAAAATTACAAACTACGGTCGAGATGTTTTACCCTAATGAATCTACTGCGCTTAGTTGTCCAGGAACTGAATGGTCGGGGCTTACGCGAGGTGAATTCATGGGGGTTATAAGGTCTAAGGAGCCTAGTCAAAAGGTTAATTTTGATGTACTTAAAAACGTTATGGAGACAAACAATGTTCCTTTTGCTAATTTAGCATCAAAAGAAAACATTGATATTTATTTTGGCGAAATTCCTGGAGCGCATGGTGCTGATGCAAGGATTATAAGAAAAGGTGACAAGAATAAACTGGCAATAATTATTAACGATCGGTATATTAATGGAGACAATTTTAACCGAAATTATTTTGGTTTAGCTGAAATCCTTACTCATGAGCTTCGACAGCATGCAATTAATTTGGGGAGTGTCGACCAAAGAGCGAAACATCGTCAGGGGGCAGCTGATCAGAAAAATTATTTCAGCGATCATGAAACCAAGCTTACTCCATATCACCGCTGGGCAATTAGGCACATGACTGACAGACAGTTAGAGACGCTTGTTGCTGAATATATCCGGCATCGCGATGGTCAAGAAAAACGAAGAAAGGAGTGGGGCAATTATGAGAATTTATTTTTTAATAAAGCAATAGCAGAATTACGTATTGCCCGAGTTTTGCGCAAAAATAATCAACTTCTCGCTCAAGTTAGAGGTGAGCTTCAGCGTTTAGTGGAAAAAGATTTGAATGATAGGTATAATCATGTTAATTCTCAAACTGGCGCGCAAACATCTGGTATTAGAATTGTCACTCCTGAAAGGCATCCAGAAAGCTATATAAAAAAAGGTCTCACCGGGCTATTATTTGGCGAAATAGATGAATTTTTTATTTATACTGATTCACATCTCGAAGGTGTTTGGAGAAATGAGCCTAGAGCTCGCCAGTTAATTTTAAAAGGAGAAAACATTATTGTTGATAGGACGGCACTAGTTAATGTTTTACCGGTAGTTGCGAAATTTTCTCTAGGACAATATTTCGCCGAAAGGGAAATCCGATCTCCCAACGGCTCACCGGCAGATTTGTTTTACTTTTTTTATCGTCTCGATGATGTAGGGGATATCGGTTTAATCGATTTAATAAAAATGGTTAATGAAGCAAGGCGCAAGGAGAAGAAAGCGCCGCTTGCTTATGATACGATAATTACAGATGTGAATCGCCTGGAAGCTGGCGGTTTATTGTCGGTAAGAGTTGATGGCAATGATTTTTCATTAACGAAAACTTTTCCTGATCTCACTGATGGGCAGATACGTGAGTTTAATAGTGATCTTAACAATATCAAAGAGCGTCGCGATCGACCCAGAATAGTCGATGTTCAAACGGCAGCAATGACGACTGCGAAAAGACATCATCTTGGAGATGAACTTAAAGCGTATCAAAAACCGTATAAGAAAACAAACCGTGCCATTGCGAAATTTAATTGGGAAAATGTGAGAACAGCACAAGCTATTGCTAACAATGCGAATGTAATTGCTGATTGCGTAATGATTACTCTTTCTAGAAAGGTGCCGAATTCTAGAGAGTTCCATTCGCTTATGCGCGTATTGAATGATCCAAAAGTTGCTAAAGAAGAGAGTATGCGTATGTCTGAACTGATACGCAGTCAGGCTCCTGATGTAATGAGAGGCGAGACAATAATGTTGTGGTTGCTTGATTCAGACGAAAGATTTATAATTCCATTAGAAGTAAGGGCGCAGGTTTTACCCGACAGATCAACGATATTAGAGATTAAGGGCGTTGAGCAAGGGATAGAACTTCAACCAGAAATTATATTTACCGAGCGAATTGAATTCCTAAATAGCAGCGGTAAGCCAGTGATTGGTAGACAGTCTGCGAATGATTATCGATTACCAGGTATGGTTCCAATACAGATTGGGGAAGGTGTCACCGATGCTCGAGTTGCTGGTGAAAGTTGGGAGCAATTAAGGCTTGATGAATTTGCTCCTTTTGATTTGGGTAGTCATACCAGCCCACAACCGAGCGATGTGGATTACACCACCAGATCCCTGAGACCAATTAAAAGCCCCGTCGTCAAACGCGCGAAACCGCAAAGGGTAGAGAAGAGGGTGAAAAAGAGTAACGAATCTTTAGAATCAGCAAGTGCGGATTTTTTCGGCTCCACTCTAAAACTTCCCGGCAGCCGGGGTTTTATGCTTAGCGATGATGATTTTGCTCGGGCGACGGCTGGTCCGGCTAATTTGGGGGTGGATTTTAAAGAGTTGAGGGAGGCGCTTATTTTGCAGGGTTTTGAAAATCCCGAAAGAATTAATAATAAGACCGTAGAGATTTATCCCAGTTTTCTTATACCATCTCTTCATGGTGCGTATAGTCGGATTGGTAGTTATCATGGTCGGACGGGTGAAAAATTATTTGTGATTGTGAATTCAGAATATGTTTGGCTGAAGGGTATTGCTTATCAAGAAGACGATTATGCATTTCTAGCTAATGCAGTTGCTCATGAGCAGCTTGATGATGGTTCTGCTCTGAGTCATCGCAGTGCGAGTAGGGAATTCAGACCTAGGGAGTTTTATAAGAGAGCTCTAGAGAAGATGTTGCCTGAGGATTTAGATCGAATTGTTGAGGAATATAATCGCTTAGGTGAGAGGGGAAGAGCCGAGAGAGGCTGGAATACTGATGATACCTATTTGTATCGAGAAGCAAAACAGAGATTAGAGAATATTGAAGATCCGCGATATGGATTGTTCAGAAAACATTCCGAAAAAATTGCCGAAGCAATTAATCAAAAATTGCGCGATGAAACGGAATACGGGTTTGATCATGAATCGTATCGCAGCTTAGTTATGATGGTGGCTTCTCTTGCGCGAACCCGAGAAGGGGAATGCGCAGTTAACGATGGCCATCTAAATGATTGGGCTTATCAATGGTATCTAGAGAATTCAAGAGTAAATTTCCGGCGCACGTTTGATGCGCGGGGAAAGATGATCGTGGTCGTGAATTATGAGATAGGTGTTAAAGGCGGTAAGGATAGTCAAATTGAAAACAAAAACCTTGCGGGTGAATTTATAATTGAGCTTGATGATGCCGTGAGAGGGATTGATGGTTCTGATCTTTGCGCTGATTCTTGGGGGTCAACTCGCCTAGTCGAAGAGAACTCGTTTATCTTGCAAACTCTAGGCGCTGTTCGCGATCGTGGTCTTGCTCAAGAGGCGCGCTTAGCGGCCTGTTGGCAGCTTATTCCTTTTGTTGGAGATAATTTCGGTGCAAAAGAAGCATTGACGCATAGTTTAACTTGTTTGGGTTGGGGTGATGCTTCCAAAGGAGTTATTGCGATTGCTGATGAATTGATCAGTGCTTATCGCAATGATCCTTCAAAAATTATTGGACCTTTAGCCGCAATATTGTCTAATTATGCGATATATACACGCAATAAAAATGATAGTTTATATGAAGGTGTGTATAATCTAAATCAGAAAGAAAGGATGGATCGGGAAAAAATGCGGATTTTAAAATTTTTAGCATTATCCGGCGAACTGGTAAATGCGCGACTTTGGTATCTAATGAATTGGGGTAGTGGGCAGGTCATTGGTGGTATGCCAGGCGAGGAGACAAGAGCCCTCAATACAGCTAGGATTGCTGAACGTTTTGGCTCCATTGCTGAAAACATAGTTACCGATGGTAAGAAAGTGTGGTTGGTATCTGGCTCAGGAATAATAGAAAATATCGAAGATGACGGCACCTTAACGATGGTTAGCCGTATCGACGTTGCCCCTGACGGCTCGTCGACAGATTACTCCACCAGATCCCTGAAGCCGATTAGAGACGCCGGTGTCAAACGCGTGGGACCAGGTAAAACTGCTAAGTATGGGATTAAAGGCGAAGCGCAAGAATCTACCACTTTTACAACGATCAAAAAAGCTCCGCGCTACACAGCTGAGCACAAACCAAAAAAGCCCAAAAGAAAAAAGAAGAAGAAAAAAAATAAAAATCCTGGAGCATTGCGTATTGCAGAAGAGAAATTACCAGCTAATTTACCAGAAGAAGATGTCTTAAGCGCATTAGACGTTGACGTTACTGATGACCATGTAGTAGCAAGGAGATTTAATGAACAAGAGAAAAAAACAATTACTACAGTTTTTGATTTGCTTTATTGTGAGAATTTTTTAGGGGATGAAATGGATGCGGATGCCGTAAGAGATGAATTAAGAGAGTTTCTTGGGGATGATTCGGCTGAAGTCATTGGGATGGCAAGTTCAAATGAAGAAGATGTAATGCATATATCTCTATCTTCAGAACAAAAATTCAGACTTGTTGAAATTTTTGCTGGGACACCAATGAATTTTACAGGTTCCAGATATGACGAAGGGGTTTTTAGCATATTGGAACCTATTTTAGGTTCGGAAGTAGGTAAGGCTTACGATGCGAGCACAGACGGTGATGTGATCTCTTTTCTTTATGGGTATTTTCAAAAACAAATTAATGAAGAAAAAAAGAAAAGAGAAGAAAGCACTGTCGTCAAACGCGCGAAGCCGCAGAAGGTAGAGAAGAGGGTGGAAAAAAATGTTGACCAGCAGAGCGTAGGGGCAATTGTAAATGCTATTAAACGCAGCAAATATGTCGCTGGTGAGTACATTCATCACGAGGAATTTACGGAGGTATTAGGTTCATTGGATACTGAAAGTATCAAGAATAAAAAACTTCGTTCTCTGATTAATGAGAAAATTAAAGTTTATATTCGAGAGATGAAGAGCTTTGCTTTAGGAAATGCTGATGGTACGTTGCGAGGTTTTATGGTAAATATGCGTTTTGATGCTCTTGTGGAGAATATTCAAGGAATTCATGAGAGATATGTAGAAAGATCTGTTGTCAAACGCGCGAAACCGCAGAAGGTAGAGAAGAGGGTGAAGAAGGATTCTCCAAAAAAGCGTAAAAAAAATAGGCAAGATTTTCTTGATGAGAAATTAAAAGATTTTTTATCGGGTGAGGTGAGTAAGCCTAATGCTGTATACAGATATAATGATTTTGTTGGAGCTATATCAAACTCTTTATTAAAGGATTGGCATCTTTTGCCGGTAATAATATCGAAAATTAGCAGCAGTAATGATGAGAGAGTTGTATTTCCCTTAGGAGAAGCTGTTCTAATTGCTTTTGAAGAAAATGATTCTTTTTTATTGAACGATAAACAATTTGATACCATTTATAGTGCATGGCGTGAAAACGGTCATCATGTAAGTAGCGCAGAACCATATCCTAGGTTTATTGAGGGTGGTGTTGATCGGATATATGATGGCAGGGGTGGTTCTAGAGTTACTTATGATTCTTTATTTAAGCTAGCTAAACTAGCAGTATTACGTAATAAAGGTCGTGTGACTCTATTGAAAGAGGATTTAAAAAGTCCTCATACCGCTATTTTCTTAAGTAGTCTTATGGACACAGATAGAACTATTAGATTAAACGAGAGCGATCTAGATGTTTTGTTTCAGCGGTTTGAAGATTTGCTTGCGCAACAAGAGTCTGAAGAAATAAGTGGTGTTGTTAGTATTTTGCATCAAGCTTTAAGAGATGATAGATATTTAGAGATAACAGATTATAATTATGAAATTATAAGTGATCTTTCAAAAAGGTTTCCGAAAGATATTGAAATAAGAAATATGTTAGGGTTTGCTTTAGCAAGAGATGAAAGCAGGTTTTGGCAGATTTTTAACGCATTAAATGATGGCATGCTTAGAGAAATAGCGACTAGACGTGATCGAGGTGTAGACGATACCGTCATAACATATTTGCATGCTATATGGGTTGCTTTAATGGGAAATGCTTATGTGTTAAATGAAAATCAGGCTGAAATTCTATATCGGGGTGTAGCGGAGTTTAACACGAGAGAAGAGTACTATGAGTTACGCGCATTATCAGCTAAAGTGCTAGCTTGGGCATCAATCCGTAGCTCTAACTTAGTGCAATACTTATATAAAGGACTATTTAGTTCCAAATTTATCGGACCTGGAGGTTCTGCTTATAGGGGTGGAGAGGTGCATGCGTACAAAGTTATAGAACGTGAAGAGGAACGTGAAATGAAAGAATCTGATTTTGGTTCTCCGTTTAAAGATCCATACGATCCCAAAGATCCTAGAACAAATGTACATTTTTTGCGTGCTTTGGCGGTTGTTTTGCAAGATTATGCAAGTTTATCAATAGGGTATGGGAAAGTTGAAGCCTTACTTGAAAGATTATCCAGGCTTAGGATTGATACCGCGGAAGCTCGTGCAATAATTATGGTTTTAAAAATGGCTATGGTTACAAGCGGTTCTGATGTGACGCGACAAATATCTGAGAGAGAAGATAAGGTAAGCAATTCTCTTAGAAATGAATTAAGAGGGATGCGTCTTTACTATAGAAAGAATTTAGATGATGCGGTGTGGAGAAAAGAGTATGCGGTTTTATTTAAATATAAAAACGGGTTAGGTGCAGTTTATTCAGAACGTCCTTATGCTGCTAATCCGTATGCGACAAGAGAAGACCAAGGAGGTACCGGTGTCAAACGCGCGAAGCCACAGAAGGTAGAGAAGAGGGTGGAGGAGACGATAGACGAAAAAAGAGGAAAAGCTAGAGAAAAATTTAGAAAGGCGGCAGAGAAAAGCAAGTCACCACTAGCAAAAGTTTTAGGCAAAACACTAACAGCACTCGACAGTGATGGATCAAAAATTTTAGAGAGCGATCAACTTCAGTCACTCATCATAACTACCCACACGAGTGGTAGTGTTAATGGCAATAATCAGACGTGGTTAGCTGATTTTATGGAGGTTTTAGCCGGAGATGAACGAAAGGCTTTATTGCCAGTAACTAGAAAGCTAATTGCATTAGATAGTGAGGAATTTTCTGATAATGAAAAAAGTGTGATTGTTGATGTGCTTGAGAGGTTGTTTAATCAATTTAATTTATGTGATAGTTCAGAGTTGGAGGATATCAATATTGCATTGAGAGATCTTTTTAACGATGAGTCGATCAATATTAAATTCATAACGCTTGGTTCTAAAAAAGTAAAAGATATGCCCGAGATAAGTTTATCTTCAGAAAAAAAATCAAAACTCATTAACGCCTTAACCGATGCTGTATCCCCACAATCGTACGATGTAGAAGTTTTCAATGTATTGGAACCCATTTTTGGTCAAGGGCTGAGCAATGCTTATAATGAGGCGCTTAGCGGTAGTACAGAATATCTCGGTATATTTGCATTCCTTTGGAGGCATTTTGATATTGAAGCAGAAGAAAAAAACATGACTGCCAAAGGCGCGAGGTCAGGCAGAACCGCTAAATATGAGGCTAAAGGCAAAGCGCAAAAATTTACTCAAAAAGAAAAGGATACGATTGTTTCTGTATTTAGAGGACTTTATGATTATAATTTTCTGGGAGGTTCTCTTGAGGCGGCATATTCAGCGCATCTGCTGAGTGTTTTATTAAAAGAGGATGTTGAATTTAAGAAGGTTGTTTTCAGCGAACATAGTATAGAGCTCGATCTATCTTTGGCTGATAAACTCGAGATTATTGAAATTTTAGATGAAAGTTATGCATTCGATGACATTGGAGAAAAAAAAACCTGTTTGTTTGTTCTTGGTATCTTAAAACCTATTTTTGGCCAGGAGGTAGTCGATACTTATGATGCCTTAAATGAAAACGTTACTTTAGTTAAATTTCTTTGGAATCATTTTAATGAAGAAAAAAAGAAAAGAGAAGAAAGCCCTGTCGTCAAACGCGTGAAGCCGCCACAGAGGGCAGAGAAGAGGGTGAGTGGGGTAACAAAAAGATTGAGTCAAGTAGAGGAAGATGTAGTTATTGGTGTGATTAAGAAGATTGATAAGTTTGGGTTTTTAGATAGCATGGCTAGGATGTCTATGGAGTTGGAGTTGGAAAAGTTCCTTGGTCGTGATGATCGAATTAAGCTTGCAATAGAGGTGAATTCTCCCAAGGAGGTTGAATCGCAAGAAGAGATAGGTATGTCCTTAAAAAATAAGCTTGATTTTATTGAACTTCTAGAGGAGGGAGTGCCCATCAAGGATGATACTGAGGCTAAGATTGCGATACCTCTTTTAAAGCCAATCTTTGGTCAGGGGGTGGTTACTGCTTATAAAGCAAATAGATATCCCGGCGATATATTCGCTTTCCTCAGGGAATATTGTCAAGAAGAAGCCGAGGCAAGCATCGTCAAACGCGCAAAGCCAGGCAAAATCGCTAAATATGAGGCTAAAGGCAAAGCACAAAAATTTACTCAAAAAGAAAAGGATACGATTGTTGATATATTTACTAGGTTTGTTATTCAGTATGACTCACTTAAGGCTAGTGATGTGGCAATGATTGAAAGTGCGCTGCACAAGCTTTTCGATGATACATCTATCGATATTGAACATGTGCCGGCTGATTTTAAAGTAGGTGATAGACCCGAGATAGATTTATCTTTAGAGAAGAGATTTGAAATTGCTGATGTTTTAACGGACTATTACCAGCCCATAATATTTGATTCAAGCATTCTTGTTTTGCTGAAACCAATCTTTGGCCAAGGAGTAATTGATGCGTATAATGAACCGGGCGCCAGTGAACGTATGTGCGCAGTTAGTTTTATTTGGGAGTATTTTGACGTCAGAGTAGAAGAAAAAAACATGACTGCCAAACGCGCAAAGTCGCAGAAGGTAGAGAAGAGGGTGAAGAAGGATGTTGGTTTGCAGGGTGATTCTGTAGGGGCAATTATAAATGCTATTGAAAGGAGCAAATATGTTGCTGGTGAGTATGTTCATCATGGGAAATTTACAAGGGTATTAAGTTCATTGGATATTGAAAGCATTGAGGATGAAGGACTTCGTTCTTTGATTAATGAGAAAATTCAAACTTCTATTCGAGAAATGAGGAGTTTTGCTTTAGGTCATTCTGGTGGTGCGTTGGAAGGTTCTGTGGTAAATAGAGATTTTAATTTTCTTGCGGAGAATATTCAAGGAATTCATAAGAGATACACAGAAAGACCTGTTGCCAAACGCACGAAACCGCAGAGGGTAGAGAAGAGAATTATCGGGAAGCCTCGAGATGGTGGAATTACCTATGATGATATTGGTCAAATTGTTGAAGTGGCGAACGAGGGGATTTATAATATTAAAATTGAAGATCTGGGTTTTAACGCTAATGATGTTGAAGGGGTTGCAGCGAATTTTGTGTCGATGCAGCGCAATTTAGCCGATCCTAATAAAGTTTTTGGTCGGACCGATCCCGATGCTAAACTCGCTTTAGAAACCAAGGGTGAGCTGCCATACGCGCAAAAACCTAAAAAGAAACCAACCTATAATTTGGTTGAATTATTCGTCAGACGTAAGTCATAAATTACGCAGATAATAGACCATAGACAATAGACAATAGACCAAAGACCGTTGGGCTAGTTTTAAGTAGGGGCACAGCGTGCTGTGCCCTCGCGGACAATTTCATTAAATAATGTCGCGTTACCAAATCCTCAAAGGTAACGAAGTGTAATTAAGGAGGGGATATTTATTTTGGTGATCTATAAAGCTTATGTTACAATGCTATCATGACCCCACGGGAAGATGAAATAAGTAGCAAGGTGGTTGAAATTTTGCTTAAGCGGCTTTCGCCAGAAAGAGTTATTCTTTTTGGGTCGCGTGGTAAAGGCGAAAATAACCCGCGTTCGGACTTTGATTTTGCGGTTTTTTGCCCGGCTCCGGGGATTTCGAAAGAAAGAGAAGTAAAAGAGGAGATTGATAAAATTAGCGGTCTTTATAAAGTAGATATTGTTTACATTAAACGAGTTGAAGAGGAATTTAAGGAAATTATTATAAGTACAGGCAAGGTGATTTATGAGCGAAAATGACTATGTTTTAAAGAAATTTAAAGATGCGTTTGATCGTCTTAAAGAAGGCGCAGCAAGCGCCGAAGAAGAGCTTCAAAGAGACGGAGTGATCCAGCGTTTTGAATTCACCTTTGAGCTGCTTTGGAAGACACTTAAGATATTTATGCGTCAGCGCGGGCTTGAAAGTAATACCCCTAAAGATGCCTTGCGTGAAGCTTTTCGCCTGGGGTGGCTTTCTCAAGAGGTGGTATTCCTCAACATGCTCGAAGACCGCAACAAAACTTCTCATATCTACGAAAGCAAGGTCGCCAAAGAAATCTTTGAGCGAATTCAGAATCAATATATCGAAGCAATTTCCTGTGTGATCAATAAGCTCGATAATCTCGCATAAAGCAAAGAGTAAAAGCTTCCGATTACACTTTTACTCTCTATTTTCTGCTGCGGTAAATCACCTGGTCTGGCTTCGCTTCAGACCTACGTTACGCGCTGATATAAACATCGCTATTTCCCTCGCATAAAATAAGAGTAAAAGCTTCTCAATACGCTTTTATCTCTATTTTCTGCTACGGTAAATCACCTGGCCTGGCTTCGCTTCAGGCCCACGTTACGCGCTGATATAAACATCGCTATTTTCCTCGCATAAAACAAGAGTAAAAGCTTCT
>JAAEQW010000146.1 GCA_024231025.1 Candidatus Omnitrophota bacterium
GTATCGGACGAAACAGAAGATGATCCACTGTATTGTTCATAAATGCATTCCCCTTGACCATCAAATGTCACTATGAAAATTCCACCGAAAGCGCCGGCAGTGTGACTGTAATAACTAAATGCGTAGCGCCTTGCACTTTTTCCGTTGCTGATGGCGTCGCCGGCTTTTTTAAGCCAAACGAAATACCGCCGCCTTCATTGACATCCGTCGAAATCATCATAAAGGAATTCTTATCATTGGAGATTTGGCCTTCCCAGTGATATTGTTCATCACCTACGATTTCATCGACAGCGAAATTCAGGTTGTTTTCAATGATATATTGAAATGTTCCACCGATATCAAAATTATCTAGATAGGTGCCGTTTCCCAAGCCATCACAGTAAAGATGGCTGTAACCGGCAAAAGGTACGGCAATATAATGAACGGAAAAATAGTTGCCCGTAAGCATGTCATTTCGTGTCTGCCCAATAGCATTGAATGCCAAAAATATTATTGAAGCAATAACCACTCGTTGAATCAGTTTTGTCAAGATGTGTTACCTCCTGTTATAGAAATTAATGTATGCGTTCACCGGTTCAATGTTCAAAGTTCAGGGTTACAAGCCCTCTGCTTTTTATGATATCAGCTTAAATTTGATATCTATTTCTACTTTGTCACATTAAAAAAGTGTTGCTAATTAATTGAAAATTTTGTATATTGTGGTATGAAAAAATGGAAACAAATACATTTTTATAAACCCTCAATATACTCGCCCTAAATTAGGAGTAAAAAAAATTATGAGATTTCAGGTTCCCTCGGGAATCTGGCAAATAATTTTATTGAATTCCACCATCAATATTCTGATTTTTTTCAACTTAAGACAGTATCAGTAAACGATCAATCTTTCCAATATTTTTGTGGCTTAATGCAAGCCAGGAAAAGAAACATGGAACGTATGGTCGAAGCAGTACCTAATAGTGATGATCAATCTCTGCAACATTTTATTTCCAATTCCCCATGGGATGAGACCGCTCTTTTGAATAAACTTGCCAGTGATGCAGATTCAATACTTGGAAATGATGAAGATAGTTGCTTGATCATTGACGAATCAGGATTTAAAAAAGCCGGCCAAAAATCTGTCGGCGTTTCACGTCAATGGCTTGGTCGACTTGGAAAAGTTGACAACGGACAAGTTGGTGTGTTCATGGCATTAAATCGCCGCGAAAAAGTGACACTAACTGATACAAGATTATTCTTACCCGAATCCTGGACGAAATCAAAAAAACGAATGGAGCAAGCAGGTGTTCCTCAATTTCGATATTCATTTAGTAAAAAAACGGAATTAGCTCTTGATATGATAGAGTCAGCCATAGAACGTGGTTCCTCCCATCAATGGATCGGAGCTGATGCTTTTTATGGAAACGATCCTTGGTTTTTACGCCAACTAAATCAGATGGGTGAAACTTTTATGATCGATATTCATTCAAATCAACGTGTATATCTTGATGATCCCAGGCCGTATATTCCTCAACGTAACTCGAATAAAGGGCGTAAACCATCATTATTGAAAACAGATTTAAAAGCTATCCAGGTATCCACTTTGGCTAAAAAAGAAAATGCTGAAGCTTGGAAAAAAGTGATCACCCGTGATAGTGCTAAAGGAATAATCGAAGTCGAAGTTTTACAAAAACGCGTATGGCTCTGGGACGGCAAAGAAGAAAAAGCCCACCAGTGGCACTTATTTATAAAACGCGAGGGAGATTCAAAGAACACATTGAAATACAGCCTGAGCAATGCATCAGAAAACACGCGTGTTGAACGTCTTGCTTTTATGCAAGGACAACGATTTTTTGTTGAACGCGCTTTCGAAGATGCCAAAAGTTCATGTGGCATGGCTGAGTATCAAGTGCGTGGCTGGATTGGTTGGCATCACCACATGGCAATGGTTATGCTGGTCATGCTTTTTATGCTCAAGGTTAAAATTAAATATGACGACTCTTGCGAACTCATCAGTAGCAACGATGTCAGAGAATTACTTTACCATTTCTTGCCAAAACGAGTAATTACAAAAAATGAGGTTCTCAGGCAAATGGCGATTCGACACCGCAAACGAAAAAAGGCGTCTGAATATATAAAAAACAAAAACTTAAAAACTTGACAAAGTAGAATTAAGATAATAATTCTGTAATATTTTGTTTGTCTTTTTGAAATTAACATAAGCCTTACTATATTCTTTTATTTTTA
>JAAEQW010000147.1 GCA_024231025.1 Candidatus Omnitrophota bacterium
AGCGGGATTTAAAGAGTTTTATCTCTGGGGAGTTGAGTGGTGGTATTGGGAGAGAGAGATGAATGGGGAAGAGAGGTTTTGGGAAGAGGCAAAGGAACTTTTTAAGTAAAATTAAATTTAATAAATTATTATTTATAGTTCCCCTCCTTAGACAAGGAGGGGCCAGGGGTGGTCTGATAATGGATACAACACCACCCCTAACCCCTCCTCAACTGAGGAGGGGGATAAAAAAAGATATGTCAAAAGTTAAAAAAATATATTCTATTGGAATTGATGTTGGCGGTACTAAGATGAGTGCTGTGTTGTTTGACGGGAATAACTTAATCGCTGATTATGTTTTGGCTACACCTACTGATGATTTGGACCATTTTATGGTTATGCTTAAAGCTTTAATAAAGCCCTTAGAAGAGAGAGCGAGGGACGATAAAGTAAAAATAAGGGGAATCGGATTGGGTATAGCCGGGACGATTGATTACCATGAGGGGATAATGCTTAGCTCTCGAAATATTCCTATAATTAAAGGAGTGAAAATTGCTAATAAACTGGAAGAGATAGCAAGTCTGCCCGTAGCCATGGATAATGATGCTAATTGTTTTGTACGCGCGGAAGTAGCGCATGGTGCCGGGCAAAAATATAAAAATGTATTTGGGGTTATAATCGGCACGGGTATTGGCGGAGGATGGTGGATTAATAATGAAGTATACCGAGGAGTACATGGCGGAGCAGGAGAGCCGGGGAAGATTATAGTTGATTTTAAGACTGGCTTAGGGCTTGAAGACGCATATCACAAATTAACCCAGGATAATCCAGCTAAAATGGCCGAAGAAGCGTTTCGCGGCGATAAATTAGCTCAGGAAGCTTTTAGGGAAGTAGGGCGCAATATTGGCATAGCGCTAGCTGGAATTGTTAATATAATAGACCCGGAGATTTTTGTTATCGGCGGAGGAGCGGTAGAATCAAGCGGCTTGTTCTTATCAGAGATGAAGAAAGCGATGCGCGAGCATGTCGGCTCAAACGAGTCTAAGAAAAAAATAAAAATAGTAAAAAGTAAAATAGGGCCCCAGGCCGGAGCGATCGGAGCGGCTTTGTTGGTTAATATGGATCATGGATCATGAAGTAAGAAGCAGAGTTATGAGGAGTGATATTTTTTATATTAAAACACCCGCCACAATCTAATTAAGGTGGGTTTTTAAATGTTATTTTAGTTAATAATTTTAGTGTTTTTATTAAAAGCAAAGGCTAGTAATTAAATTTATTTTACTCTACTTTTTTTAGAAAAAAGTAGCAAAAAATCGCGAGCTAGTAAAAAATTTTGGATCACTTGCTATGAAACCTAGTAAAATTTCAAACTCGTCGCCTCCATTTCATTTCGGCTCCTCAAACAGTGAAATTTTACACGGTTTCCCTGCCTTGCCGGCAGGCAGGTACGCTCGTGATTTTTCCAAAATTTTTTAATGCTCGCATTTTCAATAAATAATGAACTGATATCCCCAGCTAAGTGGAAATATAAAAACCATCGGTTGTTTCACCGGTGGTTTTTAAAATTATAATACTTATTTAAAATTAAGCTCCCCCTAATCCAGTAAATATAATTTTTACCAATGCGTAGGCGGAAAATATTATAATTAATCCAATCGCCGCCCAAATAATTATATCTTTACCCTTAGTTACTTTTTCTTTATTTCCGCCAGCCAGCATCCAGGTAAAGCCGCCGAAGATAAACATAACTAAAGCTAAAGAACCGACTACCCCTAAAACGGCATTAATTACTTTACCGATTAGGACGTTAATATCAGTTGTTCCTGAGAGGGGGTTGTCGAGGGAGACTGCTCGGTCGCCTGATCCTTCATCATCAAACCATTCACATGGAGATGTGCAATTTGTTTCAGTTCTACCTGTGCACGTAGGGTTGGCTGTTCCTCTGCAGTCAGCGTAAGCTATATTTAAATTTAAAAAAATAATCCAAATAAATAATA
>JAAEQW010000148.1 GCA_024231025.1 Candidatus Omnitrophota bacterium
CGAGAAGGCCAACGCGGGATTCATCCTCGAGGCCAGTTTGAAGGTAATGCATCAGCGTGACTACGTTGCTCGGGGACATGTACCGGAAGTTCCGCTGAGCGAAGCGAGGCGGGAATCGGTACGTGTCCCCGGAAGTATAGATCAAATAGCATCCCAGGTTTTCACCGAAACAATCCTCCCCGAAATAAACCACGAGGTAAACCACGGCAAGAACTTTGCTACCCTGCGCCAGATATATCACTCTTTGGTTTTAGCAACTTGGTTTAGGAAGAAATTTAAAAATACTTTTTATAAACACTATATCGACCAAGGCAAGATCTCCGGCATCGACCTAGAAGACAAAGGTGCTAAGGATACGATCTATAATCTATATGTCGAAGCCTACAGACAAGGCGTCTATGATTATATTAAAAGAGAACGTGACCCCAAAACCAATAAACCAATAAACCGCCGCTACTATTCCGGCGGCACTGATTTTGGCGAGAAGGCTTTTGCAAAAATGCGAATCGTTCCCGAAGGAGGCTTACCCGACCAAACATCAACAGTAAGTGCCTTTTGTACCGGTAGTGCAGTGCTAACCGGAAGTGAGCTTGAGATAAAAAGTAGTAGCGATCAAGAGGAAATAACTTCCTTCAATAGTGGGATTCCGCTTCCTGTGGGGGATGATTTTGGGGATTCTCGTAAAGGGGCTCGTCGGGTGGTGGAGGCTCTTTTGATGTCGATTATAGCGGGGCTTGTCTATGTGAATGTTAATTTGCTTGATGGGTTAGAATACTTAGGTTCTGAGGAGGAAGAAGGTAGTCAGGCAGAGGTTGAGCAGGTTGGTAAACCAGGGTCAGATAGTGATGGTGATCTTGAAGAAGATAACGATGCTGGTAGAAAGAAACTCTTAGCTCATCATATCCGTAGAGCTGCAGACAAGTATGAAGCTGCCAAAATCGATAATGATCTTGTTAAAGAGTATATCGCTGAAACATCAAAAACTATCCATGAAGATGATTCTTTCGATGATTATCTCGGGTTAGCCGAGAGATATTTATCAGATGTAAGCGATGAAGAAAAAAGAGCCGAAATAATTAGACATCTATTTCGTGCTATACCTAAGCGCTACAATCTACTCTCTGGTGCTGCCGGAAGGGGCTATGCCAAACTTAAAGTCCACGGTCTTATAAAAAGATACATATCCAATGGTGTTCTCTCCGGTTCTCTAAGCCTGGAATTTATTATGCAGAATCTTGAATACAAGCCATTTCTTATTCAGGAAAAAACGGTAGAGCCAATGCTGACGCCAAATGTTTTTTCTGTTGAGTCAATAAACAACATCTCCTGCGGTACGATGGATAACCACAAAGAGATGAATCGTCAACTTGAAACTGCATTTGACCAGTTACGAGAGGCTTTAGGGGTTAGTGGTGATTTAACCGAGACACAGGCCGATGAAGCTTTAAGATTATTGGGCTACCTGCACAAAGGCGAGAACCTAGAGCAGTGGCGTATGCAGATTCGTAATCAAGCCAAGAAGGAAGGAATTGATATTCCCGATGATATTCCAATATTCTTCAGCGTTCCCGAAGGGGGCGGTGAGTTATTCTATGACGATCAAGGAGACTACGCCGCCGGTCACTACAGCGCCGATCATAATCGAATCCACATCTCGCTGCCATTCACACGCAATCGTGGATTGGGCATGGATGCAGCCGCAGGCGTTGGTGCACACGAATTATTCCACATCCAAGACCCCCAACATCGCCACGCCCCGATTCCAGAAGACTTGCAGGCTAATCTGAATGCAGCGGTTGAGGTGGATCAGGGGGTAGATAGTAAAACATCTATTGATAAAGAATCACGAGAAGGGTTCGAAAGGGAATTATTGTCTTTATCACAATCTAAGAATTTAGAATCTGCTCGGCTGGAGTGGGAATTATATAAGATCGAGTATTTATCTAGTGCGGGGAAATGTCGTTTTAACCATGCGATCCGTTGGCGTTTAACTTTTAGAAATACCAAGACCGCTAAAATCTTGGGCGATCTCGGACCGGAAGAAGTTAGTGAAACTCTCCAGTTAACGGAAAGAAGTGAGGTGGCCCGATTTAAGAGAGAACACCAAAGACATCAAAGAGAGCTCAACGCACTTAAGAGATTTAGTTTGGTCATGGGTACCGAACAACAAGGCCGCTTGTTAGAATTAGAGGAAGATGGTGGTTTTACTGAAGACAAAAATAAGGCAGTTGCGTTATTGCGAGAACAACTCAAACCATTAATTAAGGAATATCAAGAAATTGAAGAACTCTTAAAAATATTAAATATGCGGCGTTTGCATCAAAGATATTTTGAGCCAGGTGACGCAAATATATTGGTTCAAGTGCAGGAGAAACTCTCAGAAGATGTAATCTCTGCTCCGCTATCTGATGAAGAAAGAGGTGTTGTTGAGCGTCTATTGACAAAATTAAAAGATTTTCAAACTATCTTAGTTCATTCAGGATTATCGTGGGCGAAAGGCCAAAAACCAAAAGAGTCAGATTTGCTAGCAGAGGAAGCATTGAATATTGAGAATGCTAGTTTAGCGAATCATTATTTAGCTACGCTCTATGGAGACCAAATTCGAAAAGGGGATTGTCAGGTCATTGATTACGGTTCGGGCCGTTCCGGATTTTATTCAAGAGTTATCTCTTCAGGTCAAATTCCGGGTAGCTCACGAATTATTGATGTTGATTTGGAGGGAAGCGGTATTATTGATGGAGCTAACCCCAACAAGACAATTATTGGCAAAGATGGCAACATGATCGTTGCTCAGCCACCTGAATTGGACGACATGCCATACAATGATCCTCAACGCGATGGAACTTGTGATTTAATCGTTAGTAATTTTGCTTTAGACCAATTAGATAAATTAGGGCCGGCGCAAGTTAAAGACTTTTTTATAATGGCCCACAGATTATTAAAGATTGACGGAAAAGCAGCAATTGCTCTACCGCGAACAAAATTCCCGACCGCTAAATTAATAACTGCTTTGCGTAGTATGGGCTGGGATGTTGTGGCGAATTCTCCCAAGAATGGTAGTTTTTCTTCTGCTCGCTTAGCTCAGATATCATCAGATGAAGGGAAGGAGACAGCAGGTAGCCTTAAGGTCTGGGTGGAGCGTGATTTTCATTTAGTTATTCTTAGAAAAACTTCCGTAAAATATAACCCCGAAGATATTGATACCAATAATTTTACCCTTAATAAACCAAGAACTAGAGCAAAAGGCAGTGGAGAGAAGATTGAGGTCAGTTTAGATTTAGATCGAATCAACGCCTTAGCTATTCTTGCTTTCGAAATTGATTACGCTGATATATATATCGATGAAGAAGAATATATTGATCGAGAAAGTTTAATAGAGGCTAATAAAAATATTGCGTCGGTAATTTTCGAGGCTGCAACTATTTTACCCTTACTAAATAAAAAAGATAGAAAAGAAGCCGAAAATTTAATTAGCGAATGGATGTCCGCACAAAGGCATTTCCCAGCAAACTTTGTCGGCAAAATTTTAGCTATAACACGTAAGCTTAACGGAAATATATCAGTTGCTATAATCAAGAAAAAAATGCCAGAAGTAGAAGATTGGATTGCGGTGGATAAAAATAGGTGGTTACAAGAGTGGAACAAGTGGCATCTTGGCAGCGCGAATACACTTACTCCAAGTGAACTAGCAGCTTTAAAAGCTGAATATTTAAAAAGAATATGGATTGATAGAAAGATAAGTGTTCCACCTAACTTCGAGTTAAGTGGTGAGCAAGTGCTTTATCTGAAAGAATATTCTAGATTAAGGAAGCTTTCCGAATTAGCTAAGTTACCCAATTTTTCTTCAAAGGGGCATATTTATAATAAAGTTGGAACGTGGTGTAGAGGCAATCTTGAATTTGCTGTAGCATTTTTTATGATTAAACAGGACACTGCGAGGGTGACTGAGGAAAAAGATGTAGAAGAAAAGAAAAAATTCTTAGATCTTTATTCTAAGTATCGAGGTAATATTAGTGCGGTCGCTACTCATTATGATTGGAGTGATGACACAATACGGCATCGAGTTGAGAGCTGGGGCATGGAAGATGAATTTTTTAGAGAAAAAATAAAAGATATGGATAGAGAGATTGAAGGAAGCCTAGATGAAAGAGAGGAGAAATATATAAGATTATATGATCGATATCGCGGGGGGTATAAAGATATGGGATCGGATCCTGAGCTTAGAATATCCGGGCAATCAGTACGAACTTATGTGCTAAGACGTATTGATGCGAGCGCGCTCTTTGCAAAGAAAATAGCGTTGTTAGATGTAGCAATTAATGAGAGCTTAACACCAAAGCAAGAGCAGTACCTTGCATTACTAAGGAAGCATGAAAGGAGTATAAAACTTGTTGCGCAGGAACTTGAGAAGAGTAGGCACCATATAAATACACAGCTTAAGACATGGAGAGAAGGTAGCGCTAAATTTAAAAAGGAGTGGGATGCAATAGGTAGGCCTAAGCTATCGCCATTACAGATAGAATATCTAGCATTATATGATAAGAATGATGGAGTGCAAACGGCAATAGCTTTTGCATTGGATGTAGGTGATGGCGCTGTGTCACAGAATATTTCCAATTGGAAAGAAAAAAATGCGACATTTGCTATTGGTTTAGATCGAATTGATGAGAGGCTAAGGGAAAGTGATCGAAAAGATCAAAGACGCTTTATGGAAAATTATGAAGCGTTCCATGGTAACCATGCGCAAACAGCTAAGAGCTTGGATGTTAAATATAAAACGTTAGAGGCGAGGGTTAAAAGTTGGGAAAAAAGATATCCTGATTTCCGTAATGATTTTGCTGAGTTGAAGAAGAAACTGCAAGGAAAATTGTCTGACCAGCAACTTAGATTTATTAAGCTATACCCAGAACACGGTGGAATTACAAAAAAATGTGCACAGGCGTTAGGATTTAGTACGCAACCAGAACTGGCGGTTGCTGTTTTGCATTGGCAAAGGGATAATGCGCAATTTAGATTAGAATACGCAAAGATAACCGGTAATCCCTCCAACATCTCCTGCGGTACGATGGATAATCACAAAGAGATGAATCGTCAACTTGAAACTGCATTTGACCAGTTACGAGAGGTTTTAGAGGTTAGTGGTGATCTTACCCAAGACCAGGCTGATCAAGCGTTAAAGTTGGCAGGGTATTTACAAGATGGTGATGATTTAAGCGCATGGCGCAAGAAAATCAGGAAATTAGCAAATATCCCAGACGACATTCCAATATTCTTCAGCGTTCCCGAAGGGGGCGGTGAGTTATTCTATGACGATCAAGGAGGCTACGCCGCCGGTCACTACAGCGTCGATCATAATCGAATCCACATCTCGCTGCCATTCACACGCAATCGTGGATTGGGCATGGATGCAGCCGCAGGCGTTGGCGCACACGAATTATTCCACATCCAAGATTCCGGACATCGCCACGCCCCGATTCCAGAAGACTTGCAAGCCAATCTGGATGCCGCGCAAGAGGCGGATCAAGCAATAAAAAAGACACAAATACCGTCTTCTGATGAATCAAAAAAAGAAATGGTCAAGCGTTTGGTAGTATTAGAGCAAAATGTTCTTACAGAAATAGAAGAACATCCTTTTTATAAAGGTAGTAAAAAAGTAAGAACTTCTTCAGCATATGAAGAATTTATCTTTTCAAATAATCCGCAATTCATTCGCCAGAAACACACTATGAAATTTTGGGAATTCCAAAAAGCTATAGTGAAAACTATTGCTAGCCTTTTTAGGGATGTATGGATACAAATTAAAAACAAGAATTTTAAGACAATACCTTTTCTGGGAGGTATTGTCTTGGCTTACTTTGGGATAGCCATTCTTCAAATGCGTGTTGCAAATGTTAGAAACATAATGACTGATGATGGTTTGGTTGGGTTCAATTATGCTTTTAAAAACAAACCATTACCAACCTATTGGCTTGGTAATTTTGTACTTCAACTATTGGCGCAAGTATTGTTAAATTTTTTGTGGGTTAGCGATGACGGTATTGCTTTAGATCATGTTCTGGTGACAGCATTAGCGCAGGGGGCAGCATTGTACATCTTTCTTGAAGCCTATTCTTTCGCTAGCCATGAACTGACCCATATGTATCAGGATATGATAGTAAGTAAGGCAATAAAAGAACTAAAGTTACCTTTTACACATGAGGAATTGAGCAATGAACTTGGTAATTATGTTCTTGAGAGACCTCTTTTAAGAATAATGAAAAGACCACCAACAGAAAATCAACTGAAAGATATAGTCAAGGTGTTATTCTCAGGGATTCGGCGAGTAGTGGAATTAAAAACTAACGCCCCCAACATCTCCTGCGGTACGATGGATAACCACAAAGAGATGAATCGTCAACTTGAAACTGCATTTGACCAGTTACGAGAGGTTTTAGGGGTTAGTGGTGATTTAACCCAAGACCAGGCTGATCAAGCGTTAAAGTTGGCAGGGTATTTACAAGATGGTGATGATTTAAGCGCATGGCGTAATGAAATCAGAAAATTAGCAAATATCCCAGACGACATTCCAATATTCTTCAGTGTTCCCGAAGGGGGCGGTGAGTTATTCTATGACGATCAAGGAGACTACGCCGCCGGTCACTACAGCGCCAACGAAAACCATAGGCGAACGCATGTTTCATTGCCTTTTGCCCGCAATCGTAAATTGGGTATGAATGGTGCAGCTGGAGTAGTAGAGCATGAGTGGGGACATATCGAACATGGTTCTCATGAAAAGATATCAGAAGAGTTACAGGCCAATTTGGATGCAGCGCGAGAGGCGGATCAGGTCAGGGAAGAAAAAAGAGAACAGGCATCTTTTTCTGATCATGTAGACGTCGAAAACGATACTGCAACAACTAATTCGGGAAGAAAATGGCAGATCAGGAAAGAGCAATCATTTTTATATGATGGTAGGCTTTTGCTTAGCGCTCTAGTAGCTGTTGTTATGGCTGTACCTGCGAGCTTGTTGTTAGTGATCCACCGTGTATCTCAAATGCCCCCTAGTATATTTCGAACCGCATTAAAAGTAGTGCTTGCAGCCGGTTGTGTAGTGTATTTTTTCAATTTTGTGCATAATTCAATAAAAGAGCACCATCGAGATTTTACTATAGACTATAATGCTAGTGTTACACTAGTTGATAGCAAGGGCAATAAATTTAAATATTTTGGTCCTGCGATGGATGTGCATGGTGGTGGCCAGCCCTACTTAAAGATAGAAACTACCACTGGAATGGTGATGGCCGATAGAGAAATTAATCGCTTGGCCGACCAAGGCGTAAAAAATATTTTGCTGCTTGGGTGCAACCCTGCTAATGCAGATATCGGAAAAGTGAAGATACCAACAATATATGCTGTCTCCTGCACGCTTCCGTTGTCTTCAGTTGCAACGGTGGTTGGACTTGGGGGGAGAATCAGTAAAAAAGGAAAAATCTCAAATTGTACGAGTTGGGCTAGAAAATGGATGATGGTTTTACCATCAGGCGAAAAGATTGAATTAAGTGAGGTTATTGATAGTGAAAATGAGGACGGCTCTGTTCATTCTAATCGGGGCAAGATAACTTCCTTCAATAGTGGGGTTCCGCTTCCTGTGGGGGGTGATTCTGAGGATTTTCGTAAAGGGGCTCGTCGAAAAGATAAACCGATATCGACTGGTTTAAAAATAGCGGTTGGCGCGCTCTTGGCTGGGGTGGGGTTAATCATCTATTTATTAATAAATTTTGCTAACGAAAGCGCAAAAAAAGTTTTTAGCGTTGATGCTGGGGGAGGTGCAGCCGCCCAAAAAGACCCATATGATGCTAGTGACAAAACTGATGATGAGACGTTAGCAAATAAGTTAGAGAATGTATCACAGCATCGTCGGCACGGTGATGATATTTCAGCTAACCATTTGAAAAAGTATCAAGCTTGGCTAGCTGCCGATGTTGATGAGTATTTGCATCAGAAGGCGTTACATAATATCTGTCAGGATATTGAGGGTATAAATGATTCTCAGCGTTTCCCATTGATTAAGCAAATCATCTCGCGGTATTTAGAGGTAATTCCCGATGATTATTCAACTGAAGGTTACCAATATTTAAGCAGAGACTTTTTTAGGAGTTTAAGTAAGTGTTTGCCTTATCTTGAATCTGCCGATCAGGAAGAGTTGATTGATATTTTAGATGATCTTGCTTCACGCAGCTCGGTTGAATTATTAGGTGTAGTGGACGATTGGTTGCCGTATTTTCCCGAAAATTCACAAAAACTATTTTTAGATACGTTCATTGAAGAATTATCCGGCAACGAGGTTCTTTATTCTGGAGCGTACTTTATGAAATATTTATCGGAAGATGAAAAATTTCCTGTTTTTAGCCGGGCAATCCGGGAAAATCCAGTATCTGGAATATATAATACTAGGCATTTTTTGCAATATTTTAATGAGGAGGAAAAAGTTAAAGCGGTGAATGAATTAATCGCCAATTTATTTGATGAAATGAAATTTAAAGGGCAAATTTTGCATCTATCTATGCCGGATATATTAGAAAAGACAATTCAGGGTGTCTACGGCGATATCGGTCCAATCAGTGAAGATAACAAGATGTTGTTATTGCAGGCTATTGATCGTTTGCGTTCTGATATTAAAAATCAAGAAATATCTAGTAATGAGGCAGGCGGTCCTGTTTCTTCCATCGCTTCAACCAATCCCCCCAACATCTCCTGCGGCACGATGGATAACCACAAAGAGATGAATCGTCAACTTGAAACTGCATTTGACCAGTTACGAGAGGCTTTAGGGGTTAGTGGTGATTTAACCCAAGACCAAGCTGATCAAGCGTTAAAGTTGGCAGGGTATTTACAAGATGGTGATGATTTAAACGCATGGCGTGAGGAAATCAGGAAATTAGCAGGTATCCCAGACGACATTCAAATATTCTTCAGTGTCCCTGAAGGGGGCGGTGAGTTATTCTATGACGATCAAGGAGGCTACGCCGCCGGTCACTACAGCGTTGATCATAATCGAATCCACATCTCGCTGCCATTCACACGCAATCGTGGATTGGGCATGGATGCAGCCGCAGGCGTTGGTGCACACGAATTATTTCATATCCAAGATCCCGGACATCGCCACGCCCCGATTCCAGAAGACTTGCAGGCTAATCTGAATGCAGCTCAAGAGGCGGATCAAGAGGAAATACGTCAGCGGGTAGAAAGAGCAGTGAATCGTGCGCACCGGCGACATGGTTTTACATCAGATGAACGAGAGGTCTTTCGCCGGCGAGCTAAGGAGTGTTTTGGTGGCAAGGATGGCATTTGGGATACACACCTTTACAAGAAAGATTCTGGCGAATTAGGAATGCCTGACAAAAACGATATGTATCATCGAAGTCGTTCAAAGCGCCATTATCCGAAAGAAGTAATCATCGAAAAAAGAAATAAGCTAAGACGCCGCGGCTTTACCGATAGGGAAATTCTTGCGCTGATGGATTATGGAGCGGAGGGAGTAAAGAAAAAAAAGAAAAGAAAAAGAACGGTTAATTCTATTTCTTCGCCCAATACAGACCAAAAATCCGCAATTGATGCTGCGAAGGATTATAGTGTAGCGGATGGTGGGGGGGTATCGCGGAGAGATTTTATTTTTAGTATTGGTGCAGGGGCAGCTACTGTATTATTACCTGGCGATGAAACGAAGACTGCTCAAAACAATAACACTTCTGGCGATAAGGTATTTTTTATGGAAGGTGTTGGTCATGACGCCAGTTTAATTACCAACAAAATAAGCGAACTTATTCATAATATGGACAAAACATATTTGTCGGAAATAGAAAATAATCCACAACTTCAAGAAAGGATTAAAGAAGCTTTATTAGAAAAGTTAACGCAAGATAAGAGGATAATTGCGGATTTTAAACGGCAGGCTGCGACGATTAAAGAATATATCAGATCATCACATAATATCGAATTAATCGGAATGGAAGCTTCTGAAGAAAAACTCCAGTGGATGCGCAGTAAGTTAAAAGGTCGGGTGAATTATTTCGAAAGATTGTTTCATATAATTGGATTGAGTGAAAGATTCGAAGATTTTTCGCGGTTATACTGCATGAGTCCGGAAACGTACTTATATATCAGTGGGTATGAACCTCTTAAGAATGGAGAGGTAAAGCTTGTTGGCCTTGAATCAGAAAAATTAATGAAAAAAGGGATTGCCATATATAGGGAATTGGCACAAATACTCATACCCCTTAAAGCGCGCGCAGACTCTAGGCAGTCGCCGGAGGATGTCGAAACTTTTAAGCTAATTGCTCCATTGCAAGATGAGATGGAACGTACTAGAAGCAAACTCGACCCCAAAGATCCCATATTGCAGAGAATAAATTCAAGTGATATTGACGGAATAAAAGAATTAAGTGCCAAGATTATAAGATTAGATCTTGCGACTTTTGCTTGTTCGTTAGAAAGGGATAATTTCGCTGCCCGAAAATTATTGTCATTAAAAGGAAAGAATATATTGGTAAGTAGGGGGCATGGTCACTTTAAGTCGACAATCAATTTACTAAAGCAGTTTGCGCCGGGAGAAAAAACAATTATTAAAGTTGATCGAGCGGGGAATAGTTCTGTTTCTTCTGACGATGGCGACATCCATCATTCAGAAACGATAACGGTGAAAGGTAAATATGCGCAAGAAGCGAAAAAGGTGGTGAAGATTGACGGACGAGAGGTTGAATTTTATCCGAAGTTTACTGAAAAGCAGTGGGGCAGTAAGGAAGAAGCACATCGGCAATTAGGAATATTTGCCCAGCAGCTGAAGGAAGCCGGAGTTGCTACTGAGCGGGAGATTGATTTTGGCGATGGCGTTAAGCGTCGAGTGGTGATTGATGATGATTTTGGTCTTGGTAATGATCAGCTTCAAGCGATGGTCCAGGAAGCGACTTTGCGTCGAGGCTGTGATATTAGTCGTTTGCCGAAACTTTTAGTTATTACTTATTTAGATCAGTCTTATCGCTTAGGCGAGGATCACGTCGGTAATGGTTTTATTGGAGTGAATCGTGCGATTGGTGAGATTAAAGACGATACCGCGCGCGTGATTACACTTAAGATGGTTTTAGTCCATGAATTTAGTCATGAGTTAAGAGGTAAGCTGAATGCAGAAGAGATGGCTGAATTTGAAAAACAACAACTAATGGATGATGCACGCTATACTTTAGAATCGATTGCGCAAATGCAGGGAGTAGGTCAAATTACTTATCAGAGATTACAAAGACTACTTATTCATCACTTAGCATTAGTGCGCGATGGCGCCGATGAGGTAGTTCTTGATTTTGATCAATTTATTAGTGCGCTTTATTATCAAAAGCTCGTCGAAGACACGCTTTCTGTTGTTGGTGAAGGCTTTTCGGTCTATGATTTTGACTCTTATTTTGGCGCATTACCTGATGTTGAAGGCTTGATGCATCTTGGCGCGGGGCGTGAATCAAATGTGTATGGGGTGAACGCGAAAGAATTTTTGAAAATGTGCAAAGTTCCTTTAATGGAAAAAGCGGATAACGATCGAGTTGAGATGATCCTTAGAGAGTTTGGCGGTTATGTTTGGATGGAAAAAATGGGTATCTATGACGAGCTTGAGGCTCTTGGCGAAGATGGTGCGATTATACCGCGGCTAAATGCAGCCGGTTCAAAAAAAGGAGTTTTCGGGATGCAGCTTGAGGCAATGGCGGAGAAGGATTTTCAGCCTTTTGATGAGGTCGACTTAACTCTTGTTGAACAGTTGGATGTTTTGATTAAGGTGTCGAATACAATGGCAGTTATCCATGCGAAAGATGGGCAGCATAATGATTTAAATCCTAAAAACATCTTAGTTAGAAAAAAGGACGGCAAGATCGAGGTAATCTTGATTGATTTTCTTTTTAGCCGGTCGGATACTTATATTTCAAAATCATTTAGCATGGCATGGTACAAAGCACCCGAAAATTATCGATGTTCGGTTTCAGACGTGTATAGCTTGGCAAGTATTATCAATTCTCATATTTTATACTCAACAGCTAATAATTTTGAATCGCTCGAATTCAAGGCATTAGAGAAGTTAATTGATGGCATCATTAACGCGCCAATAAATAGCTCGTGGACCCAAGCAAGAAAAGCTGAAATTATGGCTCATCGCAATCCCAACAATATGATTGATTTCGCAAAAAGATTGAAAGAAATAAAGAACTTAATAAATCCACCCCATCAAACGAGCAGCGGTGACGAGCCAGGCTCAAGCGCCACCGGCGGCATCGACGTAACCGTTGGCAGTTTTAATTTAGAGACCGTTGGTGAAGGATTGGATGTAAATGTTAATCGGCCATTGCCTGCGGGCGGACACACAGGTCCGCCCCTACACGATGGGGATTTTGATACACTTGAATTTAAAATTACCTTCATGAGCGATATTTCACCTGACGTATTGATTGATGACCTAGCAGTTAAAGTTTATCGATAAGAGAAGTAGGATTGTAAAGCGAGGGGTAATTTTATTGCTAGTTTCGATGTTTTTGCATCGAAGAAAATCATTAAATTACCTCAAATTCCTCCAATTTAAAAGTTATCCACCAGGGTTTACCTCCCTATAATTTTAAGGTATAATACCCACCTGGTAAGTTTGTGTATAGCGAAAAACTGAGAGCTAAAAACGTAAAACCATAACGTAAAAGTCAAAATTTTTCGGAAGAGTTTTAAGTTTTGAATTGTGGTTTTGCGTTTTTCGTTTTACATTTTTAGTTTATTTAAAAGGAGACGAAACCATGGACGTTGATTTTCTACAAGCCTTGATTGAAGCTGAAGGTGTTTGCCAACAAGATTTATCAGAGAGCAATCCGTATCGATTGCTAGGATTTGATGGCGATAAAAAACGATTAGGATGGATGAGGGTTATAGAGTTCTCGCAAATAAAAGAAAAACTCCAATCAATTAGTAAGATAACTGATAAATTTGATAATTTCATTTTTGTTGGCATGGGTGGCTCAGTCAACGGCATGAAGCCTTTATTTTCAATGCTTAAGGGGAGCAATCTTTATGCTTTAGATAGCTTAGATCCTGCCGCGGTAGAAGAAATTATTAAAAGCATTGGAGACTTCAGCAAGACTTTAATAATTCCGATTACTAAATCAGGCACTACAAAAGAAACTCAAGCAATTTCTGCTACGTTAAGAGATTTAATTGGCGAGAATTGGAAAAATCAGTTTCTTTGGTTAGCTGATCCCGAGTCTTTTACTAAGATTGATTCATTTGGCTGGGAAACAACCGAAAAAACAACAATTCAATTTGATGGCCAAAATGACATCGGTGGAAGGTTCTCCTGTCCGCATACACTGATATTTATGCTCCCTTTAATGCTTTTGTTGAAAAAAGATTTAGCGAAGGTTGAAGAAATTTACAATACTTACCTTTCGCATCGCAGGCAAATACTACAGCAAGCCGTTTCCTTAGCGAATAAGCATAAGGGTTTGGATCCGGCGTATTTTTTTCCTGAAGTAAGTAAAGATCTACAACTGGTTTTTGAATCTTGGTTGTATCAGCTTTTTCAGGAGTCACTCGGCTCTAAAAAAGATAACTTGGCAGTTAAAACAATCGTTTGCCGCGAGGGTAATGACGGCATGTTTGTGCCGATTAAACTCGATATCAACATATCTGATCCGACAGCTTATCTGATGTGTCAGATGTTTTTCTTTCAGGTATTCGTTGCTCTTTATGCCGGTTTAGGTGAGTTAAATTTTGTAAATCAGGATTTTGTTGAAAAGTATAAAAGCCAAATGCGAAAGCTGGAAGGCGAAAAGGTTGATGGTATTGCAGCAAAAAGTCTAGAAGAAGTTATTGAATCAACAAAGTCTGTTGCTGAAAAATATAAATTTATTGATATTGTGTTGTATTTTCATCCTTGTGATGGTGAGGTTGCAGCAATTAAAAATTCTTTCAAAAATGCGTTTGCGGATAAGCGAATAATCGTTGTTGTTGGCAGTGACTGGAATCACCATTCTTATCAGGCAACATCCGGCGATAAGGAAACATTCTTTTTGTTTTTGCTGGCCGCAGATTATAAGACAAGCGTTGAGCCAATCAATAAACAAATTTTAGAAAATAATATTGAGAGTCTTAAAATTATTGGTAAGGCAACATATCTTACATTGGAAGATAAGTCATTGTTCTTAGCGTTGAAAAGAAGATTTTGTAAGGAGGGAATAAATGAGTGAGGTTATTCAAAGAATAAAAGAGAGGGCTAAGAGTGACCCTAAAAGGATAGTTTTTCCGGAATCCGATGATGATCGAATTATTGAGGCGGTCCAGCGAATAAAAAATGAGGGCATCGCCAAGCCATTTTTATTAACTCATGATAATCTTGATCCGGAAATTCAGGAGGATTTTGCTGAAAAGTTTTTTGAACGCAAGCAAATGAAAGGAATGACTCTTGAAGAGGCAAGAGAGTCAATGGAAGACCCTCTTTATTTTGGGGCGATGATGGTGAGGTATGGGCGTGCTGATGGGTTTGTTGCTGGTGCTAAATTTACAACTTCTGCCGTAATCAAGGCAGCAATCAACTGTTTGTCAATCGATCGTCGTGACGGGATTGTTTCAAGCTGCTTTATAATGGATGTTCCAAATTGTGATTTTGGAGCCAACGGAACGCTGGTTTATGCAGATTGTGGCGTTATACCATATCCTACTAGCGAGCAACTGGCCAAAATTGCTATTTCTAGTGCTCGGTTTGCCCAGGATGTTCTTAAAATTACTCCTCGCGTCGCAATGTTGAGCTTTTCTACAAAAGGAAGTGCTCAAGGGCGCTGGGTCGACAAAATGAAAGAAGCTGTTGAAATCGCAAGGTCAAAAAAGAGTGGTTTCGCGATTGATGGTGAGCTGCAAGCTGATGCAGCATTGGTTGCTCATGTTGCTCAAAGAAAGCTCGGTGAAAGCGATGTTGCCGGAGAAGCTAACGTTTTGATCTTTCCTAATCTAGATGCGGGAAATATTTGCTATAAGCTAACACAAAGACTCGCAAAAGCCCGGGCAATTGGGCCAATTACCATTGGCACAGTGCAGCCGTGTAGTGATTTATCACGAGGGTGCAGCGTTGAAGACATTATAGATTGCACCGCGGTAACAGTTGTTAGGGCACAGGCTCGAGAAGCTCGCAAAATTGAGGCAAATGGAGGTTTAAGCGAGTGAAGATTCTAGTTATTAATTGCGGTAGCTCATCAATAAAATATAAACTTTATTCTTTTCCCAAAAGACGCTTAATTGCCGGAGGGTTGGTTGAAAAAGTTGGTCAAAATGGTTCAGATATAAAAAGTCATAAAGAAGGGGTAGAGGCGATAATCGCTAAACTTATTGATGAGAAAGTAGTAAGAGATTTAAAAGAAATTGTTGCTGTTGGTCATCGCGTTGTTCATGGTGGTGAAACTTTTTGCGTGCCGCATTTGGTCGATAAAGCGGTTATAAAAAAAATGAAAGAATGCGCGGAGTTGGCACCATTGCATAATCCAGCTAATTTAGCTGGGATTATTGCTTGTAAGGAGTTTTTCCCATCTATTGCTCATGTGGCCGTTTTTGATACATCTTTTCATCAGAGTATACCTAAGCATGCTTATATGTATGCACTGCCAATTGAATACTATAAAAAATATGGAATACGACGCTATGGTTTTCATGGAGCATCTCATCAATTTGTGGCTCACCAATGCGCTCGAATTTTAAAAAAACCATACAATAAACTAAAATTGATAACTTGCCATTTGGGCAATGGATGCAGTATTACCGCAATCAATAAGGGCAAAAGCGTGGACACCTCAATGGGTTTTACCCCTTTAGAGGGTTTAGTAATGGGAACACGCTCCGGCGATATTGACCCTGCAGTTGCTTTCTATATTATGGAAAAAGAAAATCTTTCGTATCATGAAATGGATGAAATTCTAAATCGAAAAAGCGGATTAGTTGGCATATCGGGGGTAAGTAATGATATGCGCGATATTGTTAATGGCGCCAAGAAGGGCCATAAGCGATGCAAGCTTGCGCTGGATATCTTCATTTATCGGATAAAAAAATATATTGGCGCGTATCATTTAATTTTAGGTGGCGCTGATGCGATTTGCTTTACTGGCGGTATCGGCGAAAATAATAAACAAATGATAAGTGGCATTAAAAAAGATATCTCTAAGGCGATTAAAACAAAAGTTTTGGTTGTGCCTACTGATGAAGAGTTGATGATTGCTAATTTGACGTTTAAACTAATTGAAAGTGATAAACAGTAAGTAGTAAGGATTTTCCGGACTTAATACCTGCCTGCGGCAGGCAGGTATACAACTTACAACTTATCACTTATAACTAGTCAAGGATATAAGATACGGGGCACTTCGGGGCGGAACCCTCAGTGCCAATAAAATTTTGGGAATTACCCTAAATAATTACAATTGTATTGGAGGATTTATGATGCGAACGATGTTAAAATCAAAATTAAGTTATGCAACGATTATAGATGCTCATCTTTACTATAAAGGAAGCATAACTATTGATGAAAATCTCATGGAAGCCGCTGATTTAAGAGAGCACGAAAAAGTAAGCGTTCTAAACCTTAATAATGGTGCACGTTTAAAAACCTATGTTATTAAGGGCAAGCGAAACAGCGGCATGATTTGTCTCAACGGCCCGGCTGCTCGCTTAGGGTGTAAGGGTGACAAAGTAATTGTGCTTTCTTATGGCTTATACAATGAGGAGGAGTTAAAAAGTTTTAAGACAACCTTTGTGGAGGTAGACGAAAAAAACAATGTTAAGAATACGCATTTGGCCGGATAAAATCCTAAAAAAGAAATGTCGTAAGGTGTGTGATGTGGACGATAAGGTCCGCGCTTTCTTAGGCGAGATGCAACAACTAATGATTGAGCAAAAAGGAATTGGGCTAGCCGGCAATCAAGCTGGATTAGGCCTTGCGCTTGTTGTGGTTGAGGTTCGAGATAAGGCTTGTAAATTGGTAAACCCAAGGATTTTAAAAAAAGAGGGCAGTATTACCTTTAAAGAAGGGTGCCTGAGCTTTCCCGGTGTAGAAATTGACGTTAAACGTGCAAATAAAATATGGATTGATGCCCAAGACGAAAACGGAAAACCATTACAGATGCAAGTAGAAGGCGTTATGGCGGTGGTATTTCAACACGAAATTGATCATATTAATGGAATATCTTTTATCGATCGCATTCCGTTGTGGAAGAAATTACACATTCTTCCTAAATTAGCGGCAATCAAAAAAAGAAGACGATGAATTGTCCGAATAAAGAAAAAAACATTAAAGGTTGCACTTGTAGCTATCCGGGGTGCTCACGTAAGGGGACCTGCTGCGACTGTGTTCGGTATCATCTTTCTATAAAACAGCTACCGGGATGTTTTTTTTCTGCGGCAGGCGAAAAAACTTATGATCGCTCAATAGAAAAGTTTATACAGGATCAACAATGAAAGAAAATTCTAAAATTGCTATAATTGGAGCAGGAATTGCCGGGGTTAGCGCGGCAGTATATGCTAAGCGGGCTGGACTTGATTTTTCGATCTTTGAAGGCACTGGGGTTGGCGGTCAATTGCTTTTTGTTGAAAAAGTCGACAATTATGTTGGGCTTGTTTCCGGAACAAAGGGCAGCGACTTAACAAAAAGTTTAATCGATACGTTATCAGAGCTCGATATTTCATTAACCAACGAAGTGGTCAATAAAGTTGAATTAGATAAAGGGGTTAGAATTAATTCGAAATATGAGTTTGACGGAATGATTGTAGCTACCGGGGCGAGTTTTAAAAAATTGGGCATAAAGGGCGAGGCAGAGTTTTCTGGTAAAGGTGTTTCCTATTGTGCTATTTGTGATGGATTTTTCTTTCGCAAAAAAGATGTTGCAGTTATCGGCGGAGGAAATAGCGCAATCGAAGAAGCGCTATACTTAAGTGAAATATGCAACAAAGTATATTTAATCCATCGGCGTAATTCACTGCGAGGAATGCAGTATCTGCAAAAAGAATTACTTTCTAAGTCAAATATTGAAGTAGTTTTCGATAGCGTCGTTAAAGAGATAACGGGCTCAGAAGCCGTTGAGGCGATTGCACTGGAAAACGTTACAGATAACAGCAAAAAAGCAATCAACCTCAGTGGGGTATTTGTTGCGGTTGGTATTAATCCTAATACGGAGTTTTTAAAAGATTTGGTTTCTTTGGACGAGTATGGTTTTATCACGACCGACAATGGAATGAAGAGTTCGTGTGATTTCCTTTGGGCTGCTGGAGATTGCCGCAAGCGTCCGCTGCGTCAGCTGATTACTGCTGCGTCTGAAGGTGCAATTGCTGCGATAAATGCATATAAGCACTTAAAGGGTCATTATATAAGTTCTTAAATCGTGAAAGATAAAATTTTTTTTCTAATTCGAGTGGCAATAGGCGTTGGTCTTATTGTTGTTTTGTTTCGCTTTATTGGCGATGATCGTATCTTGCGAATTTTCTCAAATTCCAACAAAATATATCTTTTTTTTGGTTTTGTAATATTCTTTATTGCCAACTGCATAGGGATGTTGCGGTGGAGGTTTCTATTAATCGCTTCAGGGCTTAAAGTTTCGATTGGCGAATCTTTTTTAGCTTTTTTCTGTGGACTTTTCTTTAATCTTTTTTTTCCTTCGTTTGTGGCGGGTGATGTGTTTAGGGGGGCGACAATTTCTCATCGTCATGGTGAGTTAAAAAAAGTTGCTTCATCAGTCTTTATGGATCGTTTTAGCGGAAGTGTGGCTTTAGCAATTGTTGCTTTGGTGTCATATTTAGTTGGTGGAACCAAATTAAATGAGCCACAGGTGCTTCATTCTTTGATACTGGTGTTGTTGGTTATTGGTTGTGCTTCGCTTTTAGTCTTTAATCGGAGTTTGTTTCGATTTTTAACAGGAGTATTGAAGCGCAAACCTTCTTGGAGAGAAAAGGTAATTAGTTTTCATGATCAACTTTATTTGTTTAAGGAGAAGCCAAAAAATTTATTTCTGGCCGTGGTCATTTCTTTGCCAATACACATTCTTGTTTGTATTGCTTTTTTTATTAATTCTCGTGCGTTTGGCTCAGAATTACCAATTAGCAATTTCTTTATTGTCATTCCAATTATTACGGCAATTTCTCTTATTCCAGTGACTATCGCTGGAGCAGGCACAAGGGAAGCGGCAGCGGTTTATTTCTTTGTGCTCCTTGGTGGCGATGCTGCTGTGGCCTTGGGAATATCTTTGCTCAATTTGGTTGCGATTACGATTGTGGGGGCTATGGGAGGGGTGCTCTATTTGTGTTTGTTTCGTAGTCGTTTGCAGTCTAAAAGGTTGTTATGATTTCATATATTATTGATGCATTTAATCTTATTTATCGTGTGCCAAAACTAAAAAATTCAGATTCGCCGCATATCGACCTGATCAATTATATTCGCAACAACAGACTTACCGGAAGTAAAACCAATAAAGTAATTATTGTTTTTGATGGTGGAGTTGATGCCCAAGTCAAGCAGCAAACAAATTACCAAGTATATTTTAGTGGTGGGGGGTCTGCTGACGATGTGATTAAGTCAAAACTTAGCGGTATGAAAAATAAAAGCCAAATCAGAGTGGTTAGCGATGATCGCGTAATAAGAGATTTTACAAAACAAATGGGTGCGGTATCTTTAAGAATAGATGATTTTATTTATAAGAATAAAAAAATAGATGTCGTAGAAAATACAAAAGATATTAGTTATTCTTTGCAGCGAGAAATTACCGAAAGTATGAGAAAAATTTGGAACAAGGAGTGAAATGGGGTTTATTAAGTTTTTAGGTACAGCTGGGGCGAGATTTGTGATGATAAAACAACTTCGTTCATCAGCCGGAATATGGATGAATTATAAGTCAACCAATATTCTTATTGACCCTGGTCCGGGCTCGATTGTTCGTTGCAACACTGCTCGTCCAAAGCTGGACCCCGGTTCTTTGGATGCTATTATTTTAACGCACAAGCATCTTGATCACTCAGGTGATATTAACGTTATGATTGAGGCAATGACCCAAGGTGGATTCAAAAAGAAAGGAAAACTTTTTATTCCTAGTGACGCAATTGGGCGAGACGGAGTAGTTTTGCCTTATCTCAAAGATTTTGTTGAAGAAATAATTATTTTGCGCGAAGGCGCTGAATATTCAGTCGGTGATATCAAATTTAATGCGGCGGTAAAAAATATTCATTCAGTAGAAACTTATGGAATTAAATTCTTTGTTGAGGATGAAATTATATCATTTGTTTCAGATACAAAGTATTTTCCAGAACTGATTAATGTATATAATGATTCTACAATTTTAATCTTAAATGTTGTATTTTATGAAAAAAAGGGTGAATATGATCATTTATGCATCGATGAGGCGATTGACATTGTTAAGACAGTCCGGCCAAAGAAAACCGTTCTTACTCATTTCGGGATGACGATGCTGAAGCAAAAGCCATACAAGATGGAAAAGGAAATCCGCAACACGTTAGCCTTGCATGTTCAGATGGCTTATGATGGCTATCAATTTACAATACCGTTTAATGAGTGATAAGGCTCGTTTTTGGAATTTTACGTTGACAAGCAGTATGAAATAGATACAATTATACAGGATCGGCCCCATCGTCTAGCTCGGCCTAGGACAGGTGGTTCTCAGCCATCAGACACCGGTTCGAATCCGGTTGGGGCTACCAATGAAAAAAAGGTCCATACCGGACACATGGGTAACAGTTTATACCGGAGAGATGGGTTACACTCTTTCTGGTATAAACGGGTACTCCGATGGTTCAAATTTACCAGCCTATAAATCAAAAAAACCTAAATCATAATTCATAAAGGTAACTTGCCATATATCATCATTAATTTCTTTGATGCCGACATCTTGTCCGGCAAAAGCCTGGCTTAAATGAATTTTCTTTTTTC
>JAAEQW010000149.1 GCA_024231025.1 Candidatus Omnitrophota bacterium
AAAGAAAAAATTGAAAACTATAACATCCTTCGATAGCCGATAAACTAAATTTGTTTCTCCAGGTAATTCAGTAAGAGTCGTTGAGGCGAATTACTTTACTTGTCCAAAAAAATCCAGCTCAATTTTTTCCAATCGAGTTCGTAAGCAAAAGCCCGCTGAATCGTACTTAGATATATTCACTTGCCAACCCGTTAGCCATAAATGCATACCTTTTACACTGGGTAAATATACCGAAAAGCGTATTGTTAGCCTAGCATCTTATAACATGTAGATCTAACCTAGTAAATATCATGTCGATCCGCTGATTTCTTTAGACAATTTTCAACAACATATCCGATCTTGCGATGAGTTGTCCATTTTTAAAGTTTTGACATTCCTGAACATTTGAATCTTACGTAACTTTTTTTGTTCGGGTGTGGGGAGAGCAGTATAATATGTCCTTTTGCAAGGTTCAAAATATAAGAAGTTGATAGTTGTGAATGTGTGTATCCTACGTAACCTAATATGCTCGGGTGTTGTAGGTCCTTAGTTGCCTAGTTTTTAGTAATTTTGATATCCCTGAACATGTTGCACCTAACGATCTTATTTTTATAGAGCGAATGTGTAATGGAGACGTTTGCTTCATGAAGGAAACTTTTTTTTTGTTATAGCATAACTGAGTAGTAGCATTTTACGTATTGATTCTATGAAGGCAGGGACAAGGAACTGCATACATTTCATAACCTTTTTTCAGATCGGTACATTATTCGGAAAACTCCGGTAGAAAATTCAGCTTTCAGTTGTTACAGGGTTTGGTTAGTGTGCCGCATCTCAGAGGCAGGCAAGTGGCATGAGCAATGCGGACCGATGCCGAGTTCGTCCAGTTGCCCTGTTTTATCAGGTTCACTTCGCATAGGCCGGATACTGTGGCAGATGCAAGCTGAATTTCTAA
>JAAEQW010000150.1 GCA_024231025.1 Candidatus Omnitrophota bacterium
ACGTGGGTTATGTTAGCGATCCATTCGACGTAACCTTGACTTCCAATGCCGGATCAATCATCGGTTTAGACACCGAAGGCGTCAACGTTCAAACTTTAGACCTTACGATGGATGCCGCAGTGGCTATAGTAGGCGAGAGTGACACTTCTTTTACAACCGATGCTGACACAATTTACGCTTATGCTAGCGAACTAATCGATATCTACGATATCGGCAGCGTTACTTTTAGTGAAGTAATTAACTCTGGCGGAGATAAGTCAATATTCTTGACTAGCCAGGACGATATGTACGTGGGTTATGTTAGCGATCCATTCGACGTAACCTTGACTTCCAATGCCGGAGCTATTATTGACAACAACGGTGATGCTCTTAATATTGCCACGGAGAATTTATCTCTTTCAGCGGTAAATGGTATTGCTTCTAGCGATGATCTAGATACAGCAGTTAGCACGATCAACGCCGTAAACGCGTTATCTGGTGATATTAACATTGAAAACACTGGCGATTTGTATGTCCAGCTTGTGCAAAATTTTGCACCGAATGCAAACATCTCGGTTACTACTCATTCTAACTTAATGGTTGGCTCGATTATCGCCGAAGATGCAGTTTATCTAAATGCAACTGATGGTGATATCGTTGATGACGGGCCTGGTGGTTACATCTCAGCAGGAACAGTTTCCTTAAACGCTTTGGGTGACATTGGCGATTTAACGACTCTCCATGGGGATATCGATCTAATAGCCGATGTGGTAAGCGCCAATGCCGGAGGAAGCATTGCCATTGAAGAGTTAGACGGGGCTTTATTTGAGAATATAAGCGGGGCAGAGGCGATTGCTATATTAACTCATGGCTCAAGTGCGCTCAATGACATTGCTGGGCAGGATTTCGTAAGCATAAGAACATCTTTAGGCGACTTGACAGTGCTTGGCGACGGCATCACTTCTTTTGACGGAGGAATTGGCCTAACAGCTGATTACGGCTCAGTTTACGCGCAAGGATCAGGACCGCATTTGGTTGGGGGAAATGATTCTTTTATAAATGCGCCTTTCGGCAGAATTTCTCCTTTTGGAGCACCGTTGAATGTTTCCATAAAAGGAGACCTAATATTAAACATTTCAAACCTTGACATTACTGCTCCTGATAGAAGAACCTATGGAAATTTAGCAGGAACTGTTGAAGGGGGCATTCCTTTACTTTACCCTACTAGCTTTCCTTCACCACTGAATCCTCCAGGATTTGTGTATTTCAACGGTGTCCAAATTTGGCCGCCTACTAGCAGTGAGATGTATCAGCAGCTTTCACGGGCAGTTTCAGCAAGATTCCAAAGAGGATATTTGGAATTTTTGCAAAATTATCGTATGGTTTCTTTTGATCAGATGATGCCCACATTCTACGCTTATCATCCTCTAACTTCTACCGATTCTTCAGCTTTTGATGATATTGCTTTGGATGAGGAATTTTATGAGTTCTTAGAAGGAAGCATCGAACCAAGAGGTCCTTTGGCGCCTTATTTTGAAGGCACTTAAGAATTAGAATATAATTAGTAAATGACTAAAACAGGAGAGGTTACCCCTCTCCTGTTTTTTTATACACATTGAGTTTAAGTGGCGCAAATAGTATAATAGAAAAGTGTAGGTTGACTAATTTAGAATGTTGATTTTGTTTTATTTGAAAAAATACCGTACTTGTTAAGGAGGTTACTTATGAAAAAAGTTGTTTGCATAGCCTTAATGTCGCTTTTGGTTTTTGGTTGCAGTGCTCCCTCTAACGGAAAAACTGCCATTAAAATTGATAGTGTAAAAATATCCGTTAGTGAGTTTGATCAGGCTTTTTCTTTGTCTAACCTTGCTGATGGTGATAAGTCAGCCAAGAGAGAGTTTTTAGATATTCTTGTTTCGCGTAAATTAATTTTAAAAGAGGCAGAAAATTTGGGTTTAGACAAGGATACCGAATTTTTGCAGGACATTCAACTTTTTTGGGAACAATCCTTGCTGAAAAGGATTCTTTCTAGGAAAGTAGAGCAAATAGAAAAAGACGCAAAAGTCGAAAATGAGGAAATTAGCGCATATTATATTGCCAACAGCGCAGATCAATTTCCCCAAAAATCATTAGAAGATGTTCATGATCAAATACAATTGTTGCTATCGAAACAAAAACAAAAACAATTAATGCAGGAGTGGATAAATTCCTTAAAAGAGAAAGCGAAAATAAAAATTGATTATGATTTATTGCAAATAGAGGAGGATTAGCATGGCAACAAAGTCAAAGCGCAAGCAATATTTGATTGATAGTAATTTTCAAATTAAATTTATTTTAAAATTTTGCCTAGTAGTTGTTCTCTCTTCTTTACTAGTTGTTGGATTGCTTTTGTTTTTAGCAAAAGATTCAACCACTGTAGCTATTGAAAATACTCAAGTTTTGGTTAAAAACACAGCTGATTTTATTTTACCACTTACGATAAGTGCAGTATTGATTGGAATGCTATTTTCCGGAGGTGTGGTTTTAATTTTGACACTGTTTACTTCTCATAAAATTTCTGGCCCGCTATACAGGTTAAAAAACGAAGTGGATAATTTGACGAAAGGTGATTTTAA
This sequence comes from Candidatus Omnitrophota bacterium, assembly GCA_024231025.1. GTDB lineage: Bacteria > Omnitrophota > Gorgyraeia > Duberdicusellales > 4484-171 > JAAEQW01. Next base: position 2,595 of record JAAEQW010000150.1, read on the forward strand.
AAGAAATTTTTATATTCGTGGCGATGATCAACTACAGAATTTCTCTCAGAGCCTGGATCAGATGTGTAACTCATTACGCGATAAGCACTTAGCGTTAAGAAATAAGTATCAGTATCTAAAAGATTATCTAGAGGATAAGCAATTTTCTCTTTCCGATGAAAATAAAGAGGAAGCAGCCAAGGCTTTAAATGACTTAGGAGAGGAATTATCTGGTTTTAAGCTTTAATGAAAAAGTTTTTTCTTCTACTTATTTGCATTACTTTTCCATTTTCTCTTTTTGCTCAGGAGCGCAAGCTTTTGCCATTATCTGAGGGGAAGTATTTTTCTGTATATGGCGATAATCTGAACGCTATTCTAGTGTTAGAGAAAATTAATTCCCCTTCTTTGGTGTCAGTTGATAGCATTTTCACAAAAACCGACAATCTTTATGATGTGCTAGCCGAAACTTTAGACAATCTTTATTCAGAGGTTTCAGATATTCTAGATATTCATATGTATAGTTTTCATAGTAAGATTCATATTGTTCGTGATAAATTCCAGCTAAATTCAATACTTAATAGGCGCTACAAAATGGATTTTACTAAAGAGGCACTTTATTTGCATGAAGAAAACACGATTTATGTATCGCTTGAAGATTTAACTCTAGGCATGTTGGGCCATGAAATCGGCCATGCGATAGTGTCTCGTTATTTTGTGGTTCCCCCTCCGGTAAAAGTGCAAGAAGTTCTTTGTGGATATGTAGAATATAATCTGCGTAAAAAAACCAAGGAAATTCCCCATTAAATCCTAGTCTTTTTACTGTTCAAGCTAAAAGTCCTTGCCAGTAGGCGTGTAATATGATAAATTACTTTAAATTTGGAGGTGCAAAATGAGTGAAAATTACATGGAGTTATTAAAACAAAAGATTGATCAGGAAAATTTGGATAAGTTGTTGGCCTTAAAGAATGAAGAGGTTATTAACTTTGTTGGTGAGTATGTCGAGCTTTGCAACCCGGCTAGCGTTTTTGTACGTACAGATTCAGAGCCTGATAGGGCATATATTAGAGGCAAATCTCTATCCGGAAATGAAGAGATACCACTGAAGACGAAGGGGCATACCGCCCACTTTGATGGTTTTTTTGATCAGGCAAGAGACAAAAAAAATACCAAATATTTGGCAGTCGGTGATCGTAAATACACTAAGTATGTTAATACTGTCGATAAAGATAGCGGTTTAGGTGAGGTAAGGGGATATTTGAAAGATATAATGCAGGGCAAGGAGATGTTTGTTTGCTTTTTTTGTTTGGGTCCTGCTAATTCAGAATTTTCAATATCAGCAGTGCAAATTACTGATTCTGCCTATGTTGTGCACTCTGAAGATATTTTATATCGACCAGGCTATGAACAATTTAAAGGCGTTAAGAGTGAATTTTTCCACTTTGTGCATAGCGCTGGTGAATTAGAGGCAGCAGTTAGCAAGAATGTTGATTCTCGCCGTGTTTACATTGACTTAGAGAACAATACGGTTTTTAGCACTAACACCCAATATGCAGGAAATACTGTTGGGTTGAAAAAACTGGCCTTACGTCTTGCGATTAATAAAGCATCCAAAGAAGGGTGGCTTGCTGAACACATGTTTGTTATGGGCGTGCACAATGACCAGGGAGAAAAAGCTTATTTTTGCGGAGCATATCCTAGCATGTGTGGCAAAACTTCAACAGCAATGATCAATGGCGAGAAGATTATCGGAGATGATATTGCTTATTTAAGAGAACGCAACGGAAAGGTTTATGCGGTAAACGTAGAACGTGGAATATTCGGTATCATTAAAGACGTTAACTCCACCGATGATGCCGTAATATTTAATTCGCTTACTAAAGAGGGTGAGGTAATTTTCTCTAACATTTTAGTTGATAATGACGGTGTACCATTTTGGCTGGGCAAAGATGCACCGCTACCTTCAAAAGGTATAAATTATTCTGGGGATTGGTCGCCAGGTAAAGTTGACGATAAAGGTAACGAAATTACTCCGTCTCACAAAAATGCGCGCTATACAATTAGCATTAGTGCTTTGGATAATGTAGATGAAAATTTAGAAAATCCCGATGGAGTAGAGATCAAGGGGCTTGTTTATGGAGGAAGAGATTCCGACACATCCTCGCCGATCGAGCAATCGTTATCTTGGGAGCACGGTATCATTACCAAGGCAGCCGCTCTAGAGTCTGAGACTACTGCGGCAACTCTTGGAAAAGAGGGCGTGCGGGTGTTTAATCCGATGTCGAACATTGATTTTCTTGCGGTAGGACTTGGCAAGTATATCGATATGAATTTAAGATTTAAAGACAAATTGAAAGACGCGCCGCTAATTTTTTCTGCTAATTATTTTCTGCGCGATAGTGATGGAAAATTTTTAAATGCTATTGAAGATAAAAGAGTGTGGCTTAAATGGATGCGCCAAAGAGTTGATAAAAGTGTTAAAGCGTTGAAAACTCCTACCGGGTTCATTCCTAAGTATGAGGATTTAGCACAGTTATTTAAAACTGTCCTAAACAAAGAATACAAAAAAGATGATTACATCGAACAGTTTAGCTTAAGGATCCCCAAAATTTTTGCCAAAATTGAACGCATATTGAAAATATATAAAGAATCTGAAGGCATTCCTAGTCAGCTGTTCGATGAATTAGAGGCACAAGGGCAGCGTCTTTCGCAATGTCAGAAAGAATTTGGTGATTGTGTAACACCTCAAAGCTTTAAGGAGGAATAATGGTTTATCAAACAGATTATAAAGATGTAAATGTATTCAAAAAAGGAAAAGTTCGTGACGTATACGAAATAGACGATAACCTGCTTTTGATTGCAACTGATCGGATTTCTTGTTTTGATTATATTTTACCAACTCCAATTCCTAATAAAGGTAAAATACTAACTAAGATCTCTTTGTTTTGGTTTTCGTTTTTAAAGGATGTTGTTGAAAATCATCTTATTTCAAGTCATGTGGAAGATTTACCGCCAGCTTTGTCTGAACATCGTGATGATTTAATCGGCCGCATCATGATTGCTAAAAAATGTGAGGTGATCCCTTTTGAATGTGTTGTGCGGGGGTACATTTCTGGTTCTGGCTGGAAGGAATATCAGCAAAAAGGAAGTGTTTGTGAGATCAAATTGCCTGAAGGCTTAAAGCAATCCGATAAGCTCGAGAGTCCAATTTTTACTCCGGCAACTAAGGCTGATGCCGGCCATGATGAGAATGTTGGCTTCGACTATATGGCAAGTCAAATAGGATTGGGATTGGCTGAGCAATTAAGAGATTTAAGTATTGCGATTTACAAAAAAGCGGCCGAGTACGCTGATAGTAAAGGTATAATCATTGCCGATACCAAATTTGAATTCGGCCTTTTCAATGGTAAGGTTATTTTGGTGGATGAGGTATTAACGCCTGATTCATCACGTTTCTGGCCGAAATCAACTTATTCACCAGGTGGTCCGCAAGCTAGTTTTGATAAGCAATTTGTGCGGGACTATTTAGAAAGCATTAATTGGGACAAACAGCCGCCGGCTCCCGAACTCCCCGATGAAATTGTTTCTAAGACTGAAGATAAGTATAGAGAGGCTTTGAATCTGCTTAAAAGCTGATGAAAAAATATGATACTGTTGTTATTGGTGCGGGGCATGCCGGCATTGAAGCAGCGTATCTGGCAGCAAAACTCCACTGTTCGGTTTTACTTTTAACCCTTGATATTGATGGTATTGGAAGGCTCTCATGTAATCCGGCCGTGGGCGGAGTTGCTAAAGGGCATTTGGTTAGGGAAGTCGATGCTTTAGGCGGTTTAATTGGTAAAATTACTGATTCAAGTGCTTTAGGTTATCGCTTTTTAAACCGCAGCAAGGGCAAAGCTGTTTGGGCAACCAGGGTTCAGGTGGATAAGTATGTTTATCCTAAAGTAGCAAGAGAATATCTCCAAAATAGCAGCAACATAACCATCCTTAACGCAAAAGTTAAGAACATAATTACAAAAAATAATAAAGTAAAAGGGGTAGAAACTAATTTCGGGCAGTTTTTTTATGCAAAAACAATCATTGTTTGTGCTGGAACATTTCTTAAAGGAAAAATACATATTGGTTTGGATAGTTTTTCCGGAGGCAGACTTTATGAAGAATCAAGCAACAGTCTGTTTAAAAGCATAAAGGCGCTTAAGCTTAAAACTAAACATTTTAAAACTGGAACCTGTGCCAGGCTTGATCGGCGAACCTTAAACTTTTCTAAGATGGTTGAGCAGCCTTCACAAGAGGATGTTGAGCCGTTTTCTTTTTTTAACAAAAGAATAGGAAAAAATCATTTAAGCTGCTACATTACACATACCAACAAAAAAACACATAAGGTAATCTCTAAAAATTTAAAGTATTCGCCTCTTTATACGGGAAAAATCAAATCAACCGGAGTTAGGTATTGTCCTTCTCTTGAAGATAAGATTGTGCGTTTTTCAAATCGCGATCAACATCAAATTTTTATTGAGCCAGAGGGTAGAGATAGCGTCGAGATTTATCCTAATGGAATTTCTACATCGCTGCCGTTTGATGTCCAGTGTGAATTTATCCAAACCATCAAGGGGCTAGAGAGCGCTGTGATTCTTCGCCCTGGTTATGGCATTGAGCATGGTGTTATTGACGCAAGAGAACTGAGTGCAACATTGCAAACGCAAACGATTAGCGGGCTTTATTTTGCCGGGCAGCTTAATGGAACAACTGGTTATGAAGAAGCAGCCGCCCAAGGTGCTATTGCTGGCATAAACGCTGCCTTAAGTGTAAAAGGCAAAAATCCATTTGTTTTAGATAGGAGCGATGCGTTTATCGGTGTATTGATTGATGACTTGGTAAATAAGGGAACAAATGAACCGTATCGGATGTTCACATCAAGAAGTGAATTTCGTCTTTCAGTGCGTGAGGGCAATGCCGCCTTTAGGTTAATGCCAAAGGCCTATAAGTTGGGTTTAATAAATAAAGAAGAATATGCTCTCTTGCAAAAACAAAAAACGTCATTGGAGGGGATAATCAAAGATCTCCGATCTACAAAGGTCACAATGAACGGTAAAAAAGACTCTTTAGCTAACTTTTTAAAAAGACCGCAAGTGTCATTCGCAAACGTTAACAAACATCTTGATAAAAAAATTAAAACTTCATTTTTATCGAAAGAAGCAGAGGTAACGATAAAATATGAAGGATTCCTGCGTAGAGAGCAGTCTGCGGTTAGGGAGCTTAAAAATTTTGATAGAATAAAAATACCTGCAATCGATTATTCAAAAGTGCATTCTTTATCTCGAGAAGTAGTTGAAAAGTTGAAAAAGTTTAACCCCAAAACTTTAGGTGATGCATTAAAAATCAGTGGGATTACACCGGCCGCAGTTTTAAATATCTATAGCTTTATAAGGCGACCTAAAGATCAAGATAATTGCCGATAAAATCAGCAAATTTTTTACTTCCGCCTCCGGGGCCAAGAAGCGCCGCAACGCCGGATAAATCACTTTCAATTTTCTGGTAAGCTTGTCTATCTTCGAGTACGCTTAGTGTGTATTTGGCAATGTTTTCTGCAGTTACATCGTTTTGAAGCAGCTCTTCGATAATCTTACGGTTTGATAAGATATTAACCATCCCAGCAAATTTTATATTAACCAGTTTCTTTACAATTTTCCAGGTTAATAAATTCAATTTGCAGACAATTAAATAAGGGATTCTTAAAATGGCAATTTTTATTGTTGCTGTACCTGAAGCAGTAATAATAAATTCCGATCTCTGCAGTTCTTCGGTGCAATACTCAACGACTGGTATATCAACAGAAAATTTCTCATAAAAACTTTCGGGAATGTTAGCCGGACGGATAATTTGAAATTTATAATTTAGTTTTTCTGCAATAATTTTTTTTGCACCTTGCATTGGTGGCAGGTGTTTTTTTATTTCATTTTTTCGTGATCCAGGCATTAGGGAAATCAAGGTTTCGCACTTTACGTCTTTTTTCTCTATAATTTCAAGTAAAGGATGGCCAAAATACAAAACGTCGATCCCCTCGTTTTTATAAAAATCTTGTTCAAATTTAAAAATAACAATCATTTTATCTACGTATTTTTTTATCAATTTTATTCGTTTTTTTCTCCATGCCCAAACTTGAGGGCTTATGTAATAAAAAACTGGATATTTGTGATTTAGTTTTTTTAAGAGGCGAAGATTAAAATCGGGGAAGTCAATTGGAATTATCAAATCCGGTTTAATTTTTTCTATTTCTTCTACGGTTGTTTTAAAGATTTTGAGAATTTTTTTGAGACCAGATAATACTTCAAAAATTCCGGTAACTGAATGAGAGAGGAGATTAATTTTTTGTTGTGAGTGTTGAGCGAGATTTTCACCGCCGAAAGAAAAAATTTCGACACCAGGATATTTTTCTTTTAAGTACCTGCTTAAGAGTCCACCATAAAGATCGCCAGATTTATCTCCGGCAATGATCGCTATTTTTTTCATCCTGTTAAACCTCTTATAAAATATTTTGCAAAAAGCGCTGGGCTTGCCCTATTAGACCTCTTGTGAAATGCGTTAGAAGGTCTGGTCGGGTTCATGCGAATTTTTTCTGAATATCAATGGCAAGAGCCAAAGCATTTCTTGCGCTGATTGCGTATTCTGTGCGGAACTTTTTGCCTTTAACTAAGCTTACAAATTCACCAATTTCTTTTTTTAACGGTTCTTCCTTATTGATTGGCAGAAGTTTTTTCGTGATTTTATTTTTTATTTTTTGATATATTTCTACGCGTTGCTGAGCGTAGTCTAGCGATATGTAGCAATTATGCATGAAAATCCTAATTTTTCTTTCTTTTTTGGTTGAGATCCTTGAGCTGGTTATATTGGCAACACACCCATTTTTAAAAGTAATTCTGGTGTTAGCAATATCAGCTGAATTAGAAAGTACATTTACTCCCTTAGCGTCTATTTTTTTAACATCGCTTTTTACTAGGTCTAAGATTATATCCAAATCATGAATCATTAAGTCAAGGGTAACTCCAATGTCAAGAGAACGATGAGGATAAGGGCTTAGGCGGTGACACTCAATAAAGAGGGGATCCTTGATAATTTTTTTTATCGCTAAGTATGCGTTGTTGTATCTTTCTACATGGCCGACAAAAAGTAAGGTTTTATTTTTTTTAGATACTTCAATCAGCTTGTTGCCTTCTTTTACGTCGGTGGTGAGTGGTTTTTCAACTAATACCGGTATTTTTCGTTCTAAAAAGAATTTTGCGATTTCAAAGTGAGTCGGGGTTGGTGTTGCCACGCTTACCATGTCAACTGCCCCAATTAGCTTGCGATAATCGTTAAAGCAAGGCACGTCGCTGCATTGAGCTAATTTTCCTGCATCAACGTCCACCGCAAAAACCTTCTTAACCGCTCTAAGTTCTTTATAGATGCGAAGATGGATGCTGCCTAATTTTCCTATTCCAATAACGCCAACTTTCATATAATTTTTCTCATTTTTCTGATCTTTGGTCTCTGGTTTCTGGAAAATCCGGAAAAACTTACAACTTATAACTTAAAACTAAACCAACGGTCTCTGGTCTACGTGATTGTATCAAATCTCTTGAGGAAAGTCAATTAATGTGGTAGAATCATGCACTAATTTTGAAAGGTTTTTATGAAGCAATTTATGAAAGAATACTTTAAGCTTTTGGGGTTTGCCAAATCACACAGAGGACTCTTGTGCCTGGCTGCTGTTTGCATGGGTGTTTCTACGATTTTTGAAGGAATTTCAATGGGGATGATTGTTCCTCTTTGCGACAGAATATTCACCGACAAGGTGATTATTATTCCCGGCAATTTGCCTAAATTTCTTGCTTCAATCATCGGTGTGTTTAATACCACAGAATCAGCGGTGCTGCTTAGTTACACAATATTTTTTGTGCCCGTGCTTTTTTTCTTTAAGGGTTTATTTATGTACTTGCAAAACCTGCTAATGAATATGGTAGGTCAGGGGGTTGTGCGCCAAGTAAGGGATAAGCTCTATTCTAAGTTTCATGAGTTATCTTTAGATTTTTATGCTGATAAGCGTTCCGGTGAACTTATGTCGCGAATTACAAATGATGTTGCGTTCATTACTCATTCGTTGTCATATGCGTTGACCGATCTTATATACGAATCAATGCGAGCAATTGTTTTTGCGGTTATTGCCTTTTTCTTGGCCTTTAGCATTTCTTGGAGACTTCCGCTTTTTGCTTTTGTTATTTTTCCATTGATAATGTTTCCGGTTTTAAGGATTGGCAAAAGAGTGAAGAAATTTTCAATTGTAATTCAAAAACGCATGGCAGATTTGAACTCACAACTTTCCGAGACTATTCAGGGCGCATATATCGTAAAAGCTTTTTGTAGAGAAAATTATGAGCTGGAGCGGTTCAAGCGAATAAATCATCAATATTATAAATTTATGATGAAAAACATCAAAAGGATGATTATTCTTTCACCATTAACTGAGTTTATTGGTGTTACTAGTGCGATGGCAATAGTATGGATCGTTGGTAAAGAAGTTTTGGCTGGTCGTCTTTCTTTTGGCGTGTTCGGTTTGTTTTTAGGTGCTCTTTTATCAATCATACGTCCGATCAAAAAACTTTCTAATGTTCACGTAATCAATCAGCAAGCTTTAGCCGCTTCAAGCAGAATATATGATATTTTAGAAGAAAAATCAACCATTATGCAAAAGTCTGACGCTAAAGAGATCAGTGATTTAAACGATGCGATAGTCTTTGATAACGTTACATTTGCTTATGAAAATGAAGAGGTTTTGAAAAATATTAATCTTAATGTCAAAAAGGGTGAAGTTATTGCTTTAGTTGGTCATTCCGGTGCCGGCAAATCGACCTTGGTGGGTCTTTTACCGCGTCTTTATGACCCTAAAAAGGGGAAGATCACGATTGATGGAGTTGATTTGCGTGATTTAAAAATAAAACCATTGCGAATGTTGATTTCCGTTGTTTCTCAGGAAATGGTGCTTTTCAACGCGACAGTAAAGGATAATATTGCTTATGGTAGGGTTGATGCAACTCTTGATGAGATAAAAGAAGCAGCCAGAAAGGCATATGCGTTTGAATTTATCGAAAATCTGCCAAATGGATTTTCTACCGTTATCGGAGATCGTGGATTTAAGCTTTCCGGTGGAGAGCGTCAGAGAATCGCGATTGCTAGGGCAATCTTAAAGGATTCACCAGTTCTAATTCTCGATGAAGCGACCAGCCATCTTGATTCTAAGTCAGAGCAGCTGATAAAAGAGGCTTTAAGCAATCTCATGAGAGGAAAAACCTCATTTGTTATTGCCCATCGGCTTTCTACGGTGCAAAAAGCTAACAGAATAGCAGTTCTCGATAAGGGTCAAATTGTTGAGATTGGCCCCCACGATGATCTTCTTGTCCAAGATGCCTTTTATAAAAAATTGTATGATTTGCAGTTCAGCGCTTAGGGGTATTTTTGTCTGATTTTTATGGTAAAAATGGCGAAAAGAAGGGTATTGCAAATATAAAGATATATGGTATACTTTTTGGACGTATAAATCGAAACTGTATATTTATATACGTATAACATTAAGGAGGATTACAGGAAATGGCGTTACCGGAAGCGATTAAGGATTTACTGGAAAATGGAGTGCATTTTGGGCATTTGAGTAAGCATTGGAACCCGAGAATGAAAAGATTTATTTTCGGCAAGAAAAAGAACGTCTACGTTATCGATTTAGAAAAAACTGCTCAGGAGCTCGATAAAGCTAAAGATTTTGTTAGTTCGGTGGCCAAACGTGGTGGCAAGATTCTTTTTGTAGCCACTAAAAAACAGATCCGTCATTTAATAAAGGACTTTGCTGTTGAATGTGATATGTCTTATGTGGTAGAAAGGTGGGTTGGAGGTTTTCTTACAAACTTTTCTACGGTAAGAACGCGAGTAAAAAAATATATCGAGCTTTTAGAAAGAAAAGAAAGCGGCGATTTTGATAGGCTATCAGGTAAGGAAGTTTCTCGTCTCAATCGAGAGATCAATAAGATGGATAAGAATTATCGAGGTGTTACGACTTTGGATGAATACCCAAAGTGTGTGATTGTGGTTGATCCCAAAAGAGAGGTTTCTTGTGTGCGTGAAGCGAATAGATTGTCAATACCAGTTGTGGCGTTGATTGATACGGATGCTGATCCTGACGTTATCGACTATCCAATTCCTGGCAATGATGACGCGATAAAATCAGTAGGGTATGTAATTAAGGGGCTTGTTGAGGCAATTAAAGATGGCACAGAACAGGCTAAAGCAGTGGTCGCAGAAGAGTTGGCTGTACAAGAGAAAGCTGATCAAGAAGCCAACAAGGAGACACCTGTGAAGGAAGAAGAGAAGGTAGAGGGCGCTGAAAGTTAAGTTGAAGGAGGAGAGTGCGATGAGTTTGGATGCGATAAAAAGACTAAGAGAATTAACATCGGTGGGAATTAATGAGTGCAAAAATGCCCTGGGTGAATCTGGTGGTGATTTTGATAAGGCGCTAGAAATTTTAAGAAGACGAGGCATTCAAGTTGCCGAAAAAAGAGGGGGTCGAACCGCTTCGCAAGGGCTAGTTGATGCATATGTGCATTTTGGTGGTAATCTTGGTGCGCTTGTGGAGATAAATTGTGAAACCGACTTTGTTGCTCGTACCGACGTATTTAAGAAATTTACCAGAGATGTTGCAATGCAAGTTGCGGCAGCCAATCCGAAGTATATTAAGCGCGAGGATGTTCCCGCAAGTGAATTAGAAGGATTAAAAAATGCTGATGATTACATTAAGCAAGTATGTTTGTTTGAGCAATCATTTGTAAAAGATTCTAAACTTACCATGAGTGATTATTTACGTGATGTTATTGCGCAAACGGGAGAGAACGTGGTAATCAGAAGGTTTACTCGTTTCTCTTTGGGGACAGGAGATGAACCCCGTTAAGCCTCTCATAAAATATTTAGGAGGTCGGATAGGGTGAGAGCTAAATATAAAAGAATTCTTCTTAAATTGAGCGGCGAAGCTTTCCTAGGAGATGAACCGCACGGCATCGATACAGGTGTTTGTTCACATCTTGCAGATCAAATCAAAGAAATATTAGAATTGGGTTTAGAGATAGCCCTGGTTGTTGGTGGTGGGAATATCTTTCGCGGGGCACCTCGTTCAAAAGACTTTGAAATGGAACGCACGGTTGCTGATTATATGGGGATGCTCGCGACGGTTTTAAATGGATTAGCCTTGCAAAATGCCTTAGAACATAAAGGTGTTTCTTCAAGGGTAATGACTGAGATTCAGATGCATCAGATTGCCGAGCCGTACATTCGTCGTCGAGCGATTAGGCACCTAGAGAAGAAGAGAGTAGTTATATTTGTTGGAGGAACAGGCAATCCTTATTTTACTACCGATACGGCTGCTGCTTTAAAGAGTGCGGAGATTGGTGCTGACATCTTGCTTAAAGCAACTAAGGTAGGCGGTGTTTATTCGGCTGATCCGGTAAAGGAAAAGGATGCCAAATTATTTAAAGAATTAAGCTATAAAGATGTTATAAATAAAGACTTAAAAGTTATGGATTTTACAGCCATTACTATGTGCATGGAAAATAACTTACCGATAAATGTTTTCAATTTTATGGAAAAAGGTAATTTAAAAAAAGTAGTATTGGGAACAAGCATCGGAACTCTTATCCAAAAATAATCTGGGGAGAACATTATGCTTTCTAAAGAAATTTTAAAAGAAGCCGGCGAGTCCATGCAAAAAGCGATTAACGCAACCAAAAGAGAATTCTCTGAATTGCGTTCTGGCAGAGCCAATCCAAAAATGGTGGAAGGTCTTAGGGTTGATTATTACGGTACTCCGACAATGCTGAAAGAAATTGCAGCGATTGGTGTTCCTGAGGCGAAGATGGTTGTGATAAATCCGTGGGATCCTTCAGCGGTTAAGGAAATAGAGAAAGCTATTTTGCAATCCGAATTAGGAATTACTCCAATTACCGACGGAAAAATCATAAGATTGATTGTTCCACCGCTTTCTGAGGAACGTAGGAAAGATTTAATAAAAATAGTAAAAAAAGTTGCCGAAGAAGGCAAGGTTTCAATCCGTACGGTTCGTAGAGACTATAAGGAACGTGTAAAAGTTTTAGAAAAAGATAAAAAAATTTCTGAAGATGAGCGCTTTAAGGCTGAAGATGACCTTCAGAAACTTACAGATAATTGCATTAAAGATCTCGATAAGCTTTCAGAAGATAAAGAAAAAGAGTTAAGAGAGTTTTAGAGCAGTCATTGATAATTAGATTAGTAATGGATTGAGCCGCTAGCTTCCGCCGTCGTTCTTCGAACTTTGGCGGATTAATTCAGCTATACACTTTTTCTTCGTGCTGCTCGAAAAAGTGTAAGTTTCATTGAACAGTTGGCTTGCTGGTTTGCGATAGAGCAGTCATTGATAATTAGATTAGTAATGGATTGAGCCGCTAGCTCAGTTGGCAGAGCACCGCCCTTTTAAGGCGGGTGTCCCGGGTTCGAGCCTCGGGCGGCTCACCATTTAAGCGGATGTGGCGGAATTGGCAGACGCGCTAGACTTAGGATCTAGTCTTTTACGAGGTGGGAGTTCAACTCTCCCCATCCGCATTTGAATTTTGAATCGGTTGTTTAGCAATTCATAATTCACAATTGATAATTCATAATTGAATATTCGCGGGCGTAGCTCAATCGGCTAGAGCGTCACGTTGCCAACGTGAAGGTTAGGGGTTCGATTCCCCCCGCCCGCTCCATGCGTCAGTTTAAAACTATCGGTATGTTCTGGTGAGTATTGTGTTGTTTTTTTATGGATATTAATATTCTTAATTACCTCGATAAAGATAGTATAGTTTTTGATTTTAAGGATAAAAGCAAAAGAGTGATTTTTTCATCACTGCTCGATCATCTTATTCTTAAGAAAAAGATTGCCAAGCGCGACAAAAATTCAATCATCAGAGCACTTATCCAACGAGAAGATATGGGATCAACTGCCATTGGTGGCCACATCGCTTTTCCTCATACCCGTGTAGCTTCTGTTAAAAAAGTGGTTCTTTGCCTTGCGGTATCAAATCGGGGCATTGAATTTGATGCCTTAGATCAGGAACCGGTTAACATTGTTCTCTTATTGCTTTCAAACAATAAAGAGGCAGGGTTGCACCTTAAAATGCTTGCATTCTTGGCACGTTTGTTGAGAGATAAATATTTTGTTCAACAATTGAAGAATGCAAAAAAATCAGAGGAAGTTCTTCGGTTGATCAACAAACAACAACAGGCGGTAAAACACTAAGCACTTATGAAAAAGTTTTTTAAATTCATTCGATGGTTTTATCCGGGTTTAAGAATTAAGCGTTGGGTTATTGTTCTTGTAATCGGATTGCTTTTGCTTTTGGGGTCATCTTCCAGTTCTAAGGATATATTATTGTGGAAAATAGTTAATACTTTTATATTTATCCTTGGTGCCGGCGCATTGATTACCGGAACAGCTTTTTTAATAAAAAGTTTTATTGAAGTGATCTATCCGCATAAGGAAAAAGGATTGATTGATATAATTTACGAAAAAAGATTTCTGGCCAAGGGCCCTAAGATTGTTGCCATTGGTGGAGGAACCGGGCTTTCTACGATTCTAGAAGGATTAAAGAGCTATACTTCGAATATTTCCGCAATAGTTGCGGTAGCTGATGAAGGTGGATCTTCAGGCAGAATTAGAGAAGAATTTGGAATTTTGCCACCTGGAGATATACGGAATTGTCTAGTTTCTCTTTCCGATTCTCCTCAGCTTATGCGGGATTTATTTCAGTATCGCTTTAAAGAAGGCGGAGGAATGAAGGGGCATAGCTTTGGCAATCTTTTCATTACTGCTTTGACTGAAGTTACCGGAAGTTTTAAAGATGCAGTTGAAGAATCAAGTAAAGTTTTAGCGATTAGAGGGCGGGTTATTCCGTCTAGTTTAGATGAAATACGGCTCAAGGCTGAATATAGAGATGGGACTACTCAAGATGGAGAAGATAAAATTCCTGATGTGGCAAAGCCGATAAAAAAAATATTCCTTATGCCTAGCGATGCTCAACCTAATCCGGAAGCGTTAGACGCAATAAGAGAGGCAGAGATGATTGTGTTTGGGCCAGGGAGTTTGTTTACGAGTATTATTCCCAATCTCTTAATAAAAGAAATAAGTGATGAAATTGTCAAAAGAGATGTGTTAAAAGTGTATATTTGCAATGTAATGACTCAGCATGGCGAAACAGATGGTTTTACTTCAGCGGATCACCTCTCAATGTTTATGGAGCATGTTGATAAAGGAGTTGTTAACTGCTGCCTAGTTAATTCAGGGGGGCTAAAACATAAGCTATTGTTTAAATATGCCCAAGAAGGATCTTTTCCGGTTATCTTTGACAGGGAGCGGTTGAAAAGAATGGGGGTAACTGTTTTTGATGGTGACGTTGTAAGTAAAAGCAATTACCTTCGTCATGATTCAGAAAAAGTTGGTAAAAAGATAGTTAATATTTACAACGAATGGAAAAAGACATGGAAAGAATAGAAAGCCAAATTATAGTCAATAGTAACCATGGCTTGCATGCGCGTCCGGCAGCGGTTTTTGTTCAGATTGCCAATAAGTTTGATTCTAAAGTTTCTCTTGCTAAAGATGGCGAGTGTGTAGATGGCAAGTCAATAATTGCTATATTGAGTTTAGGAATAAATAGAGGGGCACAAGTTAGCTTGATCGCAGAAGGGCGAGACGCTAAAGAAACGGCAGATGAGTTAAGAAAATTTTTGGAGAGCAATAATGATTAATTTGCAAGGCGTTGCTGCTGCTGGTGGTATAGCAATTGGAAAAGTTTTCTATTTGGGAAAAGAAGAATTTGTGATACCTAAGCATAGAATAACGCATGAGGATATTTCTCGTGAAATATATCGGCTTGAAGAATCATTAATTGATACTCGTCGAGAGATATCTTCTTTGCAGAAGAGAATTGCTAAAGAGTTTGGTTTTGATCATGCCAAGATTTTCGAAGCGCACCTTTTGGTTTTGGAAGACAGAGTCTTAATAGAAGATGTTATTCAGCAGATTAAAGATAAAAAAATAAATATCGAATATGCTTTTTCCCAGAGCATTAAGAAGTATGTAAATATTTTGTTGAAACTCAATGATGATTATCTTCGTGAGCGCGTGATCGACATTGAAGATGTCTCGCGCAGAGTTATGAGCAAACTTCTAAAACAGAAGGAAGTTAATTTAAGAGATTTAGATGAAAAAGTTGTTGTAGTTTCTCATGATCTTCCACCATCTCAAACTGCTAATCTACCAAAAGAAAAGATTATGGGCTTTGTTACCGATGTTGGTGGTCGCACCTCGCATACGGCAATTATCGCCAGAAGCCTTGGTATTCCAGCAGTAGTTGGCACCGAAGTCGCTACAAAAAACGTAAAGTCCGGAGATGTGATTATAATTGACGGTTCTCTTGGGCAAGTTTTTGTAAATCCGCCAGAGAAAATTATTCGCGAATATAAAGAAAAGCTAGTTAAGTATAAAAAAGAAATAGAGATTGCCCATGTGCCCCGAGCGTTGAAAGCTTGCACAAAAGATAAAAAAGAAATAGTAGTTTCAGCTAATGTAGAATTGCCAGAAGAGTTGCCTCTGGTTGTTCAATCTGGAGCAGAAGGGATCGGTCTTTATCGCACAGAATTTATCTTTTTAGGCCGTCGTGATTTGCCAACGGAAGACGAACAATACAAGGCATATTTAACAGTAGCGAAAAAGGTGAAGCCTAATTCGGTAATTATTAGAACAATTGATATTGGCGGAGATAAATTTCTTTCTCGGCCGGAAGTTCCCGCTGAATTAAGTCCATTTTTAGGGTGGCGGGCAATAAGATTTTGCCTTGCACGCCCAGAGCTTTTTAAAACTCAACTTAGAGCGATCTTGCGAGCGTCAACTGAAAAAAATATAAAGGTTATGTTTCCAATGATTTCCGGTATCGAAGAGTTGCGTGAAGCCAAAAAGCTCTTAGAGGAATCTAAAAAGGAACTTAAGAAAGAAGGCAAGAAATTTGATGATAAAATCTCTGTTGGAACGATGATCGAGGTTCCCTCAGCGGCACTAACCGCAGATTCGTTAGCTCGCGAAAGCGATTTTTTCAGCATTGGGACCAATGATTTAATACAATATTCTTTAGCGGTTGACCGTGCTAATGAAAAAGTGGCATATCTTTATGAGCCTGGTCATCCGGCAGTATTGCGATTGATAAAAAGTGTTATTGAAAGTGCGCATAAAAATAAAATATGGGTAGGTATGTGCGGTGAGATGGCGGGCGAACCTCTTTTTGCGTTTTTACTTATAGGTTTTGGGTTGGATGAATTTAGTATGCCACCGCCTTGCGTTCCTAAGGTTAAAGAATTAATTAGAAACATCAAATTTAAAGATGTAGAGAAAATATCCCAGAAAGTGATAGATCTTGCAACTGCTAGGGAAGTGGAAAAGTATTTACAGGAAGAAGCGCGAAAGATCTTAAAAGATGATTTTGAGCGCATTATAATGCGATAAAATATGCGAGTAATAATTCTTGCAGGTGGTTACGGAACAAGATTGTATCCTTTAACAATTAATCTTCCCAAGCCTCTGATCCCCATAAACGGAAAGCCGATAATTAATTTCTTATTGGATAAAGTTGAAAGATTGCGTGAAAATTTTACGGTTACTGATATAAGAATTGTTTCGAATAATAAATTTTCTAAAAAGTTCTTATCTTGGCAGAAACGCTATTGTCTTAAGGTTAACGTTCTTAATGACGGATCTAACACCGTTGAGGATCGCCTGGGAGCAGTCGGTGACATTAAGTTTGCTATCGGTAGAAAAAAGGGTGATTGGCTGGTTATTGGCGGTGATAATTTGTTTGAAGATGATTTATCCAATTTTCTAAAATTTGCACTTAAGAATAAACCCTATCCTTGTGTGGGGTTGTATGATTTAGGAAATAAATCTATTGCTTCTCGTTATGGGGTGGTAAAAATTAATAGCAAAAAAAGAATAGAGAAGCTCGTTGAAAAACCGACGAAACCGGCATCTAGCTTAATAGCAAGTTGTGTGTATTTTTTTCCTGAAGAATCATTAAGTTTTCTTGATAATTATCTAAAAGAAACTAATGCCTGTGATGCTGCCGGAGGGTATATATCTTGGTTGGTTAGCAGGACGAAAGTTTTTGGTTACACCTTTAAAGGGCGTTGGCTTGATGTTGGACATAAGGATTCTTTGAAGCTTGCACAGAGTAGCTTTATGAATAACCAAGATGCAATAATCAAATAATAACCAATTACCAAATTAGAATAATCAAATCGTTTGGTTATTGGTTTTTGTAATTTGTTTGCCTGACCGCCGGCAGGCGGGTATCTTGTAGCTTGGTAATTGGTGTTTTAATAGATAGGGGGTAAAAATGGGGTTAAATGATCTAAGAAACAGTATTGACAATATAGATGGAAAAATATTGAACTTACTTAATTTACGGGCGAAAGAAGTGCTTAAGATAAGTGAGTTTAAAAGAAACAAAAAGCTCAAGGCTTATTCGCCTGATCGTGAAGCAAATTTACTTAGGCGACTAAGAAAACTCAATCAGGGGCCGCTGTCTTCTAAGGATACCGATATTATTTTTGGCGAAGTTATGTCGGTTTGTCGTGCCCTACATGCCAAACTAAAGATTTCTTATTTAGGTCCCGAGGGGACATTCACTCATTTAGCAGCTAGAAAGAAGTTTGGAAAAAAAACAGCGTATGTTTCATCTGATAGCATTGCCGATGTGTTCGAAAAAGTTGAAAAAGGTGATGCCGATTACGGTGTCGTTCCGATTGAAAATTCTACCGAAGGCGTGGTAAAACATACTCTAGATATGTTTGCGACATCGCCGTTGAAGATTTGTTCGCAAATTACACTAAATATATCTCATTTTTTACTGAGTAAAACCACTCTTTCAAGGGTGAAGAAAATTTATTCGCACCCTCAAGCATTTGCTCAGTGCAGAAAATGGATCACCGCTAATACTCCAGGTGTGAAATTAGTGGATGCGTTATCTACCGCTAAGGCTGCGCAATTAGCCAAAAAAGATTCGGCTGGAGCATGTTTGGGCAATAAAGTATTAGCACAAATATATAAGCTCAGAATTATCAGCTCATCGGTTGAGGATTCTTCAAATAATCGTACTAGATTTCTGGTTATTGCCAAAAATGACAGCCCAACATCAGGAAAAGATAAAACGTCGGTGCTTTTGGCAATGCAGGATAAAGTTGGAGCATTGCATGATACATTGCTAGTTTTTAAGAAGGGGAAAATAAACTTAACAAAGATTGAGTCGCGCCCATCGAAGAAAAAAGCCTGGGAATATTATTTTTTTGTGGATTTTCAGGGCCACAAAAATTCTGACAATGTTGAAAAAGTCTTAAAAGAACTCTCAAAAAATTGTACAATTAAAATTCTTGGTTCCTATCCTGACGAAAATTGATATGTTTAGAAAAGATTTAGTTAAAATAAAAGCTTACAAACCAGGTCGGCCTATCGAAGAGGTAAAACGCGCTTTGGGGTTGAAGGAGGTTTATAAACTTGCTTCTAATGAGGTTCCGTTTGCGCCAAATTATATCAAAAAAGCTATCTTGAAAGAAGTAGCAAATGTTAATCGCTACCCTGAGGGTGGCTGTTTTTACTTAAGGCGTGCCTTAGCTAAGCAGTTAAAGGTTGATCGGGATCAAATTGTATTCGGCAATGGCTCCGACGAATTGATTGTGTTGGCGCTAGAGGCTTTCATCCAGAAAGGTGATGAAATTGTTGTAGCTTATCCTACATTTCTGATATATGAACTTCAGGGGATGGTTAAAGGGGCCAAAGTTAGGCGCTTGCCACTAAAGGATTTTCGTTATGATCTTGATGCGATGGCAAAAGCGATCACAAATAAGACAAAAATTGTTTTCATTGCCAATCCGGACAATCCTGGCGGAACATATCTTAACAAAATTGAAGTTGAGCAATTTTTGAAGAAAATTCCAAAAAATGTTTTAGTATTTTTAGATGAGGCTTATTTTGAATTTGCTCCTTCGAATTTCCCCAAGAGCTTAAATCTTTTAAAAAAAAGAGGTAATATAATTGTTACGAGAACTTTCTCTAAGGCTTATGGATTGGCAGGTTTGCGTATTGGTTATGGAGTTACAACAAAAAAAATTGCTGATATTTTGAATAAAATCAGAGAACCTTTTAATGTTGATCGCATCGCTCAGGTGGCGGCAATCGAAGCTCTAAAGAACAAAGATTTTCTCAATAAAGTACTTAAATTCGTAAAGAAGGAAAAACAATATCTTTATAACGAACTTAAAAAACTTAAATTTGATTTTATCGAGAGTGCCACAAATTTTGTGCTTATTAACCTTAAAAAGGATACTGCTTCCCTTAATGAGTATCTTTTGAAGGAAGGGGTAATCATTCGCGAATTAAGGGGGTGGGGGCTAAATAATTTTTTTAGAGTTACAGTTGGGTTGCATAAAGAGAACGTAAAGTTCATTAAATGCCTTAAGAGCTATATGTGTTGTCAAAATATGTATGGAAAAATAACTAAAAACGTAAAATGTAAAACGAAAAACCATAGTGCAAAATTAAAAATTACTAAAGTGTGTTAGATTTTAATGTTTTTGGTTGGGAAGATTTTAGATTTTAAGTTTTGGTTTTTAGCTTTTCGTTTTTAATTTTTAGTTTGTGAGTTGCTAATTTTTGTATGATTAAAAAAATGATGGGAGTAACCAATGATAATTGTTTTTAAAAAAAGTGCTACGCAGGAGAACATAGATCATCTTTTGGCCCGTGTGGATAAATTAGGCTTGAAAAGCATGGTGTCTAAAGGATCAGAACGAACCATCGTTGGCATTATTGGTGCTGAGGATGTTGTGCGCATTCAACCCCTAGAGGTGTTTGCCGGTGTCGAGCAGGTAATGAGCGTATTGGCGCCGTATAAATTAGTATCACGAGAATTCAAACCGCAAGATAGCGTAATTAAGGTAAAAGATGGCGTTGAGATTGGCGGAAAAAAAATTAATGTTATCGGTGGTCCCTGTTCAATTGAATCAAAAGAATCCTTAAGGGCGATTGCGATTGAAGTAAAAAAATCAGGTGGTACAATTTTACGAGGCGGAGCGTTTAAGCCGCGCACATCACCATATGCTTTTCAGGGATTGGGCGAAGAAGGATTAAAATTTTTAAAAGATATTGCCATTGAACTTGATTTAGCAACAGTTACTGAAGTCATGGATCCAAGAGATGTAGGGTTGGTAGCTAAATATGCAGACATGTTGCAGATCGGCGCGCGTAATATGCAAAACTTTAATCTCTTAAAAGAAGTTGGTCAAACTAAAAAGCCGATTATGCTTAAGAGGGGGCTATGTGCCACAATAAAAGAGTGGTTGATGAGTGCTGAATATATTCTTTCAGAAGGTAATTTTAATGTAATTTTATGTGAACGTGGAATACGTACTTACGAAACGGAAACTCGCAATACCCTTGATTTGAGTGCGATCCCGATTGTTAAGCAAAAATCGCATTTACCGATTATTGTTGATCCGTCACATGCTGTTGGTAAGTGGGGGTTGATTGCGCCGCTAAGTAAGGCTGCGATTGCCACAGGAGCAGATGGGCTAATGATTGAGGTTCATACTAACCCCGAAGAGGCATTGTGTGATGGGCCACAGCAATTATTGCCTGAGAATTTTGCCTCTCTTATGGGTGAACTTGAGAAGATTGCTAAAGCAATTGATAGAGAACTATGAAGAAAAAAAAGATAGCAATTATTGGCGTTGGGTTGATGGGTGGAGCATTTGCGAAATCTGTTAAAGAGTTTTCCACATGGGGCTATGCAAGAAGTGATAAATCATATGCCAAGCTTAAGAAGTTAAAAATTCTTGATGCGGTTAGTCAAAGCTTAGAAGAAACAGTATCCGGTGCTGATTTTGTTGCTTTATCTTTACCGGTTATTGCAATTGGTCAATATTTCAAAAAAATTGCGCCATTTCTAAAAAAGGATGCAATAGTTTTTGATATGGGCAGTAGCAAAAAGTTCATTACGGCTAAAGCGAAAAAACATTTGCCAAAGTATGTAAGTTTTGTTGGTTGTCATCCTCTAGCAGGAAGTGAAAAAAGTGGTGCTCAGTTTAGTCCTGATACTCTTTATGAAGGGGCAACGTGCATTATTACTTCAAACAGAAAAGCAAAAGCGACAAAAACAGTTGCTGCTCTTTGGAGAAAAGTAGGGTGTAAAGTTGTATATATTTCAGCTGAATTGCATGACAAGGTTCTTTCAAGCGTGTCACATATGCCGCACTTGATTTCTTTTGCGCTTACTCAATTTGTTGATAAAAAGTATGCCAAGTTTGCACCGGCAAGTTTACGCGATTTAACGCGGATATCGAATTCTCCGGATTTTGTCTGGGCGGATATTTTTATTTCCAATAAAATAAATTTACTGCAAGGCATAAGGAGTTACTCGAAAGTTTTAAAAAAGTTTGAAACCGCTTTGCGAAAAGGCGATAAGGATTGTCTTATAAAATTGATCAAGGAAGCTAACACAAAACAAAAACTCTTCCTGCAAGGTTAACCATTTTTACAATATGATAATAGCCATTGACGGCCCAGCTGGGTCAGGAAAAACTACCGTTGCAAAACTACTTGCGGATAAGTTGAAGATCTCATACCTTGATACTGGAGCTACCTATCGTTCGTTAACCCTAAAGGCATTGGAGTTAGGTGCAAATCTATCCGATGAAGATGCGCTAGAGGCACTTATTGATGATCTTGATTTAAAAATGCACGATCGTTTTGTTTATCTTGATGGCAATGATGTAAGTGCGGCAATCAGGGATCCACGAATTGATAAAAATATATCAGTCGTTGTATCTTTTGCGAAAGTAAGAAGCAAAATGGTTCAGTTGCAGCGTCGTCTTAGCTTTGATGGCGATTTTGTTGTGGAGGGTCGAGACATTACAACAGTTGTTTTTCCCAATGCTAAATTTAAATTTTATCTGGACGCTGATTTTGAGTTACGCATCGAGCGCCGCTACAAGGAGCTTAAAGCTAAGGGAATTAACGTGCCCCTTGATGAGGTAGGAGAAGATTTAAAAAAACGGGACCATGCTGACATGAATAGAGCAGTTGGCCCGCTTAAATTAAGTGAAGATGCAATTTGCATTGACACAACTGACTTATCGATTGATGAAGTTATCGAAAAATTGGCAGGGTATGTAAATAATGGGTAAAAAAGAAATAAGAAACTTTTGCATCATTGCGCACATTGATCATGGCAAATCTACTATTGCTGATCGATTTATGGATTTAACCAAGGCGGGTGATCAGCGTAAACGCTGCGATCAAATGCTCGATAGCATGGAGCTTGAGCGGGAAAGAGGAATCACTATTAAAGCTAAGGCGGTGCGTCTCAATTATACGTATGAAGGCAAAGAATATATTTTAAATTTAATTGACACTCCCGGTCACGTTGATTTTGCTTATGAAGTTACAAAGTCATTAAAAGGGTGCGAAGGAGCAATACTTTTAGTTGATGCTTCTCAAGGAGTTGAAGCTCAAACAGTGGCTAATTTTCATTTAGCCCTGGAAGGTGATTTGAGAATAATTCCCGTACTTAACAAAATCGATCTTCCTAGTGCTGATGTGGCGAGAGTATCTGATCAACTTTTTGATATCTTTGGTTTTAATAGTGACGAAATCACTTCTGTTTCGGCTAAAGATGGCCGAGGTGTTGTAGAAGTTATTGAAAGAGTAATAAAAGAGATGCCGCCACCTGAGGGCGATATAGAAAAACCGTTAAAGGCAGTTTTATTTGATTCCATTTACGACTCTTATAAAGGAGTTATCCTGTTTGTAAGAGTTTTTGATGGGGAAATTAAAGTTGGTGAAAATATTCTGCTTATGCATCAGGACAAAAATTATCGCGTTGAAGAGTTGGGAGTGTTTTTACCGGCAGCTGAGAAGAAAAAGAAGCTTAGCTGCGGTGAGGTAGGTTATATTTGCTGCAGTATCAAGAATCCACAGGAAATAGACATTGGCGATACAATAACCTCAGCAAATAATCCAACGGCTTCGCCTTTTGAAGGGTATGAAAAGCTTACTCCAATGGTATTTTGTGGGATATTTCCAACCTTACCTAAGGATTACCCCCCATTACGTGCGGCAATAGAAAAATTGCGACTTTCTGATCCATCTTTTGTATTTGAGCCGGACAACTTAGGAAGTTTGGGTTATGGGTTTAGATGCGGATTTTTGGGCCTTTTGCATATGGAAATTGTTCAAGAAAGATTGGAGCGCGAATATGATCTCGATCTAACGCTTACTGCTCCTAATGTAATGTATAAACTTAAAAAAACCAATGGCGATGAAGTTCACATTGAGAGCCCCCATCAACTTCCTGACGCATCAGAGATTGATAGTGTGTGTGAGCCGTTTATTAGGGCAACTGTTGTTACCCCGGTTGAAGGGATGGATCCGATTTGTGATTTGGCAAAATCGCGTCGTGGTGAATTTATAAAAATGGATTATCTTGGCAAAGATCGCTTAGGAGTTGTTTTTAAATTACCTTTAAGTGAGGTGGTTATTGATTTTTATGATAAAATAAAGTCTTTAACCAAAGGGTACGCTTCTTTTGACTATGAGTTTATCGGTTATCAAAAAACTGAGATAGCTAAAATTGATCTTTTGTTAAATAAAAAGAAGATAGAAGCGTTCTCTCTCTTAGTGCATAAGAGTAAGCTTGAGAGTAAAGCGCGCTTGGTGGTTGAAAAATTAAAAGAGTTAATTCCTCGGCAAATGTACCAAGTAAGCATACAGGTTGCGGTAGGCGCTCGGATAATTGCTGCTGAGAAAGTTTCGCCGTTGAAAAAAAATGTTACTGCCAAATGTTACGGTGGCGACATTACGCGCAAGAGAAAACTTTGGGAAAAACAGAAAAAAGGTAAGAAAAAAATGAAACAGATGGGTGACGTGAGCGTTCCTCAAGGTGCCTTTTTGGAAGTGCTAAAAATGTAATTATGGATAAAGAGAACAAAAACAAAAAGGGTGCCTTAAGAGAGTGGGTAGAAGCATTAGTTATTGCTGGGGTGCTGGCAATATTTTTGCGGACTTTATTCTTTCAGATTTACAAAATCCCTACAACTTCAATGGTTGCAACCTTAATGCCTGGGGATAAGATTTTTGTTAGTAAGGTTCATTATGGTCCCAAATTGCCGATTGTTAATTTTCGTATAAAAGGATTTACAACCCCTAAAAGGGGAGAAGTTATTGTTTTTGTGCCGCCTCAGGAAGCAGTAAAGCCATGGCATGTGCGTAAGCAGTATATTAAGCGATTGGTGGCTTTAGGTGGTGATAGAGTGCTCATAAAACAAGGAAATCTCTATATTAATGGTGAAATGATCGTCGATCCGAAAATGGCGAAGAATTACTATTATAATCAGGGTCAATATGCTAAAGATGGCAAAGAGATAATTGTTCCTGAGGGGAAATATTTCTTTCTTGGGGATAATAGCATGTCGTCTTTAGATAGTCGTTTTTGGGGTTTTGTTGATAAAGAAGATATCATCGGCAAGGCAATTTTTATCTGGTGGAATCCTAAAAGAATTGCTATGATAGAGTGATGGTGATCTTGTAGGGGTCGGGTGCCCCGGCCCTTTATGGAATTGAAACAGGAGGTAACTATGAGAAAAAATTTTGTCTTTGGTCTTTGGTCTTTGGTCTTTTGTCTAAGCATAGTTGGTTGTGCCACTAGAACTCAAACAGGTGCAGGCGTTGGTGCGCTAGCTGGGGCAGGCTTAGGTGCAATTATCGGCCATCAGTCTGGTCATGCTGGTGAAGGTGCAGCAATTGGTGCGGGTGCTGGTGTGCTTACCGGAGGATTGATCGGGCATCATATGGATAAGAAAGATTGTCCGGTTTGTGGTAGAAAATTTTCTCGCTCCAAAAATAATTGCCCTTATGATGGTGCAGAATTAGTAGATCAAGAATAATTTATAGGGGCAGATTGCGATCTGCCCATTAAAGAAAAAGTTTTTATGAATCTTGCAGATAAGATCTCTGCTTTGAGAATAGCTTTGGTTCCGGTGTTTGTGTCGCTGTTGGTGTATTCGTGTAGTACGCCATTTTTGATAAATATAGCGGTAGCGGTGTTTATCTTAGCGGTGTTGAGTGATTTTCTCGATGGATTAGTAGCCAGAATAAGAAAAGAGAAGTCTGATATCGGGCAAATCATTGATCCCGTCGCAGATAAATTATTTTTGTTCGCATCGTTTTTTTCATTGTACCTGTTAAGAGACAGCTTGCCGCTTGCTTATAAAATGCCCCTTGGAATAGTGCTTGCGGCCGCTGGCAGAGACGTTGTTGTTCTTTCTGGTCTTCTTACTTTGTATATTTTGAAAAAAGATGTAAATATTGCGCCGTCGGTATGGGGCAAGCTTACAACTTTTTTTCAGATGCTTACGGTACTAATGTTGTTTCTAAACATTTCTTGGTTTATATGGGTGTGCAGGATAGCAGTGATATTTACAATAATTTCAGGAATCGGCTATTTCATAAGAGGAGTTAAAGCAGGTAATGATCATACTGTTAGTGGCTAGTTATTTTTTAGGAAGTATTCCATTTGGTTTTTTAGTTGTCCATTTAGTTAAAAAGGTGGATATTCGTAAAGTTGGTTCTGGTAATATTGGCGCAACCAATGTTTATCGAGTGCTTGGCAAAAAGTGGGCAATAGCGGTTTTTGTTCTTGATTTTTTAAAAGGATTTATAGCTCTTTTTATAGCAAGCAGCATTGATGGCCTGCCAAACTATATGTACATTCTGACAGCAGTTTGCGTTGTCTGTGGCCATAATTGGACGATATTTTTGAACTTTAAAGGTGGCAAGGGTGTTGCCACAAGCGTTGGGGCGATTGTTGGTTTAAGTTTAGTTTTTCCGGTGCTTTTTGTAGCTTTGTTTTTATCCTTAACTGTTTGGATTATATTGTTCAGTATTCTGAAATATGTTTCCATTGCGTCTTTAGCTGCGGCGCTTTGTTTTTTTCTTTTTTCACTATTTTTTGTAAGTGTTTGGGAAATAAAAGTGTTTGCTTTTGCACTTTTTGTTTTTATAGTTGCAAGACATAAAGAGAACATAAAAAACCTTATTGCCAAGCGAGAGCTTCGTTTTTAAGGTTGTTTGTAAAGGAGGTATAGCCATGGGTAATGAGAAGACGAACGTAGCGAACAAGAAAAAAGCGTTAGAGTTGGCAATTTCTAATATAGAAAAAAGCCATGGAAAAGGTGCGATTATGCGTTTGGGCGGGAGCACCAAATTAAACATTGAAACTATCTCGACAGGGATTATTTCATTGGATCGTGCATTAGGTGTTGGAGGTATGCCCCGAGGAAGAATATGTGAGGTGTATGGACCTGAATCATCAGGCAAGACAACTTTAACTTTAAGCATTATTGCTCAAGCTCAAGCTGAAAACGGAACAACTGCATTCATTGATGCTGAACATGCGTTTGATCCAGCTTATGCCAAGGTTATTGGCGTTAATTTGGAGGATCTTTTGATTTCACAGCCAGACACTGGCGAGCAGGCATTGGATATTGTTGAAACGCTAGTGCGCTCTAATGCGGTGGATTTAATTGTGGTTGATTCTGTGGCGGCACTTGCTCCGCGCGCTGAGATAGAGGGGGAAATGGGAGAATCGCGTATTGCTTTGCAGGCTCGTTTGATGAGCCAGGCGTTACGCAAATTAACTGCAGCGATAGGTAAATCTAAAACCTGCGTTGTGTTTATCAACCAGATAAGAGAAAAAGTAGGAGTTATGTTTGGTTCTCCGGAGATCACTCCCGGAGGAAGAGCTTTAAAATTTTATTCGTCATTAAGAATGGATTTAAGAAGAAAGGAAACATTAACTGGCTCCAACGGTCCGGTTGGAATAAAAGTTCGCTGCAAGATAGTTAAGAATAAAGTTGCACCGCCATTTAAAGAAGCAATGTTTGAAATTCTTTACAATGAGGGTGTATCCAAAGTGGGTGCTTTAATCGATGCCGGGGTTGAAAGCGAAGTGATCAAGAAAGCTGGTAGTTGGTTTTCTTATAAGGATAAGAATCTTGCTCAAGGCAAGGAACAACTCCGTGACCTGCTTAAGGGTGATGAGGTTTTAAGAAAAGATATTGAAGAAGAACTCAACAAGGCAATTCATAGCGACGCAGAGGAGGTAGCAAAATGAGGAAATTTTTCGCCATCTCTTTAGTGATCATTATTTCTTCACTAGGGGTCTTTGCCGCGGATACAAGAGATTTTCGAAATTCAATAATCGATGTTGCCGCAAGTGTTGGTGGTACGGTTGTTTCAATCAGCAGCACAGTTAAGGAAAAGGTTGATCCTGGAGTTCATTCGGGATCTCCTCTTGGAGATTTTAGTGGTGAAGATTTTGGCGGGTTTTTTCAAGAGTTTTTTGGTGAATTTCCCAAAGAGCTTAAGCGCCAAGGTTTGGGCAGCGGGGTAATAATTGATAAGGATGGATATATCCTTACCAATGAACACGTTGTTTCAGACGCAAGCGAAATAAAGGTAAAGTTGTCGGATGGTCGAGATTATGATGCTCAAATAAGAGGAACCGACAAACGCAGTGATCTTGCAATAATAAAAATTGATGCAAAAAATCTTCCTGTAGCTAAACTTGGTAATTCAGATAATTTGCAAATTGGTGAATGGATGGTTGCGATCGGTAATCCTTTTGGATTTGCGATTGAGAGTTCAGAGCCTACGGTTACCGTAGGTGTTGTTAGCGCGCTTGGCAGGTATATCCCTATGTTAGGGCAGCGAAGCAGAAGTTACGATGATCTTATTCAAACTGACGCGGCAATTAATCCGGGTAATTCAGGAGGCGCGTTAGTTAATCTTGATAGTGAAATTGTAGGGATCAATACTGCGATTATCACTACAACTGGCGGTTATCAGGGCTTGGGGTTTGCTGTGCCAATAAATAAAGCTAAAAGAATATTGAAGAAGCTAATCAAAGGCGAAAAAATTCAGTATGGCTGGCTTGGCGTAAGCGTGCAAGATCTTAATGAGGATTTGCGTAATTACTTCGGAATTAAAGAAAAAGAAGGGGTAATTATTGTGAAGGTGTATAAGGATTCTCCCGCTGAAGATGGTAGCCTTAAAGAAGGTGACTTAATTATTAAATTCAGTGGCAAAAGCGTAAAAACGACAATGGATTTAGTTAGAATGGTTTCTTTTACCGAGGTAGACAAAAAAGTTCCGGTTACAGTTATGCGTGATGGAAAAGAAAAAGTGTTGAAAATAAAAATTGGTAAACGTCCGGCCGAAGAAGAGGATTTTGCCAAATTGTCCGAACGCGGAGATACCTTTCGCGGTATGGAAGTAGAAAATGTAAGTGCTGCTATCAAACGTAAATTTCGCATCAAAGACGACAAAGGTGCAGTTATTACCTATGTTAAAGATGGGTCATTGGCCGACAAAAGCGGGATAGAAGCAGGCGATGTGATAATTAAGGTAGAAAAAACCAAGATTGCTAATAAAGATGATTTTGACTCGGCGGTTTCAAAATTAGAAGGTAATTGCCTTATTAAAACTACGCGTGGCTATGTTGTTTTAAAAGGAAAATGATAATTTAAAAGTGGAAGATTACAATAAAGCTTGCAACTATTCTTTTCTTCTTTTGAAATATCGGCCAAGAAGCAAGCACGAACTAATCTTGCGACTAAAAACAAAGCAGTATTCCTCACCGGTTATTAAAAAAACTGTAGAGTTTTTACAAGAATGTAATTATATAAATGATTCTGAGTTTGTTCCTCTTTTTGTTAGATCGTCACTGAATAAAGGATGGGGGCGGCGCAGGATTGATTATGCTCTTAAAAAATTGGGTATATCAGCCGAGCTGGCAGAAAAATTTATGCCGGCTAAAAAGGTTTATAAGGCCAAAATAAGAGAATTGATTAAAAAAAAGGTTCACTATTATAGTGGCAAAAAAAATGTGTATCAAAAAATAGTGCGTTTTCTTGTATCTCGCGGTTATGATCACGATGAAATTTATGAAGCGATGCAGAAATTAGAGGTAAAGAAATTTGAAAAGTTTAACAACAAATGAATTAAGGCGCAAGTATCTGGAATTTTTTCAAAAGATGGGTCACCGTCTTTTTTCTTCAGATACCCTTGTGCCTGACGATCCGACTGTATTGTTTACTTCTGCGGGAATGAATCAATTCAAGCCTTATTTTTTAGGCGAAAAAAAAGATACGAAGCGGGCGGTGAGTTGCCAGAAATGTTTTCGTACCGGTGATTTAGATGAGGTAGGAAACACTCCGTTTCATCATACTTTTTTTGAAATGCTTGGTAATTTTTCTTTCGGTGATTATTTTAAAAAAGAGGCAATTGCTTTTGCCTGGGAGTTTTTAACGAAAGAACTTGGCATGAAAGAGGATTCTCTTTGGGTGTCGGTGTATAAGGATGACAAAGAAGCGTACGATATTTGGCTAAAAGACGTAGGTATTTCCAAAGAGAGGATAATTAAATTAGGCGAGAAAGACAACTTTTGGCCAGCTAATGCGCCGGCTCTTGGGCCCAATGGTCCATGCGGGCCGTGTTCTGAAATCTTTTTTGATCGTGGCACCGAGCAAGGCTGCAAAAAAGAAGATTGCTCTTTGGCATGCGGTTGTGAGCGTTTTGTTGAGGTTTGGAATTTAGTGTTTACTCAGTTTAATCGTGTTGGCGAAAATGAATTAAAACCTTTACCACAGAAAAATATTGATACCGGCATGGGTTTGGAGCGTATGGCAGCAGTATTGCAAGGCAAGTACAGTAATTTTGAAATTGATATATTGACTCCGGTAGTTGCAAAAGTGCGTAAAATTTTAAAAGTTAATGGGGCGGATAACTTAATTAATGCAATTGTTGATCACACTCGGGCTGCTGTTTTTGCGATAAATGATGGAGTGTATCCATCCAATGAAGAACGAGGTTATGTTATCAGAAAAGTTATTAGAAAAGCAGCATATAGTGCTCATCTTTTGGGGAGGAAGGAGGCGTTTTCCCATCAACTGGTTGATGATTTTGCGCAATTAATGCAGGATCCTTATCCAGAGTTGAAAGAGAAGGCGTCAATTATCGCAAAGGTTATAAAGGCCGAAGAGGAAAAGTTTCTTTCGACTCTGCAGGATGGCGAAGCGCAATTTTCTGTTATTGCTGAAAATTTAAAAAAAGATGATACAGTCAGCGCAGAAGATTTATTTAAACTTTACGACACCTATGGGTTTCCACTTGAGTTAAGCAAAGAGCTGGCAAAAAAATATAACCTAACCCTAGACGAAAGTGGTTTCGATAGGTTATTAAAGCAACAGCAGCAGCGGTCGCGTAAAAAAAGCCAATTTTCTGAGTCAGTATTTGTTGTTGATTGCGAAAGCGAAAAAGCGATTAAAGAAAAAATTACCGAATTTGTTGGCTACGATACTTTCACATGTAAAAGCGCAATTGTCTTGCTTCGCCAAGATGATCAAAATGTTAAGCAGCTGAAAGAAGAAGATAAGGGTATGATTATTTTGCAATCTACCCCTTTTTATGCCGAAAGTGGCGGGCAGCTTTCTGATCAGGGCGTTATTAAAGGTGCGAGTGGTGAGTTTGTTGTTGAGTGTGTTGTAAAAATGGGCGAGGCGATTATTCATGTTGGAAAAGTCACACAAGGCCAAATTAATAGTGGCGAGGAAGTAGAGGTGAGAGTTCGCGACTCACGCAGGCGTGCACTAGCCCGTGCCCACACCGCAACGCATATTATGCAAGCTGCTTTACGCGTAATTTTAGGCAGTCATGTTGTGCAGCAGGGTTCATTGGTTGATGAGGATCGCTTGCGTTTTGATTTTACTCATTTTCAGGCGCTAACCAAAGACGAACTCAAAAAAATAGAACACTTAGTTAACGAATATGTATTGGATGGCATGCAAGTTAGCAAACGCTTGATGACTCTAGATGAAGCGAAGAAAGAAGGCGCTTTAGCTTTCTTTAAGGATAAATACCAGGATACGGTACGAATGGTATCGGTTGGTGAAGTTAGTTGTGAGCTATGTGGTGGAACGCATATTGATAATAGTTCAGAAATCGGCTTGTTTCTTGTTGAAAGTGAATCGTCAATAAGTAGTGGCGTTAGAAGAATTGAGGCTGTAGTGGGAAAAAAGGCTTATAATCTTTTAACCCAGATTAAAGAGGGCATAAATGTATCAGCCGCCATGTTAAAATGCGATTATAGCGATTTGCCTGGCGCGATAGATAATCTTCGCCAAGACATTAAGAAAAAATCCGACACTATTAATTCTCTAAAAAAGAATCAGGCGTTGGGGCAGGTCGACGACATCTTAAAACATAAAAAAGATGTTTGCACAGTGCCAACGTTAATTTATCGGATGGATGGTGCGGAGAAAGAGGATCTTCTTTGTGTTTGCGATGCGTTGCGTAAAAAAGGGACGCTATTTATTTTTATGGTTGCATCAACAAATGGCAAAAATACTTTTTTGTGTACAGCTACCGAAGATTTAATTAAGAAAAAAGTTAGTTGCAAAAAGTTTGTCACAAAACACGGGGAAGCATTAACGTTAAAGGGTGGAGGACGCGATCATTTGGTAGGGGGCGTTGTCGGTTGCATGGGTGATGATTTTTTGATAAAAGTAGATAAAGAAATTAAGGAATTTTTAAAAATATGCGCGTAGTAAGAAATGTAAATAGCTTGGAGAAGCTTCTCCTAAAACGGCGGGTTCGTAAGAACAAAATTGATGAACGGGTAAGCAAAATTATTAAAGGGGTTGCCCAACGTGGAGACGATGCCCTAGTTGAATATACAAAAAAATTCGATAAAGTTAAAATTTCAAATAAAGAGTTACGTGTTACCGAAAGCGAAATAAGCGCAGCTTTTAATGAACTGGATTCTTCGCTGGTTAAAACCTTTAAAGTAGCAATCGACAATGTAAGTCGTTTCTATAAGCATCAAATTCCAAAAGCAGTTAGAATAAAAGACCCCAATGGTAAAACCACACTTACTCGCTATATTCCTTTAAACAGGGTTGGTGTTTATGTTCCAGCGGGAACCGCGCCTCTTGTTTCATCGGTGTATATGGCAGTGATTCCAGCTTTAGTGGCCGGAGTGAAGGAAATAGTCCTAGCGACTCCGCCAAGGGCAGATAAATGCGTTAATCCTTTTATTCTAGCGGTTGCGTCACTTCTTAAGATAAAAAAAATATACCGTATTGGAGGTGCTCAAGCTATTGCAGCGATGAGTTTGGGAACAAAAACTGTTGAGCGAGTCGATAAGATAGTTGGCCCAGGTAATGAGTTTGTAACTGAAGCGAAGCGTCAGGTTTTTGGTAAAGTTGACATTGATATGTTGGCCGGGCCAAGCGAAGTTGTGATTATTGCTTCAAAAGATGCTAATCCCGAACATATCATTGCCGATGTAGAGGCGCAAATGGAACACCATAATGGGATTGGGATCCTTGTTACTAATTCGCGTAAAATTATTCGTGAAGTAAGGAAAAGAAAAGTTGCCGGTTTTGCTTTGCGTGTTAGAAATTTAGATGAAGCCTGTTCTGTGGCAAATAGAATTGCGCCGGAACACTTAGAGATTCTAACAAAGAAGCCGGCTGCGCTTTTAAAGAAAATTACAAATGCCGGTGCAATATTCTTAGGCGAAAACACTCCAGTTGCATTGGGCGACTATACTGCCGGACCAAGTCACGTTCTTCCAACTGGGGGTAGTGCTAGATTTTTTTCGTCGCTTTCAACTCGAGAATTTTTAAAAGAAGTGCATGTAATAAACTATACAAAACGGGCTTTGCAAGAAGAAGCCGAAGTTCTAGAGAAGATTGCGTCATTAGAGGGAATGAATAAACATATTGAAAGTGTAAAAAAGAGACTTATCTAACAATTGCATGTTGTTGTAGGGGCCGGTCGTGACCGGCCCTTTACAAAATATAAAATTTCAAAAAGGAGAAATGATGAGAAAGGCGCAAATAAAGAGAAAGACAAACGAGGT
The DNA here is from genome assembly GCA_024231025.1 of Candidatus Omnitrophota bacterium. Taxonomy (GTDB): domain Bacteria; phylum Omnitrophota; class Gorgyraeia; order Duberdicusellales; family 4484-171; genus JAAEQW01. Next base: position 35,675 of record JAAEQW010000150.1, read on the forward strand.
CGACATTAATGGTGCATTTGTAATTGATGGCAGCGGACAAACTAGTGTTAAAACGGGTTTTGAGCCGCTTAATCACCTGCTTACTCTTTTTGCTTTTCATGGTCTTTTTGATCTAAACCTTGATGCAACAGGGGATCTCCCCCATCATATTATCGAAGATGTCGGTATTGCTTTAGGCAAGGCTTTTAAGGAGGCTTTGGGCGACAAAGCGGGTATTAATCGTTATGGTTCATTTTCAGCAACAATGGATGAGGTTGTGGTTGAGGCAAATATTGATATTAGCGGTCGGCCAAAATTAACTTGTAATATTATTGCAGAGAATAAAGATGAGATTGAAAATGTTCTTAATAATGGTAAGTTTGATGACACATCTTTTACCCATAAGGACGCGGGTGAATTTCTAAACGCATTTATTCAGCATGCTGGCTTAAGCCTTGTGGCTATAATCAAATCTGGTCCGGAGGATTTACACCATCTGCTTGAGGCATTATTTAAGGCAATGGGCAAAGCGCTTGATCAAGCTACACAAATTGATCCTCGGCGCAATGGTGTTCCTTCAACAAAAGGAATCATTGATTAGCGGTAAGTCGTAAGTATTAAGTACGAATCAAGGAGAGATTTGGAATTGATAAATTTAAAAAATTGAATAATGATTATGATGAAATTGGGAAAATCTTAAATGGGTTGTATAAGAAGCTTAATTCTTAATCCTTATAACTTATGATTTATAACTTACTACTTATGACTGACTCATGACTATCATAGTTGACTACGGAATGGGTAATTTGCGCAGTGTTGCAAAGGCGGCTGAGCATCTTGGTAAGGGAGTGCGTATCTCTGATAAGGCGTCAATTATTGATAAAGCAACAAAGATAGTTTTTCCTGGAGTAGGGCATTTTGCCGGGGCAGTAAAAGAGTTAAAGAAGAGAAAGCTTATTCCTGTTTTAAAGAAAAAAATTAAAGACGGAATTCCGTTTCTTGGGATATGTGTGGGGATGCAGTTATTGTTTGAGAGTAGCGAAGAGGCTCCGGGTGTTAAGGGCCTTGGGGTTGTTGAAGGCGTTGTAAAAAAATTTAAAAACACCAAATTAATTGTTCCGCATATGGGTTGGAACCAGGTACAGACCAGAGACCAGAGACCAGAGACCAGAGACATTTTTGATGGGGTGGATGATGGGAGTTATTTTTATTTTGCTCACTCATACTACTGTAAACCAAAGAAAAATAAAACAATTTTAACCACAACTAATTACGGAATAAACTTTGCGTCATCTTTACGTCAAGATAATGTGTGGGGAGTGCAGTTTCACCCTGAGAAGAGCCAGAAATTAGGATTAAAAGTATTCAATAATTTTCTAAATTTATGATTATGATGTTCGATCCGAAATATATAATTGAAAAAAAATTGATTATGGGTCTATGGTCTGTGGCCTATAGTCTGTGGTCTAACTCATGAAGTTAATACCTGCAATTGATTTATGGGATGCCAAGGCGGTAAGGTTTTTACGCGGTGATCCCTTCATGTCAAAGGTTTACAGCGACAACCCAGTTGAGGTTGCTAAGCGTTGGGAGGCAGAAGGCGCAAAGATTTTGCATGTCGTTGATTTATCGGCAGCGCTGGATCAAGGAGACAATTCTTCTTTAGTTGAGGAAATAATAAAGACAGTAAATATTCCAGTTGAGATTGGTGGTGGAATACGGACAATTGAAAGGGCAAAAGAGTTAATTGATATCGGGGCCGAGAGGATCATTGTTGGCACCAAAAGCGTGGAAGAAGAGTTTTTAGATGAACTGATTGCAACAGTTGGAGCCGATAAATTAGCAATCGGGGTAGATGTAATAAACTCAGTTGTAGCAGTTGAAGGGTGGAAATTAAAGACAACAATCAAGGGCGATCAATTTATTCCTTATCTGCAGAAAAAGGGGATAAAGTGGATAATTTATACCGATATTTCTCGTGATGGCACCCTAAAAGGGCCAAATATCGGTGGAATTCAGACATTTTCAGAACTTTCCGGGGTAAACTTTATTGCTTCGGGAGGAGTATCTTGTCTTGATGATTTAAGGGCTTTAAAGGATCAAGCGCCCTTTATTTGGGGGGTTATTACTGGCAAGGCTCTCTATGAGGAAACCTTTACTTTGAGCGAGGCCAACGCGATTTTTGAATAATAAAAAAAATTCTAAAAATATTGACAATTCTCTAGAATATGGTATAAAAGATACTTACTTGTCCCATTAACCTTATTTTACGGGACGATAAAGGAGATTCGTAGGATGAAGAAGACAAAGTTTTTCAATAAAGAAGAAAGAAAGTGGGTGCTCATCGACGCGAAAGATAAAGTGCTAGGCAGGCTTGCTGTGCGTATCGCAATGATTTTGATGGGTAAGACCAAAGCGACTTATTCGCCTAATTTTCTTTGTGGCGATCAGGTAGTTGTTATTAACGTAAAAGATATAGTTGTTACTGGAAACAAAGAGAGCGATAAAATTTACGATAAATACACCGGTTTCCAAAGCGGACGAAAAGAGATTACTTATAAGGAGCTAAAAGAGAAAAATCCTTCAAAGATTCTTTATTACGCAGTTAAGGGAATGTTGCCGAAAAATTGGCTAGGTAAAAGAATGATTCGTTCCTTAAAAATTTACCCGGATAATCAACACGCGCATCAGGCGCAACAACCACAAACAATAGAGGTTCTTAATGGTTAAAAGTGATAAAGATTTATTTATGGCTACAGGAAGAAGAAAGACGTCTATCGCCAGAGTAAGAGTAAATACCAGTGGCAAAGGAAATATCAGAGTTAACGGAAGAGAGCTTGGGGGTTATTTTTTTACCGTTGATCAACGTACCCAGGTTACTAAAGTTATGACTGTTGTTGATTTAGAAGGCAAAGTTGATGTTGCTGCCAATGTATGTGGAGGGGGATTAAGTGGCCAAGCCGGTGCCGTCAGTTTAGGTGTGGCAAGATGTTTGGTTGAATGGAACCCCGAATTTAGAGCCGTCTTCAGAAAAGAGGGCTTACTTACCCGCGATCCTCGCGCCAAAGAACGAAAAAAATACGGACGCAAAGGCGCTCGCAAACGATTCCAGTGGACCAAACGTTAATTTTGGTTCTTCTATAATTTACTAAAATTTTTTAGTTTATGTGTGTGCTCAAACTTCTTGACAATCAAAGTTTGATGAGTTAATGTAATTTACCATGTTTACCAATATTGAAGACATTATCAGTGATTTCAAGCAGGGAAGGCCGGTTATTGTTGTTGATGACGAAGGCCGTGAAAATGAAGGCGATTTGGTTGTCGCTGCTCAATTTGCTACTCCAGAAGTAATTAATTTTATGATCAAAGAGGCACGAGGGCTAGTTTGCGTACCTCTTAGGAGTGAGCGTATTCGTCAACTTGATTTGGGTCCGATGCATCAACACAACCAGGATCCGTTTAAAACTGCTTGGCGAATATCAGTCGATGGAGCGAGCGGCATAACTACTGGAATTTCCGCGTTTGATCGAGCACGAACAATCCAAATTTTAATTGATCCTCAAAGCAGTCCGACAGATTTAAGCAGACCAGGGCACTCATTTCCTTTAGAGGCTAAGGATGGCGGAGTATTGGTGCGTGCCGGTCACACTGAGTCGGCGGTTGATTTGGCCAAGTTGGCTGGCTTAAACCCATCCGGTGTTATCTGTGAAATAATTAAGGAAGATGGATCAATGGCCAGGCTTGTTGATCTAATTGAATTTTCTAAAAAACATAATTTAAAAATTTGCACAATTGCTTCGTTAATTGAATATAGAAGAAAGAAAGAAAAATTGATAAATCTTATTGAAAAAGTTAAACTCCCATCAAAGCATGGGGAGTTTGATCTTTATCTGTATGAATCAGTGCTAGATGGCAGCGAACATATTGCTTTGGTGAGCGGAAAGATTAACGATGAACCAATTTTTGTAAGAGTGCATTCCGAATGTCTTACCGGTGATGTGTTTTCTTCTCGTCGTTGTGATTGTGGATCGCAGCTTGAAAATGCGATGGAAACGATCGGAAAAAATGGCGGTGCGCTTCTTTATATGCGTCAGGAAGGAAGAGGAATTGGGCTTAAAAATAAAATGAGGGCCTATTCTTTGCAGGAGAAAGGTGCCGATACAGTTGAGGCGAACGAAATGCTTGGATTTGCGCCGGATTTACGTGATTACGGTATTGGCGCGCAGATGCTAGTTGATTTAGGCGTAAAAAAAATAAAGTTACTTACCAACAATCCTAAGAAGATTATTGGACTTGAAGGGTATGGACTTGAAATTACAGAGCGCATTCCGGTTAAAATAAAAGCATGTGACAGCAATCGTCGCTATCTCGAAACAAAAAAAGATAAAATGAATCATATGCTATGAAATATAAATTTGCAGTACAAGAAATAACCAATAAACAAGATGCAAGAAACAAACAAATCTCAATATTCAATACCCAATAACCAATAAATTTGGTTATTTGAGCTTGGTTATTGATTATTATTTGGTTATTGTAACTTGTTTCTTGTTTCTTTAACGAAATGCATACAGGAGGTATTATGAAAGAGATAAAAGGATCGTTCGCAGGAAAAGGGCAAAGAATAATTATAGCAATTTCAAGATTTAACGAATTTATCAGCAATCAGCTTCTTGTTGGATGTATTGATGCTTTAAAAAAATCTGGCGTAAAAGACGACGATATAACTGTTGTCTGGGCTCCAGGCTCATTTGAGATCCCGCAATTATTAACCAAGATCGATGAGAAAAAATATGATGCCGCAATTGCATTGGGCGCGGTTATCAGAGGCGAAACGCCTCATTTTGATTATGTAGCTGCTGAGGTGTCAAAAGGCGTGGCAAAAATTTCTTTAGATAAGAAGTTTCCAATTATTTTTGGTGTGATTACTGCTGATACTGTTGAGCAGGCAATCGAGCGTGCCGGCACAAAACACGGCAACAAGGGTAGAGATGCAGCTTTGGCTGCTCTAGAAATAGCAAATATTTATTCGCAACTTTAAATCTGTATATGAGATTACGTTCAAAAGCGAGAGAGGTTTCTTTGCATCTTCTTTATCAAGTAGAAATCACCAAGGGTGATTTTGCTTCGATTTTTCAAAAATATATCAAAAATGACCCACAACGCCAAGAAGTCGAGGATTTTTCGCACTCAATTTTCGGTGGAGTGGAGGATAATTTAAGCGCAATTGATTCAGTAATCAAAAAACATGTAAAAAATTGGGAAATTGGCAGGATGGCAATCATTGATAGAAATATCTTACGTATTGCTTGCTTTGAGTTGCTTTATTTAGATGAAGTGCCGCCTAAGGTTTCGATTAATGAGGCGATTGAGCTTGCTAAGCGTTTTGGTGATGTTGACTCACCGCGTTTTGTGAATGGCATCTTAGATAAAATATATAAAACGGAAAGAAAGGATAAAGAAGACAATGTTCGAGAATGCGACAAACAAGTGTGACCTTCACATCCATTCAACATTCTCTGATAGCGATCAAACTTTAGAAAGCATTTTTCTATCTGCCAAAGAAAACGACCTCAGCTGCATATCTATAACTGATCACGATACTACCAGCGGAATAAAATGTGCACGCTCACTCAGCAGACGAGTTGGCATCGAATTAATTGATGGCATTGAAATCAGCGCTCATAAAGATGAGACTGAAATTCATATTTTGGGCTATTTTATTGATAGCGAAAATAGAAAATTTCAAAATGCGCTAGAAGATGTAAGAGAATTACGAAAAAAGCGCTTAATCGCGATGGTCAAGCGCCTAAGCGCTTTAGGGCTGGCAGTTGATTGCGATGAAATTTTAGAAGGGATTGGCGATGCTATTGCCACAAGGCTTCATCTTGGATTATACTTAGTTAAGAAAAAAATTGTTGGTAATCTCTGGGAAGCTTTTAAAAAATATCTTTCCTGCGGAAAGCCGGCTTATATTGGGCGTTTTAAATTTTCAGTAAAAGAGGCGATTGAGTTAATCAAAGATAGCGGTGGCCTAGCTTTTATTGCGCATCCGCGTTATATTACGGATCGAGCGTGGATAAAAGAATTTGCTAATTACGGTGCAGATGGCTTAGAGGTGGTTTATCCGTGTCTTTCGGCTGCCAAAATGGCATCTTTTTCTGATATTGCGGACGAATTGGGACTCATTAAAAGTGGCGGTTCTGACGCTCACGGAACGTATAAAGAGTATACCAAAGTTGGAGGAGTAAGCATTCCTTACAGCTGGGTTTTGAAGATGAAGGAACGTCTTTGCTTGGTATGAATAAAGATTTAATTTTTCTAAAAAAAGCGTTAGAGCTTGCTCAACAGGCCGAAGGATTAACTTCGCCCAATCCTTTAGTTGGGGCAGTGATTGTTAAAAAAGGTAAAGTAGTTTCTAAGGGCTATCATCGCCGTGCCGGTTTGCCTCACGCTGAAGTTGAAGCAATCAAAAAGGCAAAAGCCGATATAAAAGGGGCAACTCTTTATATAGGCTTAGAACCATGTTGCCATTTTGGCAAAACTCCGCCCTGCGTTGATAAGATTATTGCAAGTGGAATAAAAAGAGTTGTTATCGCAACGCTTGATCCTAATCCGATAGTTAGTGGCAAATCGGTTAAAAAATTAAAAAAAGCAGGAATCCAGGTAAGTGTTGGTTTGCATCAAGCCTGGGCTCAGCAAATTAACGAAGTGTTTTTTAAAAACATGGCTCAACGCTTACCGTTTGTTGTGGCAAAAGCTGCTCAGAGCCTGGATGGAAAAACAGCAACCAAAAATAAAAAGTCTAAATGGATAACATCTGATGCGATGCGTCTTTGCGCAAAAAAATTACGCGATAAGTACGATGCGGTGTTAGTAGGAATTAATACGGTATGTGCCGATAACCCTTCACTTGATGGGGCGAATAAGACGCCGTTTAAGGTTGTGATTGATCCGCATTTGCGAATCTCTTCTGATTGTAAATTGATTAAGAATAATCCGCAACGGTTAATAATTTTTACTTCTAAGTGCAATGAGCACAAGGCTTGGAAAATGCCCGATCGGGTAAACATATTTTTCTTAGAAGGTAAAAACGATAAATTTGCCTTAAAAGATGTTTTAAAAAAGCTTTATAAGGTTGGGATAAGGTCAGTATTCGTTGAGGGTGGCTCGCAGACCTTAGGTGAGTTTTTTGACAGTAAGCTAGTCGATAAAGTGTATTTTTTTATTGCGCCGAAGATTATCGGTGGTAAAGATGCGCTTGTTTCAGTGGGCGGCGAGGGAGCGTCATCGCCAAATAGTGCGCTAAATATAAGAGATATGCAGTCAACGCCAGTTGACAACGGCATTCTAATTTCAGGATATCCCACGTGATGAGAGTTATAAGTCGTAAGTTGTAAGTTGTAAGTTGTAAGTTGTAAGTTGTAAGTTTGCCTGCCTGTCCGGCAGGTATTAGAAAACTTGAAATTTCAACTCATATGCACCGCGTAGGTGCGCATTGTTTTGTAAACTGTTGAGTGTGAGGTAGTTACCGACAGCGTCTCCTTGTGGTTATTTTTTGTAAATTGGGTTGACTTTTGCTTGTGGATATGTTACTTTTGTGTAAGCGCTTACAAAGCAATGTATGTTAAATACCTGGGGAGGCATTACTCAAATAGAGTAATGCCTCCCTTTTTTAATGTTTTAAAGGTGGCAATTGCAGTGATTTTGCTGCACAATTGAGGAGGTTTTCGATGATACTATTTTTACAAAAGAGAAAAGCGTCGGTTCCATTCAAAGTTACAGTGTTTTTAGCAATGGGAATTTTTCTGCTGGGCACCTTTATGATGCAGACCAATAAAGTTCCTAAAGCATATGCTTCCGCCTTGCCGTATATGGCGGCACCGACCGAACTTATTGATACAACCGCAAATTTTAACCCGGTAGTTTTGCGCGGGATAAAATTTGATACCAACAATCCCTTTAAATTCAATTTTATTCTTGATGAAGGCGATACTGCCCTTAGCGACGGCGAACTGAAAAAGGAAGTAGAAAAGATCGCTCGCCAATTTCTTGCGGCGATAACTGTTCCCGAAGAGGATTTATGGGTTAACCTTTCTCCATTGGAAAAAGATAGAATTATTTCTGATGAGCTAAGCGTAACCGATATTGGACGTGACCTTTTAGGTGAAGATTACGTTCTAAAACAATTAACTTCGTCTTTAACTTATCCGGAAAGTCCGCTTGGTAAAGAGTATTGGAAAAAGATTTACACTCGGACCCAAGAAATGTATGGCACAACTGACGTGCCAATTAATACCTTTAACAAAGTTTGGATTACTCCTAAGCATGCGGTAATTTACGAAAATGCCCAAGGCGCATATATTGGTGAGAGCCATCTAAAGGTAATGTTGGAACAGGATTACCTTGCCCAAGAACAAAACATCGCAGGGGCACAGCGTGATGTGCCCTCTGAAAAACAAATCAATAATATTTCCGCCCAAATAACCAAAGAAGTAATTTTGCCGGTAATCGAGAACGAAGTAAATTACGGGAAAAGCTTCTCGCATTTGCGTCAAATTTATCATTCGGTGCTTTTAGCCTCGTGGTTTAAAAAGAAACTAAAACAGACTATTCTTAATGATATCTACGTTGATAAGAAAAAGATTGCCGGAGTTGACACCAGCGACCCCCAGATTAAGGAAAAAGTATACAACCAATATTTAGAAGCTTACAAAAAAGGTGTCTATAATTATATTCGCCGTGATTCTGATTTTACCACAAAAAGAAAAGTTAATCGTCGTTACTATTCTGGCGGAACTGATCTGGTGGTTGGCCCAACAACTACGACTAAGTCTGGTACCGATCCTTTGGCTCCAGGTGTTGGCGGGGCTTCAAAGGGTGAAGTAAGTGAGGCTGGAGTTACAACCGAAGGCATTGACAATAAACCTGGGCCGGATATGGCCGCTGCAGCGATTCCGCATGGTCGGACTAATAAGGGGATATCAGGCGCAATCGAAGGTAATACTGTTACTCGTCAAAAGGCAAATGGAAGCTACGCAAAAGAGGTTTTTGATGCTGAGAAAGCGCCTAAAGACAGTTCGGTAATAACTAAGGCCGACGTGCGTGATGTTCCACAGTTAGCCGGATCAATTACCGAATTAATTCATAACTACAGAGACATAATTACTTTCGACCTTGATAGCGCAGGAAGAATGGTCAATGTTCAACTCCCCACGGACCTCACAGATAATCTTCGTATACTTGATTTAGCGCGTGAACTTTCAGTTGTTCAACCTGATCCGCAAGTGCGCCGCATGGCTTTTCATTTAGCTGCGGCAATTCAACGTGCGCGCGGAAAACTTTCTCCAAATGTTAGAAATGTATCGTTACTCCAGCCATTTACCGATGGCGTTTTAAGAGGTATTCCGGCAGATAATTTACGCTGCGGTGGGGCGATGGAGCAAGCTGCTCTTGGGCGAGCAGCAGATAAAGCTAACGCGGTTATTGCGGCTGAAATTGCCATGTCTGAGCTGATCTATTCTGGGCTTTTGGATTTATTTGATTTTGTTGGTCATGTATATCTTGGTGATGCTTTTGCTGGCCGTGATGCTTCAACTCCTACGCAGCTTGATCATCTTCAAGCTAAATTGTCAGAAATATTTGCTTTAGATAAGACGAAGGCTCTAATTGCAGCGGCGTCCGATGAACTGTCGGTTGATGGTTACGAGGAGAAAATTTGGGCGAAAATGCCTCTTGTTGAACGCGAGAGTTCAGGGATGATTGATAAGGCGCGGCGAGAAGCAGAAATGCAGAAAATATTCGGCATACTTACCTTAGCCGCTGAAGCAGGAATTACCCATTTCGATATTGATTTTTCAACTCTGGCGGATCAAGTTCTAATGGAAGCCCTTTACCGAGGTGCGCACACTGATGATAATCCTAATGGTTTTAGTCCAAGCATGAAGATGCTAATCGATAAGATCAAGAGCTCTCCATCAATGGAAGTGGCGGTTGCATGGGTTAGAGATAAGGGTGAGGTTTCTGATGATAAGCTTTGGGAGTTGTATAGTCCCAAGCGTCAGGCAGCATCTGAGAAAATTCAGGTATTTAATGCCAAATTTAGCGCAAAGGCAATCGTCCACCAAAGAATAGAAGAGGCGAAAGCAATAAGGGCCGGATATTTACCGGAAGGGTTTCGTGCCCTTTCTGGTGTTGAAGATGCACATACTGATTTAAAGTTTCTTGAGAATAAACCGAGTGAGCCGGAATCAGTTGTTGCATTTTTGCTTATGTTGCGTCGTGAGTTATTAGAAGCGAATAAACAGTTTAAAGCAGATTACGGTTACGATTTACCTGAGTTAACCGCAATTAAATGGAGTCCGAAAACCGGAACTTCACATGGTACCGCGGGGATAGAGGCCAATATCGGTGTTTTTGCGTTGGCGGAAAGGTATCTTGCCTTGCCGCAAGTGAAAGAAATCCTCGGCGGTGAGTTTGTCCTAATAAGGGGTCAGCATGGAGCCTCTAAATGTACTACCGATCAGTACGCAGATATGGGTCGAAATGCTGAGGATATTCACTTTGCGACTGGAATAGCTAACAAATTTTCCGGAACAATGGCCGAAGAATTTAACATAATGACCGATACTGTGGGGGATTTACTGCAGTTGCTTTTAAAGCCTGATCGAGCGAATATTACCGATCGCCTTAACGCGTATTTAGAGGTTATTGGTAAGGATGCGGATTGGCTGATGGATTACGTTACGCTGCCTGGAGTTGAAGCCAAAATCAAAAGATTTCGTTCGGCTGAATTTGGCGGGAAAAATGATGCCCAAACAAAGTTTTTCAATATCTTAGCTAAGGAGGGCATAACTTCATATACTCTCGAAGGCCGCAGGAGACTTACCCATCTTATTCTTACCGACCCTGAGGAGGGTGTTCCTAGTGATGCAAGAAGTAAACTGAAAGATTTAGTAAAGCATGTTTACAGACCACTTTTACCCTACTTTCTTAGTATGCCGCAAGAATTACGGGATCCGGTTATGAACGCGGTGCAGGCCTGGATGGGAGACGCAATAAATGAGTTAGGTATTGCAGATAGTTTTGATAAGCTTGTACCATATTTACCTCAAGAACCTTTGGTTTTGCGCCCGATTCCTGCCGATTTTGTTGCGGAAGCTCAAGAAGCAGTGCAGCAAAGCTTGCCGCTGATTGAACAAATCGACAATGGATTTGCGCAAGCGAGAGAGGCTTTTGATGGTGGCGAATATCAGCTAGCATTTACCAGAGTCGATAAGGCAATAGAACTTTTGATGAGACCTGAAAAATTCGACGCAAAAGATGATCCGCTAACCGGCGTCAGTAACCCTAATGAAATTTTAAGTCTGTTAAATAGTTTAGGATCAAAGCGCCAATTATATCCTCGTCAAGAAGACCTTCAGGGTTTTCTTCACGCAGGCATAAATGGGCTGGATTTGATTAATGGCTTAAGAAAGCTAAATGGTTTCAAGCTAATAATCGAAGAAGTCGACCCTCAAGACGTGCCGCTGATTGAACAAATCGATGGCTTGTTTGTCGAAGCGAAAAAAGCTCTTGCGAAGGGTGAGGATCAGTTAGCATATACCAAGGTCGAGGAGGCAACAACACTTTTGACACGGCCTCTCGATTTCGACACAAGTGATGATCCACTAACCGGCCTCAGTAATCCCGATGAGGTTTTAAAACTATTAAATAGCTTAAAGCTTCAACGGTCTCGTCGTCAAAGCGCCCTTTGGCGCTTGCTTGGCCAACGTTTAAATGGATTGGATTTAATTAACGGGTTAAGGATGGCAATTGGTTTTGGGGTAATAACCGAAGAAGTCGATCCTCAAGACCTGCCGCTGACTAATAAACAAATAGACAGTTTTTTTGATAGAGCCGAAGAACATTCTAAACATGGAAGAGATTCCTATGCACTTAAAGAAATTGATAAGGCAATAGAACTTTTGAAATGGCCTGAAAAATTTGATGCAAAGGGTAACCCGCTAGTCGGCATCAGTAACCCCGATGGAGTTCAACACCTATTAAGTGCGATAGAGACAGGAGGGTACACATTATCTTTTAGTGAGGAAGCTCTTAAACTTCTTCTTGATGAAGGTGCAAGCGGATTAGAATTAGTTAATGGTTTGAGAGAGATAGATAGGCTCGATCCAATAGCAAAAAAAGCTGACCCTCAAGATCTGCCGCTGATTGAACAAATCGACAATGGATTTACCGAAGCGAGAGAAGCTTTTGATAGTGGCGAATATCAGCTAGCATTTACCAGAGTCGATAAGGTAGCAGAACTTTTGAGACGGCCTTACGATTTTGACGTAAGTAATGATCCACTAACCGGCCTCAGTAACCCTAATGAAGTTTTGATGCTGTTAAATGATTTAGAATTAAATGTTGGATTATCGCATCGTCAAAAAGCGCTTAAGGATTTTATTGGTCAAGGTAGAAACGGATTGGACTTAATTAATTGCCTAAGAATGGCAGTTGGTTATGGGGTAATAATCGCGAAAGCTGGCAGCGCTGCTGCCAACGGGTCGGTTGTTTTAGAGAAGAAAAATAAGGTTGCAATTAATGGCGGCGGCAGAATCGGCATGTTGAGTTTGCGCGTGTGGATTATGAAAAAAATGCACGGAGAGCCAACCGATCTTGATGTTGTAGCGATGAATGATTTGCAGTCACCCCAGCAGCTAGCTTACAAACTTAAGTACGATTCTAATCATGGAGAGCTTAAGGATGTTGGAATCGATGTGGTCGAAGAGGGAAATGATAACTTTTTGGTTATCAATGCTGAAGGAATCAATAATCATAGAATTCAATTATTTTCAGAAAGAGATCCGACACAGCTGCCATGGGGACAACTAGGTATTGGTCAAGTGTGGGAGTGTACCGGAATATTTAGAGATAAAGAAGCGGCTGATTTGCATCGTCAAGCGGGAGCCAAAAAAGTTATTGTTAGCGCTCCGGGCAAAGGGCTTCCAACTATAGTTTTCGGAGTGAACCAAGGTATTTATGATCCAGCGAAGCATGACATAGTTTCGAACGCATCGTGCACAACCAATGATCTTGCTCCGGTGATTAAGGTCTTAAATGATACACTTGGAGTTCAGTCGGCAATGATGAATACAACGCATGCTACAACTAATGATCAGAAAGTAGGTGACGCTCCGCACAGCGATCCTTATCGATCAAGAGGCGCTATCGGTGCGATGATAATACCTACCATCACAGGGGCAGCTAAAACTACTGGCAAAGTAATACCTGAATTGGATGGAAAAATAGATGGAGCTTCACTTCGTATTCCTACTAAAACTGTTTCAGCGACGACGATAACAATCAATGTGAAAAAAGACACAACAGTAGCAGAAGTTAACGCAATTTTAAAGGAAGCATCAGAGACTGAGGGATTAAAAGGTATTCTTGCTTATACCGATGAGAAAAAAGTTGGGGTGGATTTTCTTACTGATCCACATTCATCAACGGTTGCCGGAGACTTCACTAAAGTTGTTGTCGGTACGATGGTGCAAGTACTTTCTTGGTACGATAATGAATGGGGTTTTGCCAATCGCATGGTTGATCTTGGTGAGCATATGGCAGATGCCGATTTCGCCTTTGCTGAGAAAGAAATTGTGCAGGAGACAGCGCATGATACATTTGTAAAAAATGAATTAAAGTATCTTCGTCGGAAAGGTGGAGAAATTGAACAGGCGGCTGAGGCAGCGGACCTATCGCGTATTGCTACGGCGTTGAATCGTAGCGAAAAGGATCTCAAAAACGCGGCGCTATATGTTGCTAAGTTTATTGATATCTTAACCGTAGAGGGCAGGCTGGCAATTGGTGAGGGATTACCTTTCTTGCACGCGCGCAAAGGTATATTTGATCTTTTTTATAGATGGAATCTTTCAGAATCAGCAATTACAACTGGTATTCAGCTCTTTCTTCATAAGGAAATCACATCCGAGCAGCGCGGTCGAGCGATATTTCACGATGCTTTGCATGTTGTTGTTCCAAAGTCGCTGCGCCACCCCACAGAAGAAGAAATAGAAAATGGTGCGGTAGATCCTTTCCCGACAGATCAGGACATTAAAGATCACCTTGTTGAACTTTCTAAAAATTTAGGAGAAAAACCACCAACCAGCACCGGCGCTTACGACATGGCGGCTGCGCAATCAAGCCAGCTGAATTTGGAAGAAACTACTTGTCAAGGTGGCAATTGGAAGAGGCATCTTGAGAACAGAAAAGAGGCTAAAGAAAAAATAGACCGTTTTGAAAAAAAGTTCAGAAATGGAATACCTGAAGGAGCATGGGCGGGTATTGCGGTGCAAAATGAGTATGTTGCGATGGCAGGCGCAGCATGGAAAGATTCTGCTCTTGAAGCTGGTGTCCAATCAATATTCTTTAGAGTGGAAGAAAATCAGGAAAATGTTGTGAGGTATTTGAAGCGGCGGATTCAAGAAGCAGTAGATGCTGGTGCAACTTGGGCCAATATTGCCCATTCAATACATCGAGCAATGGGTAAAGGATTAACCGATCTTGATGCCAATATCTTAATGCATGCCATACTTAATGATGGTCGTTTAATGCCTTGGTACACTGTTGAAGTATCTGACGGAGGTGATGTAAACGGAAGAACCACTCAACAAGAAATAGATGACGCGGTAAATATTGGTTTAGCCGGTATTACTGCAGAGCAGCTATTGGGCGTTCCGATTACTATTGAACCAACCAGAGACATTAGCACTCCAGCTGAAGGTAAAGCAGTTAATCTTGTTGAGTTGGATACAGAAAAGATTAAAAAAAGAGTTGATATGCTACGTTTAGCTTTAATTGTAAAATACGGTGATATTGCCAGGCGTTTTAATGTTGGTTATGGGGCTAGTATCGCCAGAAAAAACGCGCGAGCAATCTTTAGCATTCCTGGTGTCAACAATGGTTTAGCTGGTGGAGAAAGTCAAAATGAAGATGTATTCATGGAAGTAATAGAGAAGGCTCAGCAGGGAGTTGAAGACTTGGCTCTTTATCAGGCAGAGGATATTGGCGAGATTAATGAAACAGATTCTTCCGATGAGCAAGAGGATTATAATGCAGCAGAGAGATCGTTTGGTGGAATTAATTTAGATGGTGAAATTGACCTGCGCGGTGATGGACAATTTAACATCGACCTTTATGATATTCCTTTTGACATTAAGACTTTTAAAGGGTTGGCACCTTTGGTAAGCAAGATGAAGCGTGATCAGGACCCGAAGAGTTTCTTTGCGTCAAAGCAACCGCAACAAGAACTCTCTTACGCGCATTAAATAAGTCTCGCGCATAAATTAGAATTACAAACGGGAAGGCCTTCGCCTTCCCGTTTTGTGTTATAATGGTTCTGCATTTAGATAACGTAGGGGCCGATGGCTGTCGGCCCTCTCTAAGATGTAAAATTAAATGAATTTGGTTTAATTATTAATGACGAATTAAAAAATTCTGAAATTATTCGAAACGAAATAAAATTGAACATATAATCATGCCTAATCATATTTACGCCATTGCTATAATCAAAAATAATATCATAAAGGGCCGACAGCCATCGGCCCCTACGGATAAAATTAATCAAAAACAATTATTATCATCATTCGTCGCCGGTTTTAAATCCGTGGCAGCAAAACGTATCAACACCTTACGTAATACACCAGGAAATCCTATTTGGCAACGTAATTATTATGACCATATTATTCGTGATGATAAATCTTTGCAGAAAATTCGCGAATACATTACCGGCAATCCGGTTATGTGGGATACCGACGAAAATAATATTATTAATCACAATAGGAGGCAGATATGAAAAAAGTTTTGATTGCAGCAGCGTTTTTAATTTTTGCGGGGTGTGTCAGTACCTTAATTACTAAAGAGGTGCAGGTGCATAAAGACAAAGACGGCACGGTCGAGAAAATAGTTGAAATCGAAAGGGTAACCCAACAAGACGCGATTCGTAGAATCAAATTAGAGCATTTAAAAACCGGTAAATAAGCGGATATTCAGTATTTACATATTTTCAGTTGCATTGACAATCTGTAAAAACAAAATTGCACCTAAAATCTAACAGTTGCAAAAATGCTATATTTGTGAGTATAATACTACTGCTATGGAAAAACAAAGAAAACTAATAAGGCTTGATACAGATGATTTCCTAGAAATAAGATTGCTGGATGATTCCGTTAAAAGTAAGGGCAGCAGTAAGAATATTACTTCGATGGGGATATGTTTTTCGTCTGAAAACAATTGGCAAAAGGATCAAATTCTTTTGATTAATTATTTTCTTCCCGATGAATTAGATTCAGTTAAACTGAAAGTTGTGGTTGTTTGGTCTGAATTCATTGATCCGGAAAGTGGTTATTTTTGCGGAGGCGAGATAACCGAAATTGAAGAAGGCAAAGAAGACCAATTCGCACACTATTACCTGCAACAATTGAAAGATAGATTTTGTAAATAGCCTCGTTTTATGTGTTTGAATACCCCTAATTTTCCTGAAGTTGTAGTAGTCGAGGCATCTGCCGGTTCCGGTAAAACCTATTGCCTTGCTAAGCGTTATCTGCAACTATTTATGAATCCTAAAATACCCCCGGAGTGTATTTCTTTGCGCGATATTCTTGCGATTACTTTTACCAATAAAGCAACGATTGAAATGAAAGAAAGAATTCTTGAGTTTTTAAAGCGTATTGCCTTTGACGATTTTTCAAACAAAGAACAGGAAAAAGATATTTACGATTCGCTTGGGGTCGATAAAAAGTTTGCCAGGGAGCGCGCCAATTTAATTATGGATAAGCTCATTAGCCACTATAATTTTTTCCAGGTTAAAACAATCGACAGTTTTATTAACGCGCTTCTTTTGGGTTGTGCTTTGCGTATTGACCGTTCGGCAAGCTTTAGCATAAAACGCGATTATTCCAAAATACTTGCCTACTGCTTAGATCTTGTTATTGAAAGAGCCGCCAATGAAGCAGAAGTATTAAATTCTTTTGAAGAGTTTTTGGCGCATTATTTGTTTGTTGAAAATCGAAACGGTTGGTTTCCAAAAGATGATATCCTGCAATTGATGCACTCATTATTTCGATTAAGTAATAAGTATGGCGGAATATTTAGAGAGTATCGTGGCCGAAGTGTTGAAGCGATAAAGAAAAAGGGAATTGTTTTTAAGCAGATAGAAGAACTTTCAAAAAAAATTCCTCCAGGAATGAACGCAGCCACTACTAAAGCAATAAATCGGTTCATTAGCCGGGGCGATAAGTTTGATATATCTGATCTACCAAAAAAGTTTAGCGATTCAGTTGTGCCAATGAATAAGGGCAAAGTTTGCGATAAGCACTTTAGTAAAAAGTGGAGCGCAACTGGCAAAAGCATTAAAGAGCTGGTTGAGAGTTGCGCAACAACAGCATACAATCCATATGTAAAACTTTATGGGATGTTGCTTGATTCTTTTAGTGAGGTTTGTAAAAGAGAAGATGTATTATTTTTAGAAGAGCTCAACCGCAAAGCGCGCCTACTTTTTGACGAAGACGGCTTCACCGTTGCCGAGCTCTACTATCGGCTAGCCACCAGATTTAAACACTATTTAATTGATGAATTCCAAGACACAAGCATTTTGCAATGGCAAAATCTTCGCCTTATGATTGAAGAAGCTCTATCTTGCGGGGGGTCGCTGTTCTATGTTGGCGACAAAAAACAAGCAATTTATCGGTTTCGCGGTGGAGAAGCGAAGCTATTTGACTCGGTTAAGAGAGATTTTACCCATTTCAATGTTAAGGGGGCTTTTCTTGATAAGAATTGGCGCAGTCAAAAGGAAATAGTTGAATTTAATAATCAGGTGTTTTCGAAAGAAAATTTGAATAGTTTTCTAAAAGCATCTGGAATTAATGAAAAAATTGGCGATGCAAAAGAAATTCTTGATGTTTTTAAAGATGATAAACAGCAGTATTGCCAAGGCAGCGGCGATGGCTATGTGTGCATCGAACGCGTTGACGCTGAAAATCAAAGTCAGCGTAATGAAGTGGTGCAAAGTAAGATTTTAATTTTGCTGGATGATTTAAGCAAACGTTTTAGTTTTTCGGACATTGCAATACTCACTCGCGATAATAATGAGACCGAGCTTGTTACATCATGGCTTTTGACAAAGAATTTGCCGGTTGAATCAGAAAAAACTCTAAACATTTTAAAACACTCACAAATCAAAGAAATTATTGCATTTCTTAACTTTTTACATTCTCCAATTGATAATTTAAATTTTGCCGCCTTTATTCTTGGTGATATTTTTACTACTGCATCAGGGCTGTCTTCTGAGGATGTGCGGGATTTTATTTTTTCTTTACGTAAAAAAAATACAGAAGCCGCACTCTATGCGTTATTTCGCAAACAATACCCTGTAATTTGGGAAAAATATATTGAACCATTTTTTAGAAGTGTTGGCTTTATATCGGTATATGAATTATTGACAAATATTTATCAGCGCTTGAATGTAATTAAAAATTTTAAAGAGAGTCAGGCGTTTTTTATGAAACTTCTAGAATTGGCAAAAGCTAAAGAAGAAGATTGCCTCGGATTAGATGAACTACTTACTTTTTTAAAAGATGCTTCGGCCGATGATTTATATGTTAATGTCATTGGCAGTGAGGCAATAAAAGTTCTTACTGTGCATAAATCTAAAGGATTAGAATTTGGTGTAGTTATTGTGCCGTTTTTTCGTATTGATATAACACCGGAAACTGGCGGAAGAGGAACAAAATCATACATTGAAGACGAGGAAGCCGGTGATTTGGGCCTTTTGCGCATTGTTGAAGATTATCGCCTGTATTGTGAAAAGCTTAACTCCATATACATTAGAGATTACAAAAAGTCATGCATTGATGAGCTAAATAATACTTATGTTGCCTTAACCAGATCTAAATATGAGCTCTATGTGTTTATTCCCAAAAAAAGCGCAAATGCCATCAATAAGGCCGGTTTTCTTATTCCGGAAGATATTAAAGAACGTGGCGAGAAAAAAACATATCAAATAGTTAAGAGAGAAAAAAACTATCAAATAATTGATGCTGGCCCGTATGCTCATTGTGACTGGTCGTCGCTTTTAAGCGGAGAGTTCACCTTAGACCGCCGCCAGAGAATTGTTGAAGGTAATATTTTGCACCTAATGTTATCTGTAATAGGCGATTGTACCGGTAAAAGTGATGAGGAAATAGTGCGACTGGCGTGTAAGCGCGCGCAATTAGAGCACTCTTTTGATGAAAAACGTTATTGTGAAAAGATAAAACAATTAATTAGCAAAGATGAGCTAAAAACTATTTTCTATCCGCAAGCAGAAGTGTTTTGTGAAAAGGAATTTATAAGTGTTTTTGGTGATGCCAAACGCATTGACCGCCTTATTGTTTGGGAAAAAGAAGCCTGGATTATTGATTATAAATTGACCAAAGACAACCAAGCCAATTATCGCAACCAGATTAAAGAGTATGCGGGCATTCTTGGCCAGATTTATAAGGATAAAAAAATAAGAAGTTTTTTAGTTTATCTGGATAATTTAGAAAAAGAAGAAGTGCAATGAGCGATGTTATTACGTATAGCTTTAAAGACAATTTTATAGAAAAACTTTCTGATTTTCTTTATGATGACTTTTATAAAAAAGGTAAGTCGCTGGAGCGGGTTGCGTGTTGTTTTGGGGGAAAACGGCCGGCTTTATTCTTGCGTAAAGCGCTTAGCCGCAAAATCAAAACAAGCTATATTGGCCCGAGTGTATTTTCAATTGATGAGTTTATAAACTATACTATTTCGCCAACAGCCCCCATAAAGCAGATAACCAGCCTTGACTCAAGCTTTTTGATTTATAGTTTAGCTAAAAAGCATGCCCCCGATATATTAAAAGGGCGCGATAATTTTGCTGAGTTTTTGCCCTGGGCCAGGGAGATAATTTCTTTTATTGAGCAAATTGACTGCGAAGATGTTGAAAGTAAAAATTTAGTCAATATTGAGAAAAGTGCTGATATTGGATATGAAATACCCGATAGCATAAATGCTTTGCTAAAGCACATTATAAAGCTGCGCAAATATTATCACCAATCTTTAAGTGAGCAGGATCTTTATTCGAGGGGAACCAAATATCTTAAGGCAAAGGAAAAAGCTATTACCAATAGTTTTGACTCATTTGATAAAATCATATTTTGTAACTTCTTTTATATTAATTCTTCCGAAGCCGGGCTTATGAAAGCAATCCGCAGCAAGGGAAAGGGGATTTTTATTTTTCAGGGCAGCCAAGATGATTGGTCGGTGCTTGGTAAAAATGCCAAGAATTTTGGTGTACCAATTACTTGTCCCAAGCCCGCAATGGGTGATTTTAAACTTTATCAGGCTTTTGATATTCATTCTCAAGTTGCCGCAGTTAACGAGATAGTAAAAGCCGGCCCATGCGATAACACAGTTATAGTTTTGCCGCGTTCGGAGGTAGTTATCCCATTATTAACGCAGGTAAATTTGGGCAGTGAGTTTAATGTTTCAATGGGGTACCCATTGCGCCTGAGTCCGCTTTATGCTTTATTTAACTTATTAGCTAAAGCACAAGAAAATAAAAAAAATGGTAAGTATTATACCCGCGATTACTTAAATGTTCTTCGTCACCCATTGATTAAAAACCTTAAAATTACCTCCAGCGAAATAATTAGCCGTGTGCTTATCCACAAATTGGAAGAGTCACTTTGCGGCTTCGATGAAACATCGATTGGCGGTAGCCTTTTTTTAAGTTTAGATGAAATTGAAGCAGAAGAAAAAATATTTCTACTTACCAAAGAGACCCTCAGTAATATGAAAACAGAGGCGAGCATTGAGGAATGTCGGCTTACTTTAAAGGAAATACATTCTTTGGTTTTGCGTCAATGGGAAGGGGTTAACACTTTTGTGAAGTTTGCCGAAAATATGGGTGCTCTTTTAGACGTGTTGGTCGACAAAAGCATACTTTATAAGTTTGCTTTTAATTCGAAAGTTATTAACAGACTCTACGGCGTCAAAGATGATTTAGAAAATTTATCATTTTGCAACGAACACTTCCAGTCTGGTCAACTCTGGGACATATTTGGCCAGTTTTTACAAGGCGATAAGCTTTCTTTTTCCGGGTCACCGTTACGGGGTATGCAAGTTTTAGGGCTCTTTGAAACTCGATCACTTAATTTTGATAATGTTATTATTGTTGATGCTAACGAGTCGGTGTTGCCCAAATTAAAAATATATGAACCATTGATTCCTCGTGAGGTAATGCTGAATCTTGGCCTAAACCGTCTTGAAAAAGAGGAAGAAATTCAGCGTTATCAATTTATGCGTTTGATTGCATCTGCTAAGGGCGTTCATTTAATTTATGAGGAAAGCTCCAATAAGGAAAGAAGCCGTTTTATCGAAGAGCTAATATGGAACAAGCAGAAACAAAGCGCTAAGTTAATGGCGATTCCCCCGCAGAAGATGAGTTTTGAAGTTAAAGTTTGCAGCAACGACAAAGTAATTGAGAAGACACCGGAGATGGTGCAATACTTAAGGCAAGCGACTTATTCAGCAAGCAGAATTAATACTTATTTGAGTTGTCCGTTAAATTTTTATTACAACTATTGCTTAGGACTAAAGGAAAAAAAAGATTCACTTGATGATCCTCAGGCCTCAACGGTGGGAACTTTTATTCATGAACTTCTGGAAGATGTTTTCAGCCGGTTTCTCAGCACTCAACCAATTATTGATAAGGCGTTTCGCGTTTATTTTTTTAAAAGAATGGATGAGCGCTTTAAGCATCAACTTACGCGTAGAATGAAGTCGGATTCATTTTTACTGAAAAAAATTATGACCATTCGAATGAACAAATTCTTAGATGCAGAAAGCAAGCGTAACGTTAAGCGCGTTATTTGTCTTGAAAAGAAAATAAAAGATACCATGACAATAATGGGCAATGATATTGAGTTTGTTTATACTGCCGATAGGGTTGACGAGCTCGGTGATGATAGTATAGTAATTATAGACTATAAAACCGGCGCAAGTAATATTGTCCCTAAAAAATTAAAGGCATTAGAGGCAATGGAAATGACACGTCCGTCGATTAAGGAAAATATACGTTCTTTTCAATTGCCGTTGTACTATTATTTTACTGAGAAGCAATACCCAGAACGTTCAATTAACGCTGAACTGTACAATTTAAGAACTACCGAACGTAAACCTTTTATATCTGATGCTAATCGCGCCTCGGTAGATAAGATGATGCAGGCTTGCAATAAAGCTTTGGAGTGTATTTTTTCTGATATTTTTGATATAAATGTACCGTTTGTCGCCGACAAAAACGAAAGGCGTTGTAGATTTTGCCCGTTTACAATGTTTTGTGAATAATTTATGATTAGTAAATCATTTTTCCTAAAACTTCATGAATCAGCGAGCATGCAGCGCTGGAACGATCAAATTCGCACGGTAGAGCTTACCGAACTAGACAAACAAGCGCATAAGATGATTATTGCTTATGTGCTGGGCAAGTATGAGCAGGATTTAAATAATAAAGATTTCAACTGGATTGAAGTGATTGAAGGTGGAATTTTTGAATTTCTGCAAAGAACTATTCTCACTGATTTGAAACCGCCTCTTTTTCATCGCATAAAAGAGGACCATAAAAAATATAAAATGCTAAATACCTGGGTTTATGAAAGGATAAATCCGGTTATGGCATGTTTGGGTGATGATTTCTGCTTTCGTTTTAAAAAATATCTTCTTGATCCAGAGCGCAATATTAATCGGCGCATTATTAGTGCAGCCCATTTTTATGCAACAAAATGGGAGTTTGACATTATTGAACGAGCCAATCCTGATGGATACGAGATTGAGGAGATCGCTTGTGATATTGTTGCTAAGCAAGAGAAATACCATGATCTTGAAAGTATGCAAATGCTTCTTTCCTCACAAAACTTAAAAAAGTTTGTTGATATTTGTGCTCAATTGCGTTTTCAAATTCGCTGGAGTCACCTGCATAGAGTGCCTAAGACTTCTGTATTGGGGCATATGTTAATTGTTGCGATGCAAGCGTACCTATTTTCTTTAGAGATTGGTGCAAGTAAGCAGCGATGCGTAAACAATTATTTTACTGGTCTTTTTCATGATTTGCCGGAGGTTTTAACGCGTGACATTATTAATCCGGTTAAAAAGTCTATTGAGGGTCTTAAAGCTTTGATTGAAGAGTATGAGCGCCAGGAAATGGAGAAAAAGATTTATAAACTTCTTCCCTTACAGTGGTGTGCGCAGATGAAAAGCTTTACCGAAGATGAATTTATAACCACTAAAACGCGCGATGGACAACTAGTGAAAGCTGCCGATGATTTGTCGGCGTTTATTGAAGCATATTTAGCAATGAAAAATGGGATACAGAGTGAAGACTTAGAAGGGGCAAAATATTCTTTGATTGAGCAATATAAAGATAAGGTTATTAGTGGAGTCGATTTCGGACGTATTTATAAGAGTTTTGAATAAAGGGAGGAGAAGATGAAAAAGTTTTTCATTACGATGATGGTGGGTTTATTTTTATTTAATGGATGTGGGGAGGGTAATGCTATGGAAGAGAAGAAGGTTGTTCTACAAACAAATCAGGGCGATATTGAAATTAAACTAATGCCGGAGATAGCGCCAAAGACTTGTGAAAATTTTATCGGCTTGATAGAAAAAGGGTATTATGATGGAATAATTTTTCATCGCATTATACCGAATTTTATGGTTCAAGGTGGTGATCCTACCGGAACCGGCAGAGGTGGCGAGTCACTTTGGGGGCAGCCATTTGAAGATGAAGTAACTCAATCGGTTGGGTTCACCAAGCCCGGATTGCTTGCTATGGCAAATGCCGGTCCAAACACTAATGGCAGTCAGTTTTTTATTACGACTGCAGCTACTGGCTGGCTGAATATGAAACACACTATCTTTGGTGAAGTTACCTCAGGCTATGATGTAGTAGAGAAGATCGAAGGCGTAGAAACTGGTCCTGGTGATAAGCCAGTTGATGAACAGAAAATAATAAAAGCCTACGTTAAATAGTGTAAAACTATAATTGGTTTTAAGTTATAGGTTGTAGGTTTTAAGTTCGGAAATCCGGAAAAACTTACAACTTATAACTTACGACCGTACAAGGATTAAGTGATAAGGATTAAGAATTTTCCGGATTTCCGGACTTAATACTTACCACTTACGACTTACGACTAAGTGTGGTTCTTAAGCAACGTTAATACCATTTTGCGATGAATTCACAGTGGTCGGCTCCATCAAGTTGGCAGGAAATCTCTTTAATCGCTATTCCGTGTGCGCCGCTTACTTCGAGTGTTCCTTTGGAATAACCCATTAAATAGTGGCAGTATGCTTTGTGGGGTATTTGGTTTTCATAAAGTGCGGCAACGGCAGAATTTTTGTCAGCCAAATCAACTTTTAGTCTGCCGTAATTATTGAGTTGGTTCCAAAGGCGAGAGCCTCTGGTTATTACATATCCTGGATCACCAAATTTAATGAATATCTTATATATTGTTGGGATGCTTTCTTTAGCTATAAGTGTGCCGATTTTTTCACTTACTGCGTAATCTCCACAGCCAAAGATTTCATCGGCCAAAGCGATAAGCCTGACAAAAGGTTCCTTTGGCTGCCAGGAACTGGCGGCGATGCGACTTTGAAGAACCATTCTGCCTTGTTGATTCATTTCTTGCATTATCATCTCAAGAGCGTCCGGACCAAACAGATTGGTTACTGTTTTTCTTGCCTGATTGTACATTTGTCCTTTGATACATGGAATCATTGACCTTCTCCCTTTGCAATTATGATAGCAATCTACCTTTAGTATGTCAATGGGTTACATCAAAGTTGGTTATCAAATAGCTAAAAGCGAAAATCTAAGAGCGTAAGACCACGCAAGGATTAAGCGATAAGGATTAAGGATTAAGAATGAAGTTTTTCCGGATTTCCGAACTTAAAACTTACAACTAATAACTTAAGACTAAGATCCAAATATGGATCGTCTAATTGGGTTTTTTCTGATATAATTATTGCATGAAAATATTTTCAAAAATGCTGCTCATTGTGGTGTTAATCCTTGTGGGGTTTTCCTCAAATGGTTGCGCGGCTTTATCGCTTCCCTTTCAAGCGATTTCAACAGTTCTTAATTTAGTAGGGGAAGCCTTTAAACTTGCCCAGAGCTTGCCCAAACCTCCTCCGGGCGTATTTTTTTAATAAAATGCAAAAAAACAAACCTCAGCTAATATCACCGGCCGGTGACTGGCCCTCACTTAGAAGTGCAGTAGAGGCCGGTTGCGATTGTGTTTATTTTGGGGTTAAGGGTCTTAACATGCGCAATCGGGCGGATAATTTTGACCTTCTTGAACTGGGTAAAGTGATGGAGTTTCTTCATGGTAACGAAAAAAAAGGTTATCTTGCGCTTAATGTTATTGTGATGGATGGCGAAATAAAAAAGGTGCGTAAAATATTAGAAACCGCTAAAGAAGCGGCTGTTGATGGAGTAATCCTTTGGGACATGGCTGTTTTTTCCATTGCTAAAGAGTTAGGATTGAATATTCATATTTCTACTCAGGGGAGTGTATCGAACATAGAGGCTTTATCATTTTTTTCGAAATTAGGTGCTCATCAGGCGGTTCTTGCTCGTGAATGTACCTTAGAGAACATTAAAGGCATCTCAGAGCAAATTCAGAAACAAGGTATCCCATGTCAGTTAGAAGCTTTCATTCACGGTGCGATGTGCGTAAGCATCTCTGGCAGATGTTTTCTTTCGCAGTATACATTTTCTAAGTCGGCTAATCGCGGCGAATGTTTACAGCCTTGTAGACGCGAATATGACATTATTGATAAAGAAGGAGAAGCCAACTACACCTTAGGGTGCGACTATGTTCTAAGTCCCAAAGATTTATGCACAATTGATTTCCTTGATCAGCTAATTGAAGCAAAAATAGGATCTTTTAAAATAGAAGGAAGAAAGCGTTCCCCCGAATACATTAAAGTGGTTACTTCAGTGTATCGGCGAGCGATTGATGCTTTTTTTGATGGCGCACTTAATGCGGCGCTAAAGAGCAAATTAAAAGATGAGTTGAGCAATGTTTATAATCGCGGATTTTCTTCGGGGTTCTACCTTGGTCGGCCTGGCGATGATGTGAGTCGAAAACTCCAGCATAATTACGAAAAAGTATATATTGGTGAAGTTGCAAAATTTTTCAAAAAAATTAGTGTTGCTGAAATTCTGATTCAAAACGAATCCTTAAAGCAAGGCCAGGAAGTGCTTTTTATTGGTAAGAACACTCCTGCTTGTTTTACCACTGTTGAGCAATTGCAGCAAAATCATGCTTTTGTAAGTGAGGTATCTAAAGGGGAAAGGGTTGGAGTTAAGCTGGCATTTACTGTTCGAAGAAAGGATAAGGTCTTTTTGTGGCGCAAAAAGTGACTCTGGTCACGAACCTTTTAATATGGTAATATTTAGTCGATGATTACAGAAAATAAGTTAGGTTTATGGGATGTTTTTTGCATGGCAACCGGGGCGATGATCTCTTCTGGTTTGTTTGTCTTGCCTGCGCTTGCCTACCGTTATGGTGGGCCATCAATAGTGATTTCTTATGTCCTTGCCGGTGTACTGGTGCTTCCGTCGGTGTTAAGTAAGGCTGAATTGATTTCAGCAATGCCGAAAGCAGGAGGAACGTATTTTTTTATTGAACGTAGTTTTGGGCCGATTTCCGGAACATTTAGCGGTTTTGCTAATTGGTTTTCAATAAGTTTAAAAGGTGCTTTTGCTTTAGTTGGTATGGGTGCTTTTTTGGAATATTTCTTTCCTAACGTGAGCTATATGGAGATAAAGATTGCCGCGGCAATTTTTTGTGTATTCTTTATGTTAATCAACGTTTACAGCGTTAAAGCAAGCTTACGTGTTAACAATCTCATGGTAGTCTTTTTGCTTGGTGTTTGTGCTCTTTATGTGGTGGGAAGCTTTATTGTTCTAAGCGGCAAAATGATTCCCTATGAGCACATTAGTCCGTTTATGCCCGGAGGATTAAAAGGCATTCTCTCTGTTGCAGGGATGGTTTTTATTTCTTATGGTGGTCTTACCAAAATTGCAACCATCGCTGAAGAAGTGAATAAGCCTTCAAAAACCATACCAAAAGCGATGTTTATTTCTTTTTTCGTAGTTCAAACTATATATGTACTTTGTGTTATTGTAACGATTGGTCTTTTATCTCCAAAAGAGCTAGGTTCAACGCTTATTCCTTTAACCCATGGTGGTTTAAAAATGGGAGGAATGTTGTTTGGGGGATTTCTTTCGTTGGCGGCACTGGTCGCTTTTATAACGACAGCAAATGCCGGTATTGTTTCTTCGTCGCGTGTACCTTTAGCAATGGCTAAAGATGGTCTTTTGCCCAGCAGGTTTTCAACGGTTTCTTCTAAGCGGGGAGTACCGTATTTTTCTATCATAGTAACTGGATTTTTTATGCTTACCTTGATTTTATTTCTAGATTTAGACAGCTTGGTTAAGACGGCTTCGACTTTGATGATAATTCTTTTTATGTATGTTAATCTTTCAGTAATCATTATGCGTGAGAGCAAAATCATAAATTATCGGCCACTCTTTCGTGCGCCACTTTATCCGTGGTTGCAAATAATTGCGATTATTGCCTATGGTTTTCTGATTTATGAAATGGGTTATATTCCGCTTTTGATTGCCGCTATCTTTATTGGTTTAAGTCTTCTTTGGAATCTTTTTTATGTACGTAATAGAATTAAGCGTCAATCTGCCTTGATGCATTTGGTGGAAAGAGTTACTGCTAAAGAATTTGTTGATACATCATTGGAAGAGGAGTTAAAAAAGATTCTTCACAAGCGTGACAATGTAATTAAGGATCGTTTTGATAGTTTGATTGAGAATTGTCCAGTGTTGGATATTGAAGAGTCAATGGAGCGCGATGAATTTTTCGACATCATTTCGGATCTTCTCGCTAAAGAATTCGATATTAAGCCAGCGAAAATTAAAAAATTACTGATAGCAAGAGAAGAAGAGTCGCATACGGTTATTGATAAGGGATTAGCTATACCGCATATAGTTATTCCTGGTAAGGGCAAATTTGAAGTTATTGTTGTTCGTGCGCAAAAAGGAATAATTTTTTCTGTTGATGAGGAACCTGTTAATATAATTTTTGTCTTAGCCGGAAGTCACGATGAACGTAATTTCCATTTGCGTTCTTTGATGGCTATTGCCAACATCGTGAAAGAACCACATTTTTATAAGCAGTTTACTGGTGCGCGCAACGATGAAACCCTTCGGATTTTGATTCTGTCGTCAACAAGGAAGCGGCACAAAAATGTTTTTAATCTACATAAAAAGAGAAAATAAATGGTAAGAACGAAAATAATTGCTACTCTTGGGCCATCAAGTAGCCAAGAGAGTGTTTTGCGAAAAATGTTTACAAACGGGCTCGACATCGTTCGCCTTAACTTTTCTCATGGTACCCATCAGCAGCATTTAGAGATGGTTAAAATCATTCGCAGTTTGAATAAAAAAATGCGCCGGCGAATAAAGATAATGCAGGATTTGGAGGGGTATCGTATCCGAATCGGCAACCTCTTAAAGCCGGTTATGTTGACTAAGGGGCATAAATTTTATCTTACGCAGGAGGAAGTTTTAGGCAACGAATATGAAGTTTCTTTTGATTATTCTGGTTCATTGCGCAAAGTGAAAAAAGGTTCTTCAATTTATATTGATGATGGAAGAATTATTTTAAAAGTTATTGACGTTGAAAAAAAGCGTCTTAAAACAAGAACCATGACCACGGGATTGTTAAGTGGGCACAAGGGAGTGAATATGCTTGGGGTTGAGCTTGAATTTTCGGCGCTTACCGATAAAGACAAGACAGATGTGAAAATTGCAATCAAGGAAAAGCTCGACTACGTTGCGCAGTCTTTTGTTAGAGATGCAAGGGATTTGCGCCTTCTTAAATCAATAGTTAAAGTAGCGCATCCAGAGTGTGAAATTTTTGCTAAAATAGAAAATCAGAAAGCGTTGAATAATCTGGATGAGATTATTGATGAAGCTGATGGTATAATTGTTGCCAGAGGCGATTTAGGGATATGCGTGCCAATTTATAAGGTTCCAGTGATACAAAAAGAAATAATCAAGCGGTGTCGAATAAAAAACAAGCCAGTGGTAGTTGCTACGCAGATGCTTGACAGCATGACGGAAAATATATTGCCTACACGCGCGGAAGTGAGTGACGTTGCAAACGCGATATTAGATGGAGCCACTGGTTTGCTTATATCTGGTGAAACAGCGGTAGGAAGGCATCCTGAGAAAGTTGTTGATATGATGAACAAAATTATTAAGAATACTGAAAAATATGAAAAAGGGGTTAAAAAATGAAAAAATTATGCTTGTTATTTTTTTGTGTCGTATTGGGGGCATTGACCGTTAGTGCGCAGGATTATGCTGGAGAAATAAAAATTCATCAAATAAATAATGAATATGAAAATATTGAGGCCGCAAAACCCTTTTTTCCAATACCTCTAACGGCAATTTCTTTGAAAATTGAAGGCGGTGTAGAGTATGTGCCTAATTATGATGGTCAGCGGCTC
>JAAEQW010000151.1 GCA_024231025.1 Candidatus Omnitrophota bacterium
CTTAAGAAAAATAGAAAATGCCAATAGAATACCAAAAATAATTTATCCTAAAGGCCGTGTTATCGAAAACCTACATAAAACTCAAAACCTACCTTCAAACACCTACTTAATTATTACCAATCCAAATACTAAAATAATATTAATTTCGCAGTGAACACTAACTGAGATCTAATAAGAATAAAGCGTTGCCACTCCTTCACTATTCAAACCATTGTGCACCCAATTGTCTATTTTATCAATCGATTTCTCCAATATTGATTAGTCATGTTGCATTAACTCGATTCAACGTTTGAGTTTTCATGTTCATTTTAAAAAATCATAAGCACAGCATGTAGACCGTTTTTTCAGAAGTGCCAAAACCAAACGAATGAACAAACAAATCTCGCATGCAGCATGAAAGGTGAGGGGGACAATCGGTAGAGCAGTTAGGATATAGCAATTTGCCTCAACGACCTTATATATCTAAAAATTTGAAATCTCATTGCAAGCATCGAATACTAGTCAATTTAGTTTCTAATGAGAAAAAGAGAATCGACACGACGCTTA
>JAAEQW010000152.1 GCA_024231025.1 Candidatus Omnitrophota bacterium
AAAGAGTCTAGATTATCTGTACAAAATTGCATGAGAATCGGCTTAGCGATTCAAAAGTTATTCAAAAAACAAAGTGGGTAACTTAAAAAAACACCCTGTACTTGGGTTTCAAATGAAATGATTTCTTATTTTAAAAACCTCCCTGGCAGGTCGGCAGGGATAAGGTACGAGAATCCTTTCTATTACGGAAAATGCTGTTTGAAGAAAAGAAATGATAGCCAACGCATTGAGCAAATAATTGGTTCATCTTGTTGTTTCGTAGATCGCTCAATACCCTTTTCTAGGATTTTACTGTCCAAAAGTCCATTCAAAAAACTGTGCGAAAACGGTTTGTCCAGCCTAACCTTTGGCAAATTAGAGAAAATGCATAGGTATCGCAGAGAAAGTTTTAGCTATCGCGGGGCTCTGTTTGGCGAACTAGGTTTCTTTGCACGATACCCCATGGCTACCCCAGAAGGGTACCCTCAATAATTTCGACTTTTTACAAAGGCCAGCAATCTTAGGTGTCATACATCATTCGAAAGCGCTATTCAGGATCATTCCAATTCTCTTTTCAGCTCGTCGATATCTTATCCCTGGTTCAAGTTATTGTAGATTTTCTAAGGTGAATTGTTCAAAAAATTGCAAAATCGGCCATTTAGAGGGGCAAAACGCCCAAAAACGGCC
>JAAEQW010000153.1 GCA_024231025.1 Candidatus Omnitrophota bacterium
AGCTAAGCTTATTGAGCTATTTTATTATTTTTCCTAACTCGTCAAGACGAATCGATTGGTATCAAAATCGTCGCTCTATCTCAAAAAGGAATTTCTTATGTACCGGCGCTCCTCTTCGGAAAAAACGGTTTTTTTTGAATTCACAGCCAAACGGTCAAGAGTAGAGCAAAACTACAAGCAGATATTAATTCAGCTCGCTCGCATTGGGGAGGGGTACAAAAATGTGGTTCGCGGCATGCAGACTGGCTGATGTTGTGCTTCCTTCTGTTAGTGGGCCCCCACTAATCAGTTTGCAAAGCTTGTTTGCTATCCTAGTTTTGTGATGATCTTGGAATGCAGTGATTTTTTCCGTTCCAGCTGTCATTTCCGCGGCGTTCTGGTTTATGGTGGTGATATTGATAGGCCTATGCATGATGCGTGTTGTTTTAAAATTTTTAGGTCTTGAAAAAGGGAGAGGGATACGTTTTTTGTTAGCCTCTTATTTTATATATTTGCCCGCAAATTTTTCGGGTTTTATTAGAACGTCTTCTCGCACCTTCTTGGGCTTTTTTCAGATATTTCTATCTGAAAAATCGTAATTCTGGCAACTTTCGCACGCACAACAATTTTCGAATTTGGCGGCTTCGTTCGCAAGCGTACCGTAATCTGAAACTGCGCAAGAACAAAACTGCGCAAATTCCACTTCAGCAATGTTAATGCCAAAATTTGAACGCGCGCATTTATGAGCGACACGAATGCCCGCTCTTCGATATGGTATGCATGTACCATGGATAGGCTTCTCCTA
>JAAEQW010000154.1 GCA_024231025.1 Candidatus Omnitrophota bacterium
AAAAAAAACTATAAAATATATTTCAGTACTGGATTTAAAATAATTTTAATGCCACTCCAAAAATTCCAGTAGTAAAATATTATTTTTTAACATTTTTTACATTTTTTTGGACTTTTTACTTTTCAACTAAAAATAAAAACTAAAATTATTTTCCAGTCCATAAAACCTAATAGATGACCCAAACTAGATGTCCATGCTCAAACGGAGCTATACTTTGCGTTAGACGAATGAAAAAAAGAAAAAATGGACCATTCCAAAAAGAAGTTTAGTAGTAAAACTAGATGTCCATGCTCACGCAACCCCTATGTTTTGCGGTAACGTGACCGGGACTTACATATACTACTACTGGAAGTGTTTTCGGCAGATTTCCTGCTCTTGTCCATAACTTTTTTGCAACAAATCGATGGCAACGGGGTTGTTTTCAGCCGTTTGTGCTAGACCTGCGATGGTTCTAGCAGCTACTCCTTTCAAACAAGAAATGAGATACTGGAATTTGTACACAGGATCTAGTGACTGATTGTCATGAACCATGATTTTGAACATGGACCAAAAGGGGCGCCATTCGATAGGATCTCCTTTAAAAATCTACAATTCTAGTTCCAGTAATTTTACCTGATGAAGCACAGGCACTGTATTAGAAGCTGACAAAGCACTCAAAGAAGTGGCGATCATCGTGGGCGATGCAGCAGAAGACAACGTTTCGGAAGAATGAGAAATCGATTGTGAACGTTGGAACAATCCAATCATGTTTTCCCATCTCTTCTGATCATCTTCCCTTCGTTATTCCTCATCTTTTTCATGCTTCACTTCTGCCTTTTCTCGATCCTTTCGGTCATCTTCTTTGTCTTTTTTCCGATTTTCGTCGAGTTTTGCTTCCCACTTCGTAGCTTCATCTTCATGGCCTCTTTGCGCTTCACTTCAGCTTCTTCCCATCATCTTCCGTCTGCAGCTTCGTCTTTCCTGGCCGCTTTTCGCTCCCGTTCACGTCTAGCTTCGTCATCTTTTCGTTCTTGTTCCAGCTTCTGTTCTTCAGCTTTTCATTCTTCTCTTATCTGCTAGATCAAAAGGAGCATGATCGCTTCTGACGTGGCCGAATTCTGAACAGGACTGCTTCTTGGATATTTATTGGGACCGCCGGCCGAAGGCCGAGGCGGTCCCCTATAGTAACGAGCACCGCTTT
>JAAEQW010000155.1 GCA_024231025.1 Candidatus Omnitrophota bacterium
CTCCAAATCCGAAAAACCACAGCCTCAATTTTGAAAAAACTCGTTCCTCCAGAAATTGTCGGCAAAATTCCGTTAATGATAACGCCAGCGACACACCAATTTCTGGGCTTTTTGGCCCGGATGTAATTTTTGCGAACCACATGCCTAAAAACGACAAGCCTACGCGGCCTTTCACATTACCTCACTCCACATCTAAACATCCCCGGAATTCACGCCACCGAATCTCAAAAAGATTTCCAGCAAGGCCGGAAAACAGGCATTCGTACACCCGAACAACCTATCCAGATCAAAATTCGAAAAACGATAGCATCGATTTTGAAACAAACTCGTTTCTCCAGAAATTGCCGGAAAAATTCCGTTAATGATAACGCCAACGACGCTCCACCTTCAGGGCTTTTTCACCCGGATCTAATTTTTGCGAACCACAACAATCTAATTTTTGCGAACGACATCAAGTTTTTTAACCATACGACGAAATTTTCTCTAATACTTGCGTATGGTAATTAAAAAAACCGGACAATTCTTCATCAACTATAATAAGTTCACGAATTTCTTCAATAGAACTATAGGAGCAGGAAATTTTTAGAAATGCTCCACCATTTTTAATATCGTCATAAATAACGAGAATATCCTCAAAGCCTATAAAGGTCAACTCGTTAGGAGTTAGGTTCTCAAAGTCAGATTTCACTATTTTTTTTTTTAGTTCATCACTTTTTGCTACAGCCAAAGCTCTTCTGTACACTAAAGAAGGCTCCTTGGATTTAACTAAAACATGACAAGAGATTGCCCGCGAATTTTCCAAACTGTCTGCTTTTACATAAAATATTGGCGCAGACAGATAACTTTCCCCGTAATAGTCATTTAATTGATGGTTATAGCTAAAATCTTCTTTTTTCTTCGAGAGGCTATTCGAGCTTTCAAGGGTAATGTTCCATATAGTCATTCGCCCTAATATTGCTCCTTCCTTAATAGGGCCAATTATACTAAAAATATCATGAATACCTAAATAACGAAAAGTGTATACATTTCTCGATTTGTCAAATATGTTCTGCATTTCACCAATTTTTTTTGCTTCATTTAATACATCTTTTTTAGTTGTGCTATTGACTATATATGATTCCAAAACCGCTTCGTAACATTGGTTTTCAAATGAAGCAAATAGTAAGGTAACACCAACATAGTATTGCCTTTTATAATTAATTTCATTTATTTTCGTGGCTTCCATTTTTTTCCTCTTTTCTTGTTCTGTCGTTTTTTATCGGTGAACTTTTGACCTTTTCTCTTTTCTCCACTTTGGTGCTTCGGTAAATTACTGGCTTCGGTATTGGTTTCATGTCCTTTCAAATCAACATTCTTGGGAACTTTCCCTTTTTTACTTTTTGCTTCTAAATACGGTGTCGCATTATTGTCATCATGTGTCCAATCATAT
The DNA here is from genome assembly GCA_024231025.1 of Candidatus Omnitrophota bacterium. GTDB lineage: Bacteria > Omnitrophota > Gorgyraeia > Duberdicusellales > 4484-171 > JAAEQW01. The sequence continues at coordinate 1,430 of JAAEQW010000155.1, forward strand.
GCCGCTTCTCCAATCCCATGCTCCAACCAAGTGTCTTCTATTAGTGCAGAGGTTCCCATATATGCTGCAACGCCTACTGCTGCGACAACTGCTCCTTGAAGAACAACTATACCGGCCTCTGCTAATAGTGCGGCCGCTTGAGCACTGGCTAGAATAGAAGCAGGAAGCGCGGGATTTATACTCCCTGCGATGGCATACGGTGCTGCACTAATCGCACACAAACCCCAAGGATCAATCCAGTAATTAGGATTATTGAAGCAGTAAGCGTAAAGGTTCAGACCTTCACAAAAGGGGTCCGTTCTTAAATATCTGCCCGTTGTAGGATCGTAATACCTGTTGTAATTGTAATACAACCCAGTTTCCGCATCGAAATACTGGCCCGGAAAACGCAGATTGTTTACAATCTGCTCCTTGGTGATTTGTACATTCCCAAAAGAGTCATATGTGGC
>JAAEQW010000156.1 GCA_024231025.1 Candidatus Omnitrophota bacterium
GTAGAAACCTGCCGAAAACAAAAGTTGAATCCTCTGAAATGGATCCGGGCAATACTTGCTGCGACGCTGAATAAAACCACCTATCCTCTGCTCAACGACTTTAAAGCTGCCTGTCAATAGGGCCCTGGTGAACGGTTACCTAAAGAAGGCGCTCGTGAAGATGATGTTACATTAGCAGGTTTATTAAAGCCTCTAGGTTACATGACCGCCCAGTTTGGTAAAAATCATTTTGGCGATCAAGACAGTCATTTACCTACAAACCATGGTTTTGACGAATTTTATGGCAACCTGTATCACTTAAATGCCGAAGAAGAGCCTGAACATGAAGACTATAACCGATTCATGACTGCGGAAATGAAGAAGCGTTTTAGCCCTCGCGGCGTTATTCATTCATTTGCTGATGGACGTATTGAAGACTCAGGTCCATTAACCAAAAAGCGTATGGAAACAGCCGACGAAGAGTTTTTAGCAGCCACCATAAAGTTTATGGAAAAAGCGCACAAAGCTAAAAAGCCATTTTTTGCATGGTTTAATGCAACTCGAATGCATATTTGGACACATTTAAAAGATGATGTTAAAGGTATCTCTAAACGTGGCGGCCTATATGGCGACGGCTTGGTAGAGCATGATCGTCACGTAGGACAATTACTCGATAAGCTCGATGAGCTAGGCATCAGTGGCAATACAATCGTTATTTACACAACGGATAATGGCGCAGAAAAGTTTTCTTGGCCTGATGGGGGCACAGTGCGCTTCCGTGGCGAAAAAAATACCACTTGGGAAGGTGGCTTTAGAGCACCTGCCATGGTTCGTTGGCCAATTAAAATAAAATCAGGTCAGATAGTTAACGAACTAACCGCTCATAATGACTGGTTACCAACGGTTATGGCTGCGGTAGGTAATACAAATATTAAAGAACAGTTAAAGAAAGGGGCAATATTTAACGGTCGTCAATATAAAATTCATTTAGACGGTTACAACATATTGCCACAACTAATTGAAGGTAAAAATACTACTGCTGACGATAATACAAACTGGCCTCGTAAAAACTTTATTTATGCAACCGATGGCGGCAAAGTTGCTGCAATTAGAATGGGCGACTGGAAATTATTATTCTTAGAGCAAAAATGTAAGGGTTGGGAAGTATGGGCTTGTCCTTTAGTGGCACGCCGTCTACCTTTAATTTTAAATTTACGCCAAGATCCATATGAAGAAGCACCAATAAATGCGGGAGGCTATGATAGATGGTCGGTAGATCACTTATTTACTGTTGCTCCTGCGGCAACAGAAGTAATAAAATTCTTACAAACATTTAAAGAATTCCCGCCATCACAAGCACCAGCCGACTTTACCTTTTCAACGGTTGTTGAAAAAATGAAAATTTGGGAAAACGTGACATATAAATAAAAATCACAAAAAAAAAAGCAAGAGTTAATACAGCTCTTGCTTTTTCGTTCTACACTAAAATAAAAGCTTAGTTATGTAATTCATTAAAAACCATGTATTTATACACACTTTTGGCATTACAAATAAACTAATAACACCATTACCAATAAAGAATAAATATGGCCGAAAACATATTAGCTCAAATTAAAGCGCTTCAGTCAGAAGTAA
>JAAEQW010000157.1 GCA_024231025.1 Candidatus Omnitrophota bacterium
CAAGATCCTTTATGGACTTTTAGAAGCTGATTCTGCCCAATTTTTTTGAATTATCAACTGGTACAACCCATGGGAACTCCTTGAAACTCTTTAAAACTCAAACTCAGCTGTGTTTCCACGTTCTCTTTTGCTAATCGTGTAGTCGACATCTGGCACTTCCTTCAGATGCCGTAGCTTTGCAACCTAACTTGATTCGTTTTCGCACCGCATTGAACTCTGTTGACCTGTCACACTTTCTTAAGGGGAGGGGCCTCGATGTCTGAATTGATGCTGCCCCTCGCCTTCTCGCAGCTTTTTGTTGCGAGTAAACAATTCAATTCAATTCAAAATATAGTAACTCCACGGGTTTTAAATGTGTCTCATTTTTGTCCCATTGCAGCAATGGTTAGCATACTCATGCCTTGATGATGCTGATTATCAATATGGTGGAGTTTGTTAGATTTATTGATTGATAAAATTATTGATTTTATCATTTTTTCGATTATGACAAAAGTTAGCTCATTTTCTCATTAATAATTATTCACCATAAGACCAAGAGATAGAATTAGTCTTTATTGTCGGTTTTTGAAGGATGCTTTCATTTTCATTATAGCATAGCAACATTTGGAGGTTTGTTAGATAAATGGCGTGCCAAACCACCTCGATCGAAGAAAGCATGTGACGTTTTGATCAGACGGTTTGGCACCCTCTTTGTCTGGCAAACCCCTAAAATGTTGTAGCGATGGTTAGCATACAGACGGTTTCGATGATGCTGATCATGAACATGGTGCAGTTCAGGCGCCTTTTCCGTTCGCCTATCTAATTCATACGACATTTCGATTTTGATCGAGCATTGAGCGAAAATTGTGCGGGTAAAATGGTTCGAATAGCGAAGGAGCGGTAACGCTTTATTCCCACTAG
>JAAEQW010000158.1 GCA_024231025.1 Candidatus Omnitrophota bacterium
GTTTCCCAATGAATCCAAAAGTGTAGTGATATTAGGGAGCAGATAAATGTCCTTAGCGGAAACTAAGTTAAGCTTCCAATAATCCACTACTAAACGCATGGACTGATCCTTCTTAGAGACAAGAATAACTGGCGCGGCCCAAGGGCTACGCGACGGACGAATTACTCTGGCATTTTCCAAATCCCTAATCTGTTTTTCCAGTTCTTGATGGAAAGCAACAGGTACACGATAAGCTTTCTGGCTAACCGGGAGGTTAGTTCCTGTCTCAATTCGATGATAAAGTGTAGTGCACGTTCCTAATTCCTTGTCAGAAAAGGCAAAAGTGTGTCGATTTTTGACTAGTAAATCCAAAAGTTGCATTTTCTGTTCTGGAGTAAGGTCAGATTGCGTAAAGTCAATGACATTCAAAAATTCATTCTTAATTAATTCTTGAGCGGAATTTTGAGAAGCTTCAGTAGGTACTTGGACATTGGCAATGGGCATGGTAGAATTTGTTGAAATCTGAATAACATCAGGTTCTAAATGTCCCAAGGTAGTTCCTTTATATAACCTAATAGGAGCAAAACCAGTATTTAATAATCTCAAAGGTATAATGAAATTTTTACAAGGAAAAAGTAAGGTATGGGTGGCAAAAATCCCAAGTTTTTGCAATTTTTCCTGATCTGGTTGAAATAAAAACTGGGTATGGGTGGTGACAAGACTAGTAGATAAACCAGGTAGAGTTACTTCACAACGTGGGGGAATAACA
>JAAEQW010000159.1 GCA_024231025.1 Candidatus Omnitrophota bacterium
CATTATGATTTCTATGGTACCTGCTCAACCTTTCATGGAACCGGGACTAAATATAAACCGGGATGAAAAATATAAACCGGAACCCGAATAAAACGGTACCCACCCCTAATTTTCGTCTAATTTTTAGGCTACTGCTTTGTTTGGGAAACCGCACACCCTACCGTAATCTCTCTAGTTAATGATGTGCAGGTTTGCTCGCTTCACTCCAAGACCCACCCGCCAAATTAAACAGCAATTTTTCGCGCGCCAACCAGAGCTCGGCTAAAACCGTTCGGGCACTCGGCAGTTCAGCCTAATGAACCTTTAGAGGCCCCATCTGAAGTGGACTTGCACTCAGCAAGGGGCATAAGAATGAATGAATGAATTTATTTGTTCCTGAATAAGAAGACAGCACCAAAACAACAAAAAGCAGTCGGTGACCGCCGTATAAACATGAAAGCCTGGGAACGAGACACACAGGCACCAAGGTGCACTTATGTGTGCCTGAAAAGACTAATCTTAATAATTTACAGAGACGGCGCAAAATGGAAAATAATAAAATATAAATATTTGTTTAAATTTTGAAGAAAAACAGGTATTTTGAAAAGAAGATAAGATAACCGCTATTCTAAAGCCCTTAGTCGAAAGTGAACTCAGAAAGACAAAGATCGAGTCGCCTCCGAAAGGAGGCAAGTGAAGGAGCCGAAATAACGTCGTTAGGTAGACAGTTCCATTTGTCAATGGCTCGACAAGCAAAGCTGAATTTGCGGACATCGATCCGCATATCAGGAACAAAAAGCTTTTTCCCATGTCCCTGAGTTCTTGACGCAGTTCTTTGGGTAAAAAAGTATTAGGATCCAAGGGGATCAGGTCGTTAAGGATTTTATAGTAATAAATCAAATCCGTCTTTAACCTCCTGAGCTGGAGAGAGTCCAACTCAAAAAGAAGAAGACGGTCTTGGTAAGGAAGTGGTTCATGACCTGATCGAGCAAGAAGCCTTCTAGTAAAGTAATGCTGCACTCTCTCAAGCCTCGAAATGTCACCTGTAAGGTAAGGGTTCCAAATAGGACTACCGTATTCAAGAATAGGGTGCATGTATGCTTTAAAAGCCCATATGTAAGGTTGGACTTTGGTTGTGGAGAAAGCACAGAATAGTAAAGACGTACGTTGCATGGCTTTAGCTGCTGTTACAGAACAATGCTCACTAAATTTCAAAGATGACGACATTTGGATGCCAAGATCGTGCAAAGAATCCTGAGATTTTAATTTAGTTAATCCAAGAAAATAATCCGTTCTGGGATTTTTAGAACCCAAATGCAAAATTTCACATTTTAAAAAGGCTAGAACCAGTTGCCATTCTTTGGTCCACTGACTAATCAATGCAAGATCATCACGAAGTAGATCGGTCTCACAAGGATCCGAAAAAGCCAGATAAATCTTAACATCATCTGCAAAAATTTTAATCGTTGAGTTCAAGACAAAATCGGGGAGGTCGTTTACGTATAACAAAAACAAGATAGTTGACAGAACGCCTCCCTGTGGGACTCCACTGGTCACTGGTAAACTATCTGACTCAGACTGATTTATAAAAACCCTCTGGGTCTGACCAGTCAAGTATGCTTTAATCCAGGCTAACAATCGTCCTGAAAGCCCATAACTACCTAATTTTTGAATTAACTTAGTATGAGAAACTGTATCAAAGGCCTTTGCAAAATCCAGGTAAATAATATCAACCAATTTCTTATCTTTAATAGCTAATGCCCAGTCATTAGTAGATTCTAATAACTGGGTAGTAGAGGACCTAAACTTTCAAAAACTGTGTTGACTAGGGGTGAAGACATTGTGAAAGTTTAAAAATGGAAGGGTATCCCCAAGAATAACATATTCCATTCCCTTACAACAGTTTGAACCTAAAGAAACCGGACGATAATTACCCGGATCAGACATAAGGCCTTTTTTAAAAATAGGACAGACAAGCAATTGTAGCCAATCAGAAGGAAGTGTGCCAGTGTCAAAAGACCTTTGGTAAATCACGGACAAAGGTTCTGCTGAAACATCAGCACATTGATGCAACAACAGGGCTGGAATATCAGTAGGAGTCTGAGAGGTCTTCTTTGGTAATGATTTTAAGGCTTTACGAACGTTACCATGGTAAAAGAAACTTGAGACAACAAACCATTGACTCGATTATGAAAAACAGGTTGGTAACCGTCATCCTGAGTAAAAACAGAAACGAAAAAATTATTCAGAAGTTGACATTTATCCCTA
>JAAEQW010000160.1 GCA_024231025.1 Candidatus Omnitrophota bacterium
GGGGGCTAAAGTCAAAGAATGCCGCCACGCCAACCAGATTTTATACACGTCTGAAGAACCCTTTGGAGTACCTACACACCAAGTTTTTCTTATCAACTGTTTTTTCTGCAATGCTGTGGCATGAAATGTAACTCTTCGACACTGAACCTTAAACGAGCATTACTAGTGGTAACAACCAAGTTATGCAATGACATTACTACCGTTTTACTCCCCATGAATTGCTCTTTCAGGAACTATGAGCGGTTTTCGCGTCCGATGTCCTGTACCCGAGATATTCTACCTCAAATGTGGAAAATGGTAATAAATATGCACTTTTAAGAGCAGAGCATGACGCGCTTTGTTCGAATCCGACAGATTCCACCTCCATTCAACAGATCGCGTCAAAATGAATCGATTGGTGTATAAAATGTCGCTTTAAAGTGCAGAGTCGCTGAACTAGGCATAATACAATGTTACGCTGACCCCATGTTGGACAGAAATGTAAAAAATAAATAAAAAATCAATGAAACTTGGCGTTTAGGGTTAGTTTTTAGTGCTGATTCCAGGAATCATCTCCATTTGGTCGAGAAAAATATTTTTATAATATTTCTTGAAAGTTTCAATTTCAAGGTTAATTCCTTTAATGTCCTGAATTAATGCAAAAATATTTTTTCTCGATCAAACGGAGACGATTTCTGGAATCAGCATTAAAAACTGACCCTAAGCGCCAATTTTCATTGATTTTTAATTTTTTGACATTTTTGTCCAACGTGGAGTTAGCATAACATTGTATCATGCCTAGTTCAGCGACTCTACATTTTATACACCAATCGATTCATTTTGACGCGGTCTGTTGCATGGAGGTGGAATCTATCGGATTTGAACAAAGCGCGCCATGCTCTGCTCTTAAAAGTGCATATTTATTACCATTTTCCACATTTGAGGTACAATATCTCGGGTACAGGACACCGGACGCGAAAACCGCTCATAGTTCCTGAAAGAACAATTCATGGGGAGTAAAAGATAGTTCAATGTCATTGCATAACTTGGTTGCTACCGCTAGTAACGCTCGTTTAAAGTTAACAGTGTCGAAGAGTTACATTTCACGCCACAGCATTTGGGAAAAAAGTTGATGAAAAAAAACTTGGTATGTAGGTACTCCAAAGGGTTGTTCCGACGTGTGCGAAATTTGGTTAGCATAGCTAGCTTCGTTCACATTTGGGAGCATTTTTACTAAAGCACCCCATTTTCCAGATTTGCCTGTGCGTCAGAATTATAGAAGCCCATAGCTCGGCCCCAGAGCGGTATTTCAAAAAATCCTTTGGGTGGTTTTCTTATCTCCACGGGAGCTACATTTGTGCCAATTTTCATCAAAAGCCCAGACACAGCACCTCCCCGCCTTAGGTCCGCTCTGAGTGATATTGACTCTTAAACATGTGCGTTGCAAATTGCGGTTTGCAATCA
>JAAEQW010000161.1 GCA_024231025.1 Candidatus Omnitrophota bacterium
ATAACTATGTCTTAACAAAAATCTGCATTTTTCATGGAGAAATAAAATTTTAACTAGGGGCTCCTTTTAAAATTAGTGTTATTTCCAAAATGGAGCTCGTTGAGACGAACAGATTCCTGTACAAAACTCCACTGTGGTCGCAGTTTTGGGGTCATTCTGCCCAAAAGAACGTTTTCTCATTTTTTGCTTGTGAATTTCGTACTGTGGAATTTAGGGGCTCGCGGAAAAACGCGTGCAACTTGGCAACTGCTGAAGAGAATTGAACTGTTTATTTGCAAGCACGAGCTTTGCACCACTGTGCATATTCTCCTTTATTTGGCCAATTTCTTAGTTACTTGCTAGTTGAGATACAGACCCATCGGCACCAATTTTATTTTTTCCGTAGTTAAGAAAAAACATTATTTACCATATCGCGGCAATATAAGCGCCCAGTGAAGAAATACTTTAGGTATGCTCAACCTGCCTGAATTATCTTCCCTCTAGTCGCTGTAGCTCCAAGCGGCTTTTAGTCTAAGCCCCCTTTGCAGTTCATATCCAAGGAAAAATTCGGCCAATTTCTGTTTTTCTCGTAACTTTTAGCACTATTTCTGTACTGGAGATTGGGTAGCCTGTCCTAAATTTGGCACCGTTAAATAGA
>JAAEQW010000162.1 GCA_024231025.1 Candidatus Omnitrophota bacterium
CGAAAAGCAGGAACCACGAACCGCGATCAATAACGCGCATATACTAAACCACACCCCATGCTATATAAATTAAAACTTCTTCCTTTGTAAACCACATAAAACTGCTACATACATATCATTCAGAACCCGTTCTTATTGAGTTTATATAAAGAACACTACCATTGTTGAACGTTTTAGGTAATCATCCATTTTGTCATTAGCAACATCTTTAATGATTGATAAAAGTAAAATGGTTGTCTGAGTTGATTTTTTGTTCATCGAAGGTTGCTTTCATATTCATTAAAGCATTGGATGTTTATTAGTATATGCGCGTTAGGGGTTTCTAGTCCAGGGATAACCAAAAAGAGCTCGAGTGATATATGGACTGATATTTTTAGACAAAATACAACGCAAAACCCACAACTCCAACAAAAATTTAGCATTTCATGACATTGGTAATTATCATAAAGCAGGGAACCACGCGAAATGGCAATAGGCTTAGCACTAATCTGCATCCTATACACTTTTACGAAAATGAAAACATCCTTCGAGAACTGCTTAAACTTCATACTAGAATCTGTTTGCTTTGACAACTTCCTTCAACTTTTGAGTAACCCCACGACGAGTGGTATCTTTCTCAACACACCACCTCGCCTCGCTACACCTAAAATGGCTCTGGAAATCCCTAAAGGAGCCGTTCAAATTAATAAATCTATGGTCTTCGTGAAGCTTTTTTTAACCAAGACCTTGGAA
>JAAEQW010000163.1 GCA_024231025.1 Candidatus Omnitrophota bacterium
GTAAGATGCTAGGCTAGCAATGCGCATTCGGTATATTTACCCAGTGTAAAGGGTATGCATTTTGCGGCTAGCGGGCTGGCAACTGGATTTTTACTTACCCTAACAAACCTTTTTTTGTCCAGCGGTGATGCGTGCATTGTGCTGGATTGTAGATAGTAGGTACGTGTGTGGGAAGAAAGAAAAGAAATAATGAAAATGAAAGCATCCTTCGAAAACCGAAAATGAAGGCTATGTGGTTCCTGGTACCCCAAAAGCCCTTCCTTCACCAATTTTTTGTGTTATTCATCCCAATCATGTGCTAAGTTTCGTTGCAATCGCATAAAATGATAAATGGATAATTTATCAAATGGGTTCTGATCATCAATCAATCGATAATTTGATAAACCTCTAACATATTCGTGATCAGTATCATCGAAAACCCATATGCTAACTTCGCGGTAATCGCATAAAAAATGACAAAATCGATAATTTTATTCAATGATATTAAACTCAGACAAATCGCCTCTTTTCTTTTGTGAGAAATCTAGATGTTTTGTCTTTTTTGGTGTAGAAATTATTCTTTTTTAAAAAATTATTCACTTTGCAAGAATCTTTGTCTCATTATTTATCTTGTTGATAGTTATATCAAGATGTACGGAGATCGTGATGATCTTGGTTGGTGCAGTACCA
>JAAEQW010000164.1 GCA_024231025.1 Candidatus Omnitrophota bacterium
AGATTTATTAGCACCAGCAATAAATCGAAATTTGTAAGGTACTTTATGTAGTTTGGGAACAGCAAAAAGTTTAGGTAAAACCAAGTCTTCCTTATTAATTTGAATACCAAACCTTTGAGCGAAAACTTTATGTTGATCAATCAAAGCATCCTGAGATAAATGTACAGGTTGGTAAGTTAAATTACCTGCGTAAAGTAGATACGTACAGTTTTTTACAGCAGAAAACATAATTATTGGAAGCTTTATCCGCAGGAGTAATAACGAAGTTACTAGTAAGCTTAATATAATAATCATGTGACATAGAGGATGGTAAAATAACAGGAGCAGTACTGGGCGGATTTTTATTGATTATATGAATACGTTGTTCAAGTAATTGATTAACCACAACCCTATAAGCAGTAAAAGCTGAAAGTGGAAGTTTCCATTTGCGTTGTAAAATAGTGATTAAATCATCAAGTGCTTTAACTGCAGCAGAACGAACATCATCCCAGTTAATAGGTCGAGGTTCTCTAAACTTTGAACCCATAGAAAAAAGAAATTGCAAGTAAGGGTCATTAACAAAAGAAACATTTCCCGTTATGATATGACCCAAAGGGGCATAAAAGAAGGGCGAATGTTGACATTCGCAGGAGGAAGCAAGAAGAGCAGCCAAAACTTTAGCATCTAATTTATTAAGTAAACGATTGTAAGAAAAATATCGCAATGCACAGGGACGTGGAAATGTAAAAGAAATAATCAATTTACCAGCAGTAGACAACTTAAAAGGTAAAATCCGCTTGGCTCTATGATCCTCAAGAATAGATTTAAAATTAAGCAATTCCATACCTTTATTAGGAAATAATATTGGCAAAAATAAATTCTGCTTATCCAAGCCTTTTTTAACATTAGGTGGACCAAAACGTTTAGCCAAACACCCTAAAACAGCCAACCGTATATTAGGTGCAAGATTACAGTCAGAAGAAGATACAAAATCGAAGATAGGTTTTAAATCCACAAGAGCGACATTACGAGTAGCAATATACACATCTTTAACAGAACAAGCTGCATCTTTTATAAGAGTAAGCAAGTTATTAGTAATAAGAACATCTTGTTTCTTTCTGCACCTGCGCCGCTTTCCATGCGTCCTACAAGATGTATTAGATGGCAAGGTTAATGTAAAGTAAGGATGTGTCTTGAACAGCATAGGATTAAGATTATTGGAAATATTACCATAACCTTTTATTCTGTCATTTAAACCAAAAGGAAAAGCAGTTACTAAAGAACGAATCCAAAAATCTTCCCTCAATTCTCTGGCGGACTGAGTAGTAGAAATGTTCAATTTTTCAATAATCACAATTTTTGCATCATTATATGTGTGGCCATCAGAGTTGAAATGTAAAACCAAGAAAGAATGGTATTTTTGCGATTTAATGTTATATAAATGTTCTGAAAAACGTTTTTTCACAGCCCGTTTAGTTTCACCAACATAACCCATACCACATTTAGTACAATGAATAAGATAAATAATGTTAGTCGAATCACAAGATAAGGTTTCATTATTATCTAAAGTTGAAAATACTCTAGAAGTAGCATAAGATTTTACTGTGTTACTGGGCATAATTTTAGGACAAACTACACATCGAGATTTTTTACAAGGCAATGTTAAATTGGCATACGGTAAGCCTAAAATGAAACTAGCAGAAAGCGGAGAGGGAGAGGGGTTATAGACAAGAACCAATGGATTCTTTCCAGTCGCTATTCGTCCTGGTACAGCCTGGTCACTCGCTGCACCAGGAAGGGAACGAGTAGCACGACGACCCGGACTGCCCCAATCCACCACAGACCGGGTTGGATCCCTGGAGATTGTAGAACCCCTTTGCCAGGTACCGGGGCCTTGTTGATTATTTTCTGTCATGATTTTTTCAGGTAAAGGAGTAAAGGACAAAGCAGGAAGAAAAAATGAGAAGTATTAGGTAAAAGTAAGTAAAAACTACAATAATGAGCAAAATTGGGGTTAAACGAATAAATAGAGAGCAGTTAATGGTAACCCCTCAATTTAGGCAACGAACCTAGTCTGAAGAAACAAGAAAAGACAAAACTTGCCAAGGCTGATGATGAAGAGGAAGTAGTGTAAGTAGGGAAGCTGAAAAAAGTAGAAGGCTGAAGAATAAACCAATAACAGCTAAAATGATCCGTGAGCCAAAAACGTCACAAGATCATCATAGCCATTTATCGGTTTTATTCAAGAAATCATCCAAAGCAGGTACCATACAAAATCATAACAGTGTATGGGTAGTAAAGAACAGTATGGGGCACAAAAATAGAGTGAAGCTAAATAATGTGCACAGCGTGTACAAAGGGAACGAGTTAGGGTAAGAAGCGCGTACAAAGTTCACTACTCAGTGAACAACTTGACAACCTGGTCACAAGCAATTCTATTAAAAGAAACAATTTTGTAGGTTTTCGTGGGGTTAGCAGATTTGAGATTTTTGAATTTTTGATGACACTTTTTCTCAATGGCTAGTTGCCCAGGTTCGAGATCATCCTTTACAGAAAGAAGGAGTGTATGAGGTTTGAAGTCAGCCAAGTTTTTACGAAGCGACTTGAGGAAGCGGAGGTCGGTGCGTCAAGTGAAGGCCAGGATCAGTGCATTATCGTTGGTCCAGTGATAAGTATCCAGAGTGATGAAGATCTCGGCAGCCTTCTCCTCCTCGACTTTGAAACCTTCGACGAAAATCATCTTAATCAAGTCCGGCAGCGGGTTCTGTTCGGTCACTTTGTTCTTATCCAAGCCGTGCGGAGGTTACGACTGTGAGCCCTTCCTTCATTCTCAGCGACACGTTTCTCCACAGTATCCAGGCGAGTCTGAATACTTTTGAATTCTGAGTTGAGCGCCGTCCGCATTTCTCGAAGCTCCCGAACAACTTCTGCATTTCCTGGTCCCTGACGAGGAGAACGAGATCTGGAACGACCGCATGGTGAAGGTGACTGTGCACCACGACTCCGTGAATGGTCATCCCTGCTGCGAGACCGATAGCGCATACGTTTGCTAGCGCCCGGCATGAAGGAAGGATCTGAAAAGGTTTAGCTTCAAAAACTGAGAACCAGGCAAACATAAGAAATA
>JAAEQW010000165.1 GCA_024231025.1 Candidatus Omnitrophota bacterium
GTTCATCTCCGAACGCCAAGAGTGTGGATTTCATGGTTATCCTCACACGACGTAAACATTCTCCGCCAGTGCTTTATGTGAATGATACAAAACAAGCAAAAACGTTTTATGCTGCTGTTGAATCAGTTAAAAGAGCTGGAACAGAAGTTGGAATTACTAAAGATATTCCAGTGAGAATGGTTGGTGCTAATCCATTTATTGCAAAACTAAAACATGTTTTCCATCTTGAAAACTTTGAAGAATGTTTGCGTACTAATCCTCAAACTAAAATGCTTGTTGTGAATACAGATCACTTCGGAAGTAAAAAAAGCATAAAGATTACTCCTTACGACAACTTTGCTACATGGGAAGGCATGGGTCGCCCTAACTCAATTGAAGTTGAATACGATAAATTGTACGGTAATTACCGAGGCGTATCAATCAATGGAGTACCCAAAGAATTACTGGATAGGCACGGTTTATACGCACCAGGTGAACTTGAAAAAATAAATAAGGAAGAAATTATGCCTGGACGAAAAGCGTATTTCAGACGATTATTACCTGGATTTAAACCAAAGTTTAAAGGCAAAAAAACCAGTGATACACACCCATTCAAGTTGCGTAAAAAGTAA
>JAAEQW010000166.1 GCA_024231025.1 Candidatus Omnitrophota bacterium
GAATGAAATTTGCATGGGTAAAATTAGTTGCTTAATGAAGGAGCGATCGATAGCCCTACCGCTAGATGTCAGCCAGCGTAATGAACGAAATCAATATTTTTGTATTAGGCTTAATAATGATAAAGGAATTATCCTAAACCGTAGAGTTGATGCATTTTCGTTTTTCCTATAAGATGTACATCCAGAATTATAATCGTAAACGCTGTCCAAGAAATTCTTTGATGACTATTACTGAGTTTCGTAAATGAAAATCCTAATTTTAGGGCTTTCATTTCTTTTTTGCACTTTGTAGGTATGCGACGGTCTCGTTGACGATTGTTTTATGAACTGTAGAGGCGAAGTCGATTTCAAAAAAGTGTTATTATGAACTAAGTCGTAATAAAAGGCGGCGATTTTTTGCGCTTCGTACTTTTTAAGTGTTGTTTATATTTTGCGCTGTTGTTTCTTGGAAAGTGGTTATAAATGAAAGCCTCATAAAACGTAACAACGAAAAAAGAGGTCTCCGGGTCAGTCCTTGAATGACGCGTACGCACCAAGGACGAGTTTCTTTTTGTGGAAAAGTCGATCTACCTACGATAGGACCTATCTAAAAGTTGTCATTAATATATTTTTAAATTCAAGCTAAACTATGTACATATCTTTATCAATGGTAATTCCTTCACCAATATACCCAATATTTATACATATCACAGTTAAATCATAGTTATCACAGCCGAGTTTATTGACTAGTGACTGTCCATGTCGCTCCCGTAGCCATTCATTTGTTTGGCCAGCTCCGATGAGTCGCTCCTGTAGCCGTTCATTTGTTCGGCCAGCTC
>JAAEQW010000167.1 GCA_024231025.1 Candidatus Omnitrophota bacterium
ACCAAAGTGGCCAGTTTAAGCTGGATTGTCAGATGCTTTTTTTGGGAAATGCTGCTTATGTGCACAAAAATGGTTGGTTAACCAAAGTAGCCAATTTGGCGAATTGAAAGGTCGGACATCTTTCGTGAGCAGAAAGGAAGTGAGAAGGACAAAATATACTGCACCTTCAGAAGGCATTATTTTTTTACAATTTTGAAGTTTTAAAAGTAATCGTGGCTACCGCCATGGGTAACAGTCGGAATTACCCAAGCTGTTGGATGCCGCTGGGCAGGATAAATCTTTTACTTGTACAGGGTGTTTTTTAAGCTTTACAACTTTAAAATTGAATAACTTTGCTTGTAGTGAAGCCAGCTAATTAAAATTTTAGCACGATAAACTAGATTGTATGCCAAGATCTCGCACCAAATTTTGTTCAATTCGGTTGAGTAGCTTAATAGTCCTGAGCTCAACAATTTTCTGTTAGTTCTTGCTCTTTTTTCGCACATTTTTCTTAAATTTTCGTGCAAAATCACTCGATCTTTCAACGACTTCGCTTTCGTGCTTTAAAGTTACCGTTTTTAAAACACTGTGAAGATGAGTTTTTCGCACAAAAATGGCACCAGCACACACAGCGAAAGAAAAGGCCAAGATTATTGAGTTGTTCCTCAGCACATTCTGAACAACCCACGGATTTCTCTCAGAAAGGCTTCTCAGCAACTGGAGATCAGTGTTTCTTCTTTATGGAAGGTTCTCAGAAAGACCCTCAAAATGACTCCATATAAAATTACAGTGATCCAAGAGCTGAAACCAGCTGACAGACCAAAGCGTTTGGAGTTCTGCCAGTGGATTTCAAACGACGGTGACCATATCGAAAGGGATGTTTGACAGTCTGTAAATCTCTTCATAATAAGTGAAATTGAATAAAATTTGGAGTGAGATCTTGGCATACAATCTAGTTTATCGTGTTAAAATTTTAATTAGCTGGCTTCACTACAAGCAAAGTTATTCAATTTTAAAGTTGTAAAGCTTAAAAAACACCCTGTAAAACCTTCACTCAGTACTACCTTTGGAAATATGCACCACGTTACCAAATTGCAACTAGTTATGTACAACACAGACAGCTATATCGCAAAAAAGAACATAACGTGTTTAAGAAGTGTTTCATCCATTTGCAATGTCAATATTATGATTAGCATAATTTATAATGATACATTTAGGCTATGGCATTATACTTAAAAAACAAATGTACCCTGTAGCCTAATTTTGGAAAAATGGTTTGGAAAAATGCTAGTTCAGGAGTAGAGACGTGAAACTCTAGGTGATTGAAAGGTTTTGTCAATATTAGCTATAGCCTAAATGCTTACACCAGACCTATCCAAAATCGGCTAGGCCTACAAGGTTTTAGTCAGGTATCACTGGAAAATGCAGCGTATCAGGTATCAGACAGCAGCATACATTCCCACGGAGGTTCGCGGCCGAGGGGGTCTGGACCCCTCCAAGGGGGAGGGGGGGGGGGGGGGGGGGGGGCGGGGCGCCAACAAGAAATCGTAAATAAAGGGGGTCCATTTTTTGCCGATTTTTGGCGATTTAGGCTACAGGCCTACCTGTGCGTACCTTACCCAAAGTGCCTAAATTTACTTCTCAGACTAGAATTTTTGGACTTGATTGGGATATCAGTGGTCAATATTTAGGGTACTTCAAAGCACAAGCATCAATTTAGTTAT
>JAAEQW010000168.1 GCA_024231025.1 Candidatus Omnitrophota bacterium
CCTTATTTTCACTGCAGTCAACAGCAATTCACTAAATTTGTAAAAGGTTTGTATTTTTGGAAATTGCACAACAGTAGTTGACTGCAGTGAAAATCAAGGCCCAAGTGTCGTACAATTTTATGATCATCAGTACCGCACTTCGTTCAGTCGATCTGTCACATGTTCTCAAGGGGAGGGGCCTTGATGTCTGAATTGACGCCGCCTCTCGCCTTCTCGCAACTTTTGTTGTGAGTAAATAAATAAATTCAATTGGAACTGTACATTGATCACAAAAGGTTTTCTGTAACCACTTCTTAGCAAATATCAGTATTTTTCATGGAGGAATAAAATTTTAACTAGGGGCTCTTTTTGAAATTAGTGTTATTTCCAAATGGAGCTCGTTGAGACGAACAGATTCCTGTTCAAAACTCCACCGTGGTCACAGTTTTGGGGTCATTTTGCCCAAAAGAACGTTTTCTCATTCTTTGCTTGTGAATTTCATAATGTGGAATTTAGGGGCTCGCGGAAAAACGCGTGCAACTTGGCGACTGCTGAAGAGAATTGGACCATTTTTTGCAAGCACGAGCTTTGCACCACTGCGCATATTTTCCTTTATTTGGCCAATTTTCTAGTTACTTGCTAGTTGAGAATCAGACGCATCGGCACCAATTTTATTTTTCCGTAGTTAGGAAAAAATTTTATTTGCCCATATCTCGGCAATATAAGCACC
>JAAEQW010000169.1 GCA_024231025.1 Candidatus Omnitrophota bacterium
AAGGACGCCCCCGAAAATGATCTGCTCACCGAACTTTGCAGCCTTTTTTCTTGTAAAGAACTGAGAAATATTAACTTTACAAACTTCAGCAATTGCTTAATCATTACCGAACAGACTACGAAAATAATGATTTCATCCTAAACGCTGGCTGACATCTAGCGGTGACGTTTTCAAGCGCTGGCAGAATGAAACAAAGAATGACAGGCGAAAACAAGAAATTTGCACACAAGACAAATTCTCGTCAGCCTGTTGAACCGATACGTGGAAAAGACTGCGCGAATTAGATCGATTCATTTTAACCGCCTTCCGTATTCTTCCGTTTTAATTTGTCGCACTTTTTTTGACCGTCCTCTTTCTTCTCGACTTTAAAACCAGTAAAAATGAATGAAATTTAATCCAAACTTACCTTATATATATTATTGATGCGAAGAAGAAAAAACTTCGCCATAAAAATAGGCCTATGTATGTGATTGCCATTTCTGTGATCGCGTTCTCGTGTGCCTGCTGCAGTTCGCCGTCTTCGCCTCATATCTCGTTCGGTATGGTTCATTTTTATCCAATCGTACTAAGCCTACTCATGATAAACTTAATAACTTACCCCTACATAAGGCTACGGGTTCCATAACATGACCACTAGTGTCTCGAAAATTCTTCACTATACTTA
>JAAEQW010000170.1 GCA_024231025.1 Candidatus Omnitrophota bacterium
TTAATGTTCCAATTTTGGTGCATTTCGGGCTATGGCCCTGGTTGTTACAGCCCAAACAGCGAACCTGATGCAGATTTGCGATTCTTCACCAACTTCGCGTTTATGCCTGTAGAAAGTCAACCAGGCCCGGGCCGACGGTACGGTTTTCATGGCCTGAAAGCCCACTCCCTGGGCTATCCAACAAGACCTGTTTGGTCAAAATCTGACGAGGGAATTTTGATTTTGTTTTCAATTTGAATCTTGACTTTGCATAAATCTTACTGAAACAGGGTGATCTATCCATACACTACGGTGTTTGACAAAGCATAACTCGGACAATTGTTAACCGATTTTGCTGATATTTAGCAACCTTTTAGTCGATGGCCCAGCGTAGAATTTTGCCGGGTTTCTTTGAAATCGTCCAAGTCTGACCGAATTCTCAGGCTTATTTTGCTTTTTTTGATTTTGCAGTCCATAAATGCTGGGGTTGGCTTCATAAAATGACTTAAACAAACTTTATTTCAATCTAATTTTACACACGTGTACCTCCTCAGGGTGGCTACTCGCCAGCGAAATTTTACGTCTTTGCGTTTCCCTGTTGCTGAGAAACTGCACATGAAACATTTTTGGAAGAGCCAAGAATTGAACTTTTGAAAATAATATTGAAACCTAGGCTGTGTGGGTAGTTTTTTATGCTGAATTCAAAAATGAGATTTTTTCTTCTCATAAAATTAATCTTTCCTTTATTCTGACGCAAAA
>JAAEQW010000171.1 GCA_024231025.1 Candidatus Omnitrophota bacterium
TCGATCAATAAATTATCGATTTTGTCATTTTTGTCCCATTGCAGCGATGGTTAGGATACAGACGTTTTCGATGATGCTGATCATGAACATGGTGGAGTTTGCTAGATTTATCGATTGACTGATCAGAAATCGACCAATAAATTATTGATTTTTTCATTTTTGTCCGATTGTGACAAAAGTTAGTATATGGGGTAAGGAATTGCCTTGTTTATTACTCTTGAATGCAGCAGTCAAGCAAATAGAATTTGTAGTATGGGAATCTCGACGATGCTGATCATGATCATGATTGAGGTTTTACATATAATAATCCATACCTACACTATACAGAATCAAATCCTTTGATTCTAGTACTACGCGCACATGCTAAAACACCCCATGCTACATAGAATAAAACTTCTTACTTTGTAAACCAAATGCCTCCCTATATACAGGATGGCTCAGACTTAGTGTATCAAAAGCAAACGCTTGTTTCTCTGCAAATAGCAAACCGATTTAATGATTTATGCGTCAAATGAAAGACAATGCCCTGCCATTTATCAAGCCAAAATGGTTTCTGCTAGCTCCTACCGTTTTATTATCTCATTTTGTTTTTAATTGGTTCCAAAATTATGACTAAAATTAATCAAAAAATAGAACCCTCGATGCATATGGAGGATGACATATTCAGTAAGTTGCTGATTGCTTCACTACCA
>JAAEQW010000172.1 GCA_024231025.1 Candidatus Omnitrophota bacterium
ATCGCAAAACTCTCCATAAGCTACCTGTAATATACTCCCGGCTAAAGTAAGCGTCAAGGATTATTTAAACGCAATAAACTTGGTAGAAAAGCCACATTCAATGCAGCGATTGCTATTGTTATTGCGCTTAATTTAAAAATTTATTCTACCGCACTTATCTGTTGATAACGTAAATGTTCATGGCTTATGCCTTTTCAAAAGGTTGACTCTATGCGAAATAGACTTTACAATGAGTTAGTTATGCAAAAAAAGAAAATTTTTATTATTTTATTCTTTGTGATTTTTGGCTTAACCTGCTGGGTTTATGCTTACCAACTGCCAAAATGGTTTCCTTTCAATAAAGAAAATGCTCTAAAAGAATGGCAGGAAAAAATATTTAAAAATAAGGTGCTCTACACCGTTGAAGCCACCCAAGATGGCGGTTATCTGCAAGCAAAAAGTAACAATGCCTGTTCAGGCCTTATATACAAAATAAAATTCTGGCCAAAAAAAAATCCAATGTTAAGCTGGAAATGGAAAGTAACAAAATTTCCCGACAAGGAAAACAACAACAAAGGCGGTAGTTGGATAGAAAAAGATGACTACGCTGGGCGAGTGTATGTAATATTTCCAAGCTGGTATTTTATGCATACTGAAACTATTGAATATGTATGGGATCAAGATTTGCCAGTGGAAACCGTAATCACCAGTCCATACTTTGATAAAATCAAATTAATTGTTGTGCAATCCGGTAAAAACAATATGAGCGAATGGGTATTTGAAGAACGCAATATTTATCAAGATTACGAAAAAGCTTTTGGCAGAGCTCCTACCAGTCGCGTAGGAGCAATCGCGCTTATGACCGATACCGACAACACATTATCTACTGCCGAAGCCTTATATAAGGATATAAAAGTGGGGTATAAAAATGAAAAATAAAAGATCTCGTTTTTTTGCTAATAAAATGCATCGAGAAATATTTTTACTTGTATTTTGGTCAGCCCTCATACCGGCAACAATAATCGCGATTGTACTTTATTGCTTAATTTTTAATGTTACCGCCGATCAACTAGGCATACCTGAGGCAATCGCTTATAACCTCATTCCTGCAGCACAAAAAATAGCCGCCATTTTAATGTTTTCTACTCCGCTTTCAATACTTTTAATAATGGTTGCCGCTCATAGGATAGCTCATAAAATAATCGGCCCCTTCGATAGAATAATCGCTGATATTGACTCTCGCCTTAAGGGTAAAAGCCAAGGACACATAGTTTTACGAAAAGGTGATAAATTCTTGCCTTTAGTGATCAGGATTAACGAACTATTAGATAAAATCAGGTAAGTTATTTATTAAGCGCGGCTATTGTTTCTTCGGCTAATTCATTCATCAATTCTTCAACTGACACTATTTCCTTCACTCTGGAAACATTACTACCAGCAAACACAACGGCGTTGTCCAAGTCTCCGATAACAGCGTCAAATAAAGCCTTAGCAATACAATAAGGCGCAACAGCGGGATTGCAAACTTTAAGGCAACGATACCCACAACGAACCGGAATCCTCTCACCAGCTGCCATGCGATCGGTAAATTTTGTCTTTATCACTCGACCAGGAAGGCCAACAGGACTATCGATAACAATCACATCATCATCTGTAGCATTAATATAGAGCTGCTTAAACGCATCGGCAACCGAGCACTCATCGGTCACAACAAAACGAGTTGCCATCTGCACACCTTTTGCTCCTAATTTAAGATAATGCGCAATATCTGCTCCGTCAAAAATTCCGCCGGCAGCGATAACTGGAATATCACCTTCTAGATCATCAGATATTGCCAAAACATCTTTTACAATCTCAGAAAGGTTATTTTCTTTATGACTACGTAGCTGTTCGCCGGTAAATCCTAGATGTCCACCGGCAAATGGGCCCTCCACCACAAAAGCATCAGGTAAGCGGTTATATCTTTTCTTCCAAACTTTAGAGATAATCCTTGCAGCTTTTGCGGAAGAAACAATTGGAATTAATTTTATTGATGTGCCTTCGGTGAACTCCGGAAGTTTTAGGGGCAAACCTGCTCCTGAAATTATAAAATCAGCTCCATCCCTGGCAGATACGCGAGCCAAATCTTCATAGTTGCTTAACGCAACTAGAATATTGACTCCAATTGCGCCATCGGTAACTGCCCGGCAATCACGCAGTTCCTTCTGCAATCCTTCGCGAGAAGCCTTAGGAAAGTTAGTTTCATTTTCTTTAGTCCCATACCCCAAAGCCACACTGGCGATAGTACCTGCCCCGCCACATTTAGCAACTGCACTTGCTAAAGAAGCAGTGGACACCCTAACCCCCATGCCGCCCTGAATGATTGGAACTTTTATTTCCAGATCGCCAATTCTAAGTGGATTTAAATTACTGCTCATTTTGTTTTGAGAATTAAAAGAATTTTATCGTATTCAAGATTTTTGTCAATGTATTTCATCTTACTCTGCTTTTTTTAAAAAAATTACTTTTAGAGTTGTATGCACTTTATCCTGCCATGGCCAAAGCATGACAACAACCACTCCTTCATCAAATTCTTTGTAAAATAACGTTTGGTTACCGCATATACCCCCATATTCATCAGTAATTACAAGGTCCTTATCGCAAGGTTCTACTCCAGCCGGCTTTGCCGGATCCCCTAAAAATTCAACAAAAATATCATACCACTGTTCTAAGTCTTTACTAAAAAAAATAAGCTCATTATAATCTTCTTCCTCAGCACGTTGCTCGCAAATAGCCAACCCGTTAAACTTGTCAGTAACATTTTTTAAAAAACTCATTTTTTTCCTTTCTTTACAATTTTTGCCCAACTATCCCTTAAGGTAACTATGCGGTTAAAAACACCCTCTCGATCAACACAAAAGTAACCTAATCTTTCAAATTGATAACGGCTACCTGCTTGCGCAGTTTTTAAGCTTGGTTCAAGCTTCGCACCGGTTAATACTTCCAAAGAATTAGGATTAAGGCTTATTCTATAGTCATCATCCTCACTGGGATTACGCTTAGTAAATAAATGGTCATAAAGACGTATTTCTGCTTCAAACGCATGTTTAGCTGATACCCAATGCAGAGTGCCTTTTACCTTGCGCCCGCAAGGAGCATCGCCTCCCCGCGTTGCCGGATCATAACTACAGTGCAATTCAACCACGTTACCGTTTACATCCTTAATAACTTTATCACATTTTATAAAATATGCATAACGCAGGCGCACTTCACGCCCTGGAGCTAAGCGAAAAAACTTTTTTGGGGGCTCTTCGCAAAAATCATTTTTTTCAATATAAATAACTTTTGAAAACGGCACTTTTCTTGTTCCGGTGGCTTCATCTTCAGGATTATTGATTGCATCAAGCTCCTCTTCTTTGTCTTCGGGGTAATTTGTAATTACAACTTTGAGCGGGCGCAAAACAGTCATAACTCTTTTGGCTGTTTTATTCAACTCCTGACGAATACTGTTTTCCAGCACCACCATGTCAATAATGCTGTTGAATTTTGCTACTCCGATTGTTTTACAAAAACTATTTATTGCTTGCGGCGTATATCCCCGCCTGCGCAATCCGCAAATCGTAGGCATACGCGGATCATCCCAACCCTCTACATGCTCACCTTCTACCAACTCTAAAAGTTTTCGCTTGCTTAAAACAGTATGGCTCAAATTGAGACGGGCAAATTCAATTTGCTGGGGGTGATGTATATCAAGCTGATCCAAAAACCAATCATATAAAGGACGGTGATTTTCAAATTCTACGGTACAAATCGAATGAGTAATCCCTTCAATTGAATCCTCAAGCCCATGTGCCCAATCATAAGTGGGATATATGCACCATTGGCTTTTTGTGCGATGATGATTTGCATATGCAATTCGATACATAATTGGATCACGCAAATTAAGATTGCCTGATGACATATCTATTTTTGCCCGCAACACCCTTTCTCCATCAGAAAATTCACCATCACGCATGCGTTTAAATAAATCTAAATTTTCCTCTATCGAACGTTTGCGATATGGGCTCGCTTTTCCTGGTTCAGTTAGAGTGCCGCGATACTTTTTGATTTCCTCAGCACTTAAGTCACACACGTAAGCCTTACCTTTTTCGATGAGCCTTATTGCATACTCATACATCTGTTGAAAATAATCGGAAGCAAAAAAGAGCCGATCGCCCCAATCAGCACCCAACCACTTAACATCCTCAATAATGGAATTAACATATTCTTGCTCTTCTTTGGCTGGATTTGTATCATCAAATCGTAGGTTAAAAAGCCCCTTGTACTCTTTTGCAATGCCGAAATTAAGGCAAATTGCTTTTGCATGACCGATGTGCAAATAACCATTCGGTTCGGGCGGAAAACGAGTGTGCACAGAGCCGGCATTCTTGTTGCTAGCAAGATCCGAATCAATAATTTCGTAAATGAAGTTGGTGTTATTTTTGCTTTTTTCCATAGCCGTTTTAATTATATCACAATACGACTTAAGGGGAAACGACTTAAGGAGTCAAATCTCTACTTAACTCTTTTATTCGTCAGTTTTTTGCAAAAAACCTAAAAAGGAAGGCAAGTTATTAACAGGAGCAACATTAATAACTATTGGGAACAATGCGTCTATTTCGATGTGATAATTTGTTGCGTAACTAAGAGAGTTAATGGTTTCATTATGTCCCTTTATGGTTTCGACCTTAAACATTTCGGGATCTAAATCAACACCCCCATAATCAGAAGGCTTACCGCTATTCGCCCCTAAAAGACCTTCACCGAAAATAGCCTCACGGATATCCCAACCATTTTTTATCGCCCTCTCAATGGTTCGTTGCATTCCTCTCGGAAAGCTATTTTCCAAAACCCCTTCACATTGATGAGTCAAGTGTGATGAACGACCGCCACCAAAAAATTCTTCAGTATGCCTGTATTCGTGAGGCTTCAGATCGAGGAGTCTTAGGAATGTCCACATAGCATGACGTTCTGTGGTGACATTATTTTTTTGTTCTTTTATTTTTTTTAGTTCAAACTCCATTTTTTCCAACCATGGTTCCGTAAAATTTATTGTGGTTGGTAAGAAACCCACTACAAAACCTGCAGCATCTTCGCGATTACTAAAGCGCGCTTCTCTTAAAGGCGTGTTGTCTTCTCTAACAGCTTGCAAAAACGATTCGACCAATCGATGGGTTAACGGAAAACCCGTTTCTCTAAGCGACTTGCCTTCATTATCTTTTTTTTCTTTTTCTAAAGCCGCAACCCTTTTTGTTTCACTTATTTTTTGTACTTTTCGTTGAAAGGCTCTTTTAATCTTTGATTCCAATTGAGGATAACTGTTGCTTATTGCCTCTAGTCCCTCGGTTTGCGAACCTGGACTATCCATATGCTGTTCTGCTAAAGATTGCAACTTTTGTTCTAATTCTGATAGACTCAGCGTTTCATCATTAGAATCATTAGATCGACGAATTGGTTTGAGTAAAATAAAAAGTTCGATAAGCCTCTCATCATCTTGATAATGAGAAAAATTAATTTTCCACCACTCTTGATTATTGAAATGTTCTGCATCGCGCACGATTTGAGGATCGAAAGAAGCATAGCTTCGCTCTAAAACGTCCTGTGGCAAATCAAAAAGCCAATAACCACGACCAAAGAATGCTTCTAATGAGGCAGAAAAAATTGAAGCTAGTCTTAATTGATTCCATCGATTGATATCGAGTTTTCTGGCTGCGATTTGATTTCGTGTCATTGTCAAAGGGGTTTGTTCGGGCCAGCGCATTAAGATGTTTTCAACCTGTTCAAGCTGTTTGCGAACGACAAGGGGCACTCCTTCCCAATCGACGTCCGCTAAAGATCTCACCTCTAAACCATCTTTTGTTATTCGACTCTTCCCATCTAAAGTCCATCCAACAAAAAAATCACCTCCGAGGAGACTTTCCTCCACACGACTCAAACCCACAACTATTTCCTGAATAGGTTCTTCATTAAATGTTGTTAACGTTATCGGGACATCTCTAACGTCTCCTATACGATCATATATGGACTTGAGTAATAATCCCGCTGCTAAATTTTTAACTTCACGAGTTTCGCCAGAAAAAGACTTAACATACTCTATGGCTGTTCCCTTGAAACGGTCTTCGTATTCATCAAAACGGACAATATCGACCCCTAGCAAATTCGAATCGGAATCTCTTATGGCTTCTCTTTCTGTAATGTAACTGTATCCTGTCCCATCCCCAGTCCTTATACGCAATCTATCACCATCCAGCCATACGCTTTTACTCCCTTGTCCAAATTGTCCTACAGTCCCCTCAACCCCATCATGTTTGTTGATAGGATCGAATGCGTTAATGATTTTGTGAACATTCATGCCAACAACATCTTCAACCCTCACCACCAATTCATCGTTTTCGAACCAAACAGAAATCTTTATTTCTTCATCCTTGATGCCATTGGAACGCATTATATCACGAGCATTTTGAATCAATTCCCTCACAAAAACCGCAAATCCGTCCTCCTGCCCCTGAACAACCCTTGGTATCTTATCTTCTTGC
Source organism: Candidatus Omnitrophota bacterium (assembly GCA_024231025.1). Classification (GTDB taxonomy): domain Bacteria; phylum Omnitrophota; class Gorgyraeia; order Duberdicusellales; family 4484-171; genus JAAEQW01. Next base: position 6,534 of record JAAEQW010000172.1, read on the forward strand.
GCTTTTGTATCAAAATCTGGATTTTCTAACTCCCCTGATAACACATCACTAACTTTTCCTAAAGTCAAATTCTGGGGATCTGTAAATTTTAGTTCATCCTGCCTGCGCAATTGGAGTGTCAACAAAGTTGCTAAAGAAACTCGACCTTTTGATAACGATGCTACCGGATTATCCTTATTAAATACATCTTCAACGGTGGGTGGTCGTTGATTTGGCAAAATTGTTGCCTCGGCATCTCTAAAAAATCTAATCACGCCTTGCCATTGTTTTGGAGTTTCAGAAATATCAAGCTCTTCATCTATCAAATAGTTAGGATTGTATTTGATAAGATCAAGAAATTCTTTGGCAAGTTTTTCATTCATTAAGACTAATTCTGCCCATCTTTGGATATACTGATTAAATTGTTCAGAATTACTGAGCGCTGTCGAAATGAGAAGATTGACAAAAGACAATAATTGATCTTGATGATAGAGAGATTTCTTCCTTACAAGCAACATCAACTTATCTGCGGAATCATCGCTCAAGGACTTTATGGCAGCTGTGTCTAAAAAAGGAGCGAGTGGAATTCTTTCCACCGCCAATGATCCCAGCAGTGTTAGGTTCCTAAAAAAATTATCACTAAATCTCAGTTCTTGAGTTATTACCTCACGGTTCTGATCAGTATAATTTTGCACTCTTTGTCGTTCAAGATAATCTAAACCAGGGGGGGCAAGATCAGGATCAACCGTCAACAAATGTAGCTGATGATTAACCAGTGCAATATACTCATCTCTGCATTCACGTCTATCTGGAACTCTCGTAAATTCACCTGAATCATAGGATGTTTCGATAAACCAATCTTTCTGAATATCCACAATCCTAAAACTCTCATTATCATGAATTTTTTTTGATGAGATTAAAATCATGCGTCCGTCAGGCATATATCTAATTCCATCTATTTCTTCACGCCCTTCAAAGCTTTGATCTTTTGCAGGTATCGTTATTTCCTGAAGGATGGCACTCCCTAGACGTGTCTCTCGGTAAAGTTTTTCTAACCCTCCGAACACCCACCCCGTCACGACTAAACGACCGTCTGGACCCCCACCAGAGGATAAAGAATGACCTTCAAAAATAATCTTTTCTCCCTCATTTTCTACGTATACCGGTTTCATTTCTTCAGAGCCTTCCTCATATATGTAGAAATAACTTTTCTCCTTTTGTCCACGACTACCTTCAGCTTGAACATTAACCCTTTGATTCAATATTTTGATAAAAGCGTAGTCGTCTCTTTTTAGGTAAAAAGGTCTTTCTCGAACAGTTATGGGTATAAAACTTCCACTTCCCGGGGCTGTTTCAATTTGTAAACTAGGAAAAATAGCTGCATCTGATAGCTCTGCCTCATTACTGACAAGAAGTCTTCCGTCATCAAGCGTCTCAAAGGTACTGTATCCCGGAGGCAAAATATCTTCAATTCTTTGAAACGAAAAACCGTATTGAGTTTGTCTATATTTTTGTTTTGAGCCATCATCAAAATACGCACGGCCGTCAGGAAAAAAGTCTAAATACAAACTGTCATCTGTGGATAATCCTCCCACGGGAAACCTAACAAATTGTCCGCTTCCTGGCTTTGTCTCACTTAAAAATACTTTTTTTATTGCAAGTTCTCTGTCATATGAAATATCCAAAAACAAACGCCCATCCGGATGCAATTTTGAAAATAAAGAATCCCTAGATGCAAGGGAAATATTATCGATACCCACCCCATCAGGGAATGTAATCATTTGAAATTCTGCGCCCCCTGGAATTTTTTCCAAAAAATAAATACTTTTAGATCTTGTTGTGCCTGTTGGTAAAACACTTGACTCTGGTCCATTGTAGTCCAATATAAGACGGCCATCCTTCGTGAAACTTATATAAGACGGTTTATGCTTTTGGTATGGTTCGATATATTTTTCAATCTCTTCTAAGTCAACACCCTTAATCTTCTTACGGTGCCATTGATTACTTCTTTTTCCGGTTTCAACTAATAAATAGGGTGGCTCATTTTTGTCTGTCTTAAGAAAAATTTTTCTTCCGTCTGGTAATACAAAAAATCGATCCATCATTGCCTTGTGAATTTCCCCCTCATCTACGTACTGTCCATAGAAACCATCCGTTGGCAATCTTAAAGACCACAATGCGTTCCCAAAAGGATGGTTCATAGCTGGTAGAGTTAGTTCTGCCCACTCATTCCATGCCTTTAATCTTTCTCGAATTTGATCAACTGATGAGGGCGCTCTTCCCTTCTGCGAAGGAAATAGCTGCTCTTGAACCCATAGACCCCAAACATGCCTGTCGGAATACGCTTGAGGGAGTGCATCCGCGAGTTCCTCCATGATTTTTTCGAAATCTGATGGTGGTTGCTCAACCAGCTTGGTCGATGGAGGCATGTCTTGCCCTTGGGTTTGATCCTCTTGATTTTCTTGAGGATTCCACCAACCTAACTCATCTGTTGGCTCTCCATATCCTACTTGAAAAGTCATCCACCAATTAATTTGCAACCATTTCAAAGGATCATTTTTTGCCTCTTCATAATGCTCCCTAGCTATAATAATCATATTACCAACTCTCACAATTGGCGGATGCTCAACACCATTTTTATAGGCAACATGATAAAAACTCATATTTAACTCAGAAGTAAATCCATCTTCAACTTTTTCCAACCCCGGCATGGGTGTCAGAGAAGTATGAAAGAGTTCTGGATAAAAATAGATCTTATTCGACGTCTCACCCAATTCCATTTGCGGAAAAAATTCAAGAGCAGGAAGAGCTATGAACTCTTCTGTTTCCACCCTAGTTTTGATAATTTGAGTAATCGTTTTATTTAATTCCTCCCGAAGAAAAGGAATAACTTGTAAAGTAAATCCATCTTGGTCAAAAATTTCTTCCCAATAAGACCAAAGCAAATTAGCTATTGCAGCAATCTCCTTAAGATCCTCCATGTCGTTTATTTTTTCAATCAGCCCAATCATTACCTTCTTATATTTCTCATCAATCTTTACTTTTCCCCGTTCCACATTGAATGAAACATTAGCAGGGAGCTTAATAATAGCACGCTTGGGCAAATTCATTCCTTTAAGGCTAATTACTTCAACCCCCATCTCAGCAACCTGAACAGTTAATTTTGATTGCCCTCCCACGCTTGAATCTTGCGACATTCTAAAGAGAATATCAGATTCTAAAGGTTGTTCCTCGCTCATAGCACGCTTTAATCCTGTGCGGCGTCCTTCTCCTGGAGGGAGTAATCCTTCAAAAATTATTTCGGGAAGAATCTCCCCTGGATTAGAAACCGAATAACCATCGGCACCAACTCGGATATTTATTTGACTCTTAGGATGATAGAATGAGAGCGCTTCTGTTGTAATTGAAGAAAAACTACTTAAATTATTTATTTCCTCGTCATCTAGCTTAACAGGCATACGACGGCTTCCTTCTACGCGATCCCTCAAATAACTACGATAGCTTTCTTGTTGTGTTATGCTCAACTTCTTTTGAACACGTACAATTGTTGTTTGACGATTTTCACCAAGATGATCTGCTAATTCAATGAGAGTCATAGGACGGACTTGAACAAAGCCTTCATTGCTTCTACGAAATACAACGCCCAACCGCTGACCAGTTTCGCCTTCACCAGCAAAAAACACACGCTCATCAGCTTGATTCAATTTACCAAGAGCTTGATTCAATTCACCAAGAGCTTGATAAAAACCAAGACCAAACCGGCTAATCCACGCATCTACGGCATCAAATCCGTTGCTCGTTAATTCTACTAACGCCTGTTCGCTATGTTCTGCCTGATTGTCAAGATAGTGCGCGATATCTTCCGGTTCAAATTTTATCCGATCATTCGTTATTGCAGTTTGCAATGATGTTGGATTATCCATCCAGTTTTTGTAATCTGGCCTGCCTCGTGATGTCGTCACAACATTCATAAAACCTACCAACCATCCTTGATCAAACCAAAGCGTACCATCCTCGCCCACTACCCGAGCAGCTTCAGCGGGATTCTTTTGTGGACCGGGACCTGCAATAATAAAATCAAACGTAATATTCTCTAATGGTTTTTTTAAGATTGGTATTTGCAAAAGAACACTTTGTGCTTCTTCAAATCGTTCATCAACTCTTAACCCCTCAGCTTCAATTTCATAATAAGTGCGAATAAGTATATTCTGCCTTTGTAGTTTGATGTCCGAATCACCAGCGGTATTCACCCAGTTAAGGATATAAGTCCCTAAACCTACCCTTCTAGCCTCATTTAGATCCATACCCTCCTGTTCGGTGATAAATTGCTCCCACAATCTTAGTATTTTGAGTTTATGCGCAACTTCTTGCTTCGAACGCGCATAAACAGTTCGCCGATCTCGTCCTGCGTGATTAAATTCAAATCTATCATCAATATACACCTTGATACCATCAGAAGTTTCATAATCGGGTTGATAATTCCGTTTCTCTAATACTGTACGTATTTTAGTATTAAGTTCTTCATGTCCTCCTCGGGAAAAGAATACTGAAATACGGCTAAAATCTCCTTGTGGTTGGACAGCAGATGCAGGCAAGAAGCTTGTTGTATCAACTAAGCCAGGCGGAACTTTAAACCCACCACTGAAATAACGACGATGTAAAGCGCGCTGACTGGCTGGATCATAATCTTTTTTTATGTAGTCGTATACGCCTTTTTTATAAGCCTCCACATATTGGTTGTATATCTTTTGCTTTATCTGTTTATCTTCAACGTCA
>JAAEQW010000173.1 GCA_024231025.1 Candidatus Omnitrophota bacterium
ACTTGAGCCTTTTTATCAAAGAATTACTGGTGAAAACCTTAATGATACTGTTAGGATTTTTGGGGTTACCGAAAATCCTGACAAATTTTTATTTTGGTTTTCGAATGTTATGGTTCAAATAATGCAAAGATCTATTTGGCAAACTCGAAAAACGTACGAAAACAGCAACATTGAGCACAATTTCTGGAAATATTTCCACAGAAAGGTCAATGTTATTGTTAATAGGGCCTTTTTGTTTCAAGGGGAGCATCTTTTGGAACAGTTAAGGCATTACATACCTACCAGGAAAATAAATGGATATTTGTCCATTAACCTTGGTGCATAATCTGTTTTTTAGGGACATAGGGGCTAACGCCCATGTCCAGGTTATACACATGTGATAATTATAGTAATCCCAACCTTACGGACATAGGGGCATTGCCCATGTCCAGCAGAAATTGCTATTTAATGTCTACTAATAAATTAACAATGCTACACTCGAAGCATCTATTACCTCTTGGTGCATAAGGCCCTCTATGTGCGTAGTTAGCTATTATGTCTCTGGTATGAGTGATTGCCGAAAGGTATATCATGCATAAAGAGAAACAATCATCCATGCCTTTTTGGGAGTGCAAAAGGGCTATGGATGTTTGGAAATACTGAAAATCTTAATGATATTGCCAGGATTTTTGGGGTCACCGAAAATCCTGACAAATCTCTATTTTGTTTTCAAATTCAAACTTATTGAAAACCTTGGGAAATACTGAAAATCTTAATGATACTGTCAGGGTTTTTGGGGTCACCGAAAATCCTGACAAATTTCTATTTTGGTTTTCAAATGCTAACTTATAAAACTATATGAAAACAGTAACATTGTCAATGCATTATATACCTATTAGGATATTTGCCCCTTAATTTTGATGCATAATTTGTCTGAAGATTGTCTTGTGATATATTTTTTTTCTTGATTACCTACAATTGAGCATATGCCTTCAGTTGTTAATTGTCATTATATTTAAGAAGCACCAAGCTGATTATGGAATGGCGTTTGGTGAGGGGCAGCCGATTTGGCTGAAAGTCACATATTGTGGAGGGGTACTCTAGGCATGCACACGTGCAAAATATTTTTTAAATCCGCGCGCCCATTTTGGCGCTACGAGCCATTTTAGACAAGCAGGTAGCAAAACTGTGCACTTTTGCCAGTCTGGAATTCTGCCACATTTTTGATTATAACTTCGCCCAAGCTCAACCGATTTGAACGCGGTTTCTTTCATTCGACTCCACGTTGGGCCCTCAATATATTCTGTGACTATCGTTACGATTTGCCTTTTA
>JAAEQW010000174.1 GCA_024231025.1 Candidatus Omnitrophota bacterium
AACAAGAAATTACATAAGATTCGAATGTTTGGGAATGTCAAAACTTTAAAAAAGGACAACTCATCGCAAGATCGGATACGTTGTTGAAAATTGTCTAAACAAATCAGCAGATCGACATGATATTTACTAGGTTAGATTCACACGTTGTAAGATGCTAGTCTAACAATACGTTTTTGGTATATTTACCTAGTGTAAAAGATATGCATTTACGGCTAATGGGTTGGCAAGTGAATACATCTAAGTACGATTCAGTGGGCTTTGCTTATGAACTCGATTGGAAAAAATCAAGCTGGATTTTAGACAAGTAAAGCAATTCGTCTTAATGACTTTTACTGAATTATACTTTGAGAAACAAATTTAGTTTATCGGCTATCAAAGGATGTTATAGTTTTTCAATTTTTCTCTTCATATACGTATCTATTATGTATAATTTAGGACAACGATGGATCGCATCACTGTTGGATAAAAAAAACGGTCATTCGCGAGTATGTTAGGTTAAGTAAAATCCAGTTCCCAGCGCGGTACTCATAAAATGTATACCTTTATACTGGGTAAATATACTATCTAAACTACATGTTTCTTTGTTTAGTTTTTTTCGAAGGATGGGCTTTTGCGGTAACAGGAACTGCAGTTTCTCCTATATACGTACTTACTATTTTCAATTCAGCATAACGACGGATCGCACTATTGCTGGACCAAAAAAGCGGCCGCTTGCGAGTATGTTAGGCTAAGTAAAATCTAGTTACCAGTTTGCTAAATTGTAAAATGTATATCCTTTACAGTGGGTA
>JAAEQW010000175.1 GCA_024231025.1 Candidatus Omnitrophota bacterium
CTGAAGCGCGGCGTTAGAGCGTCTCAAAATATCACATATCCTTAAACTACAGAGGAAGAGCACTGAATATACTTTGAAAACTAAATTTTGAATAAAAATTCTTGCAAAAATTCTATTGCCTCAACAAAATAGAAAGCTGCATGGTATTACGCGAAGAGGTTTTATGGGCTCAACCGGAATTTGTGTGGTTGATTTTATAAAATTTGAGTAAAAATTAAATGGCTCATCGACACTTGCTATGGAAATCATGTTAAGGAATGGTGACTTTTAGCTGATAGCGGTAAAAATTTCGACGCTTATACGCCTGTTCCATAGCAAGTGTCGATGAGTCAATTACATAAATTAGAATTAACGATACTTACAAGTACTACTATACCTTGTATCATAAATAAAAGAGGATGAGTTTAAGAGAAAAATTTACTATTTAGCCTTAGAATTCTTCTATCCTCATGCTGATCTATTTAGGAGGTTGGCATTAATTGAGGCTTAAGATTTATGTCAAGAAATAGACGTCTTGCAAAATTCGTGACATTTCTAAATCCAAATCCTCGCCTTTTAATCACTTTAATTTTGTTGTTAAGTCCTTCAACAGGACCATTAGAACTCCTGCTCCTAAAATAGTTTAGAATATTGCACTTATAGGTTTTGTACGTTTTGATAAACGATGTAAAAGGATTAGATGTCTTTTTATATTTCTCAGCCGATTCTATCCATTCATCTATTTTTTTCTCAGCTTCTTTTATAGATAACTCAGTCTCAAAGATATTATAAAGACTCTCTCTGAGATCATAGCACTCTTTTAATAATGGTGACATTTCAAAAAGAGAGTCCAGGTGTGCCTGGTCCTCATCGCTTAAATCGCTTACATCTTTTTTATGATGTCGAAAAGGCCACATGGTTCCCTTGATGTTATTGAGTGTCTCTTCGTCATCCTTATACTCCTCTTTGAGCTGATCCGTAATTTTTTTTCTTTCTTTATCAACGTGATCGCCCAGAAGTTTAGCAACGTGAAATCGGTCGATTGTGACAATACGGTTGAAAACATCATCTTTTTCATCATCTTTTTCATACACGTGATCCAACCTCTCTTTTAACGCTGGAAAATAACTGGCGGACATATCAATTGTAATCGCTTCTAACGATAACAAGATGTCTTTGGGGATACTCTGCAAAAAAGGACGGATATCGTCTTTTTTACGGCCATCGATCACACCAAGGATCTTTATGTTTTCTGGTTCACTCGTATCTGAAACAATCGTCAGGTAATGCTTATGTCCTTTTCTCAACGCAATTTCATCAAGCCCAATTTTAGTAGGTGAGATACGATTCCAATCTATCTCTGTGTTCACTCTTCTGGAAACGATCCCTTCTATGACCTCTTCAGTGGTTTTCAACTTGAGAGCAACATCCTTTATCGTGGAGTTTATGAGCCATTTCAAGGCGTTATTTTCATACTCGAGCGTTAACTCCCCGTTACCACCAAGCCATGGCGGCTTAAAAGAGGTTGTCGGATGATTATCGCAGTAGGGGCACTTAAATCGAGGCCATTTAACATGTATAAACACCTTAGAATGAAACACTGGAAGATGCTCGATCACTGACTCTTTGCAATGCCCATGAACATTGGAAATCTTTTTTCCACAATCCTTACATGTTGTGTTTTTTGCTGTACATGAAACAGAGATATGATAGTTTCCATCCTGGTCTATTTTTACACGTTTTATTTTTATATAACTCAAACCAAGCTCAATTTTGAATGTTCCCATGCTTTTGATTCTTCCCTCAAATAGCTATACGAATGCAACTAAAATTTCGTATATTGTGAAACAAGCATACGCAAAAAATTTTTGGCTCATCGACACGTGCTATGGAAACACAGATTGCTCTCTTAGAAGTCTCTATGATGGTGTACGTTGAAAATTCGTATGTATCGCTTGTCATACAACGCTATAAATCGCCGTGTTGAAGGCGCATTTATAGCATTCATAAGGCTGAAGAAATGTTATGAATTTCATAGAAAGAATTGTTACCACATATTTTGAGTCAATAAGCCTTTCCATAGCAAGTGTCGATGAGCCATTTTTTTCAACGACTTTTTGCAAAAATTTCATTGCATTCGTATATTCTGCTTATTCTATTGTATATGAGTATAAATTTACGGTTTTTACTTCATGCACTATCCACTAAAGTTATCAGAAAGTCTATATAAAAATTAAATTTTTTATCAATCACCAATAATTACTTAATTATCAGATAGTTATAAGTATTTTGTTATCAAAACTCCACACAAATTCCGGTTGAGCCGATGATGTTTTCAACCGTATTGTCACAATCGACCGATTTCACGTTGCTAAACTTCTGGGCGATCACGTTGATAAAGAAAGAAAAAAAATTACGGATCAGCTCAAAGAGGAGTATAAGGATGACGAA
>JAAEQW010000176.1 GCA_024231025.1 Candidatus Omnitrophota bacterium
CCGAAAACGCCCAAGACAACTGCCAGCACCAGCACTCCCGCCAAAACTACCTCTAAATCGACTACTTCGATCTCAACTGAAATCATCGCTAATCACACATCCTCAGAAATGAATGGCTCAACGGTAAACGCACTTATATGATGATGATGATTTTATGATCTTCTGTAAGGGGCGAAGCGATATTTGCTTGGCGCATAAGATTTCTTGAGCGTCTCCTTTTCGTGCGCTTTTCGAATTCGCTCCATATCCTAGCAAAAAGTTGAAATTCTTTTAAATTAAAAAAAAATTTTTGAACAAGTTTTTCACATTCATTGGCTTCAAATTCGAGAACCGGTACCAATTGAGCGATAGCTTTCAAATTTTCGACCATCAGATAGAAATGCGTCGGACCAGATTTTCCATAATCGAAAATTAAAAACACAAAAAAATTTTTCAGCCTCCCAGAAAAATTCTACTATACTAATTATGTAATGATTTGCACAGCGTCTTGAACCAAAGATCTTTTGTAATGCGCAACCACGAATTGGGGACCCTGATATCTGGAAACACTTCGATAGCTGGCGCAGACTCCAATGTTATTGTCAGAATTTTTGCTGCACTTGTACACCGGGCCACTAACGGCTAACATAAGAAAGATAAACTTCGGTCTCAACAATTGCAACTAAATAGAAAAACAAAAGCATACCCCATTCACTCTCTTTA
>JAAEQW010000177.1 GCA_024231025.1 Candidatus Omnitrophota bacterium
GTCGATTTGTATTGATACAAAATCAGACAATATAAATTGACGCTGCAACATTGACGCTGGAGCTGCGGTTTTCCCGCAAGTCCCAACTGCAGCCTGCAGTTTATACTGCACCCTGCAGTTCAAACTTGGGCAGCCTGCAGTTCACCCATCAACTCTTCAACACTTCAAACCCTCAACACTTCAGCCCTGCAACACTTCAACCCCCAATAATTGGTTGGATGAAATTAGCAAATTCTAAAAATATGCGACATGCGATGGTTTCCATTTTTTAATAATATATTTAGTTATCCACAGTGAACTGCCTCCTTGGGTCAACTGCAGCCTGCAGTTTATTCGTGGATAACCTGCAGTTCGCCGTGGGCAGTCTGCAGTTTAAAGTGTGAAAAACATAGGGGTTTGACAAACCCGCACATTTTAAAACTACCTATCGTGAAGCGTTTCTCGAAGGATAAAGTTATATTTTTCTTAAGCGTTGCATCCTTGTTTTTGGAATGATCTCATATATTTTGTTATATTGATCGTCTATTGCCTATCATTCAATAGAATATAACATGAACCATTTCTTGAAGGTAAAAATTAGAGTTGAATTTTCTCTTCTGTTGGTTAATGTAGGTACAAGTTTTTCTGATTATAGCATTACATTTTTTTGATTATCAAGGGGACCTCGGTTGGGCGACTCTTAATATGTTTCATTTTGCTCATTGTGGATTTTTCAAATTTTGATCGATTCGTTTTAGGACCCCAGATAAACAATACAACTGGAATTGCTATAGAAGACATGTCTAGCCACGTCAGACGGGATAAACATGTTATTTAGAGTTCTA
>JAAEQW010000178.1 GCA_024231025.1 Candidatus Omnitrophota bacterium
AATTATAATAACATACCAACCACTGGACTCGTCTCGCCGAGCTCGTTGCAGCCATAACAAAATTATTGGTATACAGTTAACTCCAAAAATTTTCCCTTTTATGGAAATTTTTTGAATTTTTGAAAAATCATCAGATGTTAAATTTTTTCACATACGGTAGATGAGTTCTTCTGTTCACGCTGATCACAACCATATATGAAAAGATAGCCCTATAGTGCTTATAAGCACACTTATTTGCCATAATCCCATGCAAAATTGGCTCTTCAGTGGGCTGTACTACTAACACCACGTTATTGTGAATATGTGCACTTAGAAGCAGGATAAACTTAACTTACCATATATGGTTGTGATCAGCGTGAATAGAGCAATTTATTGGTGTTAAAAAATTTAACATTCGATGTTTTTTCAAAAATTCGAAAAATTTCCATAAAAGGCAAAATTGTTGGAGTAACCCGTAAACCAATATTTTTGTTATGGTTGCAACGAGCTCAACGAGGCGAGTCCAGTGGTTGGTGTTTTATTACAATTAAACCAAGGTTGTCGTTTTTAATGCCCAGATGGAATGTCTAAACGTCGATTTCTAGCGTATTCGCTCATAAGAGCTTCACAATGAGAACCATTGAGACAGTAAAGCATCAGATAAAACCTGGGCCAATTCTCTATCAAACGCAAGAGGCCGGACACAGATCGGTTCAGAAATAGCTGAGAACAAGGCTTTTAAAGTTGGGACATATGAGACACCCTGTAGTGCCCTCTATTAAACCCATGAATCTCGCGC
>JAAEQW010000179.1 GCA_024231025.1 Candidatus Omnitrophota bacterium
AAGCGGTTTCTTGGTAAAGGATTTGACGTTGAGGCAACAGTTGGTCATATTATCGATCTGCCAAAATCCAAACTTGGCGTTGATCCCGATGATGGTTTTAAAATCAACTATGAGCTGATCAAAGGTAAAGGCGGAGTAATAAAAAAACTCAAAGCGGCCGCCAAAAAGGCAGAAACAGTCTATCTCGCACCCGATCCGGATCGTGAGGGAGAAGCAATTGCATGGCATGTCGCCGAACAACTTAAAAGCTCAAAAAATATTGTTCGGGTCACCTTTAATGAAATCACCAAAAAAGCGGTAAAAGAAGCATTAGAAAATACCCGGGAGATTGATATAAATCTGGTCAATGCTCAACAGGCACGTAGAGTTCTGGATCGACTGGTCGGATATAAAGTATCCCCGTTTTTGTGGAAAACCGTTACTTATGGTTTATCTGCCGGGCGGGTTCAATCGGTTGCTTTGCGTATTATTTGTGAACGAGAAGCTGAGATCGATGTTTTTATCACCGAAGAGTATTGGAAGATTGCGACTTTGCTTGAAGATAAAAATAAGGCTCAGTTGGAATCAAGGCTTTCCAAAATAGATGGTAAAAAAGCGGAAATCGCAAAT
>JAAEQW010000180.1 GCA_024231025.1 Candidatus Omnitrophota bacterium
GGCGGTCTGTGGGTTATCGGTTCGCAGGAGGCAGACTGCAGAGCTCCTCCTGGGCTGCCCGTTGAGTCGCCCACAAGGTGTGTGCCAGGTGCTGTGGGTGACTCCATGGGCGGACTGTGGGCTTTCAGTTTCCATGAGGCAGACTGCAGAGTCACCCATGGGCTGCCCATTGAGTCACCCACAAGGTGTGTGCCAGGTGCTGTGGGTGACTCCATGGGCGGACTGTGGGTTATCAGTTTCCATGAGGCAGACTGCAACTCGGCACAAATATTCAAAGGGGTACCCCAAATAGGCATGCCGAGTTTTACCCCTGTAGCTTTACCACAGCCAGAGAAATAACCATTTTTCTCCGAAAAAGAACAAAAGGCTGTGTAAAAATGATGCAACTTGAGAGTTTTTTGAGGATATCTTTGCACCCCAGGATCAGAACCATGCGAAACTACATAATAATCTGTTCAGCTCATCGAGCTTGTTCCCACGGTGTTATCAAATTGCACGTTGTTTTTAATTCGCACAAAAAATCAAACCATTGAAAAATCGTCTTTTTACAGGAAAATCGGAGAAAAATGAGACTTACACCTTTCGAATCTACTCATCAGTGCGATTCAGGTGGTATATTGAAAATCAAAATTTACTTCCAAAATACCCCAAAAATGCCCCTGAAGATGCAAATAATCGGAAAAAAATGGCAAAAACGGCGAAAATTGACAAAAAGTGTAATCTTGCTATAACTCGAGAGCTGATGAACCAATTTTAGTAAAAATTGGCGACCTCACTATCGAGACGTCTTTACCTCCAACCCAAATAGATTGATGTCAATATCGATGCTATAGCTGCAAATTTCGTTTCTTTGGAATGGACACTTCTGTTCAGAAAAAAAGGATTTTCTTATTTCCTGCCAAACGGCAGAAAATGAGCAAACTATGGAATGCTAATAAATTCAGGTCATGTAGGTGAATCGATCAGTGCAAAGGAAAGAACGATGCTCTGTCAGTAAAACGAGCCAAAATACCTTGCCGTTATTGATAATTTAGAGTACTACATTACTTCTTATGGCCCTTTTTCGGCAAGCAGGTCAATTTAGTTCTTGCTTGGCGTAGAGGTAAAGAGTTGTCTCGATGGTGAGCCTGCCGATTTTTATTAAAATTGGTTCATCGGTTCTCGAGTTGTAGCAAGATTGCACTTTTGTCAATTTTCGCCGTTTCTGCCATTTTTTCGGATTTTTCGCATCTTCAGGGGCATTTTTGGGGTATTTTTGCAAGTAAATTTTGATTTTCAATAAACCACTTGAATCGCACTGATGAGTAGATTCGAAATGTGTAAGTCTCATTTTTCTCCGATATTCCTGTAAAAAGTAGATTTTTCTATGGTTTGATTTTTGGTATGAATTAAAAAAAACAATGTGCAATTTGATAACACCGTGGGAACAAGCTCGATGAGCTGAATAGATTATTATGTAGTTTCGCATGGTTCTGATCCCGCGGTGCAAAGATATCCTCAAAAAACTCAAGTTGCATCATTTTTACACAGTCTTTTGTTCTTTTTCAGAGAAAAATGGTTATTTCTCTGGCTGTGGTAAAGCTACAGGGGTAAAACTCGGCATGCCTATTTGGGGTACCCCTTTGTGTATTTGTGCCGAGTTAGAA
>JAAEQW010000181.1 GCA_024231025.1 Candidatus Omnitrophota bacterium
CGTAGTTGAAAGATCAACTACAGGATCTTTTGGAGGAGAAGAAGATAGTTTAGGTCAAAAGGATGGTAACTTTACCACAGATACTGACTTAGCAGTTGATACTAGATATTTTTATAGAACAAAAGCTGTTGATACTTCTGGTAATAGTAGCCCTTGGAGTGATACAAAATCGTCTACTACATTATTAGTAGGTCAAACAGATATTGCAGCAAATACTATTGTAGCAAGTCATATATCAGGTAATACTGTAGAAGGTTACTTTGGTTCTTTCGGTACAATGGAAGCAGGAGTATTAAAATCTTCTAATTATTGTGCCTCAGAAGGTATGAGGTTTGATCTTGATAATGAAGTAGTTAATTTTGGTGGGTCACAAACTCCTGATCTTTATTGGGATGGGGTGGATTTAAGTATTAGAGGTTCTATTACTATTACAGGGGGAAGTGGTATTTCTAGTTTCTCTGATGCTGGTGATCTAGTTACAAAGAATGAAGCTGATTTAGAATCAACTAGTAAGGATTGCTTACTAGCCTAAGTTTCGCAAAAAAATACCTAAGTGATTGATAATGAACACGCCGACTTCCAAAGGCACTACAAAGTCTATAAAGTTTTAAGAGAGAGGTTAAGCTTTAGATAAAGCTCATTTGACGTCTTGGAAGGGTGGTATAATTGATTCCCAAGAGCTTATAAATACGTTTTTGTTCCCATTCAGGAGTGCCTGGAACTCTAAGGTGAAGAGCTTTCCCTTCGTCAGAAAAAAGAGAAATCGTCGTATAAGCATGGGTTTTTAAAACGCGTCTAATAGACTTCCAGCTTCTTACTTCGTTATGTTTCCTTAGAGAATATTCTATCCAATGCAGAAGTCGGTAAGCAAGGATGGTGATAAAAATATGGCTGTCACACCTGTCTTCTCTTTGATGGAAAACAGGCCTTAATCCTAAGTGGCTTTTAAGGGTTTTAAACCCAGACTCTACCCGGGTAAGAGAGATATAAAGATGCCAAATTTTTTGATCATCAAGGTCTTTTCGATTTGTTCTAAGGCAGTAGTTCCCGTTAGCTTTAAAAGCTGATTCGTATTTTTCATCTTGTCTTTTCCAAGATAAGGACCACTTTTTTTGATCAAAGGTGACATCGTAGTAACGGGCTACTCGAGGGTGTCTTTCAAGTAATCTTCCTAAGGCTTTATGGATGACATCTACCTTTTTCAGTTGCCCTTTTTGTAGGCGTATTTTTAGCTTTTCTAGATCTTTAAGGTACCGATCTTCTGCTTTACTAAGGATGCCTTCTTCTTTCTTTTTTCTTCCTTCGCTTTGGCACAAAATGATTTTTTCATGTCCTTCTTCTTTTGTGGCAATTTTAACGGAAGGCCTTCCAGGTCTTCCTTCGACCTCTTTAAATGGAAGGGTCGAAAACTCTTTTTCATAGGCAAGCCGGATCGGTCTTTTTCCTACGACAATGTAATCAAAACCCTCTTTTTGAAGTTGGTTAAGGTTCTCTTCAGATGAAAATCCACTATCTAAAATAATGAGCGGTTTTTCAGTTTTTTTCTGCCTCTCTTGTAGTTTTTGAACCATGGGTATTAGGCTTTGGCTATCGTGACTATTGCCATCAAATACGTCATGTCTAATAACAAAACCTTCGCTATCTAAAACAAGCCCTACTGAAAGAAGGGGAGCATCAAATCGTTTTTCTTTGGAGTTTCCTCTTTTAGCTTTGGGATTCCTTTGACTCTCTCCTTCGAAATATGTGTTTGTTAAGTCATAAAGGATGATGACTTCTTCAAGGTTAAAGAGAGAAACTTCTTTTTCTCTAAGAGCCATTTCAATTTTTTCTTTGTTCTTATAAAGAAGATCAGCAATGCGGTAGAATCGATCTTTTTTACCCCCTCTTACGGGCTTGCCAAATAGGTCTTCGAATGAGGTTGTTTTGATCCACTCAGGAAGACTATTTTCGCTGCAGGGATCAATCAACCGATTCATAATTGAAAGGGCGCTGTCTCGAATTTGGGAAGGGTTAAATCCTAAGCTCGTAAGGATGGAGGGAAAGTCTAATGTTTCCCATGCTTTCATTACTGGAAGTATGGGCCCTAGTTCTGTTGTATCCGAGTGCTTTATTTTATTGGTTTTGAATGGTATAGTGTCGGCTGCCACGGTTTCTTTTTGTGGCTGTTTGTTAGTTTTGCTTAACTCTTTAATGATTTTTTCTGCCCACATAGCAACTTCTTCGGAGGGGTCTAACAGAGTTTTGATCCCTTTGAAATGGTTTTCGACCGTTTCTGTAACTTCTTTCCAGATTTGCTTTGGTAGGTCAACATTGCCCAAGGAAAGAAGAATTTTTTGACGCGGTTTACCCTCATGGTCTCTATAGGATTCTACAAGTTGGAGAACGGGAGTGGTGTTTGTTTTCTTCAGCCGTAAATACATGAGAGTCATGGTATCAAGTGTATATATTTTATGTCTAGAATTATTTTATTTAGCAGGCACTACAGAGCTATTTTTGCCTTTTTTGATTTTCTATCTTATTTGTATTAAATGATTTAGTAGTTTTATATTTGCCAGATTTTGGCATTTTTAGAAAAATTTTGCGAAAGTTAGGCTAGGAATCCATCTCAAACAATTTGAACACGCAACACTCCCCTTATCTAAATGAGATTCTTGTAAATCATGAGCATCACTATGGAATTACATCCTGCTCCAAGTCAGAATTGCCGCCAGAAAAATTTCTGGATAAAACCAGAAAGCATTGGGAGGTAGAGAATGGTCTGCATCATGTCAAGGATCGGAGCTGGCTTGAAGATCATCAGTATAGTAATAGTCGCCAAAAGGGTGGAATTCTTGGTGTATTGCGAAATCTCAGTCTGAATGCAATGAGGGTCCTGTCTCCTCCTGAGGCTGATCGAAAGAAGAGAAAATATCAGAAAAGCTTGCCTATGCAGGCAATCGGGTACTTAGTCAATCCTCTTCGTACACTTAGCTGGTTGGCAAGGATATGATCTTGACTTTGCAGGGGTCCTGGCAAACAGGGTGTATTAATGTTACAACTCTTGGCTTTGACTTTGCATTAGGTTTAGTGGGAAAAGAAGCATTATCTGCGCCAGTTTATTTATCCGCTTTTGTGCATTCATATGATGATTTTCATGTATATAGGTGTTTTTACGATCATGTTAGTGATCAACTTATATGGATGGAGCTCGGAGTAAAAGAAGGAATCCACTTTTCTACAAAAAGTGGGGATAAGGAAACCTTAATTACTGGGATTCCAGAAAGTCCTGAAACATGGTTTTGTAAAGGGATTTGGGATACTTTTTTGGGGTATTGGCTAGTTCCTCCTACAG
>JAAEQW010000182.1 GCA_024231025.1 Candidatus Omnitrophota bacterium
ATGTGAGAGCTTGCAGTTTATCCGAGGGATTTTTTACAAGAATAACATATTGACAGTTTATGCGAGATGTGCGTAGACCATCATAAAACAAATTCTGGACTATTGTAATGCAGCTCACGTTCCAATGGTGCATACCTACTATGGATAATTTTATCAGATTAGAATTATTCTTGCTGTCTACCATGAGATCATCAAAAATTACCAGTTTCGTGGTATCCTTATTTTCCTGTAATTGTTGAATGTCAGGCAAACCTTGAATAAAAACGACACCCATGTCTGACAGTTCTCTGTAAGCTGGTTGGTATTCTAAGTAAAAATACAAAATAATTTCTGGTTGTTTATCCATTACATAATTTCGGTTTTCGATAAATTTTCTTACAAATGTGGATTTTCCTGCTTTGGTTGGTCCTACAACTAAGCATGAAAACGGTGTGACAAATTTTGGCATATCCATTTTCACTTGCAAGCTACAAAATTTTACATAAAGTTCACCACGTTTATAGTTTTTGTTTCCAAAATTCATTGGCATTTTTCAATTTTTCATTTTTTTGTCAAAATTTTCCCTTCCAAATATTTTTTTGCAATTTATGGTGTGGAAATTTTCAATGTTTGCGACAAACCTCATCGATGACCCCTTGCATGCCCTTGTTCACTTCAACGCATTTGGGGCAGAGGCTGAACGAAATCAGCTGCCGACCCCCAGGCATGAGAACTGCAGATCGGTGGGAGAGTTCGTGATGACAAGCCTTGCACATAAAAACACTCAGACAAGGAGTGAAATTTACAGTTTTTTTCCGAATCAATAATTTTGAATGGTTCCGGTACAAGTTTTCCCTCTTTACGACAAGGTTCAGGCATTTTTAGCTTTGGTAGCTGCGGTTTCTTTACAATGGGGTCTGGCTTTTTGACCATTTTCACAGCAGGTGGAGCAGGAGAAGCTGGGAAAAGTGTTGGAGGCGGGGGTGGAGGGCTAAATGGTGATAATGGAGGTTGAGAGTCCTGTTGTGAAAGGCCAGCCCATGCCAAATCTGATAAAAGTTCACCAAATGCGTCCTTATCGGTTTCAATATTGCGAGTTTCATTTTTCTTCTTAGTTTTCCCAAGTTTATTCTGTTTTTTAGAAATTTTAGGAGGCGATTCTTCATCAGATATATCGCTTACAATGCTTTTGAATGTTTCAGCGCTCAATTCTTCAGGTTGCCGGCGACGTTTTTTCAGCAAACCGTCGATACCAGACTCCACGTGCCAAAGCGCCATCGTAGCAGAGAGGATAAACGACCGCTCTACATGAAAACTAGAAGTTACAATGATTTCCGACATTAGCTAACAGCTTATATACCTTTTTCTGCTGTTTTCACCTTTTTTCGGCTGTTTCCAAGCCATTGATTATTTACTACGGTAATTATTGGTATTGTGGGCGTTTCGGCAATCGCCAAAATTCAGTTACAAAAATACACAATGCAATAATGCACGGACCAGTGAAGAGCGACAGAAAGCGTCGCCACGGGGCGTCAGCCAATGTACGCAACGAAATCATTATTTTTTTCGTTTTTCGCCAATGCAATAGATTTCTCTAATCCAATGGATTCTAGCTTGATCGATGGAATAAGGTTCAGATGCAAAGCAACCAGATCAAGAAGGTCGGATCGTTCGGATCCACTAGATCATATGCATTTTTGTCTGACAAGAGTGACTTTATTGACGGGGCTCAATTTTGGGCCCCCAAATTCAATCTTTGGTTACAGTTAGTTGGAATGCACATTTTTTGTGTGTTTGCTACGGAAATTATGAAATAAGAACGAAAAGCCTTTTCAGGGGCCATTTTGTTTATTTTCAAAAAAATCGCAGAACAATGAAAGCACAAACAAGCACGAGCAAACAATCAATCAGACCGCCAGCTTACGTGAGGCATAGCCCAAAACTCTGTGCACTTTCAAGTTCACATCAACCC
>JAAEQW010000183.1 GCA_024231025.1 Candidatus Omnitrophota bacterium
CGTCAAACATGGGTTTTAGTGAAAATATGTTCCACCCAATTTGGATTCCCATTCCGATCGATTTGCCACACCACCCGACCAGCTACATATGGTATAGTTTCAGAAACAGCCCCAAAGTGAAAATATGTTCAGATGATTTTAATAAAAATATATTCCAAGCGTTTTGAGCTCCCATTCCGATTGATTTACCACACCACCCAACCAACTACATATGATATACCGGCTAACTCTCACAAGAGAGCTAGAGCATCGAAATTCTCAGTGATTGTACACGTGACAGACACTAATAAGCGAACAATCTGCTCACACACTTATACAAAACAAATTTATCCAACGTAAAAGACTCGATTAGGTATAATCACTTATTCATCAATGTAAGAATATTTTCAAAATTTTTTTGAAAATTGCTTTAGATAGACATGTTTGGAACACTTAAGGTAGTCGTCCATTTCGTCGCCGTTGATTATCCACCAAAAGATTGAGAAATGAAATTATCCTTCACTGCCGTTTTTCGAAAAATGTTTTCATTTTCATTATAACAGCACAGCAACGTTTTTA
>JAAEQW010000184.1 GCA_024231025.1 Candidatus Omnitrophota bacterium
CTTCAAATAAAACTAGTTTTTTTATTCTTCCAATATGCTTATCGTTAGATACTTTTCCAGCGACTAACAAACGTCCTTCGAAACTTTTACCGTAAGTAAAAAGTTTTTTACCTGCATACAAATTCGAACTAAAAACAATTAGCTGAAATAAGAATATAAATTTATGGAAGTGCTTATACACAGGAATATTTTAACAGAATTAGATTTAATATTCTTAAATGACAGTAACTTTGAGTTTTTTAATGCCCTGATCAACTGTAAATTAGACTTTTCCGAACGAGTGCGCACAAGATTGAGAACCAGCTTGATTTTTAGGCAAAAAAAAAGCTCTGATTACTCAGAGCTTTTAAATATATAATGGGTGCATCTTGCTATTCTCACACTCAGTCCCCCGAGCACTACCTTCGCCGCAACAGGACTTAACTTCTAGGTTCGAGATGTAACTAGGTGTTTCCCCTGCGCTATCGACACACCCAAACCGAATTTCAATTTGGGTAGGCTTTTATAGCCGCAATCACTTCTTTTGACAATCACAAAACAAGACCAGATAGATTTTTTAGAATAGTAATAAATCCAATTAAAAACTTTAAGTAAGTAAAGCAAAACGAGTATTTAGTACTGGTCAGCTTAACACGTTACCATGCTTACACATCCAGCCTATCAAGGTCGTAGTCTTCAACCACTCTTAATAGATATCTTATCTTGAAGGGGGCTTCCCACTTAGATGCTTTCAGTGGTTATCCTTTCCGAACTTAGCTACCCAGCGATGCCACTGGCGTGACAACTGGTACACCATAGGTTCGTCCAACCCGGTCCTCTCGTACTAAGGTCAGCTCTTCTCAAATATCTTACGCCCACGGAGGATAGAGACCGAACTGTCTCACGACGTTCTGAACCCAGCTCGCGTACCGCTTTAATTGACGAACAGTCAAACCCTTGGGACCTGCTCCAGCCCCAGGATGCGATGAGCCGACATCGAGGTGCC
>JAAEQW010000185.1 GCA_024231025.1 Candidatus Omnitrophota bacterium
GCTCAGCTCAAGAGATTTTAGATAAAGTGATTCAGGCGCATCAACACCAGCGACACTCTCACTAACAGTTGCAATGCAAGGAGTATTATGCAAATTTCCTTGTAATGAGCAATCATTTTGAAAATGATCATTTGGAACTGCCGCTCCCGTACCAGAACAATATTGATTTTTGTCGCACCTAGCACAGTGTGGTCCTTTTATCGGTACTATACTGTCTGGTGGACAAACTCTTTTTAAAACAGTTTTTAAGGTATCCGGATCTAAATTAGACCCAGATCCATTAGTAGTCAAAACCGGAATTTCAGAAACCTTGATATTTGATTCTTGCTTTTTCTGTCTTTGAACTAAACGACCTTTTTTCGTCGATTAGCTTTTTAATAGTCTTCTTCTGATAATTAAGCCAATATTGCCGATATTTAGGCAAATCATTTATAGCTGGCACATATTTCTTTTTGGGCCAGTTAGGTGGCTTATATTTTTCTGGATTTTTGGCTTTCTGTAATTCTAAGTTAGAACTCTCAGGAAGCATTTGAACTTTAAC
>JAAEQW010000186.1 GCA_024231025.1 Candidatus Omnitrophota bacterium
CGTTGACACGAATCGATCGATGATATAGCATCAGTTTACTCGCAGATTTAAGAAATGTCAGCCCATGTCCATTTTTACATTGTAAAAACCCGAAATTTGAATTTCCCGCTAAAAAACCTCGAATATCACATTCGGTCATTAGAATTTTGAACTCAGCTCACAGAGACGAATCGATAGACACCAAACACATGCCAGTAAATATTATACTGGAAAATTGCCTCATTAGGCCCTAATTTCAAAATTCTTCTTCGATTTCTGACCAAACCAGCAGGCTTAGCGGCTAGGTTTATATGCCAATTTTTCTTGTCTCATAAAGTGGAATCGATCGATGTCAATATCGTCAGTATAGCCCCAAATTGAATTTTTCATGCACAGAATCTGCTCGCCGGAAAAACTCATTTTTTGAATTTCCCACCGAACGCTTGTAAATGGAGGAAAGGCGAATTAAGAAATAGATTCAGCTCCTTGAGACAAATAGTTTTGGTGTAAAAATTTTTGCGCTAGGCCTAAAATTGACTGAGTTAACTTCTGTCCATTTAGGTTAAATGCTAAAATTCTCCACCTACCCTCACATATTTGCCTATAGCTCTGTAACCACACATCCGGTCAAGCTCTACATTATCTTATCATGCGTTTCAGACTTCAGACTACAATCATGCCAAATTTTAATTTCATCTCCGCAAAAACCAGAGAGCAAGCCTTTCTGAAGTGGAAGAAAAACAAGTATATCATGCACAGAGTGCATAAGGTACCGCCCCCTGTAATTTCAAACTTCTCCTTCGAAAAACAGTTCAGGTCTAATTTGCAACATTTTTGCTCGTCGACACGAATCGATCGATGATAATAGCATCAGTTTACTCGCAGATTTAAGAAATGTCAGCCCAGGTCCATTTTTACACTGTAA
>JAAEQW010000187.1 GCA_024231025.1 Candidatus Omnitrophota bacterium
AAAACGACATCACCAATAAAGATCTTCCCTACATTCCTGATTTAACTGCTAATTTAGGGGTCATTGTTCAGCCGTCATCGCAATATTCTTTAACGTTTCAGTATCGATATATAGGTAAGCGTACCAGGGAAGCGGATGATTTGAGGGGGAAATCAGATAATTCTCAAACAGTTGATATTACGGCAACTTTTTTCAACCTTATCTTTAATGGGATTACAGCCCGGGCAGGTGTCAAGAATCTGTTTGATAGCGATGTTATCTCACCATCTTCCATTGATACCTATCCCGATGACTATCCACGTCCCGGGAGACAATACTGGTTGGAGCTGAACTATCAATTCTAAATCCCTTTTTCAAATGCGTTTATTTTGTTGTTAAACATTGATGTACTCGTAAAAAGTCGCTTTCGGACGACTTTTTACGAAGTCGTCAACATTCATTGAGAGCACCTTTATAGCCATGACCCCTTATAAAATTTTTTCTTTGGAAAGGATCGGAAAATGACGGCGCAGATAAAAAATATAAGCAAAAAAACTATTATTTTTTCTTTTCC
>JAAEQW010000188.1 GCA_024231025.1 Candidatus Omnitrophota bacterium
TTATTATTACCTCTCCGAGGTGTCGAAATACCTGAAAATGTTCAAATGATGGCATTTTGAACTTTGTCCTAATTTGCTCCAAATTTTTTCCTCATCTCGAAAGGTGCAGACAAACCTTGCATATAGTATGGTATAACCTGTGCAGACGCCATCCAAGCCATAGTATAACAAAGCACAGCATTTTTTAACGCTATCCAGCTGACAGCTAGGTAATAATACAGGGTGATTTTTTTAATCGTTCACATTTGTTTTTTGAATAGCTTGGCACAAAATAGAGCAAACTTTTCGAAATTCGGTACACCTCATCTGAAGGCTTTGGGAAGCCACGATACCAATCTTTATCCGAATTGCTTGAATGTGGCCGATGTTATGGGCGTTTAAACTTTTCGCAAATTTTTGCAAATAAAGATCAGCCTGTAAGTTATGGAATCGTGCCCGAATGTGTGCCACACTTCCGGAAATTTAATGATACTGTACAGCAATGTTCCTCTCTTAAGTGACAACTAATTTACGAAAAAAGCAGGGTAGCCTAAAGAGGGGTTATGGAGAAAAGCAGATTTTAAAACTTCTTTTGTGCAAAATGTGCCAAAAATTGAAAATTGGTCAAAATCGCTGAAAAATTGTGCCTAGAGGTAACTTTTAATGCTAAATCTCAAAATAACTGCTGATTACTAGCTTATGATGGAATATTAAAGAATTTAAGTCGCTGAA
>JAAEQW010000189.1 GCA_024231025.1 Candidatus Omnitrophota bacterium
TAGTTTAGGATAAGTGCAATTTTTAGCCAAGTATTCAAATTTAAAAAGAATGACAAGAATGTATCAACTTAACCCTAAAAACTCTAATTTCTTATATATGTGAGAAAAATGGAAAATTATTCTTTTTAAAAAATTATTCACTTGCAAGAAGCCCTGAACTAGCATCGCATCGGATACCTTGTTGAGAATTGTCAAAAGAAGTGCACGAATCGACATCATTCGGTATATTTACCCACTGTAAAGGATATACATTTTTACGACTAGCGAGCTGGTAACTGGATTTTACTTAGCCTAACATACTCGCAAGCGGCCGCTTTTTTTTGGTCCAGCGATAGTGCGATCCATCGTTATGCTGAATTGTAAATAGTAAGTACGTGTATGGGGGAAAATAATGCAGTTCCTGTTGCCGCAAAAGCCCTTCCTTCGAAAGAAACTAAACAAACAAAGAAACAGATAGTTTAGATAGTATATTTACCCAGTGTAAATGTATGCATTTTATGACTACCGTGCTGGGAACTGGATTTTACTTAGCCTAACATACTCGCAAACGACCATTTTTTGTCCAACGGTGATGCGATCCATCGTTGTCCTAAATTATACATA
>JAAEQW010000190.1 GCA_024231025.1 Candidatus Omnitrophota bacterium
CTACAGTACCTATGTGTGCTATACAGCATGTCCTAGAGTTGTGTGCAGAAAAGTAAAACGCTATATCTCAGCAACCCATGCACCGAATTCGACGTCGTAAAAAGTAATCCGAAGGCCAAACAATCTGTATTTATTTTGGAAAATATCGTTTTAGTCAAGCTAAAAGTTTGCAACACGTCAGCATTTGAAAAAATTACGCCAAACATGTCATGTGTATTTCAATCGATTTGGGCAATCGAATGTAGTTATAAAAGAAAACAACTGACCGAAACGATACGTTGCACAATAAAAATAGATTATTCCAGCTTCAAAATGCTTTTTACAGCATCGCAATCGGTGCACTAGTTGCTGAGATATGGCGTTTTACTTTTCGCCACACAACTCTGGGACACCCTTATTTTTTGCTTGACTACGTACTTTATTTACAGGGAAAATTTTTACGGATGACAATGAACCATAAAAACCATAAACATTTTACCCCCATAAACATTTTCCCCCTTACAGTATCTTTCGAAAGAAAGACAATCTCATAGAATTGAACAGGATAAACTCAGAAATTGCAAAAAGTCTTATAGAAGAACCAGAAGCAAAGAACAAAAAGGGACTTCTGGTCGGACTAAGAAAACCAAGAATGATTTTCATATTATTAAACCCGGAGAGAAATCTCCAGGACTTTATAAATCTGGGGAGAAATCTCCAGAC
>JAAEQW010000191.1 GCA_024231025.1 Candidatus Omnitrophota bacterium
TAAAGGAGACAGCAGAGGCTATGTTGTATTTACGAGCACACTACAAAGCCGGTCGTTGGAACATGCTGAGAGAGCATGTTTTTTCGCTCAAGGCGGCAAGTGTTATTTGACCTACTTTTTGGGAATGCTCCCCATCCAATATCAATAAAACTTGGACTCAGGGTCGGGGCACGCCTTGCCCTCCTATGTTTTCTTCTTACCCTGTTGCTCTGAGCGCGTCAGAACATTAAGAGTCACGGCGTTTTCTTCAGCAATTGCTTTTTCGATACGATTTACAAGTTGCGTGAAAGCTTTTTCTTCATCCAGGTTTTCATAATCATCGGCATGATGTTCGAAAAGCACTTTTTGAGTTTTAAGGTATTCCGCTGTTGATCTTGAGTTTAACCATTGTTCCCGATGATGGTGCACGCCTTCTAATGCAACAAGTAGTGCCACAATAATACCTAAAAGGCTAATAAAAAATTTTCCAAAATCAACTGAAACATCATAAAACGGGAAATTAATCTCAATATTGGCTATCACTGGAATAAGAACAGCACTCACCGCAGAAATCAATCTACCACGCTGATAGCTGGCCTTGCTTTTTACAGCTTTAGCATCGTACCAATTATAGTACTGATCAATGCGTTCCTGAATATAGCTTTGTACTTTTTCAGTTGTTGTCATCCAGTTTTCCTGAAATGCATTTTCCTTGTTATGCTTTTTGTTTTTCTTGTCCACTTGATTTTTTTCGGGATTTGAAAAAAGAATTGTGTTTTTTAAAAATCCTCTGCTCATCTTTTAAAAGTTGGTCTTGGTTCTAACTTCGACCATCTTGCTTAAGCAACCTGCACCCATGCGGCTATTCTACTGATTCAATAGCCTTTATTTCGCGCAGAGTGTCAGTTGAAAAGCAACTGGCCGAACTTAGAACCAAGCCCAAAAAAAGATCATGAAAGTATGAATTGGAGGAGAATTTCGACAGCCTAGTACAGTGTGGCGTAAGTCTAGCACTACTTTTTGCAGCAAAATTCCTCATGAAGATTAGAAAAGTGACTTCCAAGAAGTCCAGGATAATTTGCGCCGAGCTGTACTAGGTACGTCCCTTATTGTCCACTTAATCATCTGGCCGGTTTCTTTTTGTGTCGATTATCAAGCTACCCGTAAGGTCTCAACTTCGGATACTATAATGATATAGATTGGTTGTGCGATAAATCAAGATTTTGTGGTTCAGGAAGTAGATTTAAGATAACATCTCTTATGCGATTTTGATTTGATCATTACTCACGCAGCTTTGTATCAAGGTTTTCTAGTACTACTTCACAAAGACGTTTATATGCTAGATTTCTTTGATACACAGGCATTCCCTTTTTACCTGCTCTTTCTATAGCCTTAAAGGCGTTTTCAATATCCTCGTCAAACTCTTCTTTATTAAAAATAACAGCAATAAAAGTTCTAATATGAGCAATAAAAACGCCTAGCAAGATAAGTACCCACTTATCAAGAAAATGCAATATTGGTAATTTAAATAGACTTTCTATAAAATCACTCATGCCCATAATTATAACACCCAAAAGAAAACCAATTGATGTTCGTGTTGGGTATTTTGTAATCAATAATCCAATACAAGCATTGAAAAATTTCGTAAGCTTATCATGAAAATCCATTATTCATCACCAATCGGGTGCAATATAAAAAAGTAGCAAATCAGATTGCAGA
>JAAEQW010000192.1 GCA_024231025.1 Candidatus Omnitrophota bacterium
CTTTTTGCATTCTGGACACTCACATAATGGACTTGCTGCAAGCTTTGCTTTTCTCAACTTTCGCCATTTTGAGTCATAACCACGCTCAGTAGCCGACCCCCTCCGCAGATCGTGCTGCTTTTTAGCGTGGTTAAGATGCTTTTCACAGTTTAGCCGCTTGCATACTCTGCAAATTTTCTTTGGCGCAAAAGGCAACGCATAGTTCCATTCCCTCCGAATAGATTGTTTGTTCTTTTGTTAGGTTTATTGTTATCATTTTTCCTTGCCCTGCCATGCCATGCCGGATCGAGCCTTACCAAACCTTACCTTACCTGGACATGCCGCGTCACACCCTGTTTTATACAACGCTTTCTATAATCTGTTTCTTATCAACAATTGGTATTTTCCTCTTACTAAAAACTGTTTTCAAAAATGCTATCCTTGCCATTTTTGATAGACGTAAATTTTCAGTCTCAACACTCAATAATTCTGTTTTCACATTAGATAAAGCCCTTGCCGCTTTTCTTAGCTCTGCGCTTGCCTTTTTAGTATGCTTATCTGGCGCTCTGGTTACTTGCTCTTCAGGTATTAAAACTTGATAGCCTTGCCCTTTCATGTTCATCAAATAGACAGAATGATCTAAAAGTAAATCTTCCTTAAGCTTTTCTATAGAGCTCATATATTCAAACTCATGTTTTTTGTATTCTTCTATGGTTTTTGGCTCTTCCAAGCTTAACCATTGTTTCAATTCATCATGCAATATCAAACATCCATAACCATTTTTCTCTATTCTAATCAATATTTCATCTAAAGCGTTTTTCCATCCTGGATATTTTATTAAATCGTTCATGTTCCCTCCGTTTTTTAGTTTATTGCTTGCCTTACCCCGCCTGACCGTACCGAACCCAGCCGTACCCAACCGAACCCTACCAAACCGAACCGGACCGGACCACGTTTATACAACCTCAATATCAAATCGTCCAAGTCTTGGCCTTATTTCACACAAGCCAACCATGCGCCCTGCATTTTTAGCCAAAGTCAGTATGGTTCTTTCATCAATAATATTTTCATCATACATTAATGTAAATTCAAAAGACCAGTCATGAAATATTGGCCTTGTCCTAAGGACTTGGCTTGATCCAACCTTTACCATTTGCTGGTGTTTAAAATCTTCATAGTATTTATCAAGTTCATCGTTCGGGAAAACACCGTTTTTTTTTACTGATATTGTTTTCCCTTTATATGAGAGATGACAAAAATCTTCTTCAAGAAAAACACCCATTTCATACTTTTTCCCGTCCTTTGTTTTCCTTGCTCCCAACAATAAACATTTATCAATATTCATTCCTGGCATAACCACAAGACCTTTTTCTAAATAAAGCCCTGCCTCCCATTCAATTCTTGCAATTTCGGCAAAATCCGCATCTGTTTTGTTGCGTTTTGATGTCAATGGTTTCATTGTCTTTGCATAAATGCTTAACGGATTTGCCGATTTGTTGCTGTGCATTAAAAGTGGTGCTGTTCCTTTTGCTCTCAGTTTAATTGTTTCCATTTTCTTCCCTCCGATAGTTAAAAGTTAAAATTGCCTTACCCTACCTCGCCACGCCAAGCCCGGCCGAGCCATGCTCGGCCACGCCGAGCCAAGCCACGCCAAGCCACGCCATTATTATTTTATACACTCCTTTTCACACTTCATTGTTTCAATAGCTGCCAATATCCAAGACTGTCTCACAATCCTATACATGCCCTTCATAGCCTTATTGCTTCTCTCTGTTTCACAAGTAATGTCTATAGCCTGTAATAAATACTTTTCTAAAACAGCCGCTTCATTAAATAATCTTCTGGATTCTTCACTCATATTTGATCCCATCGTCCTTGAAATATTCGCTATGTATAAAATCAACCGCCAGTTTCGCGCCAATGGCAGCACCTAAAAAGCCGCCTATGATAAAAAATATGAAATATTCCATTATTTCACCTCTATTTCTATCGGGTAAAGTGTTTCAGCTATCTTCTTTTTATCACGCCAGTTAGCCGTTATAACGCCTTTAGTGTCCACAAAATGCGCTGTTCCGTCTGTGTGAAACTCAAGAAAATCAATTCGCATTGTAACACCGCCTGGAAGGTGCAAAGGCACTTGCCTTAGAAAAAAAAGAACAATACCGGCTTCGACTTTCATTTTTAGCTCGTCATAATACCGGGCCTCTTTTTTCGAAGGGAACTTTATACCATCCCGTATTGTTTGCTTTGCGTTGAATTTATGCCGGATCACTTGATCACCTTTTCCGTTCTGCTTA
>JAAEQW010000193.1 GCA_024231025.1 Candidatus Omnitrophota bacterium
CAATTGCCTGATTTTGCAGGCTGTCCCGCCTTAAGTGGATACCCGATTTCGGGCTTGGTTCTAACTTCGGCCATCTTGCTAAAGCAACCTGTACCCATACGGCTATGCTACTAATTTCGTAGTCTTTTTTACGCAGAGTGTCAGTCGTAAATCAATTGGCCGAACTTTTAGAACCAAGCCCAAGATTTCCGTGAAGGACTTGTTGTTGGGTGAGGGCGTGGGTGCTCTCTGAGCCATTTAACATAATATTACATTATGCGACATTCCGAACAACCAAATATATACCAGATTGACTAAGGATGCATACACCAAGTTAATCACTCCCTCAAGATCGGGAATATAAAAAATGATTGAACTAGACGATGCTGAACAAAAAATAATCACAATATCTACAGACCTCGTAAAAAAAACTGTTAACCTTAATTGACGATAATGCAAAATCAACACGATAGGATGAAAATGGACAATTTAGTCTCCTGTTGTTTGTTATAATATAAATAAAAGTTAAATAGCGTTAAATATATTTCTTTTTTTTTAAATTTCTTTTATATTGAATCAAAACTCAATATAAAAGGAAGTCATAGTGCGTCAAACAACACTCATCGAATCTGACAAAGATAACAACCAAACGTATATCGGCGAAGGGATCAGCCTTGAAATTCGTGGTAGTAAAAACGGTATAGCCATACA
>JAAEQW010000194.1 GCA_024231025.1 Candidatus Omnitrophota bacterium
GGCTGTCGAATATTACAATTCTCTTGATCTAAATTTGTATCTAAACAATAACGGGATTAATAGTCCTTGGCAGTTGGAACAACCCGTAAACGTTCGTTGTATTGTTCATTTTTTCAGGCCGGAGGCGAAAAAGAAACAGATTAGCTGAATTGTCAAAATTTTTGCAATGAGAGCGAACATTCTATATGACCCGCAGGTATAGCACCCCCATTGATTTCAAAAGGAATCAATATTTGCAATCAAGCAATTGCAAAAATTGATCCTGAAGTCAGAGAAAAATGTGGATGGTAGGGAGCGATTTTTTGTCTCAGAACTACTGGATTGATAAATTTGATAACGATCGACTAAATTATAAATGAACAGAAAAATAAACGCTCAGCTTAGGCAACACAAAATCCCTAACTAAACTGTTAGCGGCTAACAGAGGACTTGGTGAGCAAATTTTAGCGGCTTCCCTATGCATGCAATAAATGGTTGATTACACCCACACGCCATCCATTCTCAGAATTCACACCTCAAAACCAAAACAAATGTTCTCAAAACTCACCAAGTATCTCAATTTCGCTGTCTCTACAAACAGAATCAACCGTCTCTATACACGTTCGTAGCAGGACAAAGGTGATGTCTAAACCCATGGAGTTATTGTATCAGTGCCCTTTGCCGTATATTCCAAAAGACTGGATATTGTTTGATGGTTCTTTCCC
>JAAEQW010000195.1 GCA_024231025.1 Candidatus Omnitrophota bacterium
TCTAAACTCTATCTCTATAAGTATAAATACAGATCAGGACACACCCATTGGTTTCAATTTTGGAAAGTCAATAATAAAGCTTCATTTTGTACAGAAAACTCCCAGGTTACTTTAATTGAAATGGCTCCGAGTGGAGGAAAACAGTGGGAGCAGTTCTTTCAATACCAAGAAGGGGCTGGCTTTCACGGTGACCCATACCAGCGTGGTTTTGGTCTTGCTTCAATATTTTCTGGAATTTTTCGCAAAGTTCTCCCCATAGCTAAAACTGCAGGCAAAAGCTTGCCAAAGCAGGCTCTTAATACAGGATTGAATGTTGCGAGTGATGTTATTGAGGGTCGAGATATTGGGGAAAGTCTTGAAGAACATGGCAGACAAAGTGCAGCTAATCTTATTAGAAGAAGCCATGCTGCTTTGGGCACTAAAACGAGAAAACCGAAGAAAAAGGTATATAAGGGAAGAAGACAAACAGGAAAAGGATTGGGTGTTTTTCGCCAAAATACCAAACATAAAACTGTGAAACTTGTCAAAGGCAAAAGCAAAAAAGATATTTTTGGTTGAACATGGCTTTCATTGATCCAAAATCTGCCCCAGCAGGTAAAAAGGAACTTGCATTATTTTCACTTCCCCCAACACAAGTTGCAATTGTAAAATCCTATCCACTTTATTTAAAAAAAAAAAATCCAATTGATTCTAATTCGCCACTTTTGTTTGAAATTCCATCAAATCCCGGCTTCCTGGATGTCTCCTCCAATACATTGTATGTTAAGTTCAAAATACTGCGGCAGGATGGCA
>JAAEQW010000196.1 GCA_024231025.1 Candidatus Omnitrophota bacterium
ATAACGACTAACTACTTTATCATAGTTAGCAAAGTGCTGACGAATGTGACGCAAAACGTAGTGAAGCAAAAGGCCTAAAGCTTTCATAGTAGATGACTTGGCGCCTGCAATGAAGCGCCATTTAAACGGCGTTTTATGTAATTTTGGAATGGCAAATAACATGGGCAACTTTTTGCAATTTTCTGAAATACTGATGTTAAAATATTTGGCAATACGTATATGTCTTGTAATAATATTTGATAATGTATTTGTAGCTGATATATATACACTATTTCCAACTGCAGACCATTGTCCATCCACACAATAAACACCCAACTCTTCACAAAGTACCTGAAGGTAATATTTTTTGCAAACAAACACAAAATTATTAGCTGCTTTATCTGCAACGCAAACTACAAATTGATCATGAAGCTTCTTTAACAATGCTTTATACTCCCTGTAAGAATATAACTGGTTTGAATTTGAGCAAACCTTACGCCTGAATCTAAAAATATGCTGATCAACAATTTCCATAAAACGATCACGAAACTTTCCCACTGTAACATATGACTGACGCATAGTAGAAAGATACCAAATTAGGTATGCTTCTAAAGAAGATTCAGAAGCATCCCTTACTTTTTTCCAATCAATTTTCTTTGGCAAACGGTATTTAGCGCCCTTTCTTAACAAATTTTGCAGACCCTCATGGGAAATGACATCTAGGTTCCCAGTTATAACATGACCAAAAGGTTTATAGCAGTACTCAGAATCAGCACAACTACACTTGGAAGCAAGTATCTTTCCTAAAGAGTTTACAGTAAGACCACGGAGAATGGTACTGTAATTGCAAACAAAAGTTCTGATAGGTTTTTCAAATTGAAAAGTCACTGCTACACGTTTAGGTGGAGGTACTGGCAACAAGGCGAGGAGTGATCGATCCTTGAAAATGGTCTGAAACTGTACTAATTCCATACCTTTATTAGGAAAATCTGCCATCAATCGAAATGGTTTTTCAACAGCCAAAGAAGGCTTCACGAATCCAAAATATCCTGCTAAGTAACCAAGTAGCAACACAACCAAGGTGTGATCAGTAAACATTTCACTAGGTATTCTAAGTTGATTTAAGGAGCTCTTCAGTACACTTTTCCGAAGAGAGCGTAAATAAACATAAACCTTATAGAGGTCCCCACTAAACTGTTGGCATTTTTTGTAAACATTTTGCACAGTTTCATCAACTTTTCTTTTTGTTCGATGTGGTTTTCCATGACCTCGTTTTCCTCTCGGAACTTTGATACCAAAGAAAGGGTGGCTTTTACATATAATCGGATCAAAAACCTCAGTGGCATTGCCATAACCAGAAATACGGTCATTAAGTCCATATGGAAATGCTGTATTAAGTAAACGTATCCAATAGTTTTCAGCATCTAGCAATTCTTGGCTTAAATTTCCATTTTTGGACGTGACCACCTGAAGAATGTTTATTGAAAGATCTGCTATCGAATGATTTTTGGAATTAAAATGTTGTACCAAGCAAGTGTTAAGTTTTTTA
>JAAEQW010000197.1 GCA_024231025.1 Candidatus Omnitrophota bacterium
TCTCCCAATAAATTTCATTCTCTCATCCATAATAACACTTTCCTTCCATGGCATAGTGAGTACCTCCTTCTATGCCATAATTATAACAAAGTGTTACCTATGTCTCCGGTATATTATGTAACCCATCTCTCAGGAAGGGCAAAACCCGCTCTTTTGAGCGGTTTTTTTTATTGCGCAGCTCCACGATTCCAATCGCATGAGCGAAGCGAGTCGGTTTGTACCCTCAAATTATACAAGCATTTTCTGCTTAAGGGTCCCGTGCCCGAAGGGCAGCGGAATCCGGCTTGTCCCGTTAGGAGCCAAAGGCGAGTTCACGGGATTGGGGCTACCAATTAATTTGTAGATATTTTTGATTTCTGCTATACTGTGATCAGTTAGACGCGGTAGAAATATCTTAAACAAGGAGCGTAATATGGATACCCACAAACAGATGGTCGACGATATCATTAAAACAGTTAAACTTTTTCACCATTTTACTCCTGACCAAGCTGAAAAAATACTTTCCGGTTGTCAAAAAGTGAAATTAAGTGTCGGAGATATTTTAATTGAAGAGGACAGCGAAGGTGAGGAATTCTATCTTCTTTTGGCAGGGTCTTTAAAAGTTATTACGAAAAAAGGCGATGTTTGCTTTGCTAATATTCGGCCGATCACAGTTGTTGGAGAAATCGCAATGCTCCTGCACCAGCCGCGTTCAGCAACCGTAAAGGCAGAAAAGGATTGCCACCTGTTGCGGCTTTCACGCGAAGACCTTCAGCCGTTTTTTAAGGACGATCTTGCAATGGAGTTGCAACTATACCGTAACTTATGTGAAGTTTTATCAGAAAAACTGCTGCAAACCAATTTAATTATAAAAAAATATAGCGAAAAAGAGTAAGGGGAAAAATGCCAAAAAAAAATAGTACTCAATTAATTTTTGTTGCAATTATTATTTCCGGAATGTTGATTGCAACTTCGATTGTTGTTGCTTCAACCATTATTTCCGATACCATGCATCGAAGTATTGCGATTAATTCCCAACATGTTATATCGCGACTAAGCTATTTGCTAAAACAGAATCGAACAACGAAACCTCCTCCAAAGAAGCTTAAACCAGGTACGCTTCGGGTTAGTGGCGTTGGGGTGGGTGATTATCCCATTCAGGGTAAAAAACGTGCCTCGGTTTTGTTGGTTGAATTTAGTGACTTTCAATGTGGTTATTCTAAGAAATTTTATAATGATATATTTCCTGAAATCAAAAAAGAGTACATTGATACTGGAAAAGTAAAGTTTGCTTATCGTAATTTTCCCCTGAGTTTTCATAAAAAAGCGAAGCTTGGTGCGATAGCGGCGAAGTGTGCGAATAAACAGAAAAAGTATTGGCAGATGCATGATTTACTTGTTTTTGGTACCGATACTAGTGTTGATTCAATTGATAAGTATGCCAAACAACTAAAACTCAACAAGGATAAGTTTGATGCTTGTTTAGCGGATAAGAAAATAGAGGATGCAATCGATGAAGAGGCAAAAACTGCTTCGAAACTGCAGGTTAAAAGCACGCCTACCTTTTTTGTTAATGGTCGCATGATCAAAGGGGTCCATCCATTCGAGACTTTTAAGAAGATTATTGACGAAGAGCTGGCAAGATAACACCAAACTGAATAAGAATAACCAAGCGACAAGTTACAATAACCAAACAATAACCAATTATCAAGTTCGAATAACCAAACTATTTGATTATTGGATATTGAATATTGTAATTTGTTTGTGATTTGTAGCTTGTTTCTTGTATCTTGTCTCTTGTCTATGGTCTATAACGGTTGTGCCTTTTTTATTGGATTTTTT
This sequence comes from Candidatus Omnitrophota bacterium, assembly GCA_024231025.1. Lineage (GTDB taxonomy): Bacteria > Omnitrophota > Gorgyraeia > Duberdicusellales > 4484-171 > JAAEQW01. The sequence goes on from JAAEQW010000197.1 coordinate 1,822, forward strand.
AATGACTGTGGTATAATTTAGCCTATGCTAGCTAGGAGAATTGTGCCATGCTTGGATATAAATAAAGGGCGAGGGGTTAAGGGCGTTAATTTTGTTAATTTACGTGATGCCGGCGATCCGGTAGAGAATGCACTTATTTATGAAAAAGAAGGTGCCGATGAGCTTGTTTTCTTGGATATTACTGCTAGCGTTGAGGCGCGTAAAACAACGGTTAAGTTAGTCAATAGAGTCGCTGAAGTTGTATTTATGCCATTTACAGTTGGTGGCGGAATTCGCAATGTAGAAGATATACGAATGCTTCTTCTTGCTGGAGCCGATAAAGTTTCCTTAAATACCGCTGCGGTTAAAAATCCTAAATTGATCTCAGAATCAAGTGCTATTTTTGGTTGTCAGTGCATAGTTGTTGCGATTGATGCCAAAGGTCAGGCTAAAGGCCAAAAATGGGAGGTTTTTATTAATGGCGGCAGAACGCCAACTGGCATTGACGCGATAGAATGGGCAAAAAAGGCCGAAAAACTAGGTGCCGGTGAAATTCTTTTAACTAGCATGGATTGCGATGGAACAAAAGATGGGTTTGATATTGCCCTTACCAAGGCTGTATCAAATGCGGTAAAAATTCCCGTTATTGCTTCAGGAGGAGCAGGTGCCATTAAACATTTTAGCGAAGTATTTACTAAAACAAAAGCAACCGCAGGGCTTGCGGCATCGATATTTCATTTTCGAGAAATACAGATTAAAAAAATAAAACAACATTTAAAGAAGAAGGGCATTGAGGTGAGAGTATGAACAAAGAAGCAAAAAAGAAAGTAAAAAGACCAACGATCAAGGGCGTCAAAAAACCGCAGAAAAATGTAAGAATCCCTAAATTAAAGTTTGACGAGAAAGGGCTAATCGTTGCGATTGTCCAAGACAACAAAAGTGGCGATGTCGTTATGGTTGCCTACATGAATAAAGAGTCGTTGCGGATAACTTTAAAAGAGAAGAAAACATGTTTTTGGTCACGTTCCAGAAAAGTGTTATGGAGGAAAGGCGAAACAAGCGGTCACATCCAAAAGGTGAAAAGTGTATTTTATGATTGCGATAAAGATGCCTTGCTAATTAAGGTTGATCAAGTCGGGGTGGCTTGTCACACCGGAGAATGGAGCTGTTTTTTTAGGAAAATCTAATATAAAAATTTTAATATGAATAACCAAGATACAAGTTACAATAACCTCGCCTGCCGGAGGGCAGGCAAACAATGACCAATGACCAAACTCAAATAACCAAACTGTTGGTCATTGAATATTGATTATTGGAATTTATTTGTATCTTGTTTCTTGATCATTGGTTATTTTTAAAGGATAGGTTGTTATGGAAATAGCACCAACTCAAAAAGATTTTATCAAGCTTGCAAAAAAAAATAATTTAATTGTTTTTTCTTGTAAGTTTTTTTCCGACTGGTTAACACCACTCTCTGTTTATCATGGTTTAACTAATCGAATTAAGGGAGAGAGCTTTCTTCTTGAGTCGGTAGAAGGGGAAGAGAAGGTTTGTCATTTTTCATTTCTCGGGTTTGATTCTTTATGTGTTTTTAAGAGCAAAGGGCGTAAAATATACATAAAAGAAGGTAAAAAAGAGCATTCATTTCAAACCGCCAAAGACCCTCTATATGAGCTCAAAAAATTGATGAAGCGATTTAAAGTTGCACCTAAAGAGAATCTTCGTTTCTTTGGTGGATTTGTGGGTTATTTGGGCTATGATATGGTGCGTTTTTATGAGCCAATCGGTAAAGATTTACCAAGCGAAAAAGATGACTTTGATTCATATCTTGTCTTGCCAAAAACATTAATAATTTTTGATCACCTAAAGCAGCAAGTTGAAATTTTGTCTTTTGCACCGACATCAGATAAAAAAAGTGCCAAAGAACTTTACCGTAAAGAAAAAGCTGCCCTTCTAAGAATTTTTGAATCAATCATTGCGCCGGTCAAATTGCCGGTGCTTTCGTTTACTCCGGCGAAATTGAAAATTACTTCCAACTTTAAGAAGAAAGATTTTATCGCCGCAGTTAAAAAAACTAAAAACTATATAAAAAATGGCGATATCATTCAAGCTGTTTTGTCGCAGCGTTTTTCTGCGGACTTTAAGGGAGATCCATTTACCGTATACCGTTATTTGAGAGTTTTAAACCCTTCCCCGTATATGCTTTTTTTAAATTTTGACGGGGTAAAGCTGTGCGGATCATCGCCAGAGATGCTTTTGCGTTGCGAAAAGGGTGAGCTCATTACTCATCCGATCGCCGGCACTCGTAAGCGCGGTAAGGATGAGCACCAAGATGAAAAGCTTATCGCTTCACTCCTGAAAGATCCTAAAGAACGCGCCGAGCACGTTATGCTTGTTGATTTGGCAAGAAACGATCTTGGCAGAATCGCTGATAAAGGAAGTGTTGAATTGCCAATATTTATGACAGTTAAAAAGTTTTCTCATGTCATGCACATCTTTAGTGAAGTTAGGGCTAAGCTGAGCGCTAAAGAGGATATTTTTTCATCCTTGATAAGTTGTTTTCCTGCGGGCACAGTTAGTGGTGCTCCAAAGGTGCGGGCAATGCAAATTATTAATGAATTAGAGCCCCAGCGACGCGGTATCTATGCTGGATCGGTTGGATATTTTTCCTTCACAAAAAGCCTAGATACTTGTATAATAATCCGGACCATTGTTTTCAAGGGTAAAAAGGCATATGTCCAGGCGGGAGCGGGAATCGTAAGTGATTCTAAAGCAGAGAATGAATATAAAGAAACTATTAACAAGGCAAAAGCGCAGGTTTTAACCTTAAAGCTTGCAGCAGGAATGAAAAACCAGGAGGGGTGAATGTTAAAGATCAGGTTAAGAAAACCAGGGAAATCAATTAAAAGAAGGTATCATTATAAAATGGTTGTAGCTGAGGCAAGTACTGCTAGGGAGTCTAGCTTTGTTGAGCAGGTTGGCTACTATGACCCTTCTCATAAGTTACTTAAGATTGATATTGAAAGATACGAAAAGTGGGTAAAAAGCGGCGCACAACCAACTCAGACTGTTGCGTCATTGCTCAAGCGTTATAAGAAACAGCTGGAAGGTAAACTAAAGCCTAAGAAAACTAAGGCACGCACAAAACGCAAAAAAACTAAATAAAGGAGTAATATGCAACCTAATTCTGGCGCAGGAATACTAAACATCTTTTTCATGATGGCAGTTTTTGCCATCTGGTATTTTTTATTAATTCGTCCCCAACAGAAAAAACAAAAAGATCACCAGGCGATGATCGCGAATTTAAAGAAAAACACTGAGATCATCACGACCGGAGGTCTTCATGGCACAATAGTTAATGTCAAAGATAAAACATTTGTGTTGCGCATTGATGATGCTGCCAAAGTAGAGATAGACAAAAATTGCGTTGCTTTTGTGAAAAGTAAAAAGGAGAATTGATGATAAAAAAAATCGATCTAAAAATTAGGATAGTCGTTATACTTCTATTGGTTTTGGCGAGCTTCTTTTATGTTTTTCCAACCAAAATTAAAAACGGCGACGTATCGATTAAGCCAAATATAAATTTAGGACTCGATTTAAAAGGCGGAATGTATATCTTGCTCACCGCTGATACTAGCGAAATACCCAAAGAGAAGATTTCCGATGCTATTGCCGGAGCAGTTGAGAAAATACGCCATCGAATTGATGCTTATGGCGTTTCTGAGGTTTCCATTGAAATACAAGGCAATAAGTCAATATTGGTTGAAATCCCTGGAATTGTAAACCGTGCGATTGTTGATACGCTGCAGGGGGTAGGAAAGCTTGAGTTCAGACTAGTTGATGATAGCCAAGAGCAGCTTATGGCTGCAATATCTGGTGATGTTGCGGATGGATATGAATTGGTAAAGTTTAAAAAAAGCTCGCTTCTTCTCTCTAAAGAAGTGGCTGTTTCTGGTTCTGATTTGTCTGAAAGTATTCAGGGTTTTGATATGTATGGCCGTTCTGCAATAAATTTAAGGTTTAACGCCGAAGGCGCGAAGAAGTTTGCTAAAGTAACCGAAGAGAACATTGGCAAGCGATTGGCGATCACCCTTGACGGAGCCGTAATGAGCGCTCCGGTAATACAGACGGCGATATTAAGTGGTAACGGTCAAATTGAAGGCGACTTCACCCCTGACGAAGCCCGCGCGCTTGTGTCGGTGCTTAATTCGGGTGCGCTTCCGGTGCCGTTGTCTTTGGCGCAAGAGAGAAGCGTGGGTCCTACGCTTGGTTCGGATTCAATAAAGCGAGGGATCAACTCTATTTTACTGGGAGCTGCCTTAGTTGTTGGCTTTATCTTAATCTACTATCTCTTAGGCGGCATTATTGCTGTTGGGTGCTTGGCGCTTAATTTGTTGTTTGTTTTAGCCGGCCTAAATTTATTTCAAGGTACATTAACTTTGCCCGGAATTGCGGGTATGATTTTAACGCTAGGTATGGCAGTTGATGCTAACGTTTTGATATTTGAAAGAATTCGCGAAGAGTTAGAGGCAAAGCGACCATTAACGATTGCGGTTAAAAATGGTTTTGACCGCGCAAAGCGAACGATTATCGATGCTAACATTACTACTTTGATTGCTGCTTTATTTTTGTTTGTTTTTGGAACGGGTCCGATTAAAGGATTCGCAACAACGCTTTCTTTAGGTATCATTGCGAGTGTTTTTACGTCGGTATTTGTTGGACGCACTCTTTTTGCTATTTTTCTGGAACGAAAAGTTAAAAAGCTCCCAATGCTTAAACTTGTTCCCGCTTCGCACATAAATTTTGTTCGATTTAGAAATGTTGCTTTAATCTTCTCGTTAATCATAATAACGTTTGGTGTATTTTCGTTTGTAGCTCGCCGCGATAATGTTTACGGTGTTGACTTTAAAGGTGGGCAAATTCTAGAATACAAATTGACTCCGCTTTCCGGAATCCAAGAGGTGCGTAGTGTTTTAAAAGACAATGGATTCAAGCAGATTGATATTCAGGAGTTCACTGATATTGCCGGTGGAGTCAGAATGCGCAGCAAAGAGGATATTGGCACAAAAATTGAAAAGGTTCTCAAAAGTAATTTTGATGAGGTAGAGGCGCTTAATGTTGACACAATAAGTCCTCGCGTTGGTAAAATTTTAAAGAAAAAAGCTCTGCTTGCGATTATTCTATCGCTACTAGGAATTTTGTTTTATGTTGTTTTTAGGTTTAAACATTTTGATTTTGCCTTTGCGGCAGTTGCGGCGTTATTTCATGATGTGCTGATTGGTATTGGCTTTCTGGCATTTTTTAACCAGTTTTCAAGTTATTATGAGGTGAATTTGCTAACAATTACCGCGCTCTTAACGATTGCTGGTTATTCAATTAACGATACTATTGTAATTTATGATCGTATTCGAGAGATTTCTCCTAGGTTGCATAAATTATCACTAAAAGAGATTATTAATGTTGCAATAAATAATACCCTATCAAGAACAATTATTACTTCGCTAACCACAATTATGGTTGTTATATCCATGTACATTCTAGGCGGAGAAGCGTTACGCGGATTTTCATTTGTTTTATTAGTAGGTTTTATCGCGGGAACGTATTCATCGATATATATTGCTGCGCCGTTGGTTTTATTGTTTAGAAAAGCTCGCCTTCATAAGTAGCCGCGTTTGATTGTTGGTATGCTTGATACTTTTAAGATATACATTCATAAGGTTGTCTCTATTGATGATGTGGCCGTCGAGCTCATTCGACTGCGCTACAAAAGAGTCGATCAAGTTTTTGAAGAAGGGGATTTCTCTGTTTGCGGTGACACTCTCGGACTTTTTCCCGTTAATTTCAACCATCCTTTAAGAATCGAATGGAATTTTGACACCATTGCAAAAATCTACAGCTTTGATAGGGCGCTTAATCGGAAAATTATTGATTATGAATTTCTTATTGTAATCGGCTTTGCAAAGAAAAAAAGAAAATACAAGTCGGAAGATTCCCCATTATCGGCAGTTTTGCAAATAAAAAAAGGAGATTATGTTGTTCATAGTCGTTATGGTATCGGCAAGTTTTTAGGTACTGAAAAATTAAAAGTAAAAGAACGTGAAGGATACTATTTTGTTGTTGAATACCTCAATCAAGATAAGATGTATGTTTCCAAAGAAGAGGCGCATCTTATCCAAAAATATAGCAGTTTTGCGGCTAGGCCCCCTAAGCTTACCAAACTTGGAAGCGGCCAATGGCAAAAAATAAAAGCAAAAGTCGAAAAGGGGATTAAGGCTTTCGCGTTGGGCTTTTTGCGCATGGAGGCGCAACGAAAAATAATTGGAGGGTTTAAATATTCATCAGATGGCGATTGGCAAAAAAAATTCGAAGATGGTTTCGTCTACACCGAAACACCCGATCAACTAAAAGCTACAATCGATGTTAAGGAAGACATGCAGCGTGCCAACTGCATGGATAGAATTATTTGCGGTGATGTTGGCTATGGAAAAACCGAAGTGGCAATGCGCGCGGCATTTAAGACGGTGGTTGATTCCAAGCAAGTTGCTTTTATGGTTCCGACCACGGTTTTAGCTTATCAGCACTATCTTAATCTGTGTGAAAGAGTCAAAAGTTTTCCAATAAAAGTCGAGATGCTTTCACGCTTTCGCACGCCAGGCGAGCAAAGGGCAATTATTAGCGAACTCAAAGAAGGCAAAGTGGATATTATTGTAGGCACGCACCGGATGCTTTCCGGAGATGTTAACTTTAAAGATTTAGGGTTGTTGATTATCGACGAGGAACACAAATTTGGAGTGGAACATAAAGAACGTACCAAGCGCATGAAAGTGGGGATCGATGTTTTAACTATGACCGCAACACCTATTCCGCGCACATTGTATATGGGTCTAACCGGAGTTAAAGATATTTCCTTAATAAAAACACCCCCTAAGCAGCGTTTAGCGATTAAAACAAAATTAATGGAGTTTTCCGCTAAAACCTTAGCGGAAATAATCACTAAGGAAATTAATCGCAATGGGGAAGTGTTTGTTGTGCACAATCGAATTGGAACAATTTTTAATTTAGCAAAAAAATTAGATCGCTTTTTGCCTAAATCAGTTAAAGTAGGAATTATTCACGGTAGGTTGCCTTCAAAAACAATTGAAAAAGTCATGCGTGACTTTATCGAACGAAAGATCAATTGCTTAATTTCAACGGCAATTGTTGAGTCGGGAATCGATATCACATCAGCAAACACAATCATTATTAACGATGCTCACCAGTTTGGGCTAGCCGATTTGCATCAGTTACGTGGAAGAGTGGGGCGGATGAATCGTCAAGCTTATGCTTATGTGGTTGTCCCGCGAATTAATGCCCTTTCTGGGGAGTCACTCAGACGATTGCGGCTAATCGAGGAGTTTTCGCACCTTGGTGCTGGTTTTGAAATCGCAATGAGCGATTTGGAATTGCGCGGGGCGGGTAATCTTCTGGGGCGCGAACAGCACGGATTTGTGTGGATGGTGGGCTTTGACCTTTATTGCCGACTCTTAAAAAAAGAGATTGAATATTTACGAGATGCCTTTAAGATATAGGAGTCGTGAGTGGTAAGTGGTAAGTGGTAAGTGGTAAGTGGTAAGTATTAAGTTCGGAATACTTTTGAGCAAAAATAAATAAAGACATCAAACAAAAATAGTTTTCCAGGCAGGCCCTGAGACCTTAAAAGCATGGTATCCTGAGCGAAGCGAAGGATTTTTAAGGTCGAAGCGCCAAAGAAAATCATCGCTGGATGATTTGAATGGTGCCAGGAAAATTGGTTTTTGCTTGGTGTCGGCTATAAGCATATTTTGGCTATTGCCTGTGGATTGTATATTGTAATTTCTTGTAAATTAAAATCTGTTTTTAATCATTAAGGAGAGGATAGTGAAGAAAATTTTTTGGATAATCATTTTAAGTGCAGCATTTTCAGTTCAAGCAGAAGAAGTCAATCGGGTGGTTGCCATGGTAAATAGCGAAATTATTACCAGTAAGGATTTAGACGATTACTGCAAAATGGTCAAATATCAATATGTTAGCCAGGAAAACGATTTTTTTGCGGTTGATAAGGATTTTAGAGGTAATGCCCTAGAAAAGTTAATCGAAGATAAGCTTATTTTAGCTGAAGCCAAGAAAGACGAAAAAATAATCATTGATGACGAATGGGTCGATGAACGCATTGAAAGTGCCATTAAGGCTTATCAGTCGCGAGAGCTCTTTGAAGCGTCGCTGGTAAAACATGGTTTAAATAATACTATCTTTCGTAAGAGATTTGAGAGTCAGTTTCTTGTGCGAACCGCAATGCAGAAAAATATTACTTGGAGAGTTTCGGTATCGCCGCAGGAAATCATGCAATATTATAATGACCATAAGGATGATTTTCGCCATCTCCCTAAGTATGCTTTTTGGATGGCAACTTTTGAAGATGATGAGTCCTGGGATAAATTTTATAAATTTTTTCAGGAAAAGGGAATCATTGAAACTTCAGTAATTTTTTCCGATAGCTTAAGTAAAATTGAGTCAACGCTTGGTGAGCTGCGCGAAGAATTTGCCACTACTATCGAAAAGTTAGAGCCAGAGGGTTACACACCGGTTGACTTAGACGGAATAAAGTATTTCTTTTACCTTATCGACGTTTCCGACACTAGGCCAATGGAGTTGGAAGATGCTCGAACGCAAATTAAGGCTATTCTTTGGGATAAAAAATTTAAAAAGCGATACAAAGAGTGGGTTGGTCTGATAAAAGGAAAAGCGGTTATTAAAATTTACGATTAAACATGTCGGCTAAAGTACTCATAACCACCGGTGATCCCGCAGGCTGTGGACCGTTAATCACTGTAAGGGCGGTAAATAAGCTAAAAAATAAGGGTTTAAAATTTTACATTGTTGGTGATCAGGCAATTATTTCAAAGGTGGGCGGTTATTCCCGTATCAAAAATCACATCACATTTATTGATTTAAACACTCCTGGTATTGAAAAACTAAAAGCCGGCTATGCTTCTAAGTTAGGAGGTCAGGCTAGCTTAAACTATTTAAAAATCGGCCTTGATATTATGCGCAAAGAAAAGATTAAGCGCATTGTTACCGCCCCTATATCGAAAGAGGCTGTCCAGTTGGTCGATCCTGAGTTTTGCGGACACACCGAGTACTTAGCCAATCACTTTAACATCAGTAATTTTGCAATGATTATGGCTTCTTCATTAATTAAAGCTGCTTTATTCACTCGCCACATTCCGCTTTCTTCTGTCAGAAAGTATATAAAGAGAAAAGATATTTGTGCAACTATTAATTTAGTTCACAAAACCCTACAGAAAGTATTTAAAATAAAAAGCCCTCGGATTGGGTTTGCTGCATTTAATCCCCATGGCGGGGTTGATACTTATCTTGGCAAAGAAGAAAAAACCATTCTTCAAGCGATTAAAGATAGCGCCAAGGCGGTAACTGGTCCGATTGCGGCGGATACAATTTTTACTTTGGATAATCTTATAAATTTTGACTGTATTATTTGCCTATATCACGATCAGGCAATGATCCCCTTTAAACTGCTATCGTTTAAAGATGGTGTAAATTTTACCGCGGGCTTGCCGATAATCCGCACTTCACCGGCGCATGGAGTTGCTTATAAATTAATTAAAAGTGGTTCTTTGCCATTTTCATCATCAATGGAGGCGGCGATAAAACTTGCCTCTAGTTTATCGGTATGAGACTTAACCATAAACTTGGCCAAGTTTTTTTAAAAGAGGCGCGCTCCATTAGGCGAATAGTTAATGCGATTGACATCAAGGATAAAGTTGTTTTAGAGATCGGTCCGGGTAGCGGTCGGATAACTCGCCATCTCCTGAAACAGGCCAAAATGGTGCATTGCGTGGAGGTCGATCGGCGATTAGTTGATTTTTTGGATAAAGAATTTACTACTTATGCGAATTTTAAACTTAATCACTGCGATATTTTAAAATTTCCGCTAAAAAAAGTAGGAAAGCGCCTTGTAATTTTTGGAAACATACCGTATCAAATCAGTAAAAAAATAATTAATTATTTAATTGATCATCGCAAGTTTATCTCAGTTGCGTATTTAACTTGCCAGAAGGAGTTTAATCAAAAATTAGTTGCTTTACCGTCAAGCGGCCAATATGGCGCTTTGAGTTGTTATTGCCGGTATTATTGTGACGCGAAAGTCTTATTTAATATTGGCGCGCGGGCTTTTTCTCCGAAACCAAAAGTTGACTCATCATTGATTAAAATGAGTTTTGATCGTAAACCGCTGTTGGATGTAAGGGAGGAAGTAGCCTTTTTTGAGTTTGTCCGCAAGGCGTTTTCAACGCGGCGCAAAAAACTCATAAACTCACTCAAACTAAAGCGAGGGCGTGAATTGTTAGAAGAACTAAATATTAACCCGGGCGTACGCGCCCAAAACCTCTCACTGGAGGATTTTGTTAAGTTGTTTAAAAACGACAGTAAGTTTTAATAACTTCCTGCTTTAGCGCGCAATGATGTTTCGCTAAAGATGTCTTTGATTTCTAAAATTTGCGCTTCAAACCCCGGGAAACTATCAATTGTTTGCCGGTCAACCTTATAGCTGTCGAAAACAGTCATTCCTTGACCTTGAAGCTTAAGGGTAATTTCTCTAGTTAAGTCGATACCGCCAACTGCTGTATCTTCGGTTGTTGTTGCACCTGCTTTTTCGTGTGCATCTAAAAGCGTTTCCATGTGTGCCGGCGATGCATCTTCAACTGTAACGTTAATTCCGAGGTTATCTTCAAGGAATTTTTCCAGTGCCTTAGGGTCTTTTTTGTCGGAAGGATTATCATTTTGTAAGTGTTCCCAAAGATTGCTGAGGCGGCTTGGATTGTAGCTCGCGGCTAAAGCCTCATTAATGAATGTCTCTAGTGATTCTATCTGATCGGCTAATTCGCTTGGTAGATTATTTCTGCCAAAGGCCCATGAAATCGCAAAGATATCGGCATAATGATCCTCTAACTCAGCAAATGCTTTTTGACTCATTATGGGTATAAATGGTGGTTCTTCAAACCGTAGTTGACTGGTAAATTCAGGGTGGTGGTTTACAGAACCTGAGCCTGGAGCAAGTAATGTAGATGGTGGTTGTTCAAGCCGTCCTTGGCGGTGAATTTCAGTAGGTGGTCCTTCAAGTCGTAGATCTACAGCAGATTTGCGCCAGTCACTAAGGTCAGAGTGAGAGGGGGTAGTAATAACACCGCTTCTCATATGTTCATTCACGATTTCCATCAGAAAATGGCCGGTTTCATGACCGTCAATCAAGCGTCGTGCTTGTTCTGGGGTTACTTCATCAACGTTATAACCTAATCTTGCGAGATCTTCTTTGTGAGCCTCTAGAATTTCCTTTGTTTGTTCAGGGTTTCGAAGGAGGGTTGTGCCGCTTTCATTAGCGACAAACAACCCTTGAAGAGTTTTTCTGCCCCGAACCATTAGCACTTTTGTTTGAATGAGTGGCTTGGCTGGTGCTTGTGGACTAGCGGGTCCGAGGTTTTTTACCGTTATATGTATCTTCCCATCATTCTTTTTGCTCCAGGTCACTTCAAGCGTTATGCTGTTGTCATATGGCTTTTTTCTTAGTGCGGCGGCGATTGCCTTGCCAACGGCTCTTCCGTGTTCTTTGTTTAAATCTGATAACGGGTCAATGGCCGCTTTCATAATTCCGCCGTAATTTCCTTTTAGACCAGTTGTTCCGCTTGAAGGTTCGATTGTGCCGATTTTTTTTATTTCAATGGATATTTTTCCGTTGGTGTTGTGAGCGGTTATTTGAATTTTATCACTCTCTTTAAAATTTGTGCGCGTCAGTGCGCCTTTAATTGCATCAGCAGTTGGTTGACCATATTCGATTGCGATTTTTCCAAGTTCGGCCATAATTCCGGGAACGTTTCCTACCCAGCTCGGAATCTTTGTGTTTTTGATGTCAACAGTGTAAGCAAAAGCATAACCCTTTCTTGGGTTTAGAACTTTTGCTGGACCTTGTTTTTTTACATCTTTAGGAGGTTGGGGGGGGGTTTTAGTTGGTATTACTCGTACACCATTTCGCGTAAAAGTTATCCAAAAGTATAATTTACCATTTGCTGTGGTATATTCTTTTTCGTGAGATTGTAATTCGATGGAAGCTTTTTCTCTTAGAAATGCACTTGTGTCACTTAAATTAAGTTGCATAATACTCACCAGAAGGTCAGAATAAGTTCCGCCCATGATTAAGGCGTCTTCTTCAACCTTTGGTGTTTTGTCGGGGTTAAATTGAGCAACATGGCCGCTGGCATCGGTGTTGCCGGTAAAGTCCATGTATTCATCTTGAGCTTTTGGCGCTTTTGCCATAGTTAGAGCTACGGTAGCGATTATAATTGCAAGAATTGATTTAAAAGTTTTTCCAATCGTGCTGATTTTTGACATTTTATCGATTGGTTTTGTTCCGCTAGCTACAACGTCGCTTGTGTCAGCTACTATACCTCCCGAAAAATATCTGCGATTTGTGTATTGATTGGAGGAGGGGTCGTAATCCTTTTTAACATAATCATAAAGTCCTGTTTTGTACATTTCAACATATTGGTTATATATTTTTTCTTTTGCGTTGGGGTCGTCGGCAGTAACACCGGCTATCTTTTTTTTGTTTGCCGCAAGTTGGCTAACAATATGATCCTTAAGTTTCTTCTTAAACCACGTCGCAAGCAGTAGCGAGCGGTATATCTGGCGCAATTTAGCAAAGTTTTTGCCTTCGTTTACATCGCGTTCTATTTCCGGCAATATTACTTCGCGCATTATTTTTGAAGCAATGTCATTTACGGCGTGCGGTTTACGTTCACTTTTATCTGTTAACTGTTTACTGTTGCTCAGCGCAAGATAATCTTGTTCCATCATTACTTTCAACTTACTTTCGGTGATGAATGCTTTATCCTTATCTTCATAAATACTTGCGCTTTCCGGCATGATCCATACCTTATTAAAGGTGTCAATTGGAATATTGGCGGTTCCGTAGGTTTCTTCGGCTTTTGCGTATATCTTTTGCCAATATTGCTGACCCAAATCTCCATCAGGGTAAATTAATGAAGAAGATAGCTTTTTTAACACATAATCCTGAGCAAGCATATCCTGACCAAGATCGGTGCGACCAAGTTCGTTGGGAACAATGCGATCGGCTTCGACCGGGGAAAGGTTAACCCATAAGTCTTCTTCCGGCACCGTAAGACCGGCTAAGAAGTAATTTACGAGTGTTGCCGCTTCGTTCTTTAATTCTTCATCGCTTAAGATTTTATCCCCTTCTTCCATGATAAATTCAAATTTAAAGGGGTTATCGGCGTATAATTTGATCCCCGAAAGCACTGGAGGCTGACTTTTATTGCTGGTATCGAGCAATTCTGCCGGTTTTTCCAGAGTTGCAGTTTGGGGGGTGTGTGCCGTATTTGGCCGATTTTGGATAATAACTGCGCTTGCACCGGCCGCGATGGCGATAATTAGGCAAACTGCGATAAAATTGAACGACGAATTCCCTTTTTTGAAGATAGTATGTCTCATTTTTCCTCCTGTTTTGTAGTGTTTTCTTTATCTTATTTCACCTAAATATAACATTTTATTACCCTAATAACAAGGCGATTTACCCCACCAATGAAAACGTTTTCACCACGCTACCTTTCCGTAAAAGGGGTCAGGTCTTTCTTGTTTCACGTTAAAATTACAAATAACAAATTCCAAATTACAAACAAATTACAATAAACAATTTCAAAAACCAAAACGGGTTTTATTTTTTGGTATTGCCTGCCCGCCGGATTGGCAGGCGGGTAATTTCGTAATTTGACATTGTTTGTGATTTGATATTTGTGATTTGGTGCTTATTTGATTATTGTTTCTTGTATCTTGTACCTTGTCTTTGGTCCATTGTCTATGGTCTTTGGTCTATAATCTGTGGTTGGTGCCTCCGGTAAAATAGCTATTTGTTGCTTCGCACATGAGTCCTTTGATTGTAATCAGTGAAAAGTCGATAGGCATAATGCTCGCAACAAAGAACTCCACGGCTCCGCGTGTGGAGGCGAACCGGACATCAAGCCTTCGCAAAAATAGATTTCACCTGCGGCTAATCTTGCCTATCGTTTTTCCGGATTTTCCGAACTTAAAACCTGCTTGCCGGCAGGCAGGCTTATAACTTATAACTAAGCATGCTTTTGCGTTTTTAGCTGATTTCACCTGCGGCTAATCTACCCCCTGCTCGTGTCTTGTTTTGTTTCTTCCAGAACCGCTTATCCAGCCCCGGCGAGGCTGGCTTTCGCTCGGCTTCAAACCTTCGCTCTTTTTGACTATCGTCAAAAAACCATGCCCGCTTACGGTTTTCAGACGTTCTTTTAGAAATCAAAACAAGCCACTTTTTGGCCTTTAGTCTATAGAGGTTTTTTCCGGATTTTCCGGACTTAAAACCTGCCTGCCGGCAGGCAGGTTTATAACTTACAACTTAAAACTAGACTACTGGTCTCCGGTCTATCCGGTGCTCTATCCTGTTGACACGTATCATTTTTTGCGATATATTACCCTTTCTATGAGAGCTAAAATCAAACTAGGCATTATTGGATTTGGTAATATGGGCAAAGCGATAAGCGATGCTTTTTGTGCGGATAAAAACTACACAATTCATGCTTATGATCAAGATCGGGCCAAAACTCGCCGTGTTAAAAAAGTCTCTGTTGCCAACAGCGCTCAAGATGTCATTTCGTTGTCTGATATACTTATTTTAGCCATAAAACCACAGGATTTACCACAGTTTTTAAAAGATTGCGGTGCTGACTTAGCGAGAGGCAAGCCGCTACTTATTACTATTGCCGCGGGTGTTTCAACTAGGTATTTTGAAAAAAATATAAAAGGCGTGCGAGTAATAAGAGTTATGCCCAATTTGGCAGCCAAAATACGTGAGTCAGTTTCTCTTATTTGCAAAGGAAAAAACGCGAAAAAAAGTGATTTTCTCAAGGCGAAAATGATTTTTTCCGGCGTAGGGGAGCTTATTGTTGCATCGGAGAAACTTATGGATAAGGCAAGTAGTATAAGCGGTAGCGGCCCTGGATTAGTTTTTTATATTATGAATTGCATGTATGAGAGTGCGCATGCTTTGGGTTTTAAAAAGAGTGATGCGAAAAAAATGGTTCTACAAACATTTTTTGGTTCGGTTAAATTAGCTAAACTTTCGAAAGATGATTTCAAATGTTTGGTAAACCAGGTTGCTTCAAAAAAAGGAACTACCCAAGCTGGTCTTAAGTCATTTAAATCGGATAAATTAAATCAAGTTATTAATCGAGGTGTAAACGCTGCTTACACAAGAGCAGCGCAATTGTCACAGCGTTATGGGGGGTAATATGGAGAGGATTGGTGTTATTGGTGGAAGCGGACTTTATCAACTTGATGGTATAGAAAAAAAGGAAGAAATTACGCTTGAAACACCTTTTGGTGCGCCTTCAGATAAATTTACACTCGCAGAGTTAAACGGCCGAGAGGTAGTATTTTTACCGCGTCATGGGAAAACTCATGCGATTAATCCGTCGTGCATCAATTATCGTGCTAATATTTATGGTATGAAAAAATTAGGAGTCGGGCACATCATATCAGTTTCGGCGTGCGGCTCGTTAAAGAAAGAGTTAAAGCCTTTAGAGTTTGTTATTGTTGATCAGTTTGTTGATCGCACAAATAAAAATCGTAAAAGTACATTTTTTGACGATGGAGTAGTGGCACATATTGGATTTGCTAATCCAGTATGTGAAAGCTTGGCTCGATGCGTTTTAGATGCTGCTAAAAAAGTTGGAGTAGTTGCGCATTTTGGAGGAACCTATATAAATATGGAGGGCCCTCAATTTTCTACTTTGGCTGAATCTAATTTATATCGCAGTTGGGGGATGGACATTATCGGGATGACGAATATGATTGAAGCTAAATTAGCCCGTGAGGCCGAAATTTGTTATGCGACATTGGCGGCAATTACCGATTACGACTGTTGGTGCCAAAGCGAAGAAACCGTAACTGTTGATATGATTTTGGAAAATTTACGAAAAAATGTTGATAACTCTAAGAAAATTTTAAAAGAAGTGATTTCTATGGTCGGTGAAGAGCGAACTTGCGAGTGTAAAGATGCGCTAAAATATGCGATTGTAACTCAGGCGCAATTTATATCTAATGAGGTAAAAAATAAACTCCAAGTAATCGCGGGAAAATACATTAATGAATCTAAGAACTTGTGATGTTATTGCCTCGCTTTTGGCGAGAGTCTATGGTCTATGGTCTATGGTCTATAGTCTATAGTCTATAGTCTATGACCGGAGGTCAAATAATGAGTCTTTTAGTAGTTGGATCAGTAGCGTTGGACACGGTAAAAACCCCTTTCGGTAAACATAACGATATCTTAGGGGGGTCGGCGGTATATTTTGGAGTTTGCGCCGCGCACTTTACGAAAGTGAATTTAGTTGCTGTTGTTGGTCGTGATTTTCCAAAAAAACATACCAGTCTTTTGCGAAGTAAAGGCATTGACCTAAGAGGGTTGGAAGTTGCGCCGGGGAAAACTTTTCGCTGGGATGGCGAGTACGGATGGGATTTTAGTGATGCGAAAACAAATTCAACCCATCTAAATGTTTTTGCTGATTTTCAGCCGAAAATACCTGATGAATACAAATCTTCAAAGTATTTGTTTTTAGCTAATATCGATCCGACTTTGCAGGAGAATGTTCTCGACCAAGTTAAAGGTGCAAAGCTGGTTGCCTGTGATACTATGAATTTTTGGATCGAAACTAAGCGCAAGCAACTTCTGAAACTTTTAAAAAAAATCGACCTTTTCTTTTTAAACGAATCGGAAGCTCGTCTTCTTAGCGGAGAAAAAAGTATTTTAAAAGCGGCGGCTGCAGTTCTTAAAATGGGACCAAAACGAATCATTATAAAAAAAGGTGAGCACGGGTCGCTGATGTTTTCTAAGGGGAAGATTTTTTCTGTTCCTGCATCGCTGCTTGATAGTGTTGTTGATCCGACTGGCGCCGGTGATACATTTGCTGGGGGGGTAATGGGTTATTTAACAGAGTGTGGCTCTCTTAGTGAAAGTTCATTTCGAACAGCGATCACTTATGGCGGCGTGATGGCAACCTTTGCGGTGGAAGATTTTAGCCTTAATCGATTAAAAAAAGTAACCAAAAGCGATATCGCAAAAAGACTCAAACGATTTAAGAGTCTCACATGTTTTTAGGATAACCCATGAATTACAAAGATACTTTAAATTTACCAAAAACATCTTTTTCGATGAAGGCGAATTTGCGTCATTTAGAGTCCAATATCCTTTGTTATTGGGAAAATTTAGACATATATGGCAGAATACGCCAGGCGCGTAAGGGTAAGGAAAAGTTTATTTTACATGATGGTCCACCGTATGCCAATGGACTCATTCATATCGGACATGCTTTAAATAAAATTCTTAAAGATATTATTGTGCGATTTGAATTTCTAAATGATTTTGATTGTCCGTTTGTTGTTGGTTGGGATTGTCATGGTCTTCCTGTTGAGCACCAACTTTTCAAAAAATTAGAGTTAACCAAGCACGATGTTGATGTTATTGACTTTCGAAAACAGGCGAAAGAATTTGCACTGAAGTATGTAGAACTACAAAAAGAAGATTTTAAGCGTCTTGGTATATTCAGTGACTGGAATAATCCTTATCTAACATTAAATACCGATTACGAATATGGCGCAATGAAGCTTTTAGAATACCTCGTTGGTGAGGGGTTTGTTTATCGCGGCAGAAAACCGGTTAATTGGTGCCCTACTTGCGAAACCGCTCTTGCCGAAGCTGAAGTGGAATATGCAGATAAGCAATCTCATTCAATATTCTTTTTGTTTGAAGTTATAGACGACAAAGGAATAATTAATTCCAAAGATGCAAATTTTTTGGTTTGGACAACAACCCCTTGGACCGTTGTTTCCAACGTGGCGGTTGCCGTTCATCCAAAATTGGAGTATTGCTTAGTTGCCTTTAATCAAAAAACAATTATTCTGGCAAAAGATTTAATTGCCGATCTTGCGAGTCGTTTTGGCGTAGAATTTAAAGTTTTGAAAACGTTCAAAGGTATCGACCTTGAAGGGATAAAATTAGCGCATCCGTTTTTGGATCGCCAATCTCCGGTGCTTTTGGCAGATTTTGTTTCTAACGAGGACGGAAGTGGATGTGTGCACATTGCGCCGGGTCATGGTCAGGAGGATTTTTCCCTAACAAAAAAATACTCTTTAGAGGTGTTAATGCCGGTCGATGATCGAGGAATTTTTCAAGAACCGGCTGATTTTGTGGGGCAAGATGTCAAACAGGCAAACGAAACAGTTATTGATAAATTAAACACAAATGGCCGCTTAATTAAGAATGAAAAAATCAATCACTCCTATCCTCATTGTTGGCGTTGCAAGAATCCTATAATTTTTAGGGCTACATTTCAATGGTTTCTTAATGTTGACCATAATAATTTGCGTGGCGAATCCTTAAAGGAAATTGAAAAAGTTAAATGGATTCCGCCATCTGGATTTGATCGTATGAAAGGCATGCTTTTAACTCGTCCCGATTGGTGCCTTTCACGCCAAAGGTTGTGGGGGATACCAATTCCGTCGATTAAGTGCGATTCATGCGATGAAGTTATTCTAGATGCAAAAATCATTTCTAATGTTGCAGAAGCCTTCAAAAAAGGCGGATCGGATTCTTGGTTTAGTTGTGATGTCGGAGAATTTCTTCCAAGTGATTTTACTTGTTTTAAATGCGGTGGGAGTAATTTTTCGAAGGGGTTTGATATTTTAGATGTTTGGTTTGAGTCGGGTGCCAGCTTTCTTTCGGTTGTTAAGAATAATCCCGATTTAAATTATCCCGCTGACCTTTATCTTGAAGGGAGCGATCAGCATCGTGGGTGGTTTCAGGTGTCACTAATTCCCTCAGTCGCAAAAGAAAAAATCGCGCCTTTTAAAACAATTTTAACCCACGGTTTTGTTGTTGACAAAGATGGCAAAAAAATGTCTAAGTCGCTTGGTAATGTGATATCTCCTCAGGAAATTATTAAGGATTACGGCGCCGAGATTTTACGCTTGTGGGTGGCATATAGCGACTATAGCGAAGATGTAAAAATCTCTGATGATATTGTAAAGCAGCTTGTTGATATGTATCGTAAGATTCGCAACACAATTCGTTTTATTTTAGGAAGTATTTACGATTTTGATCCTGATCAAAATTCTCCTCAATATGATTCTCTCCTAGAAGTTGATAAATACATGCTTTCAGCGACGATGCTATTTGCCGACGATGTAATAGCTTCATACAATGATTTTAGTTTTTACAAGGTGTGCCAGAAGATTTTTAACTTTTGTAATCAAACCCTGAGTTCTTTTTATCTTGACATCTTAAAAGATAGGTTATATACTTTTTCTCCGAATTCGCACGAGCGCCGCTGCGCGCAATTTGTTCTTTGGCACATTATCAAATTACTCTTAAAGATAATCGCTCCGATACTTTCATTCACTGCCGAAGAGGCTTATTTTGCTTGTAAAAGCATAAAAAATAAAGAGGATTCAATTTTTATAAGCACCTTCAAAGAAGATATTAATCGTGATTGGATCGATGAAAAACTAATGACCCGCTGGCAAAAGATACTCGCATTACGTGAGGCTGTCTATAAAGAGATCGAAAAAGCCAGAGAGGTTGCTACCGTTAGGAGTTCGCTTGAAGCCGGAATTGTTATTTTGTGCGCGAAAGAGGATTATATTTTGTTTGATGGGTGTCGCGATATGCTTAAGGAACTATTTATTGTTTCTGATGTTGCAGTAAAAGAAGGTGACTATCAGATTATCGTTAATAAAGTTTCTGGCGAGAAATGCCCTCGTTGTTGGAATTGGTGCCAGGATATCGGTAAAAGTAGCGAATTCCCCGATGTCTGTTTACGTTGCGCTGAGGTGTTAAAGGATATTAAGAATACAGCATAACTTTCAAAAGTTGTAACGGATATACTAGGAGGAATAATGAAGAAAAAAGTAGTAAAACCTAAGAAGAAAATTGTTAAAGCAAAAAAATCAGTAAAGAAAAAGGTCGTTAAACCACTTAAGAAAAAAACTGTTAAATCTCCTAAAAAGAAGGTTGCCACACCGGCTAAGAAAAAAATAGTTAAAAAGGTTGCCGCAAAACCCAAAGCAAAAGTCAGCAAAAACCTTTTTGATAGAAAAGAGTTAAAATATTTTAAAGGAAAGCTTTCAGAGCTCAGAACCGATATTATGTCGCAAATTCGTGAGATTTCCGAAGAGAGGCTTATGAAGTCGCAAAAAGAGCTTTCCGGTGATATATCTGGATACTCACTGCACTTGGCTGATTTGGCTTCTGACAACTATGAGCGTGAGTTTAATTTTAGTCTTGTATCGGGCGAGCGCGAAATTCTTCTAGAGATCGAAGCGGCCCTTAAGCGTGTATCTGATGGCAAAGAATATGGAACATGCGAGATGTGCAAAAAGCCGATTGGCAAGACCCGCTTAAAGGTTATCCCATATTCTAATTATTGCCGAAAGTGCAAAGAACAGGTAGAGAAGAATAGTCGAACATAGTGAAAAGAACAATTCTTTTTGTTTCTGTTGCTGTATTTACCGTTGATTTTTTTGTTAAAAATTATTTTCGTCTCAATCACGCCTTTAAATCAATTCCTGTAATCAAAGATATATTTCATCTTACTGTGGTGTTTAATCGAGGGGCCGCTTTTGGCATTTTGCAGGGAAAAACACTTTTCTTAATTATTTTTAGTCTTATTCTTATAATTCTGTTTGGTTTTTTCATCTGGAAAGAAAATGAAAAGCGAACAATTTTTCTTGTGTCGTATGGTTTAATTTTCGGCGGTGCTTTATCTAACCTTTATGAGCGAATTTTTTTAGGGTTTGTTGTGGATTATATTGATTTAAGGGTATGGCCGGTGTTCAATATTTCTGATTCCTGTATAACGATAGGGATCGGCCTTATTTTCTTTAAAACACTTTTTGGGTCTCGTAAAAATGAAAAAAACCATAATTGTTCCTGAAGCCTTTACGGGCATGCGATTAGATAAGTTTTTAGATGAGCAAATTCAATCTCTTTCCCGAGCGAAGATTACCAATCTAATAAAACAAAAGTTGGTACTTGTAAATGCTAACCCTTCTAAGCCTAGCTTTCAACTAAAAGGAAGGCAAGAAGTTAGTATAGTTATTCACAAACAAAAAGATGAGTTGAAACCTTACGATTTTAAGGTTAATATTGTTTATGAGGATGATTTACTGATTGTTGTTGATAAACCGTATGGGTTAACGGTACATCCGCCTCATTTTGGCGTAAATGACACCTTAGTTAATGCGCTAATTTATTTGAAAAAAAAGTTGTCAGCAATATCTCCTTTGCGGCCGGGAATAGTGCATCGGCTTGATAAGGAAACCAGCGGCCTTATGGTGATCGCAAAAACCGATAGTTGTCATGCGGCTTTGTCGGCGCAATTTAAAGATCGCAAAGTTGATAAAGTTTATCGTGGAATTTGCTGGGGGCAGTTTAAGGAAGATTTTTTAACGGTTGATTTGCCGATTGCTAGAGATGCTAAAAATCGCCTTAAAATGAGGGTAAGCTTTAAGGATTCTAAGTGCGCACACACTGATGTTTCGGTTATGCGTCGTTTTAATGATGCGACTCTTCTTGGGATTAAGCTGCATACCGGACGCATGCATCAGATTCGCGTGCATCTAAAATTTTTGGGTTATCCAATAGTTGGCGACACTAAATACGGCAAAAAAAAAGATAAATACAAAAAATTATTGCTTCATTCGTTTATGCTCAAGTTTATTCACCCTGGTAGTGGCAGGCAATTAGCCTTTACTTCTAATTTACCGGATAGATTTGAGAGCTTCATTAAGGAGAGAGATGTATAAAATAAAACCACTGGAAAACTTAAAGAAGGAAATCAGCATACCGCCGGATAAGTCTATTTCCCATCGTGCGGCTATGGTGTCTTCATTAGCGCGTGGTAAAACTGTGGTTGCTCCATTTTTAATGAGTGACGACACCCTTGCTACTCTTGATTGCCTTAAAAAATTAGGAATTAAATTCAAATTAGCAAAAGATGCTACACTTACGATTTGCGCCGCAGGCATGCATTTTCCACGTAAGCAAAAGGTTCAACTTTACGCAAAGGAATCGGGAACCACGATTCGTATTTTGAGTGGATTGCTTTGTGCGCAAAAATTTACTTCTGTTTTTAAGGCTGCGCCTTTGTTGCGAGCGCGGCCAATGCTGAGAATCATAACCCCACTAAGAGAAATGCAAGCTTGCATAAAAGGTGTCAAGAGAGCGGAAAACGAATACCCTCCGTTAACGATAAGTAAAACTAAAAAACTACGTAGCGGAAAATTTAAATTGAAGATTGCCAGTGCTCAAATTAAATCAGCAATAATGTTAGCGGCACTGTACGCTGATAAGCCAACTA
Source organism: Candidatus Omnitrophota bacterium (assembly GCA_024231025.1). Classification (GTDB taxonomy): domain Bacteria; phylum Omnitrophota; class Gorgyraeia; order Duberdicusellales; family 4484-171; genus JAAEQW01. Next base: position 24,282 of record JAAEQW010000197.1, read on the forward strand.
TTATACGTGAGCCTTATCAGTCGCGAGACCATACCCATCGAATGCTCTCATTATTTAGAGCCGATGTCGCCAAGCGTGATCGAGAAACGATTGTGAATCCCACAAAGAAGCTTATTTCACCTAGAAAAATATTTATTCCAGGAGATTTTTCTTCCGCGGCATTTTTCATTGTATTGGGATTAATTATGAAAAAAAGTGAACTTTTAATCAAAAATGTTAACGTTAATCATACTCGTTGCGGATTGCTGAATGTTTTAGAACGAATGGGAGCCAATATTAAGATTATGAATAAAACAAATGACTATGAGCCTTATGCCGACATCTTAGTAAAAAGTTCAACCCTTCGTGCGACAACCGTTTCGGAAAATGAAATACCGTTGATGATTGATGAGATTCCTATACTTTGCGTTGCTGCTTCTTTTGCTAAGGGGCGAACATGTATTTTTGGAGTCAAAGAGCTGAAAGTAAAGGAAACTGATCGAATTAAATCAATGGTTTCGAATTTGAAACGCGCTGGTGTTGATATATGGGGAGGCGCTTGCGGTTTAGGCAATCAAGGTATTGTGATTGGTGGCTTAGGAGCGCTTAAGAAAGCTAAGTTCAATAGCTTTTCTGACCATCGTACTGCAATGAGCTTAATTATTTTTGCAATGGCCAGTGGCCGGGAATATGCACTCGATAATGTTAAATGCATCAACAAATCCTTTCCAGAATTTCTAGACGTTATAAAGTCACTTTATAGTTGAGCTAAATCGCTCTTGCCCTAAACTCATAAAATCTTGTAAAAACCACTACTGTATAATATAATAAAAAGATGGAAAAGAAGGCAAAATTACTAATAGTTGAAGACGAAAGTGACTTTCGTAAAACCTTAGTTAAGGTGCTTAATAAAGTGGGCTATGACACCTTCGGCGTGTCCGATGGGCGTCAAGCAATTGATGCGGCGGCGAAAGATGATTTTGATTTAATTATTACCGATGTCAGGCTTCCGGGGCAGCTAGATGGAATTGAGGCTATTAAAAAAATTAAAGAAATAAAGCCTGATGTTCGCACCGCGTTTATCGTTATGACCGCTTATTCCGGAGATGACGCGCCAATTCGGGCAATAAAAGTTGGAGTTGGTGATTATATTTTTAAGCCGTTTGAAGTGGAACATTTCCTGCATAGTGTTGATAGGAGCTTGGCGGTTAGTCGTCTCGAAATGGAAAAAGATATCTATTTGGCGCAAATCGAAAGGATGAAGGTCGAACTGGAAAAACATAGTCATGAACTGGCGGAGAGAGTAAAAGAAAAAACCAGCGCTCTTGAGCTTATGTTTGCCATTGGAAAAGAAATTAGCTCATCATTGAAATTAAATGAAGTTCTTTCAACTATTGTTGATCGCACCGCAGAAACAATTGGAGCGGATATTTGTTCAATACTTCTTACTGATGAGATTAAAGAAGAGCTTTATGTTGCGGCAGCCAAAGGCTTACCGAAGGATATTATTCCGACGATGCGAATGAAATTCGGTGATAATATTTCAGGATGGGTATTAAAGCATCGTGAACCTATCTTGGTGGATGATATCGAAAATTTTGCGCGCTTTAAGGAAAGTATTCATCGCAAATACTATACAGGGTCTTTTATTAGTGTTCCCTTGATTTTTAAAGAAAAAGTTATTGGAATAATTAATGTTAGCAATAAACGCAATAAAGAAAAATTTAACAGTGATGATTTTGCTTTTATAAAAAGTATTGCTGACCACGCCTCAGTAGCGATTGCTAATGCCCGTTTTTACAATGATTTAAAAGGAGTATATCTTCAGATAGTAACTGCGTTAAACTCGGTTATTGAAATTAAGGATCACTACACCAAAGGACATTCGGAAAGAGTAACTAAATATGCCAGCATGATTGCCGGCGCCATAGGCATGTCAGATTCCAGGATGGAAGTTTTAGAAACTGCGTGTCAACTGCATGATCTGGGTAAGATTGGTGTACATGATTACGTTCTTACAAAAACAGAGAAATTAACTGATGATGAGTGGTGTGAAATGAAGCTTCACGCTGAAAAGGGAGCTGAAATATTAAAACCACTTACATTTTTAAGTAGTGCGATTGCAATGGTTGAGCAACACCATGAACGCTATGACGGGGGAGGGTACCCTAATCAGGTTAAAGGCGAAGATATAATTTTTGAGGCACGAATAATGGCTATTGCTGACAGTTTTGATGCGATGACTACTGATCGGCCGTATTCTAAGGCTTTCACTCTTTCCCAGGCTACTGAAGAGCTCCAGAAATGTAAAAATGCCCAATTTGACCCGAAGATTGTTGATGTTTTCATTCAAATCCTAAAAGAAAATCCTGACTTGCTAACCAAATAGATATTTAATACGCAATAGTCGAAAGTTAAATTTGTATTTTAAACAAGATATGCCGATATGACCGTAGAATGTAAAACGAAAAACGCAGAACTAAAACGTAAAATTTAAAATTAAATACACTCTATATTTCGGAAAAAAATTTTTAATTTTGAATTATGGTTTTTCGCTCTTAGTTTTTCGTTTTTAGCTAATCAAATAGGACGATTAAACGATTATGGAAATGCCAGCGCAATACAATCCGAAGGAAGTCGAAGAAAAAGCTTACCGTAAGTGGGCCAAGGAGAAGTTGTTTGCCGCCTCTGTAGCGGAAAATAGCGATCCTTTTTCGATTGTTATACCACCGCCGAATGTTACCGGGATTCTTCATATGGGTCATGCGCTAAATAGTACGATTCAAGATGTTATGATCCGTTTTAAGGGGATGAAGGGTTGCCAATCCCTTTGGATGCCTGGTACCGATCATGCCGGTATCGCTACCCAAAATGTCGTTGAGCGAAATTTGGCGAAAGATGGGCTTAAAAAGGAAGATCTTGGCCGCGATAAGTTTAACGAAAAACTTTGGGAATGGACAAATAGTCATGGTTCTACAATAATTAGTCAGCTTAAACGTCTTGGTGCGGCTTGTGATTGGGATCGAACTCGCTTTACGATGGATGATGCTTATTCTGATGCGATAAAGGAAGTTTTTGTTACGCTTTACGAGAAAGGCTTGATATACAAAGGTAACTATATCATAAATTGGTGTCCGCGCTGCAAAACTGCTCTTAGTGATGAGGAATCACCGCATCGAGATATAGATGGATGGCTTTACTATATTAAATACCCCGTGAGCAGACCAGAGGCGGATAATCAGAAAGCAGAATCATATATAGTTGTTGCTACGACCAGGCCCGAAACAATGCTCGGTGATACTGCAGTTGCGATTAATCCTAATGATTCGCGCTATGATTATTTAAAAGGTAGTGACGTTATATTGCCGATAGTTAATCGCAAGCTTAGAGTTATTGAGGATGAAGCGGTTGACCCTGAGTTTGGTACGGGTATCGTTAAAGTTACCCCCGCGCATGATCCAATTGATTTTGCAATGGGGAAAAAACATAATTTGGAATTTATCAATATAATGAATGCCGATGCTACCCTTAATGATAATGCTACAGCGATGTTTGCCGGGATGGATCGATTCCGAGGGCGTCAGGCATTGTTGGATATTCTTTACGAAAAGAAATTAATAGAAAAAAAAGAACCGTACAAAATTGCTGCGGGGCACTGCTACCGGTGTAATACGATTATTGAACCGTGGGTTTCTGCGCAATGGTTTGTTAAAATGAAACCGTTAGCGCAAAAAGCAATTAAAGTGGTAGAGGACGATGAGGTTAAATTTTATCCGCCGCGCTGGAAGAAAGTATACCTTAATTGGATGTATGATATTCATGACTGGTGCATTTCCCGCCAGATCTGGTGGGGGCATAGATTGCCGGTATATTACTGCAAACAATGCCTTAATCAAACCGGTAATCAGACCATAGACCATAGACAACAGATTGTAGACCAAAATTCAAAAACAAAAAATAATAAAGAGAGCAATGTTGGAATAATTGTTAGTCGGGATACTCCGGATAAGTGTCCGAGCTGTGGAGGAAGCGATTTAGTTCAGGAAGAGGATGTCCTAGACACTTGGTTTTCAAGTTGGCTTTGGCCATTTGCAACTTTTTATTGGCCATTTGGGAAGACCATAGACCACAGACCACAGACCATAGACCTGGAAACGAAAAGAGAAGAATTAAGCTACTTCTATCCGACGAATATTTTGGTTACTGCTTCAGAGATTTTATTTTTCTGGGTTGCTAGAATGATTATGGCGGGAATGGAGTTTATGGGTGAGATTCCATTTCGTGATGTATTGATTCATGGAACAGTGCGCGATGAGTACGGAGTAAAAATGTCGAAGTCATTAGGCAACACCATTGACCCATTGGAGATTATTGATAAATTTGGTGCTGATGCCTTGCGTTTCTCTTTGATGTTTTTAGCTGCCAGTGGATCGGACATTTATCTTTCCGAAGAAAAATTTTTAATCGGAAGAAATTTTTGCAATAAGATATATAATAGTGCACGCTTTTTATTTTTAAAAATTAAAGAAAACAATCTAGTAGTAGATAATCTCAATTTGGATAGTTTGAATGAAATCGACCGTTGGGTTCTTAAAGAATTAAACCAAACTATTGAAGAGGCTTCAAAATATTTAGAATCGTATCGAATTAATGAAGCGACTAAACGAGTGTATGACTTTTTTTGGCATACATTCTGTGACTGGTATTTAGAAATAGTTAAAGACGATTTTACTTTACCTAAGGCAAAAGTTTTGATCCATACATTGATCAGTACTCTAAAAATGCTTCATCCGATTATGCCTTTTATTACTGAAGAAATTTTCGAAGCGGTTGGCAAAAACACAAAGTTAACCCAAGAGAGTAGCATTATGGTAGCGTCTTGGCCTAGGAAAACAGAGCTGAACATAGACGCCCGCAAAGAAGAAATTACGAAATCACTTTTTAATACAATTAAAGAAATGCGTAACATAAAAACCGACCTTGGTCTTGGAACAAAAAAAGTTAAATTAAAAATTAAGATCACAAGTGACACAAAAGATGTTTGGGCGAAAAATGAATCATGGATTAAGAGGCTTACGATTTTAGATACTATCGAAATTTGTGAGGACTTAAATCGTGTTCTTTATCGAAACGATTTCTGGGAATTGAATTTTGACATCGATGACATCGATAAAAGCACTTTTGTTGCGTCTCTAGATAAAAAAATAAATCATGCGAAGGGATTTTTAAGTAAGGTTTCTAAAAAATTAGAAAACAAGCGTTTTATAGAAAACGCTCCGGGCGATACAGTAGAAAAAGAAAGACTTAAATTCAAACAGACATCTGCACAAAAGAGCCGTTTGCAGGAGTTACGTGATGCATTTAAATAATAAACTAAAAACTTTAATTAGAGCTGCTTTACTTGAGGATGTTGGTAAAGGCGATTTAACGACCAAATTTACTGTTAGTGAGCGCGCTGTTGGTGAGGCGGTAATTATTGCTAAAGAGAAAGGCATTCTTTGCGGATGCGACCTGATAAAGGCGATTTTTAAATATCAAGATAGTAAAATTGCTATCAAAACTTACTGCAAAGATGGTGCTGTTTTACGTAGAGGGCAGCGAGTTATGGCACTTAATGGAAGGTTGCGTTCTATTTTAACCGGCGAAAGAGTTGCGCTTAATTTCTTGTCGCTTCTTTCGGGTGTTGCCACTGAAACTAAAAAACTTAAAAGTGCGACTAAAGGGCTGAAAGTCAAAATATTAGATACACGCAAAACAACTCCTAATTTACGTATGTTGGAAAAATACGCGGTTAGTGTTGGTGGTGGAGCAAATCACAGGGTAAGCCTGAGCGATGGAATTATAATTAAAGATAATCATCTTCGCGCGGGAGGTGTTATTGCAGAAGGTAAGCTAGACGCTGAAAAACTAAAGAAAATAATTTCATGTTTACGTAAAGAAACCAATTTAAAAATTGAAGTAGAAGTGGAAAACTTTGAAGAGTTTAAAGGGGTACTTAAGTGTTGCCCTTCAATTATAATGCTGGATAATTTTTCCATTAGCAATCTCAGAAAAGCAGTTACTTTTCGCAACTTACATTATCCAAAAATTAAACTAGAAGCATCCGGAGGCGTTAATTTAAAAACAATTAGAAAAATTGCCTTAACCGGTGTTAATGCTATTTCTGTTGGTAGCATCACTCATTCTTCTCGCGCTTTAGATTTTTCTTTAGAAGTAATTGAGCGCTAATACCATTTTGCTTTATGGAAAAATTTAAACTCCTTAGCAAATTTAAACCCACTGGCGATCAGCCGCAAGCAATTAAAAAAATAGTTAAAAATATCCTAGAAAAAAAACAACACCAAACGCTTCTTGGCGTTACAGGTTCCGGAAAAACCTATGCTCTCGCCTGTGCAATCGAAAAGCTAAACCGTCCGGTTCTTGTTATCTCGCATAATAAAACACTCGCTAGTCAGCTTTATGCTGAATTTAAAGGATTTTTTCCTAATAATGGTGTTGAGTATTTCGTAAGTTACTACGATTACTATCAACCCGAGAGTTATATTCCCCAAACTGACACATATATTGAAAAAGATGCCTCAATCAATGAGAAACTTGATCGCTTGCGTTTGTCTAGTACAAGCTCGCTTGCCCTGCGCCGCGATGTTCTGGTGGTTGCGTCAGTGTCGGCTATATATAACCTTGGTTCGCCGCAGGATTATCAAAATCTAACCGTTTCTTTGAAAGTTGGTGAAAACACCTCTCTAGAGGAAGTGCTAAAGAAGCTTATTAGTATACAGTATGAGAGAAACGATATTGATTTTAAGCGCAGTACTTTTCGCGTGCGCGGAGATACTGTCGATATTTTTCCTGCGTATAAGGAAATTGCGTATCGAATTGAATTCTTCGCTGATTCTATCGAAAAAATTTACGAAATTAATCCAATAACCGGCAAAAGAGGAAATAGTTTTACCACGCTTGGCATATATCCAGCTAAGCACTTTATGATTGAGGAAGGCAAAATTAATAGCGCGATTACAACAATTACCGCTGAACTAGGAGAACGCCTAAAAGAGCTAAATTCACAGGGAAAAATGCTCGAAGCCGAACGACTAAAGCGCCGCACTCTTTACGATGCCGAGATGTTAAAAGAATGTGGGTATTGTTGTGGTATCGAAAACTATTCACGTCATCTATCGAATCGCCCCGGCGGATCCCGTCCATTCTGCCTTTTAGATTATTTCCCTAGTGATTTTATTACAATCGTCGACGAGAGTCATGTTACGATTCCTCAAATAAGAGGAATGTTTGCCGGTGATAAATCTCGAAAACAAACCTTGGTTGATTTTGGGTTTCGTCTTCGCTCATGTCTAGATAATCGTCCCCTTAAATTTGATGAGTTTATGGAGCTAACTAAACAAATTGTTTTTGTTTCGGCAACGCCGTCAGATTTTGAAATTGGGCTTTCAAAAAATGATGTAATTGAGCAAATTATTCGTCCAACAGGAATACTTGATCCGGAAATTAAAGTGCGCAAAACAGAAAACCAAATCGATGATCTGATAAAAGAAATTAAACTGCGCATAAAAAACAAAGAAAGAACATTAGTTACTACTTTAACTAAACGTATGTCTGAGGATTTGAGCCAATATTTAAAAGAAGCGGGGATAAAAACAACCTATATGCATTCGGAAATCAATACCCTTCAAAGAACACAAATCTTAAAAGACTTGCGCTTAAAGAAGTTTGACTGCTTGGTTGGGATTAATCTTTTGCGTGAAGGCTTAGACCTACCGGAAGTCTCACTTATTGCAATTTTAGATGCCGACAAAGAAGGTTTTCTTCGTTCGGCAACATCTTTAATTCAAACTGCTGGACGTTGTGCGCGCAATGTGAATGGTTTGGTTTTGATGTATGCAGACACTATTACAAAATCAATGGATAAAGCCATAAAGATAAGTAGACGAAGAAGGGATCTTCAACTAAAATATAATGAGGCCAATAATATTACACCAAAGAGCATTACTAAAAGCATAAACGAAGGTATTGAGATGCACCTTCGCCAAGAAGATAGCATAGAGCAACGACTTGATTTTAATGATAGTGCGATTGAGTTGCGTAATATTGTTGCTCAATTAGAGAAAGATATGTATATTGCGGCAAAGAATTTACATTTTGAACGTGCTGCGCAATTGCGTGACAAAATTAAAGAATTGAAAGAACTTGTAAAAAGCGGTAATTATGATCATAGTTGATGTTGGAAATACAACAATTCATTTTGCTTGGGAGAGAAAGCGCAAAATTCGAAAACATTTTAAATTAGAAACGCAAAAGGCAACATCTGCGTCAATAAGAAAAGTTTTGCTTTCTACCTTCGATAAGGATATCGTGGTTTGTTCGGTTGTTCCTGCCATAACCAAGCTATTTAAAAAAAAATTACCTAACGGAAAAAAGGTTTATATCGTTGGTCAGAACATAAAAGTTCCGATTAAATCTTTTTATGATAAGCGCACAATTGGCATGGATCGATTGGTGGCAGCATTTGCCGCTAAAGTATTTTACCCGTCGACACGTTTGGTTATTGATTTTGGTACCGCTATTACTTTTGACTTTTTGTCAAAAAATAATGATTATCAAGGGGGTCTAATCTTGCCGGGTATTGGATCAACGTTGAAGGTTTTTTCGGGATGTGCTCTTCTTCCATATAAAATAAATAAAAAAAGAAAGCAACATCTTGTGCCACGTGACACGCATGAAAGCATAAATCAGGGGGTAGACGAAGGATTTTCATGTATGGTTAACGGCATGGTTGAGAAGTACCGCAAGAAATTAAAATTTAAGAAAACCGACAAAATTGTTATCACCGGTGGTGAAGCCGAAACAATCATGAAATATTTAAAATTTACCAACATTTACGACAAGAATCTCATCCTTAACGGTCTAGTCGCACTTAGATGCTTGACCAGTGAGTCATAAAGCATTATTTTCCAGCCATTTATGAATTTTTCAAAAAGCTAATAAAAAATTCTTGACAATAAATGTTGCTTTAGTATAATTATCACTCCCCAAGGGAGATTGCTAATTATGGGTTGTTACAAATTATAGGAGGTAGCATGAAGATTAATCTGTTAGAAGATCGGGTGCTTATTGAGCAGTCGAAGGGCTTGGAGAAAACAAAGGGCGGAATTGTCCTTCCTGATAGTGCGCAAGAAAAGCCACAAGAGGGTAAAATTGTTGCTGTTGGCGAAGGTAAGAAAAACGATGATGGCAAATTGGTTGCTCTTACGGTAAAGGTAGGAGATAAGGTGCTCTATGGGAAATACTCTGGAACCGCGCTTAAGGTGGACGATGAAGAGTATATTATGGTTCGTGAAAGTGATGTTGTCGCAATATTGGGCTAGATGGTACTTCGGGACGGAACCCTCAGTGCCAATAAAATTTAGGGAATAACCCTAGACAACAATAATTTTATTGGAGGTTGATTTATGGCAAAACAATTATTATTTAATGAAGACGCAAGAAGAGCAATCCTGAGAGGTGTTGAAATTCTTGCCAAAGCAGTGAAGGTAACACTTGGGCCCAAAGGGCGCAATGTTGTTATTGAAAAAAAATTCGGTTCACCAACAATTACTAAAGATGGTGTAAGCGTTGCGAAAGAAATCGATCTCGAAGATGCTTATGAGAATATCGGCGCACAACTTGTAAAAGAAGTTGCCGAGAAAACATCTGACATCGCAGGTGACGGAACAACTACTGCAACAGTTTTAACTGAAGCAATTTTTAAAGAAGGTTTGAAAAATGTAGTTGCCGGTGCAAATCCAATGGCTCTAAAAAGAGGAATTGATAAAGCTGTTATAGCTGTTATCGAAGAGTTAAAGAAATTATCGAAGGATGTTAAAGATAAGAAAGAAATTGCCCAGGTAGCTACAATTGCTGCTAACGGCGATGCAGAAATTGGCGGGTTGATCGCTGATGCAATGGAGAAAGTTGGAAAAGACGGAGTTATTACCGTTGAAGAAGCAAAATCTCTTGCAACAACCTTAAACGTTGTAGAAGGAATGCAATTTGATCAAGGCTATCTTTCGCCGTATTTTTCAACTGATGCTGAAAAAATGGAATGTTTGCTTGAAGATCCGTATATTTTGATTTTAGAGAAAAAAATCACGAACATTAAAGATATGCTTCCTTTACTAGAGCAAATTGCCCGTTCGGGAAAACCGTTATTGATTATTGCTGAAGATGTTGAAGGAGAGGCTTTGGCGACATTGGTTGTTAATAGAATTAAGGGTACGTTTGCGAGCTGCGCAATCAAGGCGCCTGGCTACGGTGATAGAAGAAAAGCAATGCTTGAAGATATCTCAATCTTAACTGGTGGAAAAGCTATCTCCGAAGATCTTGGTATAAAGCTTGAAACTGTTACACTTGAGGATCTTGGCGGAGCAAAAAAAGTACGCATCGACAAGGAAAACACAACTATTGTTGAAGGGGCTGGAAACACAAAAGATATCCAGGCAAGAATTAGCCAGATTCGAAAACAAATTGAAGCTAGTGATTCTGATTACGATAAAGAAAAGCTTCAGGAAAGATTGGCTAAGCTTACCGGTGGAGTCGCTGTACTTAACGTAGGCGCTGCGACCGAAACCGAAATGAAAGAGAAAAAAGCAAGAGTGGAAGATGCGCTTCACGCTACTAAAGCTGCTGTTGATGAAGGAATTATTCCTGGCGGCGAAATTGGTATTTTGCGCAGCATACCTGCTCTTGATAAGGTGAAAGCCGATGGTGATGAGGCAGTTGGTGTTAATATCATAAAGAAAGCGTTAGAGGAGCCTCTACGTCATCTTGTGTTTAATGCCGGTTGTGAAGGTTCGGTGGTTGTTGAACAGATTAAAAACGAAAAAACAATGATTGGGTTTAACGCCGCGACTAACGAAGTAACCGACATGATTGCCGCAGGTATTATCGATCCAACTAAAGTTGCAAGAACTGCGCTACAAAACGCTGCTTCGATTGCTGGATTGTTGCTTACAACTGAGGCAATTGTTGCTGATAAGCCAGAGAAAGAAGGTAGCTCTTCTCCAATGATGCCTCCTGCCGGAATGGGCGGAATGGGCGGAATGGGCGGAATGGGCGGAGGAATGTACTAAAACGCCGAAAAACTAAAGAAAACCCATGTACACCTACGCGGTGTACATGGGTTTTTTTATTGACAATGGCGGTTAAGCCGTTATAATTGTGCACTATGAAAATAAGCATGATTGTTTTAACGAAAAATGAGAGTAGCCGGATAAAAGAATGCCTCGAAAGCATGCATGGTTGGGCCGATGAAATCATAATTGTCGACGACGAAAGCACCGACGATACCTGTCAAATTGCCTCTAATTATACTGACAAAATTTTTAAACGTAAAATGAACCTTGAGGGACAGCAAAGAAATTTTGGTGCCTCTAAAGCCAGCAATGATTGGGTTATGATGATTGACAGCGATGAGCGCATGACTTCTGAATTGCAGCAAGAGATAGAAGAGCGCCTAGCCGACAGCGACGAAAAGACGGTTGCCTATTGGGTTCCCCGCAGAAATTATATCGGCAATTACTGGTTGCGCTATGGCGGTTGGTATCCTGCAGCGCACATAAAGGTGTACAAAAAAGGATATCTGACTTGGAGAGAAGGCGCGCATGAGTTGGTGCATCCTGGTATAGATATTAAGGATGGCTACAAGGGTACGACGCTAACAAAAGATCTTATTCATTACAACTTTAAAAATATTGAAGATTATATCAGCAAGGTAAATCGCCAAACAACACTAGACGCTCTTAAGTGGCACATTACTGGCAAGAAGATTAGTTTTTTTCGTGCTATATGGAAAACTTTCGATCGTTTCGGTCGTCGTCAGATAAGAAAAAAGGGGCACAAGGACGGCTTTTATGGTTTTGTTGCATCTTCATTAAGTGGTCTTTACCAATTTTTTACTTACATCAAATTCTGTGAAATAAAAAAATACGGTTCCTACCTTGATATTATTGAAAATAAAAAATCAATAAGCACGGATGCTTAACTACCACAAAACACGACTTTATCAATCTTTTAGTTGTTTTTCCACAGCTTTTAAAAGCATAAAACGCAACTTTCAGGCGAAGAAATTTGAAAGTGAAGTTTCAATTTTAAACAAGTTCATATCCAAAGGAAGTGTGTGTGTCGACATTGGCGGAGCTTACGGTCGTTATGCGTTTGCGATGTCTAAACTAGTTGGTCAAGCTGGGCGGATACATAGTTTTGAGCCAGGTAAGTATAGCTTCAATGTTTTATCAACAGTAGTTAAATTTTGTCGATTAAAAAATGTAACCATTACTAAAAAGGCTCTTTCAAATAGTTCCGGGAGTATAAAACTATTTAGTCCAGTCAAGCAGAGTGGAAGAATTGGTCCGTCGTTAGCGTATATCGCTGATCGAGGGTTATCCGATGCCCTAAGTGAAGAGGTAGAAATGACAACACTCGATGAGTATTGTTCAAAAAATAATATCAACCACGTTGATTTTATTAAATGTGATACTGAAGGTGCGGAATTACTGGCTTTTCATGGTGCCAGAGAAATGATCGCTAAGTGTAAGCCGGTTGTGCTTTCAGAGGTTGATAAGGGCCATTTAAGCCGCCATAACCACACTCCTGCGCAAATGTTTCAGTTTTTTTCCGATATGGGGTATGTTGCCTATATATACCGAAACAGCAAGTTTACCTTGGTAAACTCACTAAATGACGACGCTAACTACTTTTTTGTTCCATCCGCAAGAGAAAATCTCGCATAAAACAAGGGTAAAAGTTTCTCATTGCGACTTTTACTCTATATTTTCTGCTGTGGTAAATCACCTGGTCTGGCTTCGCTCCAGACCTACGTTACGCGCTGATATAAACATCGCTATTTCCCTCGCATAAAACAAGAGCAAAAGTTTCTCATTGCGACTTTTACTCTATATTTTCTAAAAATCCGTACCAGGTATCAATTAATTGAGGTAACCAATAGCTAATGCGGTGAGCTGGTGCCTCCGGTAAAATAGCTATTTGTTGCTTCGCGCATGAGTCCTTTGAATGTAATCGGCGAAAAGTCGATAAGCGAAATGCCCACAACAAAGAACTCCACGGCTTCGCGCGTGGAGGCGAACCGGACATCAAGCCTTCGCAAAAATAGATTTCACCTGCGGCTAATCTTGCCTATCGTTTTTGGGAGTTTGGTAACGAGGTATTAACGCAAAACTAAAAGCGCAAAATGCAAAGCCATAGCGTAAAATTTAAAAGTAAATAAACTCTTTATTTCGGAAAGAAATTTTGAATTTTGAATTATGGTTTTTCGCTCTCAGCTTTTTGTTTTTAGCTAATTCCTTAATCCTTATGACTTATGACTGTACAAGGATTATAAACGTGTTATTGAAGGACTTGACCCCGTAAATATGCTCCAAGCCAGCGAACTTGAAAATATTAGCCTTATGTGATATGATAAAAGGGTGTTGTGATCGAAATTATTCAATCCAGGCATAACTTATGGTGAAAAATACATTCTACCTAAACAAAACTACCGCTGATCAATTAGGCACCGGGCTTTTTAAATATTCTTTAGTGCCCAAAGAGAGGTTTATTATTTGCAATACCACTCTTTGTGAAATGCTGAATTATCCTAACAAGACTGAATTAAAGAAAAAACGTTTAGGAGATTTTTTTGCGAATCTCAACGATCGAGATAATTTCTTTGGAAGTTTACGTAAGGATGGGCAGGTCAAGTTTTTTGAAACAATTTTTAAGGATAACGAAAATAAAACAATTTGGGTTATGATTAGCGCTTGCAAGGTGACAACACCCGGCAATGGTGAGTATGTTGAAGGTATTATTGAAAATGTTGATTCACGCAAGGAGATGGAACGTAACCTTTCACTTGAGCAAGATCTTTTGCAGGGAGCTCTCGACAGCATTCCCGATGCCATATATTTTAAAGATTTAGAAAATCGCATCATCAAAGTAAATAAATTTTACGCTAAAGGCGTTGGTCTTAAGCCTACGGAGATCGTAGGTAAAACCGATTATGATTTTTTTCCTGAAGACCAGGCTCGGCAAATGGCAACCGATGATCAAGGCGTTATTGAAACCGGGGTTCCAATTGTTGGTAAAATAGAGCGCACATTGCTTCCTGATGGAACTTGGAACCAGGTAATAACCACAAAGATACCAATATACGATCGGCTTGGCGAAACTGCTGGAACAATGGGGGTTACCAGAGACATGACCGCCTATGCCAACATGGAACGTGAGCGTCTTACCATGTTGGTTAACACTTTAAAAGTGTTGGGTAAGGCATTGGAGATGCGCGATCCGTACACATTTAGTCATACTCGGTGTGTTGCAACTATTGCTGAAAAAATTTCAGGTGTTTTGCAATGGGATGAAAATAGAATGTTGGGAATGCGCTTGGCCGGAGAGCTTCATGATCTTGGTAAAATCGGCATACCTTTAGATATTCTAAACAAACCCGGTAAGCTTAATAATCTTGAGTATGGATTGATTCGTGAGCATGTTGGTAATTGCTATAACTTAATAAAGGACATTAAATTTCCTTTTCCTTTAGCTGAAACAATTTATCAACACCATGAACGTCTTGACGGGTCAGGGTATCCCAGAAAATTACCTGCCAATAAAATTCTTCCTGAGGCACGCATTCTAGCGGTTAGCGATGTGCTAGAGGCGATGACTCATCATCGTCCGTATCGAGAGGCCCTCGGAGTTAATGCCGCGATGGCAGAACTTAATGAAGGTGTCGGTACTAAATACGATGGCGACATTGTTAAAATTGTTTCGCAACTACTAAAAGCAAACCACAACAAACCTTTCTGGTTGGACGATTAAAATCTTCTCGAATCTTCTAATTTTTTTCCACTAAACCAATGCATCATAATGCCCAGCCATAGCCATGAGTAAAATCCGGGAATACATTATGTGTAATCCTGCGAATTGGGACATGGATGTGTAATTACTCTAAAAAGATACTGGAATATAAAACGGCAAATGAAAAAAACTCTCGAAATAAGTTACTTTTTTTAGTGATCTATCATACCGTAATCAAATATTACCGTAGACTAGGATACGCCGTATTCTACTTGTGGAAGCGCTTTCATAAGGATGGGCAAATGTACTTGAAAAACACTGACTGCATATGGTATATTTAATCGGGGAGATTAGAATAGTACAAATTCTCTAAACTGGAGAAATAAAATGTTAAAAAACGCTATGTTTCGAAGGGGAAGTTTATCTTTTGAAGCAGTTTGCTTAGCAATCGTGGTTTGTTTTGTAGTGGGTATAGTATTTGTTGCCAAGGTTAAAACTCCCGGTCAAGTTGGTTTAGTCAATAATGCTCACGCTGCAGTATACGGACTTCCTATACCAACAAAGTTGCTTCCGGTTACAGATAATCGCTCATATCCATTGTTAAAAGGGATAAAAGTTAATCCCAAAGACCCTTTCCATTTAGAGTTTATCATTGATAGTCAGGATAAGGATGAAATTAGCAAAGAAGAGTTCAATCGTTTGGTTGAGTATTTCCTGGCAGCTTTAACTACTCCGCAAGATGAATTATGGGTTAATCTATCACCTCATGAGCAGGATAGGGTTATTCCTCAGGATTTAAGCTATACAGAACTAGGAAAAGATTTATTAGGTCAGGACTACATCCTAAAGCAATTAACCTCATCTTTAACCTATCCGGAAACCGAACTGGGTAAAAAATACTGGAAAAGACTACATGAAGAAGTCTATCAATTAGCCGGAACCACTAATATACCAATTAATACCTTTAACAAGGTATGGATTGTGCCCAAAAGCACTAGGATCTATGAAAAGGATAATGTTGCTTTAATTACTGAGGCAACCCTTAAGGCAATGCATGAGGAAGATTATTTTGCTTTAGATAAAGGAACAGCAAGCAAAGATCAGGATAAATCAAGTAAAATCAATAAACTATCTGCGAAGGTCTTAAAAGAGATTGTTCTTCCGGAAATTGAGTATAATATAAATCACGGCGAACATTTTGCCAAATTAAGACAGATGTACCACTCCTTAATTTTGGCTGCGTGGTTTAAAAAGACTCTCAAAGATTCAATCTATCAGCACTATATTGACCAGAACAAAGTTGAAGGTATCGATTTAGAAGATAGGGGGGCTAAAGATAAGATTTTTAATCTTTACGTTGAAGCCTACAAAAAAGGCGTCTACGACTATATCAAAACCGACAAAGAGCCACAAACTAGTAAAAAACTAAGACGCAGGTACTGTTCAGGAGGTATACCAGCAGGAGAATTCGGTAATGTTGATGTCGTAACCCATGATAATGAAAATGAAGCTGCCCTTGTCAGTGAAGAAATGAAAAAGAATGGCGCTGAGATGGGCACAGTCGGTCTAACCGGATCAAACGGCGAGAACCTAGAAGGAGACTCTACCGAAATAAATGTAACCGAAGTTGTCGGTTTCGATAACGTAGTAGAAGCGATGCGTGAGGAACACAAGCGCACAGGCAAAAAAATAAGAGCAGAATTCAATGGTGTCATTCTCGAGTTTACCGGTGAAGAAAGTAACGAAGATATGCTCAATGGCTTTAGGGAAAAGTGGAGTCAGAAAAATAAGGCGCATAGAGATTCACCTGAAGGGCAAGCAGCTAAAAAAGAGAGAGAGGAAGCTGCCAGAGCATCAAACGAGAAAAAACAAGCATGGGAAAGTAAATTTGGAGAATATAAAGAAAGTGATCCTGTTCGATGGATTGAAGCTTATTTGCAA
>JAAEQW010000198.1 GCA_024231025.1 Candidatus Omnitrophota bacterium
AAATCTTAGATTTGGTTTTTGTGACTGAACCGAACCTAGTGCAATGCTTGGAACTTGGTCCTAAATTTGAGTTTTGTGACCATGAAACGGTGATGGGTTCGTTAGTGTGCCAAATTCCTAAAGCTATTTCAACTAAATATCGTGATTTTTTGAGAGCCGATTATTTTTCTATTGAGCAGCATCTTTTATTTGTATGATGGGAAGAACTTTTGGTGCATATAACTGATGTTAATCTAGCTTGGAATATTTTTCTTTCTGTTCTGCAACCTCTTCTGGACAAATTCGTTCCTACACGCAGTTGCTCCAGGTCTGTTTTGTGTCGACCTCGTGTCGACAGATTGTGTCGTCGGGCTTATTTGTTGCACAAGAGGTTTATTCAAACAAAGGATCCAGCTGATAAATTGAAATATTTAAATGCGTCACATCTTGCCCAACGTGCAAAAAGATCTGCTAAATTTCAAAAAGAAAATGACATCCTTGAATCGGCTGATATTTCTAGGTTTTGGAACTTTATTCGTTCAAGGTTGGTGGTAAAGTCACGAATCCCAGTACTTAAGGAAGGTGGGAAAGTTTTTGTTAGTGCTGAAGAGAGGGCTACCCTAATAAATGATTATTTTGCCTCAGTTTTCGTCCATGATGATGGTAATCTACCGTCTTTGTTATTCCCTGAGTCTGTCAAAACTATTTCTACTATCGATTTTTCTCCTGAGTTGGTGTATGCCTACTTGTGTTTACTACCCTCTAAAACTTCGTCAGGCCCTGATGGGATTCCTACTATTTTTTTGAAATGTTTGTGCTTAGTTATGGCGGAACCCTTGTCTCTCATCTTCAAAATTTCTTTTTCGTCTAGTCAACTACCTTCTGATTGGTTGGCAGCTGATGTGGTCCCCATTTATAAGAAAAAAGGTAATCCTAGTTCCCACACTAGTTATAGACCAATCAGCCTTACTTCTAACCCAGGAAAAGTTGATGAGACAATGATTTGCGACATAATAGCTGACCATATGCATTCTTTTTGGCATTCAGGTC
>JAAEQW010000199.1 GCA_024231025.1 Candidatus Omnitrophota bacterium
TCAACACGGTCATTCTCAACCCGTTCCATTCTCCAATTAGCATAGTAAGCATAAGCATAGTATTAAGCATTAAGCATCCATTAAGCATAGTAAGGGGTCTCCAATTAGACCTCTCTACCTTAAGACCCTTTCCCTTGTACAAAAGGGAAATAAGGCCCATGTGCATTGAATTTGTCATGTGGCCAAGTTCAAAGCACTCACGATATAATTGTAATAATAACGGAATTAACAAATCGGCAAAACACTGATAAAATTCAATGGGGAGGCCATCCCCCCAGGAGTTTTGCCTTTTGGCATATTACCTATTGCCTCAGCGATCTCATTATAGCCTATTTCCTCCTCCAACGTCTGCCTATCCTCTTCGGATAGTCGAGGAAGATCTGCAGACAAAAATTCCTCTGCATTTTCCGCAAAGGTCTCCTCCTTTGAGAAGAGCTCCTCCATCTGAACCCTTACTTCCTTAACTATCTCGCGAGTTTTATAGACTGTTTCCCCATTTTTCCTTTTAAGAGCATAAAGATGTTTGCTTTCAGCCGACCTTTTTTGCAATTTCTTCGCCGTAAATAAATTGCAACGGTCAAAGCAAATATTTCTATAATTTGAATGAAGTAAAATTCCTTTAACCTTCTCAATTTCGTTCCGTTTAAGCTGCCCATACAGCTCATCAAGTTGCTGGAGCAAGCCCTCATTATCAGGCTTCTCTTGCAACTTCTCTTTGACCTTAGCCAGGGATTTTTCAAGATTTTTATTTTGGACCCTTCTTTTCCCTGCTCTTTGTCTTGAAAAAGCAACTAAAACTCTTTTAAAATCAGACTTTAATTTTTCCCAACCTTCTAAAAAGGCCTCGCCTCTTTTTTCCTGGAGGGCAGAATGGACCACCAAAGCCCATATGTCCTCCCTAATCTGGTCGGAATTTAAAATGGAAGTATTTAGCTTCCAATATGAGGGCCCCCTCGGCTCATGTAAAGGATCAATTGTAAAATAACAGCTAACAATTTTATGATCACTAAAACCAACAGTCTGAAATTCAGATTGCAAGAGACAATCAATTAAAATTGAATTTACATAAATACGATCAATTCTAGACTGTGTTTTATATTGTTTTGAATAGTGAGAAAAATCCGCCCTGTGCGGATTTTGCTCCCTATATGAGTCCTTAACTCCTAATAGATTTCTGGTTGTAGTAAATTGTGCAGTTCCCGATTCATACCATCCTTCGGCTGCACCCGAATGGTCCTTAACTGGTATCTCAACAAAATTAAAATCTCCAATACAAAAGGTCACATCAGTATTAGCATGGTGTTGTTCGATTAATTCGTTTAGTTCA
>JAAEQW010000200.1 GCA_024231025.1 Candidatus Omnitrophota bacterium
TCAAGTGCATTTTTGCTTGCTAAGCAGTGCATTTTCAGTTATTGCACATCATTTTCAGTCATTCCAAGCACATTTTGTCACTCATTTTTTTGTTCAATTCAAACAAAAATTAGCATACGGGGTTTTCAATGATGCTGATTATGAATCTTGTATAATATTCAAATATTGACTATATATTTGACAGATTGATCAGTATATTGATTATCCATCGGTCTATCGATATTTATTACATACATTATCAATTTTATCAGCTAACTAGAGAAATGCACACAAATGAAAACCAACACACGTGTCCATGACAATGAAAGCCCGTTTTCAAATGTATGTTTAGTTTCTTTCCTGTTTAGTTTCTTTCTTGTTGGAAAGGTGGAAAGGTTCCTCCTCAATTGATTTCTTCTTTTTTTTACAATCCTACCTTTACTAGTAACTCTGGTCATGCTCTGCTTTCAATGTTCACTGGTCATCTTACTGAAATGCATCAAATGGCAGGTCGATCTGGAACCATTCAAAATATAAGTTTGTTTACATAAACTACAGGCAACCTTTAGTTACTATGTCAAAAATCCTGATCAGAACCTTTCAATGAGTTTATATGCTTTAAAAAAGATTATACAGTACCACAGAAAGTCTTTGCCGTTTTTTGTAGCTCGCTAACTACCAGGCCGAATTCAATAAAAATTGGACCGATTGTAGCCCCGGATGAGGCCGACTGCAGCGCAAAATTTAACCTCGCTGCATTTCTCTGTTGCTGAGAAACTGCACACAAAAGTTTCGTAAAGCAGCAATAATTGATGAAACAGGTCAAAAATCGAACTTTTGCAAATCGTAACAAAACCAACTGTACAGGGGTAGTGTTGGGTGCTGAATGCGAAAAGGAACTTTAAATTTGTTGCAAATTTACTTTTTGCTCAGAATTGATGCTAAAATTTGCAGGAACTCCAAA
>JAAEQW010000201.1 GCA_024231025.1 Candidatus Omnitrophota bacterium
GTCAAATTTGAACCGATTTTGATGCAACCAACGTAGTTCGATAGCTAACGATCAAGGATTTTTCTGCTCCAAATTTCATCCAAATTGATCAACCCAAAGTTACTTTTCTGCTTGTCTGTCTTTTTTGTTGTTTTTGACTGAAAGTAATGGCCACTCAGCTTTCGAACTCCAGTGATTTCAATTGCATAAAGTAAACTGATTCCAATAAAATGCCACATGAGCATACTAGCATGTAATGTGTAATAGTGCTCAAAAGATCAAATGTTTCTATTTAGGCATTACTCAGAAAGCGGGGGCCCAAGAATTGACCTTGCTTCCAAGGTGTGGAATTGCTTAACAATTAATCGAAATTGATGAAACTTGTTCTCTAGGGGTTATTTTTGATGCTAAATTCAAAAATCATGTCGATTTTTTGTAAAAAAATTTTTGAACGTAGGGTGGCATAACAAAGTCTTCATGGTCGTGATTAAGGGTTGAATTAAATTTTTACGAAAACATTGACATGATTTTTCAGTTTAGCGTCAAAAATTACCCCTAGACAACCAGTTTCAACAATTTTGCATAAAAATTAATTTTTAAGCAATTCCACACCCTGGAAGCAAGGTGAAATCTTAGGCCCCGCTTTCTGAGTATTGCCTGAATAGAAACATTATTTTGATCTTTTGAGCACTATTAGAAATTGCATGCTACTTTGCTCATATGGCATTTTACTGGAATCAGTTTACTTTGCGCAATTGAAATCGCTGGAGTTCTAAGGCTGAGTGTCATTA
>JAAEQW010000202.1 GCA_024231025.1 Candidatus Omnitrophota bacterium
TAGAACGAAATCACTAATTTCGTATTACGCTTACTAATGATTAATGAATTGCTGAATCGGTAGACATTCGCATTAGCAAACGTTCCGCCAAACTTTAATATTAGTATTTCACCATTACAAAAATATAATAAGCTTAATGTTGAGATAGCCAACTTTTCGAAATAAAACTTAATTTATTAGTATCCCACCGGCATTGGCTACTATAGCGCGCTTTTAAAGCATCATATAGCGACGGAATCTCATCAGAGTCAAGCATAGTATCATAAGAAATTTTTTTTAAAACGATAGATTAATTTTAACGAGCTAGTATAATTAAAATCTTTAAAAACAACATTTCAAATTCAAATAAAACCGATACACTATTCGGAAAACTTCAATAAAATTCAACTTCCAGCTGCTACAGAATTTAGATAATGCGCCGCACCTCAAAAGCGAACAAGCGACACAAACACCGCCGCCCGATACCTAGCTCGTCTAACTACCCTGTTTCATCAGGTTCACTTCGCCCTTCACTAGATACTGTAGCAGACACAAAATTTCTAACAGAGTTTTTTCTGAATAGTGTCTATCGAGCGATACATTAAATGAAAATTAAAAAATAATTTCAAAAAACTTAAAAGTTTGCTTTTACTAAACCGATACACTATTCGAAAAACTCTTGTAAAATTCAGCTTTCAACTACTACAAAGATTAGTTAATGCGCCACACCTCAAAAGCGAACAAAAATGGTCAAAAACAATGCCGACGATACCCAGCTCGTCCAGCTGCCCTATTTTCATCGGGTTCACTTCGCATAAATCGAATACTATAACAAAACGCAAGCTAAATTTTAACGTTGTTTTCTGAATAATATACCGACCGACACACACTAAACGAAAATTTAAGACTCCCCCACAATGAGAACCGCTAAATCATAACATTGTCGATAAAGAACGCATGATGCTCTCATGTCTTGAATTTTTGTACTTCAAATTCAAAATAAAACCGGTGGACTATTCGGAAACTTCGATAAAATTCAACTTCCAGCTGCTACAGAGTTTAATTAATGCGCCGCACCTCAAAAGCGGACAAGCGACACAAACAATGCCGCCCGATACCTAACTCGTCCAGCTACCCTGTTTCATCAGGTTCACTTCGTCCTTCGCTGGATACTGTAGCAAACGCAAACTAAATTTTCTAACGGAATTTTTTCAGAATAGTATAATGAGCGATACATTAAAAACGAAAATTGAAAAAAAATAATTTCCTAAACCGATACACTATTCGAAAAACTCTGGTAAAATTCAGCTTTCAACTACTACAAAGTTTAGTTAATACACCACACCTCAAAAAA
>JAAEQW010000203.1 GCA_024231025.1 Candidatus Omnitrophota bacterium
CAGCCCAAGGGACATTTGCTGCCAACAGTGAAGTTACCGTACCAACGACGGGCTATGAACAGACACAACCAAAGAGAGAGGGACCAGGGTGGGGGCAAAATTTCCTGGCAGCCCAAGGGACATTTGCTGCCAACAGTGAAGTTACCGTACCAACGACGGGCTATGAACAGACGCAACCTATGCTCAAATACTACACTGCATCAAACTACACACAAACTCCTCGGAAATTGGTTTTGTGGTTGCAATGTTATTCAAAAAACAAATGTGAAAGAATAAAAGAAACACCCTGTATTTGAGGTGCTCATGGTGTGAAGAATCTAAATCGGTGGCTGTTTTTTTAAAACAAGCCAGTGTTGAAAAGCTCATTCTTTCAGTAATTTTTGCAATTGTTTAAAGAATGTCTAAATCAAGCGAAAGAGATTAGGATAGGGCTCGATGAGTTCTATCGATGACCAGAAAATGTTCAGTCTGTGACATTTTTGGATGGGCTTTAGATCGAAAAATTCTAAACCTTACTGACACAGGCAAATTGGTTGTCTAATCTTCGAGTTACGTACATAGTTCTTCATTCTAGTAGCAGCAGCGCACAAAAGCTTCGCTATCATTCTGCAGTTTGCTCTGTGAAACTCCAAAGCCGAAAAGTCAGGACCTCGGTGGCAGTAGCAGCGATGATGGTGGTTGTATCTGTGTTGTGTAAGAGCTTTACATTATACATATTTAAATTGAATGAATTTATACGAATTCATTAGCTTTATATATTTATTATTTAGTTAAATATACATGCAAATAAAACAAGAAATCAGTAAATAAATAAATAAATGCCTAAGTTAAAGGGGAGGGTTCATGGGAAGAAAAAATTCGATTTTTCAGTTCTAGGCTTAATCGATAGTGGTCCCAGCCCTAAGCAACGCCTCATATTTGATTTTCTCAGATTTTGATTTTTCGCGCCAAAAAAGGCCCCAAAGTTTTGAATACCTACCTTAGGTAGGGACCCCCTTGTAAAATGCCAGCGGAA
>JAAEQW010000204.1 GCA_024231025.1 Candidatus Omnitrophota bacterium
AATTGGATTTTTATTTATCCTAATTCATAAAGCGGCCATTTTTTCCAGCGGTGATGTGTGCGTTGTGTTGGATTATAGATAGTAGGTATGTGTGTGGGAAGAAAGAAAAGAAATTGAAAATGAAAGTATTCTTTGAAAATCGAAAATGAAGGCTATGCAGTTTTTGTTGCCCCAAAAGCCTTTTTTATCGATTTTGTGTTATTGATCCCGGTCATGTGCTAAGTTTCATTGCAATCGTATAAAATGATAAATCAATAATTTATCAATCAATTTTTGATCATCCATTCAATCGATGATTTTGATAAATTTCTAATATATTTGGATCCCAATTCTGAGCACACAAGATTATGGTAGGATACATACATTTAGGGATGTCAAAACTTGCTAAAAACTAGTCAAATGTTAACAAATCATTAATAGGTTTACAACTAGAATACGATAGTACTAGGTGTGCAACTTAATTGCTTTTTAGAAATAGTTATTCGATGACGTTGCGCAAACCGCCGTTGGCTTATTCCTACTAGTGCTTAGTTGGTTTGGTTTTTAAATGGAAAAGAGAGGATCGACACGACGTTTACGAGGTCAGATCCGCATGCTGTAAGATGCTAGAATAGTAAAGCGCATTCGCTATATTTACTTAGTGTAAAGGGTATGCATTTTATGGTGGCGGGTTGGCAACTGGATTTTACTTATCTTAATATACTCG
>JAAEQW010000205.1 GCA_024231025.1 Candidatus Omnitrophota bacterium
AATGATTAAAAATACAGCTCAAAATACGAAACTATCTCTTAACGTTTGAAAATCACGTAATTGATTGACTAATGTCTCCACAATCCCTGTGCAACCCGACTACACGACCTTTAAAAATCTAAATAGACTAAAACTCAAAAGGGAAATAACCCAAATCGCTAACCCTAATTGTTGAAAAGGCACTGACCACGTCACTCGAATTCACAAATGAATCGTTAAAATTGAATGTTTTACATATATCATTGCTACCATACAAATAACTATAAATCATTTTTGATAGTTTTAACAAGACGCTCACAACGCCAATCATTTTAATAGTTTTAACCCTAATTATTGAAAAAACGCTCACCGTACCACTCAAGTTAACAAATGGGACCCTAAAAAGAATCCCCTACAAAAAGTAACATCTTGCCGAAAGCTTCTCTATACATACAAGAAAAACCAGTGACGCCCAAAGGTGATCAGCTCACCCAGCTTTTACGGTCCTTTTGTAAGAACCGAAAAACATCTCCACCACCGTTTCAGCATTTCCTTAATCATTAGTAAACGAA
>JAAEQW010000206.1 GCA_024231025.1 Candidatus Omnitrophota bacterium
AAGCCATTCTAAATTAGTTAAATTTTGTAGTGGGCTGATATCCCTTATCTCATTTGAAAAAAGAATAAGACGATATAAATTATATAAATTTTGTAAAGGATTGATATTACTTATAGAGTTTGTACCGAGGTTAAGAACTGTTAAATTAGTTAAATTTTGTAACGAGCTGATATTGCTTATGGCGTTATCGGCAAGGTAAAGCGTTTTCAAATTAGTTAAATTTTGTAGCGGACTAATATTGCTTATATCATTAGTGTATAAATTAAGTATGTTTAAATTGATTGCATATTCGAGCCCTGTTAAGTCTGAAATGTGCTTCCCACTAGCTGAGAGAGATGTCAAAGTCGCCATATCTGCATCAGTAATATCTCCAGCGGGTTTATTCTTTCAGCACCAATAAAAACCAGAACCAGCAGCCCCCAAAAAACGATACCACTTTAAAATTAAAGTGGTATCAAAAAGGGGGAAACAAATTTAACAAAACTTAAATACCGGGATGACTATTCACATATTTATCCTGTAACATTTTTCCTTTGTGTTCCCTATAACTGGGGCCTTTAATATCAATTTTAACGGAATGATGGAAAATACGATCCAAAATGGCCTTGGTCGTAATAGGATCACCAAGAAACTCAGCCCAATCCAGTTCTTTGACATTGGAAGTAAAAATAATAGGAGCTTTAAGTTTGTAACGTTCATCAATCACCTTAAAAAGTAAATGAGCTTCCTTAACAACCTCCAGTTCAAGGCGATCATGCCCCATTTCGTCGATAATCAGTAAATCGTAACTGACATACTTTCTAAGGCGGGTCATCATTGTTTTTTCATAAACGCCAATATTGAGATCGTAAATCAATTTAGCACAAGTTGTGTAAAGCACACGATAACCCTTTTGACATGCAATCACTGCTATACTTTGCGTTAAATGACTTTTACCAACACCACAGTCGCCAATAAACAAAATAGAGTCTTTATGTTTCATGAAATTCATTGTCGCCAGATCCATAATTAGCTTTGGATTTATCGACGGTTGGAAACTAAAATCAAAATCTGCCAATAATTTCAAAGGCGTTGGTAATTTAGACTGCTGAATACGGTAAACAATGCTTCGTTCCTTTTTTGCAACCGCTTCGTTTTCAATAATATGTAGCAGAAATTGATAAAAACCCCAATTTTGATTTTCAGCCTGTTTAATAAAAGCATCATATTCACAGGACAACTTTTTCAAGCCGAGTAGCTTACAGTTTTCAATAAAATATTTATCATCCATATTAATCCTTTTTGTTAAATAATTTGATCTCGTTCTTTTTTTCGGCATTTACATCAAGAAAATTTTCAATCGCCGAGTAATCAAGCACCTTATAAGTCAGCGCTCGCTTAACAGCAATAACAATATCATGAATTTCATAATTCACTTTAAGGGCGAGAAGCTTTCTTAATTGAAAGTAATACTGTTTGGGCTTTTGTATTTTAATTTGTTCAATGAACGTTTCCATATCAGGATGCCATGCGTGTAAGCGAGTGATAACTTGTTTAATCTCCAATGCAGCCAACGCACTCGAATTTCGTTGCTTACGCCCGACATAACGCTCTTTGCTGTCTTTATCAGCTAATTTATGAATCACTAAAAGCTCAGCGTTCGGAGAGTAAACCATAAGTTCGTCAGCGATGATTCTTACCGGGCATGATTCAAAAAGAAGCTGCTTTGGGACAACATAAAAGAACCCCTGATACTCAACACAGCTTTGGGAATTAACAATGCGATAAATAATGGTAGATGTATCAAAATCGTTATTTGGCAAAGGCAGAAGCTCTGTTCGTTCTTCTTTAAACATCTCAAATGGCAACATCTTTGTTGTTCGATGTACTCTTAAATCATTTTTGGTTGTCAGCCATTCGTTGAGTTTATTTTTAAGATCATCGCGATTATCAAAGGTTCTGGCATTTAAGAAATTAGTTTCCAGAAAATAAAAAGGACGTTCTACTTTAAGATTTTCGCGTGGTTTTCCAGGACGAATTGTTAACGGGCGAAAGCGATAATGAGTGGCGAACTGCAAGTATTTACTGTTGAAGATCGGTTTCCCTGCTTCCCAGCGCTCAACACATGCTTTCTGATTATCTGCTTTGATTTCTTTGGGAACGCCGCCAAAATAATCAAAAGCATGGATCAGCGAGTTAAACATCGTTGTTTGCGTCTGATCATCTACAACTTCAATGTGTTGACGCCGGCTATAGGACAGGATGAAACTAAAAAAGATCACTTTTTCTTCTGCTCCACTTTCAGTGAAAGGGATATGATATTCGCTCCAATCATGCTGACCTCTTCTACCAGGCGCTGTTTCTACTGTGATAATTGGCTCAGCTTTCTTCTTAGGCTTGATTGTGGCTAAATGATTCCTGAGTGTTGTGATGCCACCATCATAGCCTTTTTCACAGATGATTTCAAATATTCGCTGTGATGTTGGCGCTGGATTAGTATAATTTTCCAACAATTGCCCTATGTCT
The DNA here is from genome assembly GCA_024231025.1 of Candidatus Omnitrophota bacterium. GTDB lineage: Bacteria > Omnitrophota > Gorgyraeia > Duberdicusellales > 4484-171 > JAAEQW01. Next base: position 2,506 of record JAAEQW010000206.1, read on the forward strand.
TTTTTATAGGGATCAAGTTTGGATGGACGTGTGTTCTTTGGCATAACAAGATCAATATCTTTTTGACGAAACAGGTCATTTCGTTCTAATATACGCCTGATACGATTGCGGCTGACTACAAATTCTCTTGATATACGGCGAATTGACCAGCCTTTGCTAAAAAGAGACACAACACTGTTTTCTAAAGCATCATCTTTCATTGGAGACTCCTCACTTTAAAAAGAATTCGGTAACAAACGGGAAAAGCTGAAAAAATACCTGGCTTTTCCCGCTTTGTCGTTACCTTGTTTTATTGGGGTTATTATTAATTATTTCGATGAGTTCTGAAGAGACACGAGTAGTAAGGGTGAGTTCTTTTTCTAAAATAGACCAGTCCAGAAGTGTTAACTTATTGCCCAATCCGCCAAGTAGATTGTTGTTAAGAAAGTTTATTTGACGGAAGGCGCGTTTTATACTTTTTAATAAATTATTTCCGGCAGCAGTTAAACGACTGTCATAATCATCATCTATTGTAGTACTCTTTTTTTCAAGAATTTTAAGTGGATGATCGATAATAAATTTTTGTTTATCACGATTCTTATGCTTTTGGAATTGGTCGATGATCGCACTTGTTTGACGACTGGAAAGCCCATTATCAACAATACATTTGGTAAGCTCAAATTGATTGCCGCGCGGCAATTTTGAGATATCCCTGGCTTGTGTACTGGTGATGACGCCTAATTTTAATTCGTCTTTGACAGCTGGTTCTAATTTTTCAACCAATGCCAATCGCCGACTTACCCAGGATACGCTGAAGCCAACAAGTTTAGCAATATCTTCTTGTTGCATATTATGATTTTTCTTCAAGGATAACAATATCATGGCTTCTTCATAATCGTTGAGTGAATTATTGTTCTTGTTATATGTGATCATCATTGCCGTGGCAGCTTTAACCGTGGTTTGTACCACTGTAGCTGACAAGCCAGGCCAACCTAACTTTAATGCTGCATGGTATCGTTTAAATCCATCGATGATCTGATAATTGTCCTTAGCTTCACGAACAACAATGGGACTTAATTGATGAAATCGCGAAAAAGATTGTTCCATGCTTTTAATCAATTCAGGTTTTAATACGCGCATTTTGGAAAATTCAGTGGACAGTTTACAGATATTTATTGATTGAGTGCTGGACATACAAATGATCTCCATATAAATGAATTGTACGTCTAAAGATAATCAATTTTTGAGATATTTAGTGGTGATGATTGTTGGTAATTAGGGGGAATGATGGTGGAAAATGACTTTTTTAGAAAAAAAACGACAGTCAATGAGTCGAATTTGCATTTGAAGGAATATTATTAGATTTGAAGTAGTGCTTTTCATGTCATTTGTGACAAAAAATAATTAACAAAGCTAAATGAATTGGAAAAAACTGTTGATTTATCATTGACAAGATACACTGCTGCCATGACTAATTGTTGTGCTACATTCTGGAATTGGATCAATACATCCTTATCTAAAAGCGGATTGGTTGGTTCAGCTTTGAATTTAAAATTTGTTTTATGTTTAGCTGATAATTTGACTAATGTATTTTTGATAAGTGGCAAACTATGAACAGCCTGTTGTTTTAATTTGTTCAACCAACGGTAGGCTGTTGATAGTTCGTCGATAGCTAAGTTCATTTGTTTATACCATGTTGGGGAAGAATTATAGGATTGAATGAGTTTTTTGAGAACAATGACCATATAACTTTTATTCGCTAATAAAAATGATGGTAATACATTTGTTGTTTTACCACATTTTTTGCAACGTATACGTTGGATTTTAATCAAGTCAATTGCAGGCAACCTTTTACGTTTATAATAACCCCAGCGAATCAGATGATGATGCCCACAATTGGGACATTTCGTGAGGTAAAGGTGATACTGTGTCATTAAAATCACCAAGTAGTGACTTATGTCTTCTGATAGCAGTATAATTTTGACATCAGCCTTTTTTATTTTGATATTTTGAACAATGAATACTAATATTATTCTGAATAATTCTTTTGAATTTACTTAAAGATAACAATTAAATTTATAAAATGTATTCTTTTTTTTACGGGCGTGGGTTCGTTTTTGGTTGATAGATGGTACCATTTTATATTGGTACTGAAACATTTTGGAATCCCGCTTGAGAGATTGATTAGTAACCCTTGTCCGGGTCTGAATTGTACACATATAATTTATTCTTAATTGTATTCATTCATTAATTTAGGAATTTGACATGGCTAAAAGGATGACAAAACGCAAAAGAAAATCAACTAAAAAATTATCAAAATTGACAATTCAGAATCCAAACGCTGCTGGTATTGATGTCGGCTCAATTGAGCAATGGGTCGCAGTCAATCCCGAGCTACATGAAAATCCGATTCGGTGCTTTGCAAGTTTCACCAGGGATCTGAATGAATTAGCAGATTGGTTGATTGATTGTAATGTTAACACTGTTGCTATGGAATCAACAGGAGTCTATTGGATTCCGCTATTTCATATCCTGGACGCACGAGGTTTTGAAGTCATTTTGGTCAACACTCACAGCGCTAAAAATGTATCAGGACGGAAAGATGATGAATCTGATTGTGAATGGATTCGAACACTACATTCATATGGATTGTTGCGGGCTTCATTCCAACCCGACGACAATATCCGTGCATTGCGAGCCTACTTGAGAGATCGGGATACATTAAGCAAGAGTATCTCATCTCATATCAAACGGATGCAAAAAGCGTTAACTCAAATGAATATTCAATTACATAATGTGATTAGTGATATCACCGGAAAGACCGGAATGAATATTCTAAGAGCCATTCTTGATGGTGAACGTGATCCCGAGGTACTTGCAACCTTCCTCGATAGAAGAATTAAAGCAACGAAAGAGAAAATCATCAAATCGCTTGAAGGAAATTATTTAAAAGAACACTTGGCTTCTCTGAATCGTTATCTCCAATTGTATGATTTTTACCGACATCAGATTGATGAATTAGATCGTGAAATAGAAGAATTATTAATGACATTTCCGTCTTTAGATGACCATCTAACTGAATTAAAAGACGAAGCCAAATCTAAAAAACGTCGCAAAACCAAAGCTGTAAATGCTCCTAAATTCAGAACTCCTGACCTCCCCGTAAAAAGAAATCACACCGATTCATAGTGCAAAACCAAGTCGGTGTTTGGAAATACAGTTTCAGTGTCATTTAAAATATCACACAATTCATTCACCGT
>JAAEQW010000207.1 GCA_024231025.1 Candidatus Omnitrophota bacterium
AATTAGGGCTGGAAGCAATATATCCTAAGCCACGATTGAGTATTTCATCGCCTGAACATAAGACGTACCCATATCTTTTAGGTGGTTTGAAAATAGCGCGACCAAATCAAGTATGGGCAACAGATATTACGTATATCCGTCTTGCAAAAGGTTTTGTATATTTGGTTGCAATAATGGATTGGTTCAGCCGTCATGTTTTGTCGTGGAGTCTTTCGACAACATTGGAAGCAGAATTTTGTGTTTCGGCACTAAAAAATGCATTGTTACTTGGAACGCCAGAAATATTTAATAGCGATCAAGGCAGCCAGTTTACCAGCCGAACTTTTATAAAAGTTCTAAAAGAAATAGGCGTTCAAATTAGCATGGCCGGTCGTGGTCGATGTTTTGACAATATATTTATAGAGCGTCTTTGGAGAACATTGAAATATGAGGAAGTTTATATTCATGATTACACAAGTGTATCAAATAAACTACTCCCATTTGTCAAGACAATTTTCAAAGTTCTTTAAGGTGGACATTTTTTTTGAGTTTATCAACTTTTATTTTTCAGCAGTTTACCTCCTTGTATAAATTTCTACATTATGCTAAAATAGTTTTGCTGACCGGAAGACAGGGCTCTGCGGCAGCGCAACCCGAGAGCCGTTCAGTCTCCGTATACCGGTGATTAGAACACAGGTTCGTCTGTGTTCTTTTTTTATTGAATACAATATAATTACCGGTTTTGGAGTTTATTCGATAAATTGCGGGGGTTTGGGGGCAGCGCCACCAAGTGCTGCCAAAACCCCGAAATCGTTCCTTCGATTTTAACACTTTCTTCATTTTATGCTGCCTTTTTTATTTTTTCCGAAAAATATATTTCTGCCGGTGTTGCATATTTCAGTGACTGATGCGGACGCACAAAGTTATATTCTTCAATAAATTCTGCTATATCAGCTCGTAACTCACCAACAGTTTTATATTCTTTCAAGTATAATCTTTCGTATTTTATTGTTTTCCAAAGCCGCTCTACATGTATGTTGTCAAAACATCGCCCTTTTCCGGCCATGCTTATTTTTATATTGTTTGTTCCAAGTACTTTTATATAATCTTTGCCGGTATATTGAGAACCCTGATCGCTATTGGCAAAATCAGGCGGTCCATATTTGTTTATTGCTTCTTCCAATGTTGCAACACAAAAATTTGCGTCTAATGAATTTGATAATTTCCACGACAAAATATACCGGCTTTTCAAATCAAGTTGAACAGTTAAATACACGTGGCCGCCCGGTAATTTTATATAAGTTATGTCCGTCGCCCAAACCTGGTTGGGTTTATTTACTTCAATGGTTGCCAGCAAATAATTGTGCTTTTCGTTCGCTTTATTCGGAATGGTTGTTTTGGTCTTTGGATACACATGATATAAATTTTGTTCTCGCAAAAGTCTGCGAACTTTATTGTGACCGATTTTTATTCCTTCCCGCCGAAGCATTACAGTAAACTTTTCCACACCATAAGTAGAATGTTTTTGATGAAGTCGGCTTAATCTTTGCTTTATAAAAATATCAGCAGCAGGCTCTGGAACAGGCTTGTAATAAGTAGTTCCACGATTTAATTCAAGTAATTCGCATTGTTTGCTTCTTGAGATTTTTTTGCTTTTTGTGTCGATCATGTTTTTCCGGTTTTCTAAAGATAAGGGCCTAACTTTTTTTTTAGAAAATTTACGCTCATCGTAAGCTGCCCGATTTCTTTCAAATAGTCTTCTTCCTTTTTTTGCAAGTCAGACATTTTTTTCTTACGGCCATCTTCAAGCGCTATCGGTAATTTTTCAATAGCTTCTTTTTTCCAGCGACTGATCTGATTGGGATGCACTCCATAGATACCGGCTATTTCTCCAATAGTTTTTTCTTCTTTTATAGCTTCCAGAGCTACTTTTGCTTTTAGTTTTCCACTATATTTTCTTCGTCCCATAACAATCTCCTTTTGGTTTAGACTTTTTGGTAAATTATACCATTTTTCCACCTTATAGGGTTGTCTAAATTTTCGGGAGTATTATATTTGTCAATCAACAACATTTCGACAAGCTCAATACAACGCAATGCACCGCACCAATCGGGGGAATAAATCCAATATAACATCCCCTAAATCCCCCTTCACGATGGAATAATCGGGATGCAAGCATCAAAGGGGGACTAACTCATCCGTGTTTAATCTGTGGCAAAATATTATTATGCTCCCTCTTACTCGATTAATTTTATTGCGTCCCTTGCGACTTTTGCGTTTCAATAATCGGCGATTTGTTATTA
>JAAEQW010000208.1 GCA_024231025.1 Candidatus Omnitrophota bacterium
ACCGCTTATCCAGCCCCAGCGAGGCTGGCTTTCGCTCGGCTTCAAACCTTCGCTCTTTTTGACTATCGTCAAAAAACCATACCCGCTTACGGTTTTCAGACGTTCTTTTAGAAATCAAAACAAGCCACTCTTTAGCCTTTAGTCTATAGAAGTTTTTTCCGGATTTCCGGACTTAATCCTTACGACCTGCCTACCGACAGGCAGGCTTACTACTTTCCCGCATTCTATTGCCATATTTAGCGGGATTCCATTAAATGAAGCAATAACCAAGTTACAAGTTACAATGACCAAACAATGACCAATGATCAAATTCAAATAACCAAACGGTTTGATAATTGAATATTGAAATTTGAAATTTGTTTGTATCTTGTAACTTGTATCTTATCTTCGGTCTATAGTCTATGGTCTATTTATTATCTTGACTAACGTCGGGGTTGGTGGTATCGTTATTAGAATTATTCAGGACAAGACAAAGGCGTCTTAAGAAAGGCGTCTTTTTTTATGCCAAAAAGCAAGAGAGGTATTTAGTTTTGAGTTGTAGCAGTCCTAAAGCGAAAATTGCCCTGGAAGATGGTAGAGTTTTTAATGGTGTTTCTTTCGGTGCAAAAGGCGAAGCTGCAGGCGAAGTAGTTTTTAACACATCACTTACCGGTTATCAGGAGATACTTACCGATCCATCATATCGGGGCCAAATTGTTACCCTAACCTATCCATTGATCGGAAATTACGGGATTAACAAAGATTTTTCTGAGTCTCGCAGTATTTTTTTACAAGCCTTGGTTGTCAAAGAGTGCAGCAAAATTGCCAGCAATTGGCAGTCGGAACAAAACCTATCAGATTATTTAAAAACCAGTAATATTATTGGTATCGAAGGGGTAGATACACGTGCGCTTACTCGTCACATTCGTCTGCAGGGGGCAATGAAGGCAATTGTATCTACAGAAGATTTCGATGATGTGAGTTTAGTAAAGAAAGCTAAAGCATCACGCTCTCTAGAGGGCGCAAACTTAGTGAAAGAGGTGAGTTGCTCTAAGGCTTACGAGTGGTCAAAGAGCGGCGAGTGTCACGTTGTAGCAATTGATTGTGGTATAAAACACAATATTTTAAGAATTTTACAGAAGAAAGGGTGCAAGCTAACAGTTGTTCCTTACGCAACGACTGCGGGCGATATTTTAGCAATGAAGCCGGATGGATTATTTTTGTCTAATGGTCCTGGTGATCCGGCAGCAGTAGAATGTGTTGTTAAAACCGTGAAAGAGTTGATTGGGAAATTTCCTATTTTTGGAATTTGTCTTGGTCATCAGATGATTGGTCTTGCGTTGGGCGGTACTACTTATAAATTGAAGTTTGGTCATCATGGCGGAAACCACCCGGTTAAGGATTTAAAAACTGGTAAAATTTCAATTACCGCGCAAAATCATGGTTTTTGTGTGGATATTGATTCGCTAAATAAAGATGATATTGAAATTACACATATTAATCTTAATGACAACACTCTTGAGGGCATTCAACACAAAAAGGAAGCGATCTTCTCAGTTCAGTTTCATCCTGAAAGCTCTCCGGGCCCGCATGATGCGCGTTATTTATTTGATGAATTCATTTCAATGATGAAAAATAACCAATAACCAAGATGCAAGATACAAACAAATTTCAAATTCAAATAATCAAAATCCAAGACTTTTTTGGTTATTGGAAATTGGTGATTGATTATTGGAGCGAAGCGACAGATGCCTAAACGTACAGATATTAAAAAAATACTAATTATTGGTTCTGGTCCAATTATTATTGGTCAGGCCTGTGAATTTGATTATTCAGGTACTCAAGCTTGCAAAGCATTGCGTGAGGAAGGGTACCAGATTGTTTTAGTTAACTCAAACCCGGCAACAATAATGACTGATCCAAAAGTCGCCGATAGCACTTATATTGAGCCAATCACCGTTGAGATCGTTGAAAAAATTATTGCAAAAGAACGCCCCGATGCGTTACTTCCAACCCTTGGCGGCCAAACTGGGCTCAATACCGCGATTAAATTAGTTGAAGCGGGAGTGTTAGAGAAATACAATGTCGCGATGCTCGGTGCGGATTGCGAGGTTATTAAAAGAGCAGAGGATCGCGATACTTTCAAAAAAACTATTGAAGGCATCGGTCTTGACCTTCCTAAGAGTGGTCTTGCTTATAATATGGATGAGGCGCGGGCAATTTTAAAAGATATTGGCTTACCTCTAATTATTCGTCCCAGTTTTACAATGGGTGGAACCGGCGGAGGAATTGCCCAAACTGAAGAAGAATTTTCGCGTATTGCCGAGCGTGGTTTAAAAAGCAGCATGATTAGCGAAGTCTTAATTGAAGAGTCTATCGTTGGGTGGAAAGAATATGAGTTAGAAGTCATGCGTGATCGGGCAGATAATGTTGTTATTGTTTGCTCGATTGAGAATCTTGATCCGATGGGTGTTCATACCGGTGATTCAATTACTGTTGCACCAGCTCAGACCTTAAATGACCGAGAGTATCAAGCTATGCGTGATGCAGCAATTAAAATTATCCGTGCGGTAGGGGTTGAAACTGGAGGCTCAAACATTCAATTTGCAGTTGATCCAAAAGATGGGCGGATGGTTGTTATTGAAATGAATCCGCGTGTTTCACGTTCGTCGGCACTAGCCTCTAAGGCAACTGGTTTTCCAATTGCAAAGTTTGCGGCCAAATTAGCAGTTGGGTATACGTTAGATGAAATACAAAATGATATTACTCGCGAAACTCCGGCATCATTTGAGCCGACAATCGATTATTGTGTTGTAAAGATTCCTCGTTTTACGTTTGAAAAGTTTCCTGAAGCGAAAGACATCTTAGGTATTCAAATGAAATCAGTCGGTGAGACAATGGCAATCGGCAGAACTTTTAAAGAAGCTTTACAAAAAGGATTACGTGGTCTTGAGATTGGTCATATTGGTTTAGATAATAAGCTTGATTTCAGTAAAATAAGCGATGAGAAGATCAAACGGCGCTTAAAGGAGCCAAATGCTTCACGTATTTTTTATCTAAAATATGCCCTTCAAAAAGGCTATTCTGTAGAAGAAATCTGCGCTATAACTGGAATTGATCCTTGGTTTATTCACAATATAAACCAAATCGTAAACCTCGAAAAAGAGATTAGCGGTTGTCTGTCAACTGCCTTGCTTTTTAAAGTGAAACAATATGGTTTTAGTGATGCGCAAATTGCTGCACTTACCGGATCAAGTGAGCTAGAGATAAGGGATTTGCGTAAGCGTGAGGGAATTATTCCAACGTATAAGTTGGTCGATACCTGCGCGGCTGAGTTTGAAGCTTTTACGCCGTATTATTACTCCACATATGAAACTGAAGATGAAGCAAGAGTTAGCGATAAAAAGAAAATTATGATTTTAGGTGGCGGCCCAAATAGAATTGGCCAGGGAATCGAATTTGATTATTGTTGTTGTCATGCATCATTTGCACTAAAGAGTATTGGCTATGAAACAATTATGGTCAATTCAAATCCTGAAACTGTTTCAACTGATTATGATACATCTGATAAATTATACTTTGAGCCTTTAACTTTTGAAGATGTAATGAATATTATCGATAAAGAGAAACCCGACGGGGTTATTGTTCAGTTTGGTGGCCAAACTCCACTTAATTTAGCGCGTAGATTAAAAGACGCCGGGGCATCAATTATTGGCACCAGCGTTGAGTCGATTGATCGAGCAGAGAATCGAGAAAAGTTTTCTGAGCTAATTGAAAAACTAAAAATCAATCAACCGCCCAATGGGTCGGCTTTTACTGCAGGTGAGGCAAAAGGCATTGCCTCTAAAATCGGCTATCCTGTTTTGGTTAGGCCGTCTTATGTTTTAGGCGGACGGGCAATGCGTATAGTTTATGATGAAGAAGCATTGGTTGAGTTTACCGAAGAGGCAAAAAGTATATCTACTGAGCATCCGATATTGATTGATAAATTTTTGGAAGATGCGGTTGAGGTTGATGTCGATGCAATTAGCGATGGGGAAATAACAGTTGTTGGCGGGATAATGGAACATATCGAAGAGGCGGGCGTACATTCCGGTGATTCAGCCTGCGTTTTGCCGCCACATACACTAAGTGATAAAATTATTGAGATGATCAAAAAACACACTAAAGCAATTGCCAGCGAGCTTGGCGTGTTAGGTCTTTTAAATATTCAATTCGCAGTTAAAAACGACACAGTTTTTGTTTTAGAAGTTAATCCGCGTGCTTCACGGACAGTTCCTTTTGTTGGAAAAGCAACCGGTGTTGCTCTGGCAAAGCTGGCAGCAAGAGTTATGGCTGGTGAGAAGTTAAAGGATTTAGGTTTTACTAAGGAGAAAGAAGTTAACCATTTTGCAGTTAAAGAATCAGTGCTTCCATTTTCACGTTTTTCGGGAGTTGATATTATTTTGGGTCCTGAGATGAAATCAACCGGAGAGGTTATGGGCATTGATGATTCATTTGGTAATGCTTTCTATAAGTCTCAATCGGCTGCAACTCAAGAGCTACCAACTAAAGGCAAAGTGTTTATAAGCGTAAAGAGCGCTGATAAACGAAACATTATTTTTATTGCTAAGAAATTATTTGATATGGGTTTCGAAATTATTGCAACTAAGGGAACGCATAAAGTATTGCAATCTAACGGTATTGATGCAACATTAGTTGGTAAAATTAGCGAGGGAGATCGGACAATTCTAGATCTAATTCGCAATGGTGCACTTAATCTAATTATTAATACTCCAACTGGAGCGACTGGGCAATCGGATATGAAGCCGATTCGGGAAATGGCAGTTTTAGCGGGAATTCCATCGATTACAACCATTCAAGGTGCGCAGGCGGCGGTAAATGGAATTGAGTCGGTGGTCAAAGATGGATTGGAAGTTAAGTCGATTCAGGAATACCTGAGTTAGACCAAAGACAATAGACAATAGACCAAAGACCCAGAGGGGAATGGAAAATAAGAGATTTTAGTAAAAAAATTTAAAGGTCTATAGTCTGGCGAACGAAGTGAGCTTAGGTAGAAGAATAAAGAAAAAAAAGGTGAAAGTTTTATTGATAGAAAACGGCTAAAAAAATTCCGAAGGTTTAAATTCCGGAATTTTAAAGGTCTACAGTCTATGGTCTATGGTCTATAGTCTGGCGAACGAAGTGAGCCTGTATGTGTGGAATATTTGGAATGTATGGACATAAAGATGCAGCACGACTTGCCTATTTAGGTCTCTATGCTTTACAGCATCGCGGTGAGGAAAGTGCCGGCATTGTTGCATCAAGTCCAAAGAAGTTTCATAGCCATAAAGGAATGGGGCTTGTTTGCGATGTCTTCAATGAGCACGCGGTAAAAAGGCTAAAAGGAAATATTGCAATTGGTCATGTGCGTTATTCAACAACCGGTGCAAGTACTTCTAAAAATATTCAGCCGTTTGTTGTAAGGCATAAGGGCAATCATATCGCAATTGCTCATAATGGTAATTTGATTAATACATTAAAATTGCGCAACAAGATGGAAGCAAAGGGCTCAATTTTTCAAACTACCATGGATTCTGAAATTATTGCGCACCTTATTGCTTGTTCCGGCGAAAGTGATCCTAAAAAAAGCGTTGTATCAGCGCTTTGGGAGCTAGAGGGGGCATATTCGCTAGCGCTATTAGTCAATAATGTTTTAGTTGGCGCACGTGATCCTCACGGGTTTAGGCCATTATGCATTGGCAAACTTGATGATGCCTATGTTTTAGCAAGTGAAACTTGCGCCTTAGATTTAATACAGGCTAAGTATGTTCGCGATGTTGCTCCAGGTGAAATTGTTTTTATAACTAAGAATAAAATAGAATCACTAAAACCATTTGCCGAAAAGAAAAAGGCAATGTGTATTTTTGAATACATATATTTTTCTCGTCCCGATAGTAATATTTTCGGGAAAAATGTTTATTTAACCAGAAAGCGCCTTGGAAGTCAGCTTGCTCGTGAATTTCCAATTAAAAGCGATGTTGTTATGCCGGTGCCTGATTCCGGAAGTTATGCCGCGGTGGGCTATGCGGCTTGGGCAAAAATTCCCTATGAAATGGGCATGATACGTAATCATTATGTTGGTAGAACGTTTATCCAACCATCTCAGTTTATTAGAGATTTCAGGGTTAAGGTTAAGCTTAACCCAATTAAAGATGTCCTTAAGGCAAAAAAAGCGATAATCATTGAGGATTCTATAGTGCGGGGCACAACCAGTCGCATAAGAGTAAAAACTTTAAGAGATGCTGGCGCAAAAGAGATTCATATGTGTGTTAGCTGCCCACCAATAAAATACCCTTGTTTTTATGGCATAGATTTTCCTACAAAAAAAGAGTTGATTGCGTCACGCCACAGCGTAGAATGGATTAAAGATTATATCGGTTTAGACGGGTTAAACTATTTAAGCCTTGATGGAATGTTGGGTGCGATGTTTTTACCTAAAGATGATTTCTGTATAGCTTGTTTTACCGGAAAGTACCCAACAAAATTACCAAAAAAATTATCGAAAAGCGTTCTGGAAAAGTAATAATAGAAAAATTTGTAGGGGTCGACGGTTGTCGACCCGAAATAAAATGACGAATCAACCAATAACAGTAACAGTAAAAGGATTTTAAAGGTCTACAGTCTATGGTCTATAGTCTATAGTCTGGCGAACGAAGTGAGCCTACATGTGCGGAATAATTGGATATATTGGTAAAAAACAAGCTACTCCGATAGTGGTTGAAGCGCTCAAAATGTTGGAGTACCGAGGCTATGATTCTGCGGGGATTGCAACAGTTAGTGGCGGAAAACTGTCGGTAATTAAGTGTAAAGGTAGAATTCGTGATTTAGAATCTATTCTTACCAAAAAAGTCAAAGGATTCAGTGCGATCGCGCACACTCGTTGGGCCACTCATGGCAAACCATCCAAGAGCAATGCTCATCCGCACTTTAGCTGTGATAAAAAAATTACCGTTGTTCATAATGGAATAATTGAAAATTACAGCGAACTAAAAGAAAAATTAAAAAAAGAAGGTTTTAATTTTAGATCCGAAACTGATACTGAAGTTGTGGCGCATTTGATTGGCAAATTCTATAAAGGTAATCTAAAAGAAGCACTTATTAAAGCAATTGCAAAAATTAAAGGTTCTTATGCATTGTGCGCGATGTCAAAAGACGAACCGGATAAAATAGTAGTCGCAAGAATGGATTCCCCGTTGGTAATTGGTTTGGGAAAAGGCGAAAACTTTATTGCAAGTGATGTTTCAGCATTGCTAAAACATACCCGAAAATTTATATACCTCAAAGACGGTGAGATTGCCGTTATTACTAAGGATAAAATAAACCTTTCAGATCTAAAAGGAAATTCGGTAAGTAAAAAGGTTGATACTGTTTCCTACAACGTAGAGGCGGCGCAGAAAGAAGGCTTTAAGCATTTTATGCTTAAAGAAATTTGCCAGCAACCGAAGATTATGTCTAAAATTATATCCAGTTATCTCACCAAAGCAGGAAAGATCCATTTTCCACACATCAATAGTAATTTTTTTAAGGGAGTCGATAACCTAATTATTGTTGCTTGTGGAACTGCTTATCATGCCGGTCTTGTTGGAAAATATACGATTGAAAAGTTGGCGCGAGTGCCGGTGTGGGTTGATTTAGGCAGCGAGTTTCGTTATCGCAAACCAATTATAAACAAGAAAACGCTGGTTATTGCGATAAGCCAATCTGGCGAAACAGCCGACACTATGGCTGCAGTAAGAGAGGCTCGTCGCAGTAAAGCGAAAGTTCTTTCAATATGCAATGTGCTTGGTTCATCGCTTACGCGTGAGAGCGATGCGGTAATCTACACCAATGCTGGTCCTGAAATAAGCGTAGCATCAACCAAAGCTTACACTGCACAAGTTATGGTGTTGTATTTATTGAGCCTGTATTTAGCAGAGGATAAAAAACGCAAAAAAGTATTAATTGCCGCTCTTCGAAAAATTCCTCAAAAGATGACTGCGATAATAAAGAGCAGCGCCAGAATAAAAACTATTGCAAAGGGGCACTTACATTTTGGTGCCTTTCTTTATTTAGGGCGTAATGTTAATTTCCCAACCGCTCTAGAGGGAGCGCTGAAATTAAAAGAAATTTCATATATTCCGGCAGAAGGTTATGCTGCCGGTGAGATGAAACATGGTCCAATTGCTTTAATTGATGAATATCGTGCTGTTGTGTGTATTGCCAACAATTCTTTTGTTTTCGACAAGGTAATATCGAATATTGAAGAGATACGGGCTCGAAAAGGTAAAGCAATTATCGTTGCAACATTGGGCAATAAACGGGTAGGTAAGTATTCCAAAGGAATTATCTTCATACCCGAAATATGCGATGAATTTTCATCAATCCTTACCGTTGTGCCACTGCAGCTTTTAGCTTATTACATTGCAGACTTAAAAGGGTTTGATGTTGATAAACCGCGCAATTTGGCAAAAAGCGTCACTGTTGAATAATAAAAAATAATCAAGATACCCGCCTGCCAATACGGCGGGCAGGCAAGAAGCAATAACCAAAAAATGACCAATAACCAAAATTCAATAATCAAAAAAGATAAGGAAAATTTACCTTGTTTGGTTTGGTGATTAATTATTGGTTATTGGTTATTGTTTGTATTTTGTAACTTGGAAATTGGTTATTTAGTAAAGGAGAACAAAACAATGGCTAAATATATTTTCGTGACCGGTGGGGTTGTTTCAAGCTTGGGCAAGGGGATTGCTGCTGCGTCAATTGCGAAGCTTCTTGAAAACAAGGGGCTAAGGGTTACGATGATGAAATGTGATCCGTATATAAATGTTGATCCGGGCACGATGAATCCTTTTCAACACGGCGAAGTTTACGTTACCGATGATGGCGCCGAAACCGATCTTGATCTCGGTCATTATGAGCGTTTTACTAATGCCAAATATGGTAAAGAAAACAATATCACCACCGGAAAAATTTATTATTCAGTAATAACTAAAGAGCGCAGGGGTGATTATCTTGGCAAAACGGTTCAAATCATTCCTCATATAACCGCTGAAATTAAAGATAGCATAAAAAAAGTTGCTTACGGTAGAAAAATCGATGTCGTCATTGTTGAAATTGGAGGCACCGTTGGTGACATTGAAAGTTTGCCGTTTCTTGAAGCAATAAGGCAGCTTAAATTAGAATTGGGTTGTGGATACGCGATAAATGTGCACGTTACGCTTGTTCCATTTATCAAGACTGCCGGTGAAATAAAAACAAAACCTACTCAGCATAGCGTGGGCACTTTACGTGAAATTGGTATTATGCCTGATGCAATACTTTGTCGGAGCGAAAAACCGCTTAATAAAGAGGCTAAAGATAAAATTGCTCTTTTCTGTAATGTCGATAAAGACGCGGTAATCTCAGCAGTTGATGTAAAAAGTATTTATGAGGTGCCTTTGGCTTTACGCAAAGAGGGTTTGGATAAATTGATCGTTAAGCTGCTTAATTTAAAGTGTGAAGACGGGGATTTGACAGAGTGGAAAGAAGGTGTGGTTGATAAAATCAAATATCCTAAAAAAGAGGTTACAATTGCGGTTGTTGGTAAGTACATTGCCTTGCAAGATGCGTATAAATCTATTTATGAAGCACTCACTCATGGAGCAATTACCAATGATGCAAAACTTATAATAAAAAGAGTTGATTCTGAAGATATAGAAAAGCATGGTGCGGGAAAGTATCTTAAAAATGTAAAGGGCGTGCTTGTGCCTGGTGGTTTTGGTACACGCGGAATTGAAGGAAAAATAAAAGCTGTTGAGTTTGCTCGTTTAAATGGTGTTCCATATTTCGGTATATGTCTTGGGATGCAGATTGCAGTAATTGAGTTTGCCCGTAACGTATGCGGTAGAAAGAAGGCAAATTCTACTGAATTTGATAAAAACACAAAATTTCCAATAATCAGTCTTTTAGATGAGCAAAAGAAGGTAAAAGCAAAAGGCGCGACCATGCGTCTTGGTGCGTATGCGTGTCGTTTAAAAAAGACAACCAAAGCTTATTCGGTATACCGTAAAGAAAACATTTCTGAACGTCATCGCCATCGTTATGAATTTAACAACGAATATCGCAAAGATTTTGAAGCAAACGGCATGATTTTTTCCGGTACCCATCCCAAAGGTAATCTTGTTGAAATCGTTGAAGTAAAAGGTCATCCTTGGTTTGTGGCTTGTCAATTCCACCCAGAGTTTCAATCCAAGCCCGATAGGGCCCATCCGCTATTTGCTTCCTTTATCGAAGCCGCCCTAGATAAATAATAAAACAAGGAGACGCTGTCGGTAACTACTTGTCCATCAAGATGTTATAAATCAAATATTGCTTATCCCTTTTTTATCTTGGGGATAATGACTTTATTAGTGAAATATTTGATTCATAACTCGTTGCACGCCAGACATTTCCCGACAGCGTCTCCTCATAAAAATGGGCTTGCTTTTTGTGAATAAATGTGTTATATATAGGTAATTAGGATGTAAGCGTTTTCACGCAAGACGAATATTGAGGGGAGGCATTATTCTTTAAGAGTAATGCTTTTTTTATTATGCGGAATAGGTTTTAAGCCTGTTCATTATAGAAGGAGAGAAAAGATGATTATTAAATTGAAAAGAGCGCGGGTTTCTTTGGAGCTAATAAGTGTAGGTTTAGTGATTTGCATGATTGCCGGAGTTGTTTTTTCGCAGATGACTAAAAGAGCAGTACGGGTCAAAACTGATCCGGTTGCAGCCAAAAGCGCGCAAAGTTCTATTTATAATTTGCCTCCAACAAATCAATTAGTGGAGGTCTCTTCGAATAAATCTGTTGGACCGGTTTTAAAAGGAATAACTGTAAATCAAAATAATCCGTTTGAGCTGGAGTTTACCATTGATTTAGGTGATGCCTCAGACATTAGCGAAGAAGAGGCGGCAAAATTAGTTGAATATTTCTTTGCCGCGATAACAATCCCGGAAGAAGATTTATGGGTGAATTTGTCGCCGCATGAGGAAGATCGAGTTATTTCGGATAATTTATCATTCACTCAGATGGGTAAGGATCTCTTAGGTGAAGATTATATTTTAAAACAACTTGTTTCATCTTTAACTTATCCGGAAAGTGACTCCGGCAAAGCTTATTGGAGTGAGATTTATGCCGAGTTAGAACGCTTAACCGGAAGAAATGATGCTGCGGTTAATACTTTTAATAAAGTGTGGATTATGCCCGAATATGCCAAAGTAATTGAAAACAAAAATCGAGCGCTAATTACCCATGCTAAGTTAAAAGTAATGCATGAAAATGACTACGTTGCAATGCAACATAGTCAGACCAAAGACCATAGACCAAAGACCATAGACCAAAATCAAGGACAGGTTAATGATTTATCGACACAGGCTTTGAAGGAAGTAATTTTGCCCAAAATTGAAGATGAGGTAAATTACGGTAAAAATTTCACTCAATTGCGTCAAATTTACCATTCTTTTATTCTAGCGGCGTGGTTTAAGAATAAATTGAAAGATACAATTTTTCAATATTATATTGATCAGGAAAAAATCGAAGGCGTTGATTTAGCCGACAAAAATGTTCGTCAAAATATTTTTAACTTATATGTTGAGGCTTACAAAAAAGGTGTTTATGATTATGTCAAAAAGGAACCAAGCACCCATCGTGTTGTTAACCGTCGTTATTATTCGGGGGGAGCAATCGTAAATAACGAATCAACAAAGACAGACAGCGTTGGCAGTGAAGAATTTGACGAAGCTGCCGCTGAGATACCTAACCCAAGAAAATTGCCGGTTAAATTTTCTTTTGTTGATCAGCAGCGGGCCAATGCGGTCGGTGCGCTAATTGGTGAAATTGCCAGAATTCTTAACTCTGAGACGTCCGAGGTTGATTATGCACCGTTGAAAGGGTTAATTGCTGTTGCCTTGGAGAATAACATTTCACTTACCGATGCCGTCGATGGCGTCAGCATTGTTGATTTAGTCAATCAGACTTTTGTTAGATTGCTCCAAATCGATACAGGTGACCATGGAGCACTTGAAAATTTCGTTGATGCAGTGGCTGATTCGGGGATTTCATTTGAAGCTTCAGCATCGATTTTAAATTATTGGCTTTCAGAGGTCTTTGATGGAAGATTAAAGGGCAATAAAGCTGCCGGTGATTTAATTCGTCGCCTGGAAAGTGCGAGGGCGCGTCTTGGCATTGCGCGCAATGACGAAATGATATTAACAAAATTATCAGAAAACGTTGGGCGATTACACAGTAAAAGAAAATTAGATGATATTTTTAAATATCTGGACTTAGCTGATGAAATCGAATTAAATTACCCTGCTTCAATACTCAAGCTTGAGTTTTTTATGGAAGGTTTTGTGACCGATATTATAAACTTGACGGGTAATTTAACGGCAGATATCATTGCCGTAAGGGGTGATTTAGTTGAGGCTCGATGCCGGCTGGCTGAGCGCTTAAATTACACTTTACATGAAAGTCCAGCCGAAAAACAAACCTATAGACAGATTGTTGAATTGGTCGAAGCCACTAAAGGGGGCAATTTTTTTGATCAATGGAGACCATTAGAGAGGCTTGTCGATGCAATTAGTGCTTCAGATATGAACTTTAGCGGTTACGATTTAGAAGTTGACTCTGGTTATGATCCTGCGAAATTGGAGGAGGTTGAACCTTTGTTAAAAGGCAGCATTGAATCCGGATTTGTATTTTTTACTGAAGACAAAAAATGGGAAGAGGCCGCATTAACACTAAAGGTGGCAGAAATAATTGATATTCCAATTGCATCGGCTGATGTTTTGACCAAAAATTTTACTTTGCTAGCTGATGCGGGGATGTGGCCGCAGCTTCAGGGATTGGCTGGGCTTGCTAAGGCGGCAGATTTTGATTTTGTACTTGGCACAACGGAAACCGAAGAGCTAATCAGTTTACTAAGTGAATTAATTCGTCAGGGATATTGGGATAGGGCGATATATTTATTTGTTTTATTTGAAGAGTTAGGTTTGCCTTTGCCGGAGAATCAGATGATGGAGGAAAAGGCTGTGGCGCGTTGCCTGGAATTACTATCCAAAAAAGAAATAAATACCAGTGAATCCAGAGATCTTTTAGTGATGTTTCGCATGGCTGAAAGATTAGGCACGCTAAGGGCGAATTTGGTTAAGTTATTTTTTGATAATTTTTCTGATCTGCTCATGCTTATCGATGAAGAAGGATGGACGGAATACTTTCAAGAAATTACCAAGCAACTTGGCATTCAAAAGGTTGCCGTTGCCAAGTGGTTTAACCAGCAATTGCGGGATGAAATCAGTAAACCTTCAACGGTGGCTGGGGAAAGAGGTTTAAATGTGATTATTGAATTAATAGAAAATGCGAAAAAATTAAAAGTAAATCTTAGCCATGTTAATACTGTGGAGCACTTTAACGCGCGGTTTGATGAGTTGCTTACTTTCATGGAAAAAAAGGGCTATTATCTTATGAACCTGCAACCGATCTCAAGATTAGTGCGAATTGCTGATCAAGCCGAGATTTCGATTAGCGTAGAAGGGTTGCGAGGCAGGGTTTTAAAAGCGTATAACGTTTTTATAAGCATAAAGGAATCAGTACATAATGGACCTGAAAAGGTGGGGCTATTATCTGAAATGGTAGTTTTGGTTGGGGATAAATTGCTTGATGATCTAGATGGCAACGACGAAGAAACTGAAAATTTAAATCATAAGTTGTCAGTACAATTACGAAAAGGTGACATTGGGCGCGTTCTTGGCGGCAATATATTTCGTGCCCTGGCGGTGTTGGATTTTTCGGCGAGCAAAGAGTTAGAAACGCAAATTAATACTGTGGTCAGTATCAAGGTACGGTATGAAAGTCAAGAGAGCAAGAAGGGCAATATGGATCTAGATTTTCTTAAGAAGAATAATTTAGAATTTGTATTAGCCGCAAAAGAAATCGGTGTTTCTTTTGAAGGGTCGCGTCAGGTTATGGAAGATGAATTAATAGATCGTCATGCGAGCGTTGCAACTAATCAGGCTATTGCGCCATTATTGGAATTGGCAGTGGCAATGGATATCAGCCTTAGGGTGGATTTGCGGATGTATGATCTTGCAATGGGCGTTGGCACCGGTGGTCAGCACGACAGCACACCATTGTTTGCGATGCTTTTAAGAGATCCGATGATGTCGGCGTCAACATCGGTACACGGTTCAATGACTTGGCCGGGCCCAAAAGAAATGCGTAAAATCGATGCAGGAAAGCTTAGAGATTTTGAAGATTATTTACGCACTCTCGCTAGGTATATTTCGCCGAAAGAAGAAAGGTTTATAAGTCAAATTGTAACTGCAAGATTTGTTAGGCTTGGCCCGCAACATCCAAGAATTCCGATTGGCTTGCCTGCACATTTCTGTCGGATGGATCCGGATGATCGTAGTTCTGATTTGATAATTTTCCACACTGCCCCAAAAAATACACAATTGGGTCTGGATCAGCTTTTTGAAGAAGCCTCTGAAGCGAACGGCGTACCCCACGCTCAAGTTCAGCGAACGAAAATGATTTATTTAAAAGAACTGGGATTCTCTTTTTATGATGCGCGCCAAAAGGCCGAAAGGCTCAAGGGTCTTGGGCTCGAAAACGCTACAACCGATGATGTAATGCAACTTCTTCATGGCCAAGTGGCATTGCTTGAAGACATGATGGAAAAAGCAGAAAGAAACGATGAAGTTGGTGAATACGCAAGAAAAAGACTAAAAGCACTGCAGTCAGAAGTAAAACAAGCACTTCCTGGCGATACCCAACATGCTAAAAATATTGAGGCTTTCAAGAGAGTCGTCAAAAGCATTAAATTAGAAAGTGTTGGCGGAATTACCCTAGAGGGAGAATTGGACGTGGACGTCCAGAATAAGGTGGAATTCAACGTCAGCCCCGAACTCTTAGAGGCTGCCAAAAACAGCGTCGGCATTACCTACAGCATTAATCTTGAATAATTGCAAAAAAATGCCAATAAAAAAGGTTCAAATTATCTAAATAAGGAGACGCTGTCGGTAACTACTTGTCCATCAAGATGTTATAAATCAAATATTGCTTATTCGTCCTTGCTTTCGGGGATAATAATGATTACCTTCTCGGTGTAAGTTTGCTAAAAATTTTGCGCTGCCTCGTGGGTGTTCCAATCCATTAAACACTTCACTTTCTTCTTCCTTGTCATCATTTAAATATTCTGCATAATCCTTAGCCGAATAAGTAGATTCGAATATTGGATCCTTGGATATGTTTTTACTTTCATCATTTAGTACATAAAATGCGGCACTGCTGTGCTTGTAGTCCCAGGCATTGTCGACTTTTAATGCTTTTACTGGATTACGTTCAATGTATCTAGCGCAGGCGAAGTAATATGATTCTTTCTCAATGGCTTGGCTTTTAAAGCGTCCCTGCCATAAAGATCCGACACTATTGTACTTTCTTTTGTAATAGCTAACGTATGCGCGAGCTAAACCAGACATGAATGATGACATTTGCAGTGGTTTTGATATTTCAGCTAAAAAATGATAATGATTACTCATGATAACCCAATGAAATATCTTTACGTCGAATTTTACACTGTACCTCTTTAAAAGGCTAAAAAAATATTCAAAATCATCATCGTCGTTGAATATATCAATTCGCAAATGAGAACGGTTGAATATATGGTATAGCAATGAATCTGACAACTGATTGCGACGAGATCTATGCGGCATATGTATTACCTCCTTTTTTATTCTATCATATATTTTACCACATAATACCAAAATGAAATAATTGATTTATAACTCATTGTGTATCAGATACTTCCCGACAGCGTCTCCTTGTTTATTATCTATCTTTCTTTTTAAATGGTATAATCAAAAGATGAAGAAGTATGTTTTAACGGTTACGTTGAATCCTGCTGTTGATAAGACGGTAAAAGTGGCTGATTTTAAAGCCGGTTTAGATTTTCGTGAGAGTGGTTTGGCTATTTGTGCCGGAGGAAAGGGCGTAAACGTATCGCGTGTGCTGAAGAGTCTCAGAGTGAACACGTTGGCAACGGGTTTTTTAGGCGGAACCTCAGGCGCCGATATAAAGCAGCGTTTAGGTAAAGAAGGAATACCGCATAATTTTTCTGATATTTCCGGCCAAACACGCACTAGCCTTACGATTATTGATCCTAACTACCAAAAAGTAACCCGCATTTTGGAGCGTGGCCCTAAGACAAATAAAAAAGAGTTAGCTGCATTTAAGCGGAAATTTTCTTTATTGCTTAAAAGAGCAAATTTCGTTGTAATTTCCGGAAGAAATGTTTGTGGCGCACCGGATTCGTTTTATGCGGATTTAATTGCTACCGCTACGGCGAAAGGAGTGAAAGTGCTCTTTGACACAAGCGGTGAGCCTTTAAAAGTTGGGATAAAAAGTAAGCCTTTTATGATCAAGCCGAACTGGCAGGAAGCAGAACAGCTTCTTGGAAAAAAGATTTCAAGTGTAAGAGAATTTAAGAAAGCTATACCATATTTTCATGATCTTGGTATTGGTGTGGTTGCGATAACTTGCGGTTCGCAAGGGGCGGTTTGTTCTGATGGTGACCAAATTATAAGCGCAGTTCCCGCAAAAGTTAAGCGAAAAAGCCCGGTTGGCTGCGGTGATGCCTTTGTCGCGGGATTTGTTTCTTCTTTTATGCAGGGGCATAATTTTGCTCGATCAGTAAAAATGGCAGTGGCTTGCGGCGTTGCTAATGCGGTAACGATCAATCCCGGACACATTAAAAAAACTTCACTCCAAGGTTTTATTAAGAAAATCTCTCTAAAACATGAAAAGTGAAATTAATTCCCTTCCCGAAGTTTGTGGTGTATATACCATAAAGTCTAAAGATAAAAAGATTATTTACATTGGCAAGGCAATCAATATAAAAAAGAGGCTGCAAAGTCATTTTCGCAATCTCGAGGCTAGATCGGTTGCGATGCAGCAAGAGGCAGACAGCGTTGAATATATTTCATGCGATACTGAGGAGCAGGCCCTTATTTTAGAGGCAACGCTAATTAAAGAGAATAAGCCAAAGTATAATGTTGAATTAAAGGATGGAAAAAGCTATCCGTATTTAGTTTTGACCAACGATGACTATCCCAAAGTCCACATTAAGCGGATCATTAAGTCTGAGATATCCGATCCAACTCTTTTTGGACCGTTTACAAATTCTGCGCTTTTAAAGAAGGCATTAAATTTAACTCGTAAAATATTTCCGTTTTGCACTTGCCGAAAGCCTAAGCGATCATGCCTTTATTGTCATTTAAATTTGTGCCCGTATCCACCTAGCTTATCACAAGCTAAGTATAGAGAAAATATTAAGGGAGTGTGTCAGATTTTTTCTGGCCAGCGCCGTAAACTCATAGAGAGAATGCAGCGTAGGATGAATGCTTTAGGAAAGCAGCAGAAATTTGAGCAGGCAGCTGCCCTGCGTGATCGTTTAATTGCTATTTATTCGCTGTATGCCGGCAAGCGCCAGGTTAATGAACTTTTGCTTTTAAAGGATGTCTTAAAGTTGCGCAAAATACCGTTTATTATTGAGGCGGTTGACATCGCGTCTCTATCGGGAAAATATGCGACTGGTGCGATTGTGCGCTTTAAAGACGGAATTCCGGAGAAAAGTGGATACAGAAAGTACAAAATTAAAGAAACTGGCAAAATAGACGATTACAAAATGATTGGCGAAGTTATCAAAAGGCGTTTGAATAAGAAAGTTGACTTACCAAATTTGTTGATTATCGATGGAGGATTGGGCCATGTTAATACAGGCGCGAAAGTGTTAGATTCCCTCAGAATAAAGATACCATTAATCGGTATCGCCAAAGAGAACGAAGAGATTTATTTTCCTAATGTCAGCAAACCTTTAATCCTGCCTAAAAGCAATCCCGCGTTGATGCTTATCCAGCGAGTCAGGGATGAAGCGCATCGCTTCACACATAAATATCACCTATTATTACGAAAGGGGTCAGGTCTTTCTTGTTTCACTTGTGAAACAAG
>JAAEQW010000209.1 GCA_024231025.1 Candidatus Omnitrophota bacterium
AAAGCCCGCGGAATCATACCCAAATATCCCATTCTACTCTTTTTAGGAAGAGTCAAAGCATCTCTTTTTAATTATGCATCTCGTCTGGCGCCGTAGGAGTGGAACTTTTTTACTGGAGGCGCAGCGCCTCTATGCTTTAGCATTGCAGAAAAAGCACTACGCTTCCCTCTATTTTTTTTTACGTTTTCCAATAATTGACATGAGCTTAATGTTAAAACATGCATACATTTCTGGTAAAAAGTTTCCAATGGGGGCGCCAGACGAGATGCATAATTAAAATGAGATGCTTCGGCTCTTCTTAAAATGAGAAGAATCAGATATCTGGATACGATTCAGCACGCTTTGCTTTCAAGCCCCCGACCGGAAAAGAAGTCGAGCTGGACTTTGGACAAGTGGAGAGGTTGCTGAGGTTTGCCCCCACCGACCGCAAAACTTTTGTTGCAATAAAAAGGGTCGCCAGTCAATAATAATAGCTTTAATACTTTTCTTGACCACCGCTAGGGGTCTCAAATTGAATGAAGATATAATTTTTGGAAAAAACTCTCGGTTCTCTTTCATCCTGTTCTGCGGCGGTCAAGCCGTACTTCTGATCGATGACATAGCACACACTCTGACTAAAAGCGATTTGTTGGCATCGATTTTTATCGGTTAC
>JAAEQW010000210.1 GCA_024231025.1 Candidatus Omnitrophota bacterium
CACACACTTAGATTCTGATTCTCATTTTAAAGACAGGTTTTTAAAGTCAGGAACAAGGCATGAAAAAGGAAAATATGTTCCCAAAGCCAGTTGAAAAAAAACATATTCCGCGCCCTGCTAAAATCCCCGACCAACCATCCCAGGCATCCCTGGGATAATTTTGGGGTGGCATGGGTTTCCCGAAATTAATTGCTGACAATTTTGTGCTACGGCCTTATGGTGAAACGCAACCTTTACGATTATTTGGACATTTCTTGCCAGTCATTCAATCCAGTTAGTTCCTTGATTTGTAGATCAACATAAAGTGCTTCCTAAAGTAGAAATTCCAGAAAACACTCGTGTTCCAAATTGATGACTCATCAGCAAACAACTATTCAGAATTCGTTTCCATGTCAACAAAACAAGCGAACATAGAATAGTGCAAAGAAACTTACAAGGTCTTAGCAAATCAGTAATAGCATGCCTTCCTGCAACAAAATAAAAGTGAGCCAAATTTGCATAAGTGAAAAAGTA
>JAAEQW010000211.1 GCA_024231025.1 Candidatus Omnitrophota bacterium
ACAGCATTGAAACACATCACTTCCTATACAACCCTAACACTCCATTATAGTACAATTCTTCTTTCTAGCCGTTTACGTACTAAGCCCGCATAATGTGCCTTTAAGCCTGCACAAAGAAGTCAAATCCCTTTCGTATGCGGGCTAAACAGGGTAAGCCCGCACAACTATACCAATAACGCGGGCCGGCGGGCTTAACAAAAGTTTAGCTGGTGTTATTCCTGATTTTTCCTACCTTATGCGGGCTTATCTACTTAAGCCCGCATAGCTATCTTTTGAACTCAATTATCTCATTACCTAACCAATATTTATCATTTTTTATACCCTAATATAACTTTACAATTAAGTGCACTACTGATTACCCTTCAATTCAAACAAAAAAAACGTTATTTTCCATGAAACGACCTAATGCGGGCTTAACGCTTGCGGGCTTAACGTAACGCCGGCCAACTTCCCACGGGTGAATTTGGGCCAAAATTGACCTGATGAAAAAGTTATTCTTCACTTTTTCAGAACAGTTGTGACTGAATTTATTTTATAGGCTAATAAGGGGCGTTTTTTGCCCTTTTTTCGGCTGAACGTGGCCAAAAATTAACCCAATATTAAGTTGGGGTAAAATCCAAGGAAGGGTATCTTTCGGACTCGGTCGTGTGCAAACCAAAGACCTCAAGGTATCGGTGTGTCGACTCGACACCTGTACTCTAGCGTCCGGCATGGTGTTTCTTCATAAGCGGCGTAGCCAAAAACGACTTATACGATTGCAAAGGCCATAATTTTCTCTTTCAAA
>JAAEQW010000212.1 GCA_024231025.1 Candidatus Omnitrophota bacterium
ATAACCCGGAATAAGGCCGAAATCAGGCCTAAAAAGGTAGTATATTGGCCTAAATTGAGAATTTAGCGTTCAAAAATTAGACGGCGAACGCGAAGGCTGGTTCAAGAACTAAATTGCGGGGCTTATTCGCAGTTTCCCTAAAATAAAAGCGAGTGTAATTGCACGTCTTGATGCTCCATTAAGATCTCTATCAGGATTTAACTCGGCTCCACCTGAACCATACACCATGATATCAAAATCTTGAGTCAACTCTGCTTTAGTAATCTGCGCAAAGTCGTTTTCCTCTGGACTAGAACCAATCATTTCTAGAAAGATTCTATTCATTTCATTACTAACCTTGAGTAGCTCTTCTCCTTTAAGAGCTTCCTCAACATTTTGAAGAACTTTTTTTACTAGTTTGGCAGTTTTATATTTATCAGCATTGGAATCTTTTTTACCTAATTTTTTTGTCGATTTTTCAAGATCTTCATTTAACTCGGTTATCTTCTCTTTAGTAGATTTTATAGCGTAAGCGATCAATTTAGACCGTCTTTTCCCGGCGGAGCTACCCCGTAAAATGGTCCCCGTAGATTTTACTCACGGAGACTTAATCGATGGCAACAAAAAGACGAACACGCGAGCAATGGCAGGAATTGATTGATAAG
>JAAEQW010000213.1 GCA_024231025.1 Candidatus Omnitrophota bacterium
ACCATTTGTCATTGACCAACGAAAGAGTACTGGTGTTGTAATCTTTTTTGTTGTCTCCGCAAAAAAAACATACCATACCTTGTTAATATTCATAGATATATTATATCCTTTTTATTGCACGTATATCGAAGGCTTTTTTAGTGCAGATTTAATTCGAGGCATTTAAATAACACACTGGCTCTGCCATCTGCTAAATGATACACCTCATCTCGACATCCTCCGCTGTCCACGCGATCTCAACTCAAAATGCTTGCCATCTACGCCGAAAGACAGGCATTGGTATGCTCAGCAAACGAATCCAACCTTGAATCCATATATCTATTTTTTCATTTCTGAAAAAGTTAATCCCATTTCAGAAATCAAAGAGAAAAAGATTCCTTTATTAATTAAGGTCGCGCGGATCCCTATTTCGGGGCTTTTTGTCCCGGATCTAATTTTTGCGAAGGGCACGGATTTAACGATACGACTTCTATCCAAAAAGCCTTTTCGCTCTCTCCCTCTCTAATTGCCGAATTTTAAATAAGAGATCGTTTTTCTGTGGAGATGCAACCAGGGAAATAATTTTTGGAAAATTCGCTTTTAAGAATACAATTTGGGATTCTGATATCATTGTATCGTCGCAGACTTCATTAGTGATAAGTTGCCTAATTATATCATATGTTACAGTTTCGCCTTTTTCCCACCCCTCAATTGGTGAGAATTCAAAGTAAGCATGATCTCTATCACTAATCAAGTCGATGCGAATTTTCTCATTTTCAAGCCTTATTAGCCCTTCTCCACCAAAAGATGGGGAGTACTCAGAATCACGTATCTTAAAACCATAGTCGGAAAATAACCACATAAAGTCCTCTGCCAAAGTAATAAGTAATTATTTCATTTTTTTATAAGCTTCCATTGGTTAACATAGATGTAATTTTTGCGAACGACACGGTCTTCTTTTTCCGAAATCCGGGATGAAAT
>JAAEQW010000214.1 GCA_024231025.1 Candidatus Omnitrophota bacterium
AAAAAACCGAAACACCACACATTACTACCCAGTATATCTTTTTAAATATATAGACGACAAGAAACAAACAGGTTTACAATTTTTATAATTTTAAGTAATATATAATGCTTTCATATAATATGCAATTTTTTCTCAACTATCCTCCAACATATTTTATTTTTTTGTTTTGGTAGAGAAAAAACAACAATTACTCAGGAGAATTAATTTAAGGTTAAATAAATGGATGCAACCGTAAAAGGTAATCAAATAAAAATTACAATAGATTTTCTTAAAGAAAATTTTGGTGACAATGCTTTAGATAAACTCTTTGTACATATGGATCAGAGAATCAAGCGCATATTGTCCCGTCCTATACTGGACATATCAAGAATACCGGAAACCGCATTTAGTCAGTTAATTGTTACAGCTGAAAAAGTATTTGGATCAAAAAACTACCGGCTTTCCAGAGATATCGGCCATTACCTTGCGCATAAAAGTGTACCTAAATTTTATCAGATATTTATCAAACTGGGCGATCCCTTTTTTGTTATTAAGCGTTCGCAAAGTTTCTGGAAAACCATTCACAATACTGGAACATTGGTATTTGAGGCAACCGGACCGAACTCAACGACAGGTCAATTCAAAGATTTCGCATGTCCCCAAAAAGAGTTCTGCTCTCTTCTTCTTGGCTACTTTGGAGCAGTTTGCGAAATGTGCGGGTACACACCGATCTCAGTTGTAGAAACAAAGTGCATCTGCGAAGGTGATGATTTTTGCGAATTTGCTATTAGCTGGAAGTAGATTATAATACATTTATGAACTTTTTTAATTTTGGGACACTACATGACTGATACTGTAAAGGGTAATCAGATAAAACTTGCACTTGCATTTCTCAAAGAGAACTTTGGAAACAATGCTTTTGAAAAAATCAAACAGCAATTGGACCCGGAAATAGGAGAGATTTTATCCCGGCCAATTTTAGATATTTCAAGAGTCCCGGAAAAAGCTTACATACAGCTTCTTATTACCGCCGAAAAGGTCTTTGGCACTGGCGACAATAAAGTCTGCCACGATATCGGACATTACCTCGCATTAAAAAGTGTTCCCACATTTTACCAGATCTTCATAAAACTAGGTGATCCTTTTTTTGTTATTAAGCGTTCTGCCAGTTTTTGGAAAAATGTTCACAGCTCAGGCACCTTGACTTTTAAACCAAATGGCCCGAATTCAACTATCGGCAAGCTAGTTGGTTTTGCATATCCTTGTAAAGAGTTTTGTGAATCATTGCTGGGTTATTTCGAAGGAATTTGTGTAGTTTGCGGCTACAAACCCAAATCTGCTATTGAAACAAAATGTGTTACAGAAGGAGCAGATTCCTGCGAATATATCTTTGAGTGGGAGTAACTTAGACACTCTTCAGCTATAGGCTCTAAAAAAATTATACATCCCAGGAACCGAAAAACAAACACATTTTGAGGTGTCAGGCCAAGACACCGCCCCTATCATTCATCATTTTTATATTATTAATTGTGTTTTTATCCTACTGCCTACTGCTCTCTGCTTGCTGGTTTCTGCTTAGGTATTCTCATTATTCTTGACAAAATTAGTTTTAGTTTTTAAACTCAAAGAAAATTAAGGCTTTGGCATTTACTCAAGCGATGCCATAAATTAAAATATTATACGCAGTAAGCAACGGTTTAAGTAAACATATCTTTAGTTAGCAGGGATTATATCATTTTTTATACTTAAACAGTTTAACCTGGAGGAACTATGGCTAAAAAAGTAATAATGAAAAAAGAAGACCTGGCACGAAAGGTAAAAAGATTGGCATCGGAAATTCTGGATGACGCACACGGAGACAAAAACCTTGTCCTTATCGGGATACGCTCTAAGGGCGTTTATCTTGCAGAACGCATTCAATCAGAAATAAAGAAATATACCGGCAAAAAAATTCCTTTGGGCATCCTGGATATAACATTATATAGGGATGATTTTTCCCGGCATCCGATACAAACCAAAATCAAAGAAACAATAATAAACTTCGACTTAACCGGTAAACTTATCGTTTTAGTAGATGATGTCATCTGGTCCGGTAGAACAATAAGAGCCGCTCTTGACCAGATAATAGACTTTGGCCGGCCGGAAAAAGTCCGGTTATGCGTATTAATAGACCGGGGAGGGAGAGAGCTTCCCATTGAACCAAATTTTGTCGGAGCACAGTATTCTCCGCGTAAAAACGAATTGATAGAACTTCATTCATTTGAATCTGATGGCAAAGATGAGGTCGTAGTAGTTACTCAAAAAAACAAGTAACTGGAGGTAGCGTACATGGAGTTTAAAAGAAAAGATTTACTTGGACTGGAAAACCTGAGTAAAGCAGAGATAGAATTAATCCTTAAAACTGCTAAACCAATGAAAGATTTATTTACCCGGACCGTAAAAAAGACGCCAGCTTTAAGAGGCAAAACTGTTGTAAATCTTTTTTACGAACCATCAACCCGCACAAGAGTTTCATTTGAATTAGCTGCAAAACGTTTAAGCGCAGATACCATTAACATTACGGCCAATGCTTCTTCTGTAGTTAAAGGAGAGAGCCTGCTCGATACAGCAAAAACAATTGAATCCCTTGGGGCTGATGTTGTTATAATGAGGCATCCCCACTCTGGTGCGCCTCATCTTATAAGCAGGTATATTACCTCTTCTGTAATAAACGCCGGTGACGGGACTCATGAGCATCCGACACAAGGTTTGCTCGATCTCTTCACAATTAAAGAAAAAAAGGGGACTATTTCCGGCCTGAAAGTGGGAATAGCCGGAGACATTCTTCACTCAAGAGTAGCCCGCTCCAACATCTGGGGACTGAAAAAATTAGGTGCTGAAGTTTATATTATAGCACCAGCGACCCTTATCCCTGCAAATATTGAAGATTTGGGAGTTAAAATATCCTACAAACTCGATGAAACAATAAAAAAACTGGATGTAATAAATATTCTCAGGATTCAAAAAGAAAGACAAAAAGACCAGCTTTTCCCCAGTTTAGGAGAATACAGTGCCGTTTTTGGTGTTAATAATGAAAAACTTAAATCGGGTAAAAAGGACCTTATGGTCATGCACCCCGGGCCAATGAACAGGGGAGTTGAAATCTCTGCTACAGTAGCAGATTCAACCCAGTCGGTAATCAATGAACAGGTAACAAACGGTGTGGCTATTAGAATGGCTGTACTTTTTCTTCTTTCCGGAGGTGACCATGAAAATATTGCTTAAAGGCGGCAGAGTTATTGATCCTGCTTCAAAAAGAAATGAAATTGCAGATATACTTATTGAGCAGGGCAAAATAAAGAAAATAGCTAAAAACATTCGGGTAAAAGCAAAAACATTTGATATAAAAGGTAAAATTGCTACCCCGGGGCTTATAGACCTTCACACACATTTAAGAGAGCCGGGAGGAGGGTCCAAAGAAACTATTTCAAGCGGCACAATGGCTGCTGCAAAGGGCGGCTTTACTACAGTATGTGCTATGCCCAATACAAATCCGCCAGTTGATTCAGTTGCCGGAGTAAAATACAGTATAACAACATCTGCCCAGGAAGGTAACATTCAAGTATTGCCTATAGGCGCCATCACTAAAGATCGCCGCGGCGAAGAATTAACTGAGATTGGTAAAATGAAAAAGATAGGCATTGTAGCCATCTCAGATGATGGGACATCCGTTATGAATGCACTTGTTATGCGAAGGGCAATGGAATATTCCAGGATGTTTGATATAATAATCATCTCACACAGCGAAGACCTTAACCTCAGCAGGTATGGCATGATTAATGAAGGAATAGTTTCAACCAAACTGGGCCTCAGGGGAATTCCAACTCAAGCAGAAGAAATAATGGTTGCCAGGGATATTTCCCTTGCTGAATTAACAGGATGCAAACTGCATCTTGCGCACATTTCCACTGCCAGGTCCATTGCGCTGATAAAGGATGCAAAAAAAAGAAAACTAAATGTCACTTCTGAAGTAACACCACACCATCTTGCATTAACGGAAACAGATGTTCTTGGATATAATACTAATTGTAAAGTAAATCCTCCTCTTCGCACAGAAAAAGACCGTAAAGCATTAATAAGGGGTCTCAAGGATGGGGTAATTGACTGTATTGCAACAGATCATGCACCACATCTTGATCAGGACAAAAACAGAGAATTTGACCTGGCGCCATTTGGAATAAACGGACTGGAAACAGCCATACCTGTTCTGCTTGACACTCTTATATCAGCAAAACACCTTAGTCTTTTAGAGCTTCTTGAAAAAATGACTATTGCGCCGGCAAAAATTTTACAGAACGAAGACATCGGCAGATTACAGGCAGGTACCTGCGCAGATATAACTGTTATAGACCAGCATGTAACAAAGGAAATATCCAGGGATTTTTTCCTGAGTAAAAGTAAAAACTCACCATACATAGGTAAAAAACTAAAAGGCTTTCCTGTTTTGACACTATATAATGGAAAAGTTGTCTGGCAAGATGAAAAAATTTATCCATAAAGAAACAATACTTACTGATATAAAAAAAGCGGCGCTTAACATTTTTCTTCTAACACTTGAAGATAACCAGATATCCGAAGCAATTAATCCCGGTCAATTTCTTCAGCTGAAAATTAAAGGTAAAATCTTACGGAGGCCGTTTAGTATATTTTCCCGGTCAAACAATACCATAAAAATTCTATTTAGGGTCTGTGGTGAAGGGACAAAAATATTAAGCGAAATGAAGCCTCAAAGTAAACTGGATATTATCGGGCCGCTTGGAAATGGTTTTCCCCTTGACAGCAAATCTCCTTTATTTATTGCGGGAGGACTGGGCGTTGCTCCGTTAAATTTTCTCGCCAATGAAATAAAAAATAGCGGTAAATTCATTTACGGAACAAAACATGAAAACGAATTTGTAGCTTTAAGTTTTCCCGAAACTACAAAACATAAAATAATCAAAATATCTGAAGAAAAAGATAAAAAAAACGTTTGTGACATTCTTCCCGAACACCTTGAAAATACCGACACCGTCTATGCTTCCGGCCCGCGGAAAATGCTTAAAAAAGTAGCTGATATCTGTACTAAAAATAAAACAACCTGTTTTATTACATGGGAAGAACGCATGGGATGCGGTTTTGGTTTGTGTCAATCCTGCGCAGTAAAAACCAGGGCTGGATATAAAATGACTTGCGCAGACGGACCGGTATTTAATATAAATGAGCTGGATTGGCATGAGCATTAATTTTGCAGGACTGACACTTAACAATCCCTACCTTGCTGCAAGCGGATGTTTTGGGTATGGTGGAGAACTGGAAAATATTTTTCAGAATCAAAAATGGGGAGGCTGCGTAAGTAAAACAATCACCGTAGAAAAACGGGACGGAAATCCACCACCAAGAATATTTGAAACAGAAGGTGGAATTATCAACAGAATCGGCCTGCAAAACTGTGGGCTTACAAATTTTTTATCAAAAGAACTTCCACGAATAAAGAACCTTCCCTACCCTGTAATAGTAAGCATCTTCGGAAATACTATTGACGAATGGAAAACACTTTTAACCACACTGGAGGAAAACAATGTTCCGGCAGTTGAACTAAATTTATCTTGTCCAAACCTTAAAGGCGAAGTAGTAGTGAGAAATATTGATTTATGCACAAATATTGTACGGGAACTTAAAAAAATATCGGGAATCCCTGTAATAGCCAAAATTAATGCAATATACAGTCCCGTAGAACTAAGCTGCGGATTAAAAGAAGCCGGGATTGACGGAATAGTATGTTCTAATACCTTTCCTGCCGGAGTATATCATAACGGAAAATTTTATGAAGGCGGTCTTTCCGGCCCGGCTATAAAACCTGTTGTCCTAAAAACCATTTTCAAAATAAAGGAAAATGTAGATATTGATCTTGCCGCATGCGGAGGAATTTGGAATTCCAGCGACATTGAAGATTACCGGTCGGCCGGCGCCCGGGCTTTTGTGTTGGGATCTGTTTTGCTTACAAATCCCGACACAATTTCAGACTTTACAACAGCTTTTTGATAGCGGTTCAACCTCTATCAAATAAATATGGATTTAAATAAAAGGAGATATAATAATGGCTGAGATAATCTTTGCACTTGACTTTAACGATCTGGATCGCGCCCGGGATCAAGTAAGACTATTAAAAAAAGAAATAAACTTTTTTAAAATCGGTCTGCAGCTATTTACACTCTATGGGCCTAAAGCAGTCGAAATGGTCAAAAAGGAAGGCGGGAATGTTTTTCTTGATTTAAAGCTGCACGATATTCCCCAGACCTGCGCCCTGGCAACAAAAGCTGCCGCCAGCCTGGGTTGCTATTCCATTACAATACACATTGAAGCAGGAAATGAAGCATTAAAATTATCAAAAGAGGCTCAAATAGATGGTTTTCCGCATTTATGGGGAGTAACTATTTTATCAAGCATATCTCAGGGCGACAGTGTCGCCCGGGCACAGCAGGCAGACAGCAGCCGGCTTGAAGGAGTTATCGTATCGGGTAAAGACGTACAGAATATAACAAATAATTTCTCTAATTTTGAAATAGTTGTCCCTGGAATAAGGCCCGTAGAGTACTCAAAAACCGATGATCAAAAGAGGGTTCTTACTCCGGCTGAAGCCGTTAACCGCGGCGCTGATTTTCTTGTTATAGGAAGACCGATACGGGAAGCGAAAGACCCGTTAGAAACAGTAAAAAAAATAAAACAATCTATACAATAGCCATAAGCTTTAAGCTATAAGTTTGTTGCTTAGTGCTTATAACTTAAGGCTTACAGCTGGGTGAGCTTCAGGTAAGTTAAGAGGGAGGATTAATAATGATAGAAGATATATTAAAATCTACCGGTGCCATAAAAACCGGCCATTTTTTACTTGCCAGCGGACTGCATTCGGAAAATTATTTCCAGGCTCAATCCATGCTGCAATATCCGGAATACGCATCACAAACAGGCAAAGAAATAGCTGCGCTGTGGAAAAACGAGAATATAGATGTAGTTGTCTCCCTTGCAATAGGCGGAATCATTATAGGTCAGGAAATAGCAAAACACTTGGGTGTTCGTCATGTTTTTCTTGAAAGAAAAAACAATATATTTTCACTTGAAAGAGGATTCAGGCTAGCTCCCGGTGAAAAAATACTTTTAGCAGAAGATGTTATAACAACAGGGGGCAGTTTAAAAGAAATATTTCCCCTACTTAAGAAACTTGAAACTGATATAATTGGAATTACATCTATTGTTTTACGCAGCAATGCTGAATTTTCTGTTCCATTTAAATTTCTTCATAAAATAAACTGGCCCGCATATAATCCTGAGGAATGTCCCTTGTGTAAAAAAGGGATTCCTCTTTATGTTCCAGGAACAAAACAATCAAAAAATAGTAGTGAATAGTCATACCCGTGGGGCATAACCATATCCATAACCAAGGGCAGGCTTCGCACTAGGGCACAAGCAGGTTAGTATTTAGTGTTCTCGTGAAGTGTGAAGAGTAAAAAGAAAAGCAAAAAGGCTACAACCTTATGAC
>JAAEQW010000215.1 GCA_024231025.1 Candidatus Omnitrophota bacterium
ATCCGTTAGAGGGTGCTCGAGTTTAAAATCACTAAGTAGCCAGGTTTTTGGGGATTCAAAATTTTTGCCATCCGTTATGAAATGTATAAGTCAACAACAACCTAGGGGGTACATGGTTCTGGATCTTAGACCGGGGATTAATGAAAAATTGAGAGTGCGCCAAAATTTGTATTTTTTTGGTGAAAATATATATCTGTTCATTCAGTAAACACTGGCTCAGTATGACATTTTAATGTCGTCAAAAGTGGTCGCATCAGCTAGTCATCTCTTGTTCGTATTATCCGACTGTTCCCACAAAACTTTTGCAACAATTTTGACCGATCGAAAGATTTGGAAAAAAGTTCTGTCGGCTTTAATTGAAATCGCTTTCAATTACCTATACGAAGACGTTGGCCTATCCAGATCCGAAGCTAAGCAAATTTTCAAGCATCGGAGATTTTTGGATAAACTTGCTGCAAAAGGAGGGGCGAAATCAAAAAAGAGTCTGTTTAAAAAGAGAAATACAGTCGTGCCTTGTTATAACGGACTAATCAGGACATATCTGAAAAACGGATGTCAGTCCGTTATATCGAATAATCCGTTGTAACAAATCGACCATTTTTAAAAGTTTAGAGGACATTTTATAGATGGGTTGCAGCTTGCAGGCATGTAGTTTGTTTTCAGACCACCTGTGTTCAAATTATGTCTGTTTTGTGATTCCCAAGATGAAAACGTCTCTAACTATACAAGAGAGTCACGTTGGTGTACGTTTAGGTCAGGTTTACGTTGGTGTGCCATTCTTGTTCCCGTTTAGGTAAGTATGCCGTTTCACGTGCGTAGCCTAATTTTAGAAGAATTTAGCAAACAACCCAGTGTTGTCCTTGTAATCTATCCATAGGGAGTCTGGCGAA
This sequence comes from Candidatus Omnitrophota bacterium, assembly GCA_024231025.1. Lineage (GTDB taxonomy): Bacteria > Omnitrophota > Gorgyraeia > Duberdicusellales > 4484-171 > JAAEQW01. Next base: position 891 of record JAAEQW010000215.1, read on the forward strand.
GATATAAGCCAGGTGTCTCGATTCGAAA
>JAAEQW010000216.1 GCA_024231025.1 Candidatus Omnitrophota bacterium
AATTTTACAAATTCAGAAAAATTGCTTAATCATTTACCGAGCAAACTACAAAAATAATGATTTCATCCTAAATGCTAGCTGACATCTAGAGGTGATGCTTTCAAGTGCTGGAGGAATGAAGCAAAGAATGGCAGGCAAAAACAAGAAATTTGCATACAAGTTGGATTTTTTGTCGCCTATCGAACTGGGTATGCAAAAAGACTACGCGGATTAGATCGATTCATTTCAGCTGCCTTTCCGTATTCTTCTGTTTTTAATTAATCGCACTTTTTGGCTGTCCCCTTTCTTCTCAACTTTAAAACTGGTAAAAACGAATGAAATTTATCCGAACTTACCTTATATATTACTCGTGATAGCAAAACTTAATAATTTACCCTACATAAGTCTATGAGTTATTTGAAAAGCTTGCAACATCGCACCTGCTGAACGGATTGAGATCTTCTTTGAGTATGCCATACTCGCTAAAAGGGGTAGGTCCGACATGGCCCCTATTGGAGGTTATATGGTTAGTATTTTGCAACAGGGTGGATGGGATTGGTCGCAGAGCTTGAACAGAGCCAGCGAGGCAGGCAGTTGTAAAACTAACCATATAATCTCCAATAGGGGCCACGTCGGACCTGCCCCTTTCAGCAAAGTACGGTATACTCAAAAGAAGATCTCAATCCATTCGTCGGCTGCGAAGTTACAAGCTTTCAAATGTGTCTCCGTAAAATAAAAAACGCCTTGTACTTTTTATTCGTTTTTCAGAGCCGCTTCGCGATTCGGCTTCTGCTTCGGTTTCTGCATCAACTTCGGTCTCTGCTTCGCAATCTACGGATGCTGAAAATGTTCGCGATTCTTCTGTTGCTCGTCGT
>JAAEQW010000217.1 GCA_024231025.1 Candidatus Omnitrophota bacterium
AGGTAATACCTAGTTTCACCGTACCTAGTTTACCTAGTATACTAATTTTGACACCATACTTTACCTAGTTTCAGAAAAAACTAGGTTGCAAATGTTATAACGAGGTTGCAACGAATTTGCAAGTCAGCAAAACCTACCACAAAATACCTGACTAAGATCCATTTGCTTCGAGAATTTCAGAAAAAACCAGTAACATACAAGAATTTAACAGAATTGGCTGCTAACTCCGTACAAATTAGTGGAGAAACACAAATTTGTTCTTAAAAACTAGGATCAATTTTGGTCAAACCAAAAAACTGAATCAGAAGCTCAAAAATTTTTGAATAATCTGCAGATAGAAACTGAATATTTCCATCTGTCTTTGCTCTAAACCAACTCAATGAAAATCGTTCTGAAATCGCTTCATCAGGCATTTAACGGAGGCCTTGTGACTGCACTTTCTAGCGATTCCACTGGCAAATGAACCGAATCAATGCTAAGATTGAAGACAATTCCAAGACGAGAGCTTACTGCTGCATAAAGACGATGTTGTGAATAGTGTCTTGCAAAGGTTTTATTTCACCGTTTCAGCATTGGCTATACTTAATCTTATTGTTGCCTATATATTTAAAAAATCACCTGTGCAGCATTAAAGCAGTTATATTTTTGGACACCTAACGGTTTTGAACATTCCTGAAAAGAAGTTATACCGATAAGCCGGGCCTACTTGTTGCGCTAAAAAGTGGTGAAATGCAGTGCTTACAGCGCGACCCTCAGTAAAGGCAGAT
>JAAEQW010000218.1 GCA_024231025.1 Candidatus Omnitrophota bacterium
ACTTGAACCTGAACCTACACTTGAACCTGAACCTACACTTGAACCTGAACCTACACTTGAACCTGAACCTACACTTGAACCTGAACCTACACTTGAACCTGAACCTACACTTGAACCTGAACCTACACCAATAAAAAGTGGGAGTTTTGGTTTAGCGCCTCGTGAGCCAGAAATAAAGTCTAAAATAATTCCGCGGCATTTATCAGAAATTAATGTAAATGATGCGTTGCGTTTATATAATGAACTTAGAGGCAGCATTACTCCTTACGAGAGATTCATTTATAAGGCGGTTGTTTTTCTGAGGAGAGAAGGTCGCAAAGGTGAATTTTCCTCTTTAGCCGAAGCTTTAGACATGAATAATGGTGATTTGGAAGGTGTCTTTGTTAGGCTTTATCGTGATTTACATTTTGCAGGCCCAGATGATACGCAGGTCAATGACACCGAGTTAAATATGATTTTTGGCTTAATTGGCAAGAGCGAGTATAGTTTTAACATTGCGAACCCAGCGTTTTTTAGGTTACTTGATGTGTTTGAAAATTTAATAGAAGAGAAATCAATAGATAGAAGGGAGCTGTTTAAGAATCTTAAACAGCTATTAGGAGGGTTGCCGCAAGCGCCTTTGAAATCTGATAGTGATCAGGTTGTTGCCTTAGGTGACCAAGAGATAATGTCGCCACTGTCTGCGCATTCGTTTTTATCTACCTGGGCAATTGCGTTAGCGCTAGAAATTGATTTGCTGCTTGCTGATCAGCAAGCAGATGCAATTAAGACAGCTCTTGATTATGGAAATATAGTTGGTTTTACCCCTGATCAGATAGCGAAACTAAAAGAGGGACAGTCTATATTAAGGTTGTCTGATTCGCAACTCGTTAAGGAAGAAGTGGTGCATGTAAGTGAGGATGCAGGGTTATCCATAAAGCCACAAAGAATTTTAAGCTTGAATCAAAAAGCGCAGCCGACGCTTGCATTAGAAGAAGAATATCATAAGGTTTGTGGAATTCTTACCGCCCAAGAAAGATTTGTTTACAAAATGCGTGATTTAGAAATTAATGAATCGAAAAACACTTTTGATTCAATCGATGAATTTTTAGGAACAGAAGAGAAAACAGCTAAGAAATTGTATGAGCTTGCTCTCGATAAAATAAATTTTGCAAAAGGTACGCACCCTAATTTACTGCCTGAAACATTTGAGGGACGTTATGATATTGCCTTCGGTACTGATAGTCAGCTTGTGTTATTCAGGAAGAGTACGTTGTTTTTTGATTGGATTGCGCAAGTGGAAGTAGAATCCAGAAAAAATGATAAGTTAAATGAGGAAAGCATAAGAGGAATAATCCATAAAGCTGCATCCGAAATCAAAAACAATCTTCCAAGATTTCCTGATAAAGAAACTCAAGGTATGTTTTTTCAAGAAGAAAAAATCCCCTTAGATGCAGCATACCATGATTTTTTGCTACTTTCGTTAGCGAAGAATGTTTCTGGGGATTTAGATGCGAAAGTTCCTACCAATATAAATAGATTTCGTGAATTAAGCCGTTTAAGCGAAAAGTATGATTATCTAGCTGGGCTCAGTGCGAGTGAAATGAAATCGCTTTTAGATCAAGCAGAGAGCGTAAAGAATGAAACAGGCTATGCACTAGAGAAGATAAGAAGATATTCAATGTTTTATAATTTTTTGTGTAAAGAATTTAAAGTTGATTTAAGTAATCCAAGATTATGCAGAGTCCTGGAAGCCGCAGCATTTTATATTGCTTTGCATGATGAAGATAGAGAGGGCGCAATCTTGAGAAGAATTTTTCCGATCAGAGATGGATTAGGTGCTCTTTCAAGTGAGATAGTTAGCAATGAGCAGAAGATACGTTTAGCTTGGAAAGCTGTGGTCTTGAATTTTGATGAATATGAAGTTTCTGAAAGAATCGTTAAGCGGATATTAAATAAGGAGAAATCTGCTGAAGAATTACTTGATGAACTTAATTTTTCGGCCTTTTATGCTTTGACGATTGCTTCTGATACGGAAAATTACTTTGATCCTCAGTTTGGCCGTTGGGAAAAATTTTCCCGAATTTTAAAAGAGGTTAGTAACGCTAAGAGTGATCATCCATCTTTTTTGTTTATTTTTAAATATCTCAATGGGGTTAATAGCAGAAAAATGACTCCAGAAGAAGTTGGTGCTTTTCTTGGTTTAAGTGGCAGCCGGGTGAATCATATATATAAATTTCGCATTCTCGAAAAAATCAAAGGGATTGTTGAAGGGCATAAGATACCCGATAAGCCTTCACTAGATAGTGATTTAGCACGGACTCTTGCTTTTGGTTTCGATATTTGGCCTTTGGGAACTCCCTATTTTCGATTTGTCAGAAAACTAGAAGAAAAAGTTTCAAAAGAAGGCCTTACCCATGGTGCGATTAGCGAAATAGTTGACCCTGAACTTGACGAAATATCTTTTTATGAGCTTCGTGATCGGTTGGCAGCAACTTGGGACCGTGGAAATAGTGAGGCGCCATTACCTTTACGGGTATATACAAATATTGCCGTTGCCATGCTTTGTCACGAGTTGGGTATTAAATTTACAGTGGATGATAGCAAGGGTGATAGAACCATGATTCGCAACGCCTTAACAAATCCAGAAGAATTTTTTAGTTTAAGTGAAGAAGAAGCCAAGCGTTTTTGTTTATCAGGGCCAGGATATCAAGCCAAATATCTTCAAAAATTGTTTCGCATTGATTCGTCTGAGCCAAAAAAAGTGGATGAGCCAACCAAATCTTATAAAGAAGGCCGTGAGGTTATTACCGAAAGGGCAAATGGCGCCAGCGTTTCAAAAGAGGCGATTGATTCTAGATCGGAGGGTCAGATTAAACTCAAAAGAGATAATCCATATATGCGAGTAAGAAAAACGCTGGATAGATCTGTTGGTGATGGTGCACTTAGAGCAAGCCATCGGGCAGCAGATTTGCAGAATCCCGTAAATTTAATTAGCGAATTATACCCAAAAAGAGGAGGGATATTAACTCCAAGGCAGAGGTTTATCGCTGAGACAATGATTGCTCCGGATGATACTGCTAGATCTTTAGACTTAAGCCAAGAAGGGCTCCAGCAGGAGCATCTAGAGATTGCACGACTTCTCAAATCCAGTAAAGATAATAATGAACCAATAAAAAATAAACATTTGATCTTAGAATTTGTTTTTCAGACGGAAGTCGGTTTTAATGCAACGTGCCCTTTGTTTTTCGAGTTATTTGCAAAACTCGAAGAAAAGTATGCAGCCCTCGATCGCAAAGACGCAATCGATAAGATTTGGCTTGCGGCGTGGAATCTTAGCTTGCCCCAAATTCCTTTAGCAGAAGTTGATAGCAACCGTGATGATGTAATTTCGCCCATCGTAACACACTCCTATTTAATTACTCTTGCGTTAGCTCACAAAATGGGTATTGAGCTAGAAGTGTCTGGTGAAATAGTTGCCAAAATAGAAGAAGCAGTTAATCTTTATTCGTCCTTGATTGGTTTTACTCTTGAAGATGCAAAAATACTATTGAATTATCCTAATTTAGACGGAGTCTCTCAAAAGCAAATCGAAAGATGGCGCAAAAAACTCAATCCACCTATAGAAGCAATACTGGAGCGATCGTTATTTCAAAATTTACCATTAGTAGATCCGAATTTTCCAAACCGAGGTATAATTGCAAAAAAGTTTAAAAAAGTTTCAGGAGAATTATCACCTCAGCGAAGAGTTCTTTATCGAATGCGTAAAGGGTTAGGTTGCGATGCTTACACTATTGCGGAAATTGCTAAGTTTACTGGTATGAATAATACAAGCATAGCTGGGCAGATTCAAACCGCAGAGAATAAAATCAAGAAATTTTCAGAATATGACCCGAGCGCATTGCAGCCTGAGGCTCCATATACTAATTTGCCAATATATTTTGCTACCTGTGTTGATAATCCTGATACCGGCTATTCTCGTTATGCGGTTTTTCGAAAAGTAGGATTCTTTTTTTCTTTGGTTGAAGAGGTGGAAAGAAAATATATAGTTGAGGGAGGAGAAAACGAAAAGGATATTATTGATAGAATGGATGCTGCCATAGAAGAGATTAAACACAAAATAGATGAGCCTCCCACAGGTGAAGAGAATCAAGAGGCAGGCATTAAATATATGATTTCTCTTCGTGTGGCGCATGCTTATTTAGCGGTTCTTTTTTTAGCGGAGAAATTAAATATCAAATTGACGCGAGACAGCCAAGTAAGTAAAGTTGAAAAGTTTATGTTAGAGTATCTTAGCGAAAAAAAAGCTACTCCCGAACAAGTGGAGGAGACTAAAAAGTTGTTTGAGCCACTCGCTCCACGCAAGAGGCTTGGAAAAAGAGCATTAGTGCCACCCAAAAAGAAAAAGCCAAGCGTAAGCAAAACTCCATTAAGGAAACCATCAAGAAGAAGCCGAAGTGCAACAGAAATTCTTGATTCGGTTCTTCTCCAGGCGAGAACAATTCGGTATCGAGGAGATTCTCCGCCCATGCGAATAAGAAAGACGGTGAATAGAGCTGGGGGGATTGAGTTGGATTTGAGTCAAGAGATTGGAGAGAAAAGCGTGGCTGAAGAAAAAACTCTAGATACGGTCACCTCAAAACAAAGGATTATTTTTAGCGCTGATGAGGTTGTCGGAATCACTTTTCAAATTACCCGCATTAAACGTCAAGCTGCTAAATCAAGAAGGTGAAAAATTAGCGGGTAATAAAATAGAATTATAGCTTACTTGCTGTGATTTTTGTAGAAAAAAATCATAAGCTGGGTGAGGAAATTCTTTACGATGGAAATGAAAAAGAGTATAATGTAACTAATTATGAGTAAATTAGAAGAGATAAAAAACAATTTAGAGCAGCATAAGAAAGAATTACGGGAAGAATTTCACGTTAAAGAGATTGGTCTTTTCGGTTCGTTTGTAAGGGAAGAAGATGATGAGTCAAGCGATCTGGACATTCTTGTGGAGTTTGAGGAAGTACCTGGACTGTTGTTATTTGCGCGATTAAAGGATTATTTAAGCAAGCTGACAGGGGTGAAGGTTGATTTGGTTATGCGCCGTGTTTTGAAGCCATATATTGGGAAAAACATATTACAGGAAGTCATTTATTTATGAAGCGAGAATACAGGGATTACGTTAAAGATATCCTCGATGCTATCAATAAGATCGAAATATTTACTCAGGGTATAGATGATTTTGAAAGCTTTCTTAAAGATGAAAAAACAGAGTTAGCGGTAGTAAAGCTTTTTGAAAATATCGGAGAGGCAGTTAAAAAAATTCCTGATGAGATTAAAAATAAGCATTCTGGTACTCCTTGGAAAGATATCGCAGGGATGAGAGATATTCTTATTCATGAATATTTCGGACTTGATGCTGAAGTTATTTGGAAGACAATCAAAGAAGACCTACCAACCATCAAACCGGTCATTCAAAAGATTTGGGAAGAAATTTAGTCCGAAAAATTGGTCAAACTCCCAAATAAACTTGAGTCCTTTCCTTAAAGAGTTATAATAATTAGTATATATGAAGGTAAGAATCAAACAGGGTGACGTTATTGGTGCGCGCTATCAGGTTATGCAAAGCCTAGGCGAAGGTAGTATGAATTTAGTGTATCGCATCAGGCATTTAGAGAGCAGCACTGAGCTAGCTGCAAAATTTTTAAAGCCTGGAGTAATCTCTTCTTATATCGAAGACCGATTGCGTTTCAAAAGAGAAATAGAAGTAGTAAGTACTTTTGACCATCCTAATATTGCAAGAATATATGATGGGGGAGAGCATCAAGGTGCTCCCTATGTAGTGATGGACATATATTCGGGAGAGGATTTATTTAGTTTAATACAAAAACAAACACATTTTGAATTCGAAACGATCATTGGAATAATCAATCAAGTGGCTCAGGCTTTAAGTTATGTGCATAGCCGTGGCGTCATCCATGGTGATTTAAAAGCAGGAAATATAATAATCAAGCGCGAAAATGAATTCTGCTTAGTAAAATTACTTGATTTTGGGATTGCTAAAGTAATGGAGCTAACCAAGATTAAAAGCGCTCAAGATGTATTGGGTACTTTCAGTTACATGTCTCCTGAGCAGAGCGGGATTGTGAAAAAAACTATAGATGAGCGCAGTGACTTGTATTCACTGGGCATAATTTTTTATCAACTTCTAACTGGTGAACTTCCCTTTGCTGGTGAAGACGTTGGTGAAATATTACATCAACAGATTGCTCGGGAGCCAATGCCGCCATCAAGCATTAACCGTCAGATATCTCCGATAATAGAGAAAATCATTTTAAAACTCCTAAAGAAAGACCCCAAAGAAAGATACCAAACCGCTAGCGGTTTAATGGCAGATATTAATCGCCATTTAAAAGGAGAAGTTAATTTTGCGCTGGGAAAGGACGATAGGGCTCAAAAAATAACCTATCGTACTTCTTTAATCGGTCGAGAAGAGGAACTCAATCAATTAAAACAACTGTATGATCAAACCAGAGAGGGGCAAGGTGCAGTATGTTTTATTGCCGGAGAAGCCGGTAGAGGTAAAACAAGGTTACTTGAAGAATTAAAGGGATATGTTTATGAGCAAGGAGGAGAGTTTTTCAGCGGTAAGTGTTTTGCCCAGGAAAATAAAATTCCTTATCAGGCTTTTCGTGAAATTTTGGATGAATATTTAAGGATGGTTGATAAATTAATTCCTAAAGAAAAAAAGAGGCGATTGTCTCTTATGCAAGAGAGCGTGGGGGAATTAGGAGAAGTAATTCGGCGTTTTAACCCAGCAATGGAAGAAATTCTTCCTCAGGTGCCGGCCCTGGTGCCTTTAGATTCAGAAAGAGAAAACAGAAGGTTTTTAATGGTGTGTTCTCAATTTTTTCAAAAGTTGGGAGAACTTAGTAGGCCGATTGTGATGGTGCTAGATGATTTGCAGTGGGCCGATGAAGGAACTTTTGCTTTGTTGAGCGAAATACTTGAGGATATTAATAAATTTCCTGTACTTATTTTGGGTTCTTATCGTGATAATGAAATAGATCCAGCGCATAGTTTGACCACGATAATCAGGGAATCACGAAAAAAACAAACTACTTTTAAAGAAATTGCTCTAAATAATTTTGATCTGCCTCGTTTGAGTTCGTTTGTTAGCGCTTTATTGCTGGAAGAGTCTGGCGCTGACGAACTAAGTCGGTATATTTATGATATGAGCAAAGGGAATCCATTTTTTACCATTGAAATACTTCGTCAATTAGAGAACGAAAAAGTGATTACTTTTGCCAAAGGGCAATGGGCAATTAATCGTGCCAAATTGAAAGCAATTGCGATTCCTACTACAATTATAGATATTCTGCTTAAAAGGATAGGAACTCTTAGAGAAGAGCAAATCGAAATTTTATCAGCAGCTGCAATAATCGGCAGAAAGTTTAAACTAAAATTTCTTTCGATCTTAATTGAAAAACCATTAGAGGATTTAGTAACTCTTATTGATGAAGCAATGGTAACTCAGCTTTTGGAAAGGAGCTCAGAAAGAGGAGAAATTTTATTCGTTCATGACCGGATAAAAGATGCTTTTTATGCTAAAATTGGCAAAGCCGAGCGAACACACCTGCACTTAAAGATAGCCAAAGCCATTGAGCAATTAAATCCAGATAGCGTTGAAAGAGTATTATTTGATTTAGCTCACCATTACATTAGAGCCGGAGCAAAAGATAAATCTCTTCAGTACAGTTTACCGGCGGCTAAAAAAGCTCAGGATAATTATGCCAATAAAGAAGCAATTGATTACTATGAAATTGTAATAAGGATACTTGAGAAGAAAAATAAAAAAGGAAATCCTGAGTGGACTAAAGCCAAGAAAGGGTTAGTGGAAATTTATCTTACCATTGGGCGTAAAGATGCGGCTATCGAAATTTGTCAGCAGCTCTCGCCTTTAGAGGAAAGGATTTTAGAGAAAGCTAAGTTATACCGCCAAATCGGCACAGCCTACTTTAAAAAAGGAGATTGGAAAAACTGTGAAGATAACTTATGTCACGGCTTAACTTTATTAGGTGAAAAATCCCCTCAAAATCAAATTCAAGTTACCTTATTTTTGATCAAAGAATTATTTGTTCATATTCTGCATTGCCTTTTTCCTAAATTTTTCCATTGTCGAGAAATTGATCCCGCTAAGGCGGAGAATTTAGAAAAATTATGGGCTTATCACAACTTATATTGGGTATATATTTTATTCGATGTAAAGAAATTCGTTTGGTCGGTATTAAGGTGCCTTAATTTTAGCGAAGTGAAAGTGGGTCGGATCAAAGAGCGAGGCATATGTTCCGGTGCCTATGCCGCCCTTTGCATGGCGATCCCCTTATTCAAACGAGCAATAAAATATCACAATAAAGGTATTACTTTGTGCCGAGAATTGGGCGATGATTGGGGGGTAGCCCAGTGTTTGCAGTGGAAAGGATATTGTTATCTTTGGAAAGGCGATTATCAAAAAAGCATAGAGATTTTTAGTCAATCATATGATCAATTTCGTAAGATGGGTGATATTTGGGAATTGGGGATGGTTCTTTTGGGGTTAGGCTTTAACCATTTTTATTCGTCTAATTACGAGAAGGCGCTAAGTTCTTTTCATGAATATTTGGATATCGCTAAAAGAACTAAAGATGATTTTGGAATCACCTCAGCTCAGCAGATTTTGGCGATTTCTTATGCTGAAAAAGGAGATTATGATAAGGCTGAAGAATTGTGTGCGAGTGCTTTAAGTTTGATTGAAGAAAAGAATCTTTTATTTGGCTGTTGTGTGGCCCTTAATGGTATTGCTCATTTAAAAATGGAGAAAGTCGAATGGAGTGAAGCAAAAAAATATTTAAAGAGATCAAAGAAATTGTATGAGGAAAATAACTTTCTTAAGGATTATGCAATTAATCTGTATCCATATTTGGCTGAAGTTCGCCTTGAAGAGTTTAAAGCCCGTCAAGTTGAGACTTTTGGTCACCAAAAAGAGCTTGAAGCGATAAGAAAAGCTTGTAAGCAAGCTTTAAAATTGACTAAGCCTTGGGCTAACCATCACGGAGGCGCTTTGAGGGTGATGGCCAAATATTACGCGTTTACTAATTATAAAACCGCGGCGCAGCACTATTTTTTAAAGAGCATAAAACATTGCAAGGACATTAAACGTAGATATGAATTGGCTTGTGGTTACTATGAATACGGAATTTTTTTAAGCGATGACAACAAATTAGAAGAAGCAAAAATTAATTATCGTAAAGCTTATGAAATATTTAAAAATATTGGGGCACAAGGTCGCGTCAGTCGCTGCGCTAATCTTCCTGGCTGCGGAGAAGAAAAAGAACCGGTCGAAGAAATAACTCCGCAAGTTCGATTAAGGATGGAACGTGAGATGGAAACAGTATTAGATACTAGCCAATACTTAAGTTCGATTCTTAACTTAGATGAGCTCCTTGAACGAATAATAGACAAAACGGTGGAGTTAGTAGGGGCTGAACGGGCAGCGATATTGTTGTATCCTGATCGAAAAGAGGTAGTGGAGCATAAATTAGAGGTTACTGTCGCTCGAAACATTATACGGGGAGGCGCTGGTGATGGTTTTCCCAACATCGGCAAAAGTATTATATCTGAAGTAGAAAAAACTAAAAAGCTTTTGGCGGTAAATGATTTGGCTGGGGATCAGCGTTTCAAGAATCAGCCAAACTTAGTTAAATTAGGAATAAAGTCAGTTCTCTGCGCACCATTAATGGCGCGAGGAGATATGTTAGGAGTAATTTATTTGGATAGTCGTTTAGTTAGTGGATTGTTTAGCCGAGAAGATTTGAGAGCTTTGAGTTTAATATCAAGTCAGGCTGGAATATCAATTGAGAACGCAAAATTATATAAACAGGCAGTGTTTGCAGAAAGTTCACTGCGTCAAAGCGAAAAGGAATTAAGGCAACATCGCGATAATTTAGAAGAAATGGTTAAAGAGCGCACGGTTAGCTTAATCGAAACTAATCGGCAACTTCAAGGGGAAACAGCAGAAAAACTGAAGATGCAGCAAGAGTTGTTAAAAACTCAAAAATTAGAATCTTTAGGTGTTCTTGCTGGCGGCATTGCACATGATTTTAACAATATCTTAGCTGCGATTTTATGTAATATTAATTTAAGCCAGATTGCGGTTCCTTCTGAGAATGAGGCTGTTGTTGCTTTGGCTGAGGCAGAAAAAGCTATTCAACGAGCAAGGAGCCTAACTCAGCAATTGCTTATTTTTTCTAAAGGAGGTGCCCCAATTAAAAAACTTGCCTCGATTGCTGACCTCTTAAAAGAAACTTCCGAATTTGTTTTAAGAGGATCAAATGTTAAGGCTGAGTTTTTGATACCGGATAATCTTTGGACTTTAGAAATTGATTTGGGTCAGATTAGCCAGGTTATTCAGAATATTGTTATTAATACCGACCAAGCCATGCCTGAAGGGGGCGTGGTTCGTATCAGTGCTGAAAATGTTGAGATAGAGCATGAATCGGGATTGCCCCTTAGCCAAGGTCAATACGTAAAGGTAACCATTAAAGACGAAGGATGTGGAATTCACCCTAAGTGTCTTCAGAAAATATTTGATCCTTATTTTACTACCAAACCAAAAGGCAGTGGATTAGGGCTTACCGTAGTTTATTCGATAATTAAGCAGCATGATGGAGGTATCAATGTCGAGTCAGCGCTGGGGGTAGGAACCGCGACGCATATTTATTTGCCAGTCTGTGAAGAAAAAATCAAGCTAGAAGTTGATAAGCACCCAACTGAACGAATTTTTACCGGAAAAGGAAAAATTTTACTTATGGATGATGAGCCAATGCTTCTTGTTAGTAGTGCCCGGATTATGCAAACTTTTGGTTATCAAGTAGAGACTGCCGAAGATGGCTTAAAGGCAATGGAGCTTTATAAAAAGGCAAAGGAGGATGGGCACCCTTTTGATTTGGTAATCCTTGATTTAACTATTCCTGGCGGAATGGGAGGTAAAGAAACCATTCAAAAATTAATTCAATATGACCCGGCCGTAAATGCGGTTGTTTCGAGTGGATATTCAAACGATCCGATAATGGCAAATCCTAAAGATTATGGTTTTAAAGGTGTTATAATTAAACCTTGCAACATGGACGAATTAAGTTTTGCGCTTAAGGGTTTTCTTTCCAATGAGAAAGAATAAGCGCAAGGGGGTCAAGTCTCGACTTGGCTACATGTTTTTGCATGAAGCTGTAAAATATAACTGAATAAAAGTCCTGAGCTAGAAGGGATAAATCCCGGACGGAAAACAAGTAAAACCTTCGCAGAAAAGCGGGGGTTTTTTATTTTTAGAAAAGGGATGAGCTTTTATTATGAATAAATTCAAGAATATATATCGAATTGCATCGACAAGATTAAAAAATTGGAATTATGCATCTGCGGGGTATTATTTTGTTACGATATGTGCGTATAACCGTGTTAATTGTTTTGGTGATATTATTGATGGAGGAATGTGTTTGTCAGATATCGGTTATGTTGCAAATAAAAATTGGTTAAAAATTCCCGAACATTTTCCTAATGTAATATTGGATGAATATGTAATTATGCCGAATCATATTCATGGGATTATTGTGATAAACAATAAAAAAAATGATAATATTCCGGTCGATAATAATATTATGGTAGAGACGCAAAATTTTGCGTCTCTACAAAAAACATCAAAACAATTGTTTAATAAATTCGCACCACAATCAAAAAATTTGGCATCAATTATTCGCGGATATAAGGTAAGCGTTAAAAAATGGACAACAATAAATAATATTGATTTTAAATGGCAACCACGGTTTTACGATCACGTTGTTAGAGAAGATGAATCGTTGGAGAATATCCGTCGATATGTCGTGAATAATCCCATAAATTGGCAGGATGATCAGGAAAATAAGGGAGCGTGAAGAAAAACTTTGCCAAAATAGACGAATATGCTATAATTTTTTAAGCTGAGCAGTAGGCTCCTTCGCTATTGCTGATATTTTGTTTATGATCATTAGAGCAGTAGATCATTTGATTGCATTGGAGTATTCTTCTAATGTTCTATTGCTCAAATGTTCCAATGCTCTAAAATTTACTGTGTAAATTTTGCCGGGGTAGCTCCCGCCGTCGCTCTTCGAGCTTTGGCGGACTAATTCGGCTAAAGGTTTTTGTGCACTATCGTTTCAAAAACCTAAGTCTCATTGAGCAGTAGGCTCCTTCGCTATTGCTGATATTTTGTTTTTTAATTCGCCGGGGTAGCTCAGGAGGTAGAGCGAGGGACTGAAAATCCCTGCGTCAGGGGTTCAACTCCCTTCCCCGGCATTTTAATGAGACTTAGGCTTTTCGAAGAAAAGTCTCTAGCCGAATTAATCCTGAGCGACGAATATCATGAGGAGTCGAAGGATCTTAGTCTTGGAGGCCACCAAGCCTCCATTTCTTGCTTTATTTACGCGTATTTTCCTTGTATTTAGGGAGAATACGCGTTTTTTATAACCCCTTACTCATGAGACACTTCCCGACAACGTTTTTTTTCAAATTAGCCTTGATTTCATTAAGAAAATATGGTTTATTTTAGTGAATGTATATAATCCTAATGGCGATATCAATTGGAGGATAAAATGATAAAATTAATGAAAAAATACTTTAAAGCTATTTCTTTGAGTGTCTTGGTATTAGGAATAGGGGCGATTTTGGCAATGAATTCCAGCAAATCCGACCATTCGTTGATCTTGCCCCAGGTTGCAGAGGCGTCGACTTACAACTTGCCCGCTCCAACAACCTTTGTTCCACTATCAAAAATGCACTCAGAACCATCTTTAAAGGGATTAAAAATTGATCCAAATGACCCTTTCAAATTTGAGTTTATCATTGACACTGCCGGGGAAGAAGATGTAAGCGATAAGGAAATGACCAAGCTAGTTAATTACTTCCTTGCGGCCTTAACTATTCCCGAAGAAGATCTATGGGTTAATCTATCACCTTTTGAGCAAGATCGGGTTACTTCTGATAATCTAGCGATTACAGATTTAGGCAAAGATTTATTAAAGGAAGATTATATCCTAAAGCAATTAGTATCTACCTTAACCTATCCAGAAAATGAACTTGGTAAGAAATATTGGGATAAGATTTATAAAAAAATACATGAAGTAGCTGGAACTACGGATATTCCTATAAATACTTTCAATAAAGTATGGATTGTTCCTGAAACTGCTGAACTTGTGGAAAAAGACAATATTGTTCTCATTGATGAAACCAAATTAAAAGCGATGTCCGAGGAAGACTATCTAGCTTTATCTCAGCCAGCCGACTCTAATCAAATTATAGCTGATAGCAACCAAGAAGAAATTAATAAGATTTCCTCTCAAATCCTAAAGGAAGTAATCCTACCCGAAATTGAACGGGATGTAAATGATGGTGAAAACTTTGTTAATTTACGTCAGATGTATGATTCCTTTGTTTTGGCTTGTTGGTTTAAGAAGAAGCTTAAAGATTCTGTTTTCCAATATTACATTGATCAAGGCAAAACTCAAGGAATAGATTTAGCTGATAAAGATGCTAAAGAGAAAATTTTTAACCTTTACGTTGAAGCTTACAAAAAAGGTGTCTACAACTATATCAAAAAAGATTACGATCAAGCTAGCCGTAAGAAAGTCAATCGTCGATACTATTCTGGGGGGCATATTCTTAAAGATGTAACTCAAATCAGACCGGATGCTGGCGAGATTGAAGCTGCAGCAAATATGCCAACAAAGGTTGTGCAAACAAGCGAAGCTGAAGACAAAACCTCCAGTAATGTTCAAAAGTTAAGAAAAGAGCTGGTAACGGAGAATATATCTTTTCGTCCAGTTACGTTTGCGATTGGTGGCGCAAGTACGGGTACTTTGTTTGGCAGTATG
>JAAEQW010000219.1 GCA_024231025.1 Candidatus Omnitrophota bacterium
ATTGATGCTTTTAGTATCCGAACCAAATTGTCGAACAACTAGAATAGGATTGTTATTTAAAGTACGGTAACTTGATAATTGTAAGTCCCAGTAGAGAATAAAGTGACCAAAAGTGCGCACTATAAAGATAAAAATTGGAAGTTGGAAAAATTTATTCAGGCTGAGAGAGTACTATCAAATATGGTTAGGTTAATATAAATAGCACTAAGAGATAATTGCGCTCATAATAGGAACTGGTTATTAAAAAGTCTGTCACCGGTAGCCTATCTTCCCGATGAAATTCTCGCACAGGAACCCGAGAATGGCATCGTGGTTGATTGGCTAGAAAATAATTAAATTTCCTAAACATATCAGAAGGTCTTCGTTTGTAGGACTGAGCATATTTGCATAGGAAATGATAAGGTACAAGAGAATTAGGCTCGACATTTCAAAAAGGGAACGTAAAAATAATCTGCTAGGACTGATGTTTACAACAGCTCTGAAACTGTTTTGAAGGCTTGATAGGTAACTTTGCTTTAGTCATTAAGATTTGTACTTGAAACGACTAGGAGAAATTCTGTGTTTTGTCTGCTGGTCTAGGTCGTTTTGTTTGAGAAGTCAATAGTACGCTGCTCTCTTTATCCTCCTCGCCTAGGATAATCTCTCTGACGCTGTCACCTAGCGACTCAATTTCGTTTAGAGTGCCGCCACTATTCTAGTGCCTGCCTGTACTGACACTGCAAGGGCACGTTGCCAACTATTGCTGATTCCTTGCCGCCATAGATCTTGCGATTGCGCTTGAGAATGCTTTAGTTAGAGCACGCCGTATTGAGGCCAGAAAAATCTTTTATGCCTGTCTAACCCATTAAAAGCCCGCGCCGGAAGTCGCGAGCTCCATAAATTTTATTGTAATTTTATCCGCTTCTAGGAATTTGACCTTGCCAATAGCAAATAAAAATCGCTGCTGAAAACGCTAACGCATTTGTATAAGACGCATTGCAACCGCTAGGAAATTAGAAAATTGCTTTTAGCAACATCACCCAACTAATCACAACCTTTCTGTTTAGGCGACATAAAATTGTCTTTGTAGTGTAATTGGCCTCTGTAGCCGTGTCTGTTAGGC
>JAAEQW010000220.1 GCA_024231025.1 Candidatus Omnitrophota bacterium
TCCCATGTATAACACGTCTGGTTTACTTTCGTTATCACCGACGTATTGAGTGTTAACTGATGAAACCTACAAGAACAATAGTCATAAGCTGCTGTGTTTTACTTTCAATAATTCGGTGAAAACGAAAAGTAAACCAGACGTGTTATATATTATTTTGCTCCGCTTGAAATGGGCATTCCAAATCTGTGAAAATTTTTGAAATCCGTGAAGTTTCCAAAATTTTGAAAAATTTCATTATTTGAGAAAAATTAAAATAATGTTATTTGACTAAAAATTCTGACATGGCTGGATAGAGCTCAATAAGAGGAATTTAATGGTTATAAAAAGTTCCTGGAAAAGTCCAGAATTACTGGTTCCAAGTAAGATAACCATAAAAAACTGCCTCAGTTTTGGAAATTGATCATAACAGTGAAGAAAAATCGTAAAATGAAAAATGCTCAAAGCCAATAAAATTGCATTCCTCGAGCTTTAAAATAGCTTTTGAACCATTTAATTTGAGTGATTGGTTGCAGAGATATAGGCGTTTACCTTTAGGTCACAGTTCTTGGGCCACCCTGTATATGTGTACACTTTACAGTACGTGCGTACAAAAATATATTGTAGGCTCGGCAAAAGTTGGCGAGTCCTGTTCCTTCAACACCGACTGTGTCAGTGGAGGTTTTTGCGAAAATGGACGTTGTATTTGCTACACCACACACGTGAACATAAATGCGTTCTGTTGGCAAAGTACTTAAAGTATTCTTGGGGTTAACCACATAGGTAGCTGTGCTGTAATTTGGTTTTGTTTAAAAGGAATCAACCCAGATCAACCGGGTTGCATCTATGATCAACAGTGCAACGCTGTCTGGCCCGGGTCCACCTGTCAAAAGAGCATCTGTAGATGCCCCTTCAACCTTGCTCCAAAATACGGCAATGATGGACCGGTGTGCTACTTACCAGGTGTGTTGCTTTTCCTCCTTTTTCCTACCTACCTATGCACTACATATTTGAA
>JAAEQW010000221.1 GCA_024231025.1 Candidatus Omnitrophota bacterium
TAAAAAGTTAACCAAAAAAAAGACTACCAAAAAGAAAGTAACCAAAAAGAAAGTGACTAAAAAGAAAACTACTAAAAAAACTACCTCTAGTAAAAGTAAATTTCTTGTAATAGTAGAGTCACCCACCAAAGCAAAAACAATCTATAACATACTAGGCGATGAATATGACGTCACATCTTCCATGGGGCATATTGTTGATTTGCCAACAAAACGAATTTCGGTTGATGTTGAAAACGAATTTGAACCGCATTATCGAGTAATCCCCGGTAAAGAAAAAATAATCGCTCTCTTAAAGAAAAAAGCAAAAGGTAAAGAGATTGTTTATCTGGCTACTGATCCTGATCGCGAAGGAGAAGCAATTAGCTGGCACATAAAAGATGTACTATCGGAGGTAGGTAAGCAATTTTTTCGCGTAACTTTTCACGAAATTACCGAATCTGCCCTAAAAGATGCGATTGCTCACCCGGGTGAGCTTGACCTAAAAAAAATTGATGCCCAAACCGCACGTCGAGTATTAGACAGAATTGTCGGATACTATTTATCACCACTTTTATGGAAAAAGATTGTTCGTGGGCTATCTGCTGGACGAGTGCAATCCATTGCCTTAAAATTTGTTGTCGATCGAGAAAAAGAAATATCTGAATTTATACCTAGAACTACCTATTCAATCGAGGCAAAACTAAAAGATAAAGACAATATCTTTGCTGCAAAATTAACCAAATATGAGGGTAATAAGAAATTATTTTTTGACAACAAAGAAGAAGCATTAAAATGCGTAGAGGATTTAAAAAAGGAAAGTTTTTCAGTAAGTGGCTTGGCCAAAAAACAAACCAAACGTAAACCATCACCTCCACACACAACATCGCTACTGCAACAGGATGCTTATGGCCGCTTGCGGTTTTCATCTCAAAAAACCATGTATGTCGCGCAGAAGTTATATGAAGGAACTGATATAAAGGGCAAAAGCGTTGGATTGATAACCTATATGCGTACTGATTCGTTTTATGTGAATCCAAAAGCAAAAACTGAAGCAAAGGAATTCATTGTTGCACGTTTTGGCGAGAATTATTTACCGGAAAAAGAGCACCGTTACAAAGAAAAAAAAGGAGCTCAACGTGCGCATGAGGCAATTCGCCCCACAAGTATATATCGCGATCCGCCAAATATAAGTAATTTTATATCTGGTGACGAGAATCGCCTTTACGAAGTGATCTGGTCAAGATTCATTGCCTCGCTCATGAAAGAAGCAATATTTGAAAATTCAAAGATGTTTTTGTCTTCATCTTTAGCTGAATTTACCGCTGAAGGAAAAAAACTTGTGTTTGAAGGATTTCTAAAGGTATTTGGTAGAAGCGAAGAGGAAACTCCACTTCCTGATCTTAAAAAGGGTGATAAGGTTGAACTGTTGGATTTTAAAATTATCGAACACACCACCAAACCTCCACCGCACTATAATGACGCATCAATAGTTAAGCTACTAGAGGATAAAGGTATCGGGCGTCCATCAACGTATGCACCAACAATATCAACTTTAATATTTCGAAATTACGTTAAACGAGAAAAAGGATACTTTTCGCCAACTGATCTAGGAGTCAAGGTTAGTCAATTACTAACTGAACATTTTCCAAAAATAATTAACGAAGATTTCACTGCGCTTATGGAGGAAAAACTTGATAAGGTAGAAGAAGGTGAAATTGATTGGAAGAAAATATTAAAAGATTTCTTTCCTTCGTTTAAAGATAGTGTAGAGAAAGCCTCAAATTTAGTTAAAAAAGAAGTGGTTTTTTCTGATAAAAGTTGCCCAAAATGTAAAGGGTCGTTAGTAATAAAATGGTCGCGTAAAGGAAAATTTTTAAGTTGTGAACATTTCCCAAAATGTCGTTATGCTGAGAGCATCACCACTCAAGTGCATTGCCCTGACTGCAAAGAAGGCATGTTGATTCGTCGCAGAAATAAGCGTGGACAATTTTTTTATGGCTGTACTAAATTCCCTGATTGTCGCTACACATCGCGCAATCTTCCCAGTGAAGGTGAAACTTTAAAAACTAAAGAGGACGAATGATCCCATTCACCTACTATACCGATAGGTTTTTAAACTACCTCGATATAGAAAGAAACTATTCTCCTTACACAATTATCAATTACAAAATAGATTTAAATGAATTTACTGATTTTTTAAATTCACTTAATGGTATAGATGTCAAAAGCATTGACTACTTCATATTAAGGAAATTCTTAAGTCGTTTATCTGAAAAAAATCTAAAGAAACGCACTATTTCACGAAAAATATCAACACTTAAAAGTTTTTTTAAATTCATGATGCGTGAAGGAGAAACCGAAAATAATCCGGCAAGCTCATTAATATACCCACGATTGGATAAACCATTACCAAAATTTTTAACCGAAACTGAGGTTATCAATATTCTAAAAATTCCCGATACTTCCGACCTGTTAGGCGCCAGAAATAAGGTAATTTTAGAAATATTATATTCAACCGGTGTGCGCGTTGGAGAACTCGTCGGTCTTAAACGAGAACACCTTGACTTAATAAGTGGTTTTGCAAAGGTGCGAGGAAAAGGCAGAAAAGAGCGCCTGGTTCCACTCGGAGAGCCCGCAATCCAGGCAATAAAAAACTACCTAGACATGCGTAGTGATAAAAATTCTTCTTTGTTGCTAAATAGGCGCTGTGGTGGTTTGACTGATCGAGGTGTACGCGATATCATTGACCGTTCCATCAGAAAAGCAGCAAGCAATTTAAAGGTATCTCCACATACATTTCGCCATTCTTTCGCTACGCATCTTCTTAATCGAGGAGCCGACCTGCGAAGCGTTCAAGAGCTATTAGGCCATAGCAGTATCGCAACAACTCAAATTTACACTCATTTAACAATTGATACTTTAAAAAAAGTATACGAAAAAGCACATCCACGAGCAAAATGAAACGCGTGTTATATTATATTTATGATGTATTGTTGCTGTTAAGCTTTATTTTGTATCTGCCTATATACATCTATCGTAGGAAAATTACATTTTTCTCTTTCCGGCAAAAATTTGGTTTTTATCACAAAATCCAAGTGGAAAATTCTATTTGGATACAAGTTGTAAGCGTTGGTGAGGTAATTCTTATTGCCAAACTCTTGGAAAAACTTAAAAATTCCTTCGATTCGCCAATCGTTATTTCAACAACAACTTTAACCGGGTACCGGGTAGCAAAAAAAAATTATGCGCATCTAGCCGAAATAATATTTTTTCCATTGGACATATCCGTAATCATCAAAAAATTAATTCGGATAATTAAACCAAAAATCTTCATTGCTGTTGAAACAGAAATATGGCCAAATCTTTTCTATCGACTAAAAAGAAAAAATGTACCAATTATTATAATTAACGGAAGGATATCTGACAAAGCATTCTCTCGCTACTGTCAAATACGATCAATCATTAAGCCTGTCATAAATCAATGCAGTTATATCGGAGTGCAAAATCTAAATTATCAAAACAGGTTTATTGCCTTAGGCGCCTCTGAAAGCAAAATCTCAATAACCGGCAATTTAAAATTTGAGGGTATTTCACTCAATCAAGAGCATCTCGCTTCCATTAAGAAGGCCTATTTGCCAATCCTTAAAAACAACAACTTCCTTGCATTGATTGCCGCCAGCACTCATGACCCCGAAGAAGAGATAATTATAGACATTTACGAAAAAATGTGTCAAACTCATAAAAATTTATCCCTTTTGATTGCGCCTCGCCACATTGAAAGGATCCCGATTATCGAAAAATTTATATCTTCAAAGGATTTCAATCCGATTCGAATAAAAAGTGCTACCGGCAATGAGAAAAAGGCAATTTACCTATTGGATACTGTGGGTGAGCTCCTTTATTTTTATGCGCTTTGTGACATCTGCTTTGTCGGCGGTAGCCTTTCCGGTAGTGGAGGGCACAATATACTTGAGCCAATGCACCTTTTAAAGCCAACTTGTTTTGGGCCATCAATGGAAAATTTTAAAGATATAGAGAGTATTGCTTTAGAAAAAAATGCAGCCCTGAAGATTAGCGATGCAACTCATTTAAAAGATGTACTATCGAAATTAATTGACGACCCCCAAATGCGTGATCAATTACGCAAAAACTGCATTCGCGTTCTCGAGGACGAAAAAGTGTCTCTTGAGAAAAACTTTGGCCTTATTAAGAGGTGCATATGCGCTTAAGGCAGAAATACATAATTTTTATTGAGAGCGATAAAGATGCTCCATGGAAAATTGCTCTTGATTTTTTTCTGCAATTACTTTCACTAATCTATGGATTAATCGTTTCTGTGCGTAATTTTCTTTACGATAAATCAATTCTACCCGCAAAAAAATGCTCAAAACCGGTTATCTGCGTAGGAAATCTATCCTGGGGTGGAACCGGAAAAACAAGCTTATCGCTTTTTCTTTGGGACGAATTGTCTAAAAAATTCAACACAGCCATTTTACGCCGTGGCTATGGAATCGATGAAGAAAAAATTTTAAAAGAGAAAAACCAAAATACTTTTTCTGGCAAAAATCGAGCAAAACTAGCGATGTCTCTTGCCGAAAAATTCGACTTATTTATACTAGATGACGGATTTGGGCACCGACAGTTGAGGCGTGATCTTGATATTGTAATAATGGGAGCAAGGGAGTTTGAGTGCAAATATCGTTTAATTCCAGCATCATATTTCCGTGAAAGGCTTGACTCATTAAAAAGAGCTGATATTGTTATATTAAGCTATAAAAGTGAATTAATATCTCCTCATAACACAAAAGAAAAGTTGCAGAAAAGGTTTCCTCATTTAAAAATATTTTTTGCAGATTACAAAGTTGTTGGAATTATCGATTTAAAAAATCAAATGGTAGATAAGAAAATTTTAGATAACAGAAAAGTAGCCGCGCTCACGGCAATTGGTTACCCAAAAGGTTTTTTTAACAAACTTAATGAGACTGGCATTAAGGTTGCAAAAAAAATAACTTATCCTGATCATTATCAATTTTCTAAAAATGAGTTTCTTACCCTGCAGGATAAATTAATCAAGGAAGGGATCAGTAATTTGATTATTAGCGCTAAGGATCGCTATCATTTTCCCGAAAATGAAATTAAACTAAATATTTTTATTTTACAGGTTGAGCTGGCCCTTGATAATGCAGCAACATTTATTGAAAGTGTAAATAAATATGTACAAAATAGCTAAGAAAATACGCCAAATGCTGATGAAAATGCCACTGGTACCTGCGTTACTATTGGGTAGGGTAATTGGCTTTATACTGTACCTCAATCCAAAACGCCGTCGTCTTGCTTTTAAAAACATCAAGTCTGCTTTTCCCGAAAAATCAAATGGTGAGCTTTATTGCATAATAAGAAAAAGCTTCGACAATCTGGGCTTAAGCATTATTGAGGGGCTGATTGCACCGCGTATTTTCAAATATGTTCAAATGCGCGGATTAGAAAATGTAGCTCAAGGAGGAGTAGTTGTTGGTCTTCATGAAGGAAGTTGGGAACTCTATAACTCGTCGATTGCGCAAAACGCCGACTATGCTGTTCTAGCAAAAAAGCAGAAGAAAAAAAACATAAATACTTTTATAAATGAACTTCGCGTCCAATATCGCGTAAATATATGTTTTTCCTTAAAGGAATTAATGAAATACATACGAAACAACTATCTAATCGGTATGACAATGGATCACGGAGCAGAGGACAATGCTCATCTTATTGAATTTTTTTCGCACATAATTCCCACTCCTCGTGGAGCAGTGTATCTTGCTAAAAAATTTAATAAAAAAATATTTCCGTGTTTCGGGTACCGTACCGGAATTCTAAGTCATGTTGTAGAAATTAAGACACCCATTGAAACTGCCCAGAAAAGCGAAAAAGAATTGCTTTGCATTCTTAATAAGAGTTACGAAAATGATCTAAGAAAACATCCAGCCGAATACCTATGGCACTACAAACGGTTTAAACGAAAAAAAGATCTAAATATCATTGTCTTAAGCGACGGAAAGCCCGGACACCTTAAACAATCTCTCTCACTTTTAGAATTATTTTCTCAGGAAGATTATATACTACGCGCAAAAACCATTGACATTCAATATAGAAACAAGCAATCTCGATTCATTGCTGATTTAGTTGCAATTCTTACCAGAAAAAACTCAATCGCTGGAATAAAATATTTAAAGTTGTTGCTAACTCCTGAGTCCATTAGTAAACTCAGCGTATCGTTTGCCGATATCGTTATAAGTACCGGAAGTCTGGTTGCTTCAGTAAATAGAATATTTGCATCATCAGTAGGTGCGAAATCGGTAACAATCCTGCGTCCCAATATACCTGTGAAAAAATTTGATTTAAGCATAATCCCTGAACATGACCGTGTGCAGTCAGATAGCATAACAACAATTAAGGGCGCGCTTTGTTGCCCGGAAAATATAGAAAAGAAAATGAAAGAATGCAGAGAGTTTTTTAATCTAAGTGACAGTAAAAAAATATCGTTCATATTGGGAGGTGTTTTAAGCGACAAAAAAGAGTTTCTAAAGAATTTAAAATCGTTTGTTCCAAAATTAAAGGAGTTTTCCAAAACGCACGACTATAAAATTCTTGTTTCAACTTCAAGGCGCACCCCAAAAGAGGCTGATAAGTATTTAAAAATGGAGTTAGAAAATTTCGAAAATACCGAAGCGATAGTTTATCCAAATCACAAAAACTACAATTTTGTTTTTGATGGTTTCATTTCTATTTCTGATGTTGCCTTTATCAGTAGCGAGAGCATCTCTATGGTATCTGAAACTCTTGCCTTAAATAAACCGTGCGTTGGTATTGTGTTTGAAAAACAAGAAGGAAAGCATAAGGTATTTCTAAAACTTCTAAAAAATGCAATAACACTATTGAAGCCTCCTTATAGAATAGATGAAATTAAACCCAAAGCATCATCAATATTTGAGGATAATCGCAAAACCGTAAAGGCAGCGATAAAAACACTTTTTTAAACAATGAAAGTAATTCAAGCATTACCGCGGATGAATGTTGGTGGAGTTGAAAGGGGAGTAGTCGACCTTGCTAAATATTTAAAAAATAAAGATACTCAGAATATTGTAATTAGCGGGGGAGGTAGATTAGTTGGTGAATTGCGCAATGAAAAAACAATCCATCACACTATGCCAATATATAGCAAGTCGCCATTATCTCTCTTGTTAATTCCTAGAGTCAAAAAGATACTTTACGACAATCGCGCCGATATCATTCATGCCCGCTCTAGGGTTCCTGCGTGGATAAGCTTTTTTGCTTCACGAGGAACAGAAACTGACTTCATAACAACCGCGCATGGAGTTTATTCAACCAAATTTTCTAGCAGAATAATGGGTTGGGGGAAATTCGTAATATGCCCATCAAAAACTGTTGCTCGCCATATGCGAGAAAACTTTGGCGTACCCGAAGAAAAAATTGTCATTATAAACCGATGGGTTGATTTAGATAAATTCCGCTTTACCGATTACACCGCACGTAAAAATAATAACGTTATTGTAAGCATCGGACGAATATCGCCGGCTAAGGGTTATCAGTACCTTATTGAAGGTTTTAAGAAATTGGTAAGATTTAACCCATATCTTACTTTAAAGATTATTGGACCTGCTGATAAATCAAAAACCAAGTACTTTAGCCAGCTGCAAACTCTGGTTAATCGTTTTTCTTTAAATTACAACGTTAAATTTGTTGGACATAAATCAGATATTGAAAATGCTTTGGTTGAGGCGCGCCTTTTAGTTGCACCGTCAATTAAAGATGAGTCTTTCGGCAGAGTAGTAGTTGAGGCATTTGCCTGTGGAGTCCCAGTAGTTGCAACAAAAATCGGAGGATTTAACGAGATTGTTGAAGACGGCGTAAATGGATATTTGGTTAAACCGAAATCTGCCAATGCAATATCAGATGCAATTCTAAAAGTATTAAACGATTCAGAAAAAACTTCTGCCATGACCATCAATGCTCGCAAAAAGGTAGAGGAGCTCTATACATTAGATAAATGCGCACTTGAAATTAATAATGTTTATCAAAAAACAAAAAGCACTAAGCGCATTGCAGTTCTTAAAATATCTGCGTTAGGGGATATAATTTTAATAATACCGACTTTAAAAATGTTGCGAGAAAGTTTTCCCGACGCCGACATAAGCTTAATCACTCTAAAAAAATATTCAACCCTTTTTAATGATTGCCCTTATGTTGACAAGGTTATCGGAGTAAGCAGTGAATATAAAAAAATGCCGAACATTCGTCAAATCGCACGAAAACTTCGCTGTCAGGGGCTCGACTACATTATTGATTTACAAAATAATCGCGCAACCCACTTAATCAGCTTTTTAAGCTTTCCGCGTCAATCATTTGGTTTTTCTAGAAAATTAGGGTTCTTGTTAACCAAGCGGGGACGATTTCCAAAAAAAGGCACAATTGGACCACTGGAGTCACAAGAAAGAATCACTTCGTTTCTTGGTTTAAAATTTAAACAAAAAGAGTTGAAGTTTTGGCAACGGGCCCCTCATAATATATCAAACTTATCTCTAGGCGATAAGCCATTGATTGGCATAAACGTATCTGCTTCGCTGCGATGGTCCACAAAAAATTGGCCAAAGGAAAGCATTGCAAAACTGATTGAAACCATTCAAAAAGCGCTATTAAGTCATCGGGTGGTTCTTTTAGGAGATAAATCAACTGTTTCCTTAGCCAAAGAAATAGAGAGCCTTTGTAAAGGCAAACCAATTAACCTTTGCGGAAAAACAACACTCCCTGACCTCATTGAGGTGCTCAAAAAGTTGGATGTTTTTCTGACACCTGATACCGCGACTCTTCATCTCGCGCAAAGTTTAGGTATCGACACGATTGCGTTATTTGGCCCAACAAACCCTAAAGCGCATACTATAAAAGATAAAAATCTGCACGTAATCTGCAAAAATCTACCATGTTCATTTTGTTATGCGCCTAAGTGCAAAACTTATGATTGCATGCAGCAAATAACAGTGTCCGAAGTTTTTACAAAAATAAAAGAATTAATTCGAAAGTAGTTTTAGTGCCGCGTTAAACGCATCAATTGGAGTAATTGCGTCCATACAAATGAAGTTTTTTGCGCACTTTTTTTCGTAACACGGTGTATGGCAAAGCTCATTTTTGGATAAAATTATACCACAAGCCTCACTTCGAACTGAAGTTAAGCGCGGCGCTGTGGGGCCATAAAGACCAAGATATTTTGCTCCAACCGCACCCGCCAAATGAAGAGGACCAGAATCTCCAGAAATAACAAGATCACACCTTTCATAAAGGGCTGCGAGCTGCAGAATGCTCGTTTGTTCGGTTAAATTTGTCACACAACTCATCTCTGGAAAACTGACCTTGTTTTTTGAGGTAAGAATAAAGTCAACATTCTTAAAACGTTCTTTAATTAGCTCGATCATATTTATAAAGTTCTCGAGTTTCCAATTTTTTGGAACCCAATTAGTAAGTAAGTTTACTGCGACTAATCGCCTATCAGAAGATGCTACATCAGTAACAATTTCATTTGCCCATTCTTTTTCTTTTTTTGACACATAAACGATGCAATTATTATTACAAATGCTAATATTAATCGCCTTTAAAATATCTAAATAGTAGTCTTGTTTATGAACCGAATCCTTGTCAACCGAAGGCCATGCAGAAGTAAGCAGCCATGACCTTTTTTTATAGCCATAACCAACGCGTTGTTTTATGCCTGCCAGATAACAAAGAATTGTTCTAGTAAGAGAACGATGCAAAAGTATCGCTAAATCGTACCCCTTAATTTTATTCACAAAAATAGCTTTTTTAATTAGACTGCGGTCTTCGACGCGCTCGTTGAACTCAATAATATTGTCGACATATGGATTATGAGCAACAACGTCTCTACAACGCGACGTAATGCAACAGGTTAACTGGCAATCTTTAAAGTGGCTTTTAAGTGTTTTGAATATGGGCGTAGTTAAAATTACATCGCCAAGCCAGTTGGGCTCAAATACCAGTATTTTCATCTAAAACCTCTTTATATATTGATGCAAAATCAGCAATTCTTGTGTTAAGATCAAATTTATCACGAACTTCTTTTTGGCAAGTGTCGGATATTCTTTGACGTAATTCACCATCTTTCATTAATAAATCGATTGCTTCACTGATCTTTTTCGAATTCCTAGGAGGAACCAATAACCCAGTATCACTATGGTTAATCAAAATTTTTAATCCATCAACTGAAGAAGCAATGCAAGGAACACCGAAATATTGTGCCTCTAATACTGACAACCCGAGTGGCTCCTCTAAAGAAGGCAAGCAAAAAATATCAATTGCTTTTAAAAAAGCGGAAAGACTAACGTTAGTTAGGATATTAAAGCACTTACCCACACCAGCCTTATTTGCAAGATCCAAAAGATTTTGTCTCTCTTTACCATCACCCATAATGTAAAGAGATGCATTTGGATATCGACTACGAACATCTACCATGGCAGAAACCAAATACTTAAACCCTTTTACTGACGACAATCTCCCAGATGCCCCAATTATGGGTGAACCATTTAACTTAAGCGTGGCCTTGTCATTATCCAAACGATCAAAGTCTATCCCTGAAAGAATAGTTCTCACTCGTTCTTTTTTCCCACCAAAAATATTAATCAAATCATCAGCAACAAAGGGGGTAATCGCGATTGAAACCTTTCCTTGAGCTTTTATTATTTTGCGCATTAAGCGTTTCTTATTTTTAAGATAAAACCCATGGAAATTAGCAATATGAGGTACTCGAGAAAAAAAGCTAAATAACTGAGCTAATACCTGAGTTACTCGGGTATGCGAGTGGATAATGTCAAACTTAAACTCTTTTCTGATCTGATAAAGCGTATAAGCCGAGTGGATTAATTTTGGAGCGAATTCATTTTTCGTTCGCACATTGATGCGATACACCTTTACCCCAAGTTTTTTAAACTCATCTTCCCAAACACCGCCACTAGATGCAACCGCAACCTCTATATTGCACTTAATAAGGTGCCGGGTTAGATTATATATATAGGTCGGAATCCCGCCTATATCAAGATGTGTGGTAATGTGTAATATCCGCATTTGAGTTATTTTTGTTTGTTGTGCCCCGTCAAAGATGCTATTTATCATCTAATTCTAGCTTATTTCCAGAAAATTGCCAGCTTTCTTTGCATCATGCCTTGACACAATTTTAAAAAAAAGGTACAGTAAAAAAATGGGCACGGGTGTCTTAGTTTACTTTCCCACCAATTTAGGCGACGCAATACTCTGCCTTCCCTCACTCGATAGAGTTAAGCATGCTTATCCTAATTCTAAAATTACAGGATTAGTTTCACCTAAAACTGCTCATCTTTTCTCGCGCAATAATTTTCTCAATGAAATAAAGGAGTTTGATAAAAAATGGCCAGTATCTAAAAAACTGAGATTCTCACTAGCTAATCGCGGAAAATACCATACTGTAATTGATTTTAAGAATTCCTTGCTTCCGATCATTCTTAACGCAAAAAAACGAACCCCGTTTATTCGAAATTACTCAAAAAATATCTTGGCAAAGGACATTTATCTGGATCTTGTGAAAAATCTTACAACCAACAATGCATCCTTAAAAAGTGATTTTACTGTCACCACCGAGGAAAAAAATAAATTCCAAGAAATTGCACCTAATTCATTATTTATAACTTGCGCATCACGATCACACTTTAAATCTTACGAGTATAATTGCCTATATAAAACAGTGAAGGAGCTATCCTTTGCCTATAGCGTTGTTATTTTGGGCGAGAAATGCGATCGCAAATACTATCGCGATATTTTAAATATTAACGGAGTGGTTGATCTCGTTGGAAAAACTTCAATGCCCGAAGTATTTTACCTTATAAAAAATTACGCTAAACTTTTGTTTTGTGTTGATTCAAGTATACTCCATATTGCAAGTTATTTAAATGTCGCAACAGTGGTTATTTTCGGACCAACCAATTCGCAAAAATACGGACCATCATCACAAAATTCAATTTTGTTAAAAGGCACAAATACTGACAAGGGAGTCGTCATCGACTCCAAACAAACTATTGAAGCAATTCGAAACCTATGGACACACCTAAAAAAATATTAATAATACGCACCGATCGAATGGGAGATGTAGTGCTGTCTACACCAGTAATCACAAATTTACGTCTCGCCTATCCACGGGCACACATCGCTTTTATGTGCCGCCCATACACCAAAGACGCCCTTGATGGAAATCCTAATCTCGATGAAATTATCATTTACGACAAATATGGCAAACAATCAAGTTTTCTTGCAACAGTTGCTTTTGCAATTGCTTTAAATAGAAAAAATTTTGATTGGGCGCTCATTCTACATCCAACCAATCGAGCTCATTTTATTTCATTTTTAGCCGCTATACCGATGCGAATCGGATGGAACAAAAAATTGAGTTTTCTTCTTAACAAAAAAATACTTCACACTAAGCAGGAAGGCAAAAAGCACGAAAGCGACTACACCCTTCAAGTGCTAAAGGAGTTAGGCATACCGATAAAAACAAAAGAACTACACTTTCCAATCAAAAAAGCATTAGCTGCCAGAGTGGAGCGTCTTTTATCGGAGTGTGGCATTGAGAAGGGAGACACATTTACCGTTGTTCACCCATCAGCATCATGCCCATCTAAACGTTGGCCAGTTGAATACTTTTGCCAATTAACGGGCCGTTTGTTTCAATATGGAAAGGTAGTCGTTATTGCCTCTAAATTTGAAAAAATATTTGCTCAAAAAATCATTGATTCACTCGGTGTAATAGATTTCACCGGAAAGCTAACAATTGGTGAGCTTGGCGCTCTACTTAAACGCGCGTCGCTTTTTATTTCTAACGACTCCGGACCAGTTCATATTGCTGCAGCCCTTAAAACACCTGTGATATCAATATTTGGCCGTAACGATGCTGGGCTTTCACCATTAAGATGGAAGCCTTTAGGGGAGAATTCTTATTATTTACATAAGGGGTCAAATTGCAACCGATGTCTTGCCCATAATTGCAGCCGAGATTATTACTGTCTTAAATCCATTAAACCAGATGATGTGTATAGCATTGTGCATAAAATTATGTCAGAAAAAAGAACGCTTTACGATTAAATTTTTGTTACTATTTTGTAGCATGCAAAAACAGCCTAGTGAATAATTTAAAAAAGGAGGTACCATGAAAAAAGAAATTACGAACTTAAAAAGTGAGACAATTCTTCTTCACGCCGGTTACGACTCCGATCCAACTACCGGATCGCGAGCAACACCAATATACCAAACCACATCTTATGAATTTAAAAATACTGAGCACGCCGCAAACCTTTTTGGCCTAAAAGAATTCGGCAATATATACACTCGTTTAATGAACCCGACGACTGATGTTCTGGAAAAACGATTAGCTGCTTTAGAAGGGGGCATCGGTGGGCTAGCCGTTGCCAGTGGGCAATCGGCAATCACTTTGGCATTACTCAATATTGCCCAATGTGGTGACGAAATCATTTCTGCCGACAATCTTTATGGCGGGACATACACTCTTTTCCATTACACATTCAAGCGTCTTGGTATAAAAGTGAACTTTGTAAAATCTGACGACCTCGAAGGTTTTAAAAATGCAATCACACCCAAAACAAAAGCAATTTACACCGAATCTATTGGTAATCCGAAACTAAACGTTGTAGACTTAAAAGCACTTGCAAAAATTGCTCATGACAATGGCATTCCTTTGATAGTAGATAACACCGCTTCTCCTTACTTATTAAAACCAATTGAACACGGGGCTGATATCGTTGTTTATTCTACAACTAAATTTATAGGTGGACATGGAACATCAATTGGTGGAGCGATCGTTGACTCTGGCAACTTCGACTGGACGAATGGGAAATTTCCATTGATTGCTGGTCCTGAGGCAAGTTATCACGGTATTAATTTTGTTGAAGCTCTAAAACCAATGGGAAATATCGCCTATATCATAAAAGCAAGAGTAACGCTCTTGCGCGATCTGGGACCCGCAATGTCACCTTTTAATGCCTTTTTGTTTCTTCAAGGATTAGAAACACTGCACCTGAGAATGCCGAGGCACTCTGAAAACGCACTCAAGGTTGCCAAATATTTGGAAAAACATCCAAAGGTGTCATGGGTAAATTACCCTGGCCTTGACTCAAGCCCCCAAAAGGAAAAGGCAGAAAAATATTTAGTCAAAGGTGCTGGTGCAATTGTTGGATTTGGAATTAAAGATGGCATTGAAGCTGGAAAAAAATTTATTAACTCGTTGCAGCTAATATCTCACTTAGCTAACATTGGTGACGCAAAATCACTAGCAATTCATCCTGCAAGCACTACTCACCAGCAATTATCAGAGCAAGAACAATTAGCAACCGGAGTCACTCCAGATTTCGTAAGGCTTTCGGTAGGAATTGAGAATATCGAAGATATTATTAACGACATCGATCAAGCGTTAAGCGAGGTGTAAAGATGAAAGTGTACAGCGATATCACAAAAACTATCGGCAATACACCTTTGGTGCGAATTAATCACCTCAATGACACGCAGGCAACCATTTTGGCAAAATTAGAATTTTTTAATCCACTTTCCAGCGTTAAAGACCGAATTGGTGTTGCAATGATTGAAGCAGCAGAAAAAGAGGGACGCATCAGTAAAGGGTCGGTTATTGTTGAACCGACAAGCGGCAACACTGGAATTGCACTTAGTTTTGTTTGCGCCGCTAAAGGGTATCGGCTAATTTTAACTATGCCGGATACAATGAGCTTAGAGCGACGTCAACTCTTAAAAATTTTGGGTGCAGAGCTCGTATTAACCGACGGCTCAAAAGGAATGAAAGGCGCAATCGAAAAAGCAGAGGAAATTGCTCTATCTACAAAAAAAAGTTTCATGCCTCAGCAATTCAACAATCCGTCAAACCCCGAAATTCATCGTCACACTACTGCCCAAGAAATATACAATGATACCGATGGAGGAGTAGACATCGTTATCTGTGGAATAGGTACCGGTGGAACAATTACCGGTATTGGAGAAGTCTTAAAGAAGAAGAAGCCATCAATTAAAATTATTGCCCTTGAGCCCAAAAATTCGGCGGTTCTTTCCGGGGACTCTCCGGGAGCGCACAAGATCCAAGGCATTGGCGCAGGTTTTGTGCCAAACGTATTAAATCGTGGTATAATTGATGAGATAATTAAAGTTGACGACCAAGATGCTGGAGTTATTTCCCGTCAATTAGCAAGAAAAGAAGGAATCTTCGCTGGCGTGTCTAGCGGCGCAGCGATGTGGGCAGGTTTGAGTGTCGCCAAACGCAATGAATCAAAAGATAAGACTATTGTTGTGATTTTACCAGATACCGGAGAAAGATACTTATCGACATGGTTATTTAAGGATTAGCATGGAATCAATTAAAAAGCATTTTACTTTAAGTGATAAACTGATCTTGGAATCAGGTCAAAAATTTGGCCCGATCACTTTAGCTTATGAAACTTATGGCGCTCTTAACGGAGATAGAAATAATGCGATTCTAATCGCTCATGCTTTATCAGGGGATTCACATGCGGCCGGAATTTCAAAAACCGACGACAGCGTTGGCTGGTGGAACTCGATGATTGGCCCGAACAAGGCTTTCGACACCAATAAGTATTTTATAATTTGTTCAAATGTTCTCGGTGGATGCGCTGGATCAACTGGACCAAGCAGTATAAACCCTCTCAATGAAAAACCGTACACACTAAGTTTTCCACTTATTTCGATCGGCGATATGGTAAATGCCCAGATATGCCTTATTGATCACCTTAAAATTGACAAATTGCTATCTGTAGTTGGAGGCTCGATGGGGGGGATGCAAGTGCTAGAATGGTTTCGAAAATATCCAAATCGAATACATAGTGCAATTCCGGTTGCCACAACTATGAAACATTCTCCGCAACAAATCGCATTTAATGAGGTTGCACGACAAGCAATAATGACTGATCCAAATTGGAATAATGGTGATTACTATCAAAATTCTTCCCCATTAAAAGGGCTGGCGGTTGCCAGAATGATTGGGCACATCACATACATGAGCGATAAGTCAATGGCCAAAAAATTTGGTCGACAAAAAAAGATAGCCAAAAAAGATGCTAAATTCACTGCTGATTTTGAAGTCGAAGGTTATTTGCATTATCGCGGGGATAGCTTTGTGAAGCGTTTTGATGCAAATTCATTTCTTTATATTACTAAAGCAATGGATAATTTTGACTTAATAGCAACTGACGCAACCGCTGAAGCATTTACCGGCACACAACCAAAGGTATTAGTCATTTCCTTTAAGTCTGATTGGCTGTATCCAACTTACCAATCTAAAGAAATGGTTAAAACTTGCAAACTTACGGGTGTTTCAGTTACCTATTGTGAAATCGACTCAACCTACGGGCACGATGCATTTTTGCTTGAGATTAGTGAACAAACACATCTTATCTCACATTTTTTAAAAAACGTGTACAAAAAAATCGATAAACCTCTATGAAAGAAATTATACCATTAGATTATAAAATAATAGTGGACCTTATCCCAGAAAAAAGCTCGGTCTTAGATCTTGGTTGCGGTAACGGTGAACTCTTGCGCCTTTTAAACAGAAAAAAGAAAGTAAAGGGTCAAGGAATAGAAATTGATGCGCAAGCAGTCTATAAATGCGTTGAAAAAGGGATTAATGTTTTGCATGGAGACATTGACACCGGACTATCTGAATATCGCGATAATGCTTTTGACTATGTGATTATGAACCAAAGCTTACAGCAGGTAATTCATTTAGAGAAAGTATTACAGGACGCCTTGCGGGTAGGTAAGAGTGTGGTTGTTGGACTGCCTAATTTCACCTACTACAAGTCACGGTTGCAACTTTTCTTTTTAGGGAGAACGCCCGTCACCCCGGCTTTGCCGTATAAATGGTATCAGACACCAAACTTACATTTTTTAAGTATTTTCGATTTTAGTGATTATTGCCGTCAAAAAAACGTAAGAGTGAGCCAAACCGTATATCTGAATCCGAAACACCGTGTTTTTTTATTTCCCAATCTCTTTGCCAATATCGGCATTTTCTTAATTTCAAAATAAAGAATGGAAAAAGTAATGGTAGCAATGAGTGGTGGTGTTGATTCTTCTGTAGCCGCTTATCTGCTAAAGCAGCAAGGACATGAAGTAATTGGCGTTACAATGTGCCTTGGCATACCTGACGACACAAGCAATAAGCGCAAGTGTTGCGGCGTTGAGGCAATAAATGACGTTAAAAGCGTTTGCGCTCAACTTAACATACCTTACTATGTGTTGGATTTTTCTAATGAGCTGTCTAAGTACGTCATCGATGATTTTATTTCAGAATATAAAAGCGGACGAACTCCAAATCCTTGCGCGCGTTGCAATCAGTATCTAAAATTTGGAAAATTGCTTGAATATGCAAAAAACTTAGGGTTTAATTATCTTGCTACCGGGCATTACGCTAAAATCATAAAAACCAACGGCAAAGTTAAGCTAGCCTGCCCTAAAGATAGCCAAAAAGATCAAACTTACTTTTTATATAATATAAGAAAGGAAAATCTAAAGTATATTTTGTTTCCTCTGGCAAAATATTCCAAAAATCAAGTCCGCCAAATTGCAAAAGACGCAAATTTAACAGTTGCTGAGAAGCAGCAAAGTCAAGATATATGCTTTGTACCAAATAAAAATTATAAAGAGTTTATAGTTAAAAGAATCCAATCTAAACCTGGAGACATTGTAACCGAAGATGGTAAAATTCTTGGGCAGCACAATGGTATTATAAATTTTACCATTGGTCAGCGCAGCGGATTAGGGATCGCGGCTAAAAATCCTCTTTATGTGCTGCGCCTAAACCAAAAAAATAATCAAGTCGTCGTTGGAGAAAGGCACAATTTGCAATCAAAAAGTCTTATGGCATCTAATCTTAATTTCTTGGTTGATAAACTACCTAAAAATATTTCTGCTAAAATACGCTATGCTCATAAAAAAACACCGTGTCAAATCACTCTTGACAAAAAAAATAATACGATTAAAGTATCCTTTGATGAGCCGCAAGAGAGCATAACTCCCGGTCAATCCATTGTATTTTATAGTAATGATATAGTCTGCGCAGGAGGAACAATACAGGCGGTTATCGATTAAGATGAATGTTATTAAAGAAATTCAAAAGCTAAAAAAAGACCTGAATGCGGTTATTTTGGTTCATAACTACCAACTTCCAGAAGTTCAGGATATTGCCGATTACCGTGGTGATTCGTTGGGGTTGAGCGTAGCGGCATCAAAAACAAAAGCCGACGTTATCGTATTTTGTGGTGTCCATTTTATGGCGGAAACCGCGAAAATCATATCACCTCAAAAAACAATCCTAATTCCCGACAAAAATGCCGGCTGTCCAATGGCTGATATGATAACCATTGAACAACTACGCAGCCTAAAACAAAAGCACCCAAATGCCAAAATCATCTGCTATGTTAATTCTTCCGCCGAAGTAAAAGCTGAATCTGATATATGCTGTACGTCCGCAAACGCAATCGCTGTTGCTCAAAATGCTTTTACCGATGATGACGAGATAATCTTCATACCTGATCGATACTTGGGATCCTACACAAAAGCTCAAACTGGACGCAATATAATACTAACCTCTGGATACTGCCCAACTCATGCTAAAATTTTACCGGAGCATGTCTTAGCAGCTAAAGAAAAATATCCGAACTCAGAAATCTTGGTGCATCCCGAATGCAACAGCGCAGTAATAAAATTATCTGACCAAGTTTTATCAACCGGAGGAATGGAGAAATATGTCAAAAAATCAAAGTCAACACGTTTCATTATAGGAACCGAGGAAGGAATTATCTATCGCCTAAAACAAGACAATCCAGATTTAGAATTTTTTCCCATATCAAATATTGCAATTTGCCCAAACATGAAACTAACAAACCTGGCTAAAGTTCACGCTAGCTTAAAAGAAAAAAAGTTTGAAGTAACCCTACCCAATGAAATAATTAAAAAAGCTAAAAAAAGCATTATGGCGATGTTAGATTATGTCTAGTATAAAAAAACCAATCTATTTTGATAATAACGCAACTACTCCGCTTCACCCTCAGGTGAAAGCAGAAATCACCAAGGCATTGGATATCTTTGGCAATCCTTCAAGTCTTCATCAATTTGGACGCAAGGCTAACGAAGCGATTGAGCACTCACGCAAAACAATAGCAACATTTATTGGTGCAAATCCCGAAGAAATAATTTTTGTCGGTAGTGGCTCGGAAGCGAATAATACTGCACTGTCAATTTTTTGTTGTCAATCAGGTAAATGCTCATTCCAAAGTAAAAATCAAAGTAGTTTGATTACCACACGAATTGAGCACCCATGCATCTTAGAAACATCAAGATGCCTTAAAGGCAAAGGCACAAACATGTTCTATTTGGATGTTGATGAGTATGGCAAAATTAATCCCAACCAATTAAAAGACCTAACCACTAATAAAATTGGTTTAGTTTCAGTGATGATGGCCAACAATGAGATCGGCACAATTCAAGATATAAAGGAAATCGCAAAGATCGCACACAATAGCGGAATGCTTGCCCATACTGACGCTGTTCAAGCGGTTGGCAAAATACCGGTCAATGTAGGAGAACTTGATGTTGATTTTCTTACAATGTCCGCTCACAAAATATACGGGCCAAAAGGAATTGGCGCCCTTTATGTTAAAAAAGGTACGCCATTTTGCCCATTAATTCATGGTGGGCACCAAGAGCAAGGCCGACGAGCCGGAACTGAAAGCACTTTGGGCATAATTGCTTTTGGAAAAGCAATCGAAATGCGCGCTAAGGAAATGACCGAAGAAGAAACAAGGCTTTCACAGTTAAAAAACATTCTCAAGAGCGCAATAGAAGAAAAAATTCCTGACATTAAGTTTAACGGACACCCTACAGATTGCCTCACCGGCACGCTTAATGTGTCATTTACCGGGGCCGAGGGAGAAGCAATATTACTGTATTTGGATTTAGAAGGAATTTGCGTATCAACCGGATCAGCTTGTGCTTCAGGTTCGCTTGATCCATCGCATGTTTTATTGGCAGTTGGGCTTTCAGCAGAGCAAGCACATGGTTCAATTCGAATTAGCATTGGACGCGAAAATACGATTGAAGATATAAATTACTTGATTGAGAAATTGCCAAAGGTAATTAAAAAAGTACGGAATATGTCAACTGCTTATTAAACGAAAAACTATAATTTAAAGTTACAAATTACAATTAACAAATCACAAACAAATTACAATACAAAAATTCAAACGCACAAATAATTTTGTTATTTTATCAATTAGTCTTTGGATATTGTTTGTAATTTGTGATTTGTATATTGTAGCTTACGTCTAACGTTGGGAGAAAGAATGAATGATTGGGTATACTCAGATAAATTAAAAGAACATTTCACTAATCCTAAAAATGTTTTAGAGGACGAAGCAAATTTTGCTGCCGACGGCAAAGGCATTGTGGGCA
The DNA here is from genome assembly GCA_024231025.1 of Candidatus Omnitrophota bacterium. Taxonomy (GTDB): domain Bacteria; phylum Omnitrophota; class Gorgyraeia; order Duberdicusellales; family 4484-171; genus JAAEQW01. The sequence continues at coordinate 20,554 of JAAEQW010000221.1, forward strand.
ATATAAAATGCGGTGATCAAATGCTATTTGCAATAAAAGTTGATAAAGATATTATCACCGATTGCAAATGGAAAACGTATGGTTGCGCCAGCGCTATCGCGAGCACATCGATACTCTCAGAAATGGTCAAGGGAATGACTCTTTCGGCTGCTTATAAAGTGACACCTAAAGACGTTGCAGCTCAGCTTGACGGTTTGCCTGAGCACAAAATTCACTGTTCAGTGTTAGGCGATAAAGCATTGCGCGCTGCAATTGACGATTACTATAAACGCAACGGACAAGAAAACAAGATAAAAAAAGACCAAACAAAAATAATTTGTCAATGCATGAATGTAAGCGACGCCGAAATCGAAGAAGCCGTACTGGAAGGAGTTCGCACATATCTCGAACTGCAGGAACACACCAAGCTAGGTACTGTATGCGGACAATGTAAAGACGAAGCGCTTAAGTTGTTGGATGAATACAAAAAAAAGCATTTTTAAAATCTATTTAAAACGATTGGTAGAATATTATCACAATGGTGTGATTTAGCGGTGAAACCCGAAGGAAACTTCGGGATTTTTATAATAAGTAAATTAATCAACAAGTAGTCATGCCTGTACGCAAAATAAGAATATGCCTTGACAAATGATACCCACATGGTATCATTTAAAAAGAAAGATTGTTTTATGCACTTAACGGTAATGTCAAAAGTTCTATGAAAAAATAAGAGCGAATTGTTTGTATCCGGGGGGAGGTAAATCCGAAATTCGAATATCGAAGCTCGAAACAAACGAAGAAAATTCTAAACAGAGAAAACGAAATGTATCTAAGTAATAAATATAAGGCAAATGTTTAGGATTTTTGTTATTAGGATTTCGAATTTCTTAGAAGATAATCAGTAAGTTTTGACAATACGGACTTAACCGAAAGGAGGCAGAGTATGAAAATTACAATTAAATTCATGCTTCGTCCTGTAACTCACTGCAGCGAAGGCTGTAGTAGTTCGTCCTGGGCACGACACTAAACTACCCTCATAAAAACGAAAAACTAAAAAGGAAATATGAAACTTTTAACAAGAGATACTGATTATGCAATTAGAGCGCTTTGCTATATCGCCAAAGCTGAAAATAGTATCGTTTCCGTAGACGAACTGGTGCTTGCACTTAAAATACCGAAACCTTTTTTAAGAAAAATATTACAGATTCTCAACAAAGAAAAATTATTGGAGTCATTCAAAGGATCAAAAGGGGGATTTCGACTTGTTTGGTCAACAAAACAAATAACTGTTTTAAAAGTTTTAGAAATATTCCAAGGTAAACTGCAGTTAAATGAGTGCACTTTAAGAAAGCAAATATGCTCTGATACAAAAGTGTGTTTATTGAGAAAAAAGTTAAATACAATACAAGATCAAGTGCGCCGTGAATTAAAAAATATGAGTTTAGCATCGTTGATTAAAAATAGAGGTTGAGCATGCGCTTACATTACTTACAACATGTAGATTTCGAAGGTTTAGGGGTAATCGATAAATGGGCAGACAATAACAACCATCAAGTAACGAAAACATCTCTCCATAAGAAAGAACAATTGCCCAAAACAGATAAATTCGACATTTTAATCATTACGGGCGGACCGATGAATGTCTATCAAGAAGATAGGTTTCCGTGGCTAAAACAAGAAAAAGAATTCATCACCGAAGCAATCACAGATGACAAGTTAGTTTTGGGCGTTTGCCTAGGTGCGCAATTGATTGCTGATTGCCTTGGAGCAAAAGTATACAAAAATAAAGAGAAAGAAATCGGCTGGTTTAATGTAGTTAACAATGGCTCTGATTTGCTGCCGAAAGAGTTTATGGCTTTTCACTGGCACAGCGATACTTTTGACATACCAAATAAAGCAATTAATATTGCCGAAAGTCAGACTTGTCAAAACCAGGCATTTTCATATAATAGTGGAAAGGTTTTAGGTTTACAATTTCATCTTGAATTAACGAAAAATAACATTGATGATCTTATTAATGAGTGCCGCAACGAGATCACTAACGATAAATACGTACAAAGTGAAATTGAAATAAAAAATAACATAGGCTACATTGATCAAAGCAATGCACTAATAATAAACATGTTGAATACACTTATTGAAAAAAGGAGGTAAAAATGGAAAAGAAACTAGTACAAGAAATGAACGCACAAATCACAAAAGAATTCTATTCAGCTTATTTATACCTATCAATGGTCGCCTATTTTGATAAAGAAAGCCTTGATGGTTGCAGCCACTGGATGAAAATGCAAGCCCAAGAAGAGCTAATCCACGGCATGAAAATATTCAACTACCTAAGCGAGATTGGCACACCAATAACTTTAGGGCCAATTGATAAACCAAACTTAAAGTTTTCCTCAGTTGAAGATGTTTTTAAGAAAACTCTTGCGCATGAAAAAAAGGTTACCGCAAGCATTAACAATCTTTATGATTTAGCTCAAAAAGCCAAAGATAGCGCAACCGTAATTTTCTTGCAATGGTTTGTAACTGAACAAATCGAGGAAGAAAAAAATCCAACCGACATATTGGCAAAATTAAAGCATATTGGCACTCAACCTGCAGGCATTCTCATTTTGGATAAAGAATTAGCGACTAGGCCACAGCCTGTCGTGGCAACGACCGCAAGTGCTTAAAGGAGACTAAAAATGAAGAGTAAAAAAACGATCAAAAAGGCAAAAACACAAATATGTGTAATTTGTAAAGGCAACGAAAAAATAAGCAACAAGAAAAAATGTTGCCCTCCTAAAACAACATCAAAGAAAAAAGGGAGTTGGAACCTTTAAAATGGAGTTAATTCACGCTAATTTAACAGATGTAGTAGAGCGCACATCTTCAGTCAAAAGCTGGAGATTCAAATTGGAGAAACCGTTAAAATTTAAAGCGGGTCAATTTTTACGCGTCATCTTTGATACAGAAAATATGTCTAATTCTAATCTAAATAAGTTTCTATCGTTCTCCTGTGCGCCAGATAAAGACTATATTGAATTCACCAAGAGACTCTCAAATAGTGAATTTTCTAAACGATTGCTCAAGCTAAAGCCTAACGATAGAATATCATTAGAAGCGCCAATGGGAAATTGCGTTTTGTCAGAAAATGATAAAAAAATTGCCTTTCTAATTGGTGGAATAGGGATTACTCCGGTAATCTCAATCATTGAACACGTTGTGGAAAAAAAACTTCCCATCAACGTTACTTTGATTTACTCTAACAGATCTGAAGACGACATTGCCTTTAAATCTGAACTAAATATTTGGGCAAGGAATTCTAATATTGATATATTGCACACTATCACTGACTGCACACCGAAGGAAGAAAACTGCCTAAGAGGGCTGATTACTAAAGAACTAATAGAAAATAAGATTCCTGACTACCGCAGTAGAGCTATTTTTATTTTCGGACCCCCAATAATGGTTTCGAGCATAAAAAATATTTGCCTTGAGCTTAATTGTAACGCTGATATGATTAGAGCAGAAAACTTTGTTGGGTACTAAAATCATACACTATGAAAAAAATTACAAATACTAAATCACTTGTTTGCCGGCGGACAAACAGACAAGCAATATCTAATTGCAATTAACAAATAGCCAAAACTGTTTGAGGATTTGGTTTTTGGTTATTGTAATTTGTTTGCCTGCCCGCCGTATTGGCAGGCGGGTAATTTGTTGCTTGGAAATTGGAATTTAAAAAGGGAGGTAATCAAAATGGATAAATATCGTTGCACAATTTGCGAATACATTTATGATCCAGCTAAAAACAACAATATCGCATTTACTGATTTAGCAGATGATTGGGTTTGCCCAGAGTGCGGAGTAGGAAAAGATCAATTTGAGAAAATAGATGAAGCCAACTGAAATAAAAAAGGGGATTTACTGGGTAGGTGCAATTGATGCCGAGTTGCGTAATTTCCATGGCTATCTTACTCAACGCGGATCAACATATAACGCATATCTTATCGTTGATGAGAAAATTACCTTAATCGATACAGTTAAGCGTTCCTGTTTTGATGAAATGATCACCCGAATAAAAGAAATAGTTGACCCAGCAAAAATCGACTACATCGTATCTAATCATGTTGAGATGGACCATTCTGGCTGTCTACCCAAAATGTGTCAACTTGCCCCTGGTGCTATTGTAATTACTTCACCTAATGGAGAAAAAGGGTTACGCCAGCATTATAATCAAAATTGGAATTTTAAAGTGGTCAACAGCGGCGATACAGTTAATATTGGTCAGAGAAATCTAAGTTTCGTTTTAACTCCAATGGTTCATTGGCCGGACTCAATGGTTACGTATATTCCAGAAGAGAAACTCCTACTTTCCAATGATGCCTTTGGCCAACACATTGCAAGCAAAGAGCGCTTCGACGATCAATACGACCTTGAAATAATTAAAAGTGAAGCAGCCAAATACTATGCGAACATTGTACTTTTATTTGGAGCGCAAGTTAAAAAGGCCCTAGATGCGCTATCCTCACTGGAAATTGACATAATTGCACCAAGCCATGGCTTGATTTGGCGAAAACATATAAACAATATCATTGGTCTTTATAAGAAATGGTCAAATAATGAAACTGAAGAAAAGGCAGTAATTATATACGATACTATGTGGCACTCGACTGAGAAAATTGCAAACTTCATTAAAAATGCTTTCCAATCTAAAAGCATTGATGCAAAAGTGTTTAGCCTGCAAAGCACGCACATCTCAGATATAATGGCACATCTTTTGTCTGCTAAATACATTTGCGTCGGATCACCAACCCTTAATAACGGGCTGCTACCAACCGTTGCGGCATTCACAACTTACATGCAAGGACTTACACCAAAAAACAGAAATGCTTTAAGTTTTGGATCATACGGTTGGGGCGGGCAAAGCATAAAACAAATTGATCAAATTTTATCAAACTGTGGATTCAAAACCGCTGAGGCAATTAAAATACAGTATGTACCAGATGAAAATAAACTAAAGGAGGTTTGCGATGACAGAATTAAGAACATTATATCACTGTGAAATTTGTAAGCATTTAATTGAAATAGTTTCAGCCGGTGCACCAACGCTTATCTGCTGCAATCAGCCAATGATAAAAGTAGAACCAAAAACTGAAGATACCGGAAGCGAAAAACATGTGCCAATAATTGAAAATACAGAAAATGGAAGCATAATAAAAGTTGGCAGCATTGAGCATCCAATGATTGAGGAACACTACATCAAGTTCATTGAAGTATTAACTAAGGAGAGAGTTCTAAGAGTTGAATTGAAACCTGGCCAAAAACCAGAAATAAAATGTTGCACTAAAAAAGAAAATATTCTCAAGGTAAGAGAATTTTGCACAGTACATGGGGTGTGGCAGAATAGACCATAGACCGTTGGTCTAGTTATAAGTTGTAAGTAGTAAGTTTTAAGTCCGGAAAGTTCCGGACCAGAGACTCCCGCCTTTGGCGGGACAGGCGCCGACAATAAACCAGGAACTGGGAATAAATTAGGATAAGAAGTAAAAACAATTTTTCAGGCCCGCCTGCCAATCCGGCGGGCAGGCAGGCCCTGAGACCTTAAAAGCATGGTATCCTGAGTGAAACGAAGGATTTTTAAGGGTGAAGCGCCAGAGAAAATCATCGCTGGATGATTTGAACGGTGCCAGAGAAATTGGTTTTTTGCTTCTTATCGTTATTACTTAAAAAGGAGGTAATTGTGAGTAATTTAAAAGGAACTCAAACTGAAAAAAACTTACTCGCTGCATTCGCAGGAGAATCGCAAGCACGAAACAAGTACACATATTTTGCTAAGGTAGCTAAAAAAGAAGGCTATGAGCAAATCGCGAAAATATTTCAAGAAACCGCAGACAACGAAAAAGAACATGCAAAACTGGAATTTAAACATCTTTGCGGCATCGGCAGCACCATTGAAAACTTAAAAGCAGCGGCATCCGGTGAAAATTATGAATGGAGCGAAATGTACCCTTCATTTGCGAAAACCGCACAAGAAGAAGGTTTTGAAGAAATTGCTAAAATGTTTTCAGAAATCGCAAAGGTCGAAAAAGCGCACGAAACAAGATATAAAAAGTTATTAAAAAACATCGAAACTGGAAATGTGTTTAAGAAAGAGAGTCCTGCAAAATGGAAGTGTTTAAATTGCGGTTATATTCATGAAGGCACAGAAGCACCAGATAAATGCCTGGCATGCAAGCATCCGCAAGCTCATTTTGAAGTGCTTTGTGAAAATTATTAGTGAAAAATAAAATAAAAGTACTATTTGTTTGCATCCACAATTCTGCGCGTAGTCAAATCGCCCAAGGATTGCTAGAGAGTATTGCCGGTGGTAAATTTATCGTAGAAAGTGCTGGAATAAAAAAAGGAGAGATAAGCCCTTTGGCAATTGAAACAATGAAAGAAATCGGCATTGACCTTTCATCCAATAAATCAAAAACTATCGATTCCCTGGGTGATGCTACATACGACTACGCAATAACTCTTTGCGACGAAGCGCTATGTCCAAGCTTCTCAAATGCCAAAGAAACAATCCATTGGAGCTTCAAAAACCCCGCCACTTTAAAAGGCAACAAAAAAGAAAAGCTTGCCAAAACCAGAGAAATAAGAGATAAAATTAGAGAGCGAATTAGCGACTGGGTCGAAACCAAAAAAACCCATGAAGGATTAAGAGAAGGAAATGAGCCATGAAACGGAAAAATATTGTATTAATATTTATCGGTGTTTTAATCGTGAACTTTTCGGGTTTTGTTTCTGCTTGGGGTGGTAAAGACCAATATGATCCTGGCCCAACCGTAAATCAGCATAATTCTGGTCAAACGTTTTCTTTTTCTGCAACTGCACCAAAACAAAAGACCCCTAAAGAAAAAATAGCGCCAATTCCCACTGATGAAACAAGTGCGCGTTTTCTTCAAAAACAAGCGCAAGGCGCACAGGAGACAATTGCAGTAACAACTGGTACGATTAGTCAACCTATACCGAACAGTGCAACAATCGAAAAAACAGAACCTGTATCAACTTTTAATGATGGCATTACCGAATTCCCCTGCAAAAAACTACTAAAAGAATCCCGCAATAAAATGCTTAGTATGTCTAGTGATATAAATTTGGATTATTTTACCCTAGAAGATTACGAACGTTACGAACAAGCAGTTGCAAACGAACACGAAAAAGCAAATGCTTGTATGAAAAAATACTATCTTCGATTTCAAAATGAGGCCGATAAACACCTATTATCTATTGAACGTAGAGATCAGCAGATTTTGGACAATAATTACGAGACTGAAAAGCGCCTAAATGAACCATACCTGAATGATTTGGGTGATTGCACCTGGGATTCAAAAGATCCAGAATGTGGAGAAAAAATTTCTATCTACGTTATTAAGTCTGCGATAATCAAACATAAAATTATCTATAACGCTGAAAGGTCAGGACAATGAAAACCCATGAAACAAATAATATCTATATTGTTGTTGCTACTATCGCTGTATGCCTAACTATATTTCTTCTTATATTGCAACCCTACGCTCCTTCATCGAAGTTAGTCAGGGCAGTATCGCTTCCTAAACATGCTAGCTCCATAACCCATAGAACGCAGCGCAGCACACACATCTATGATAAAAACGGTGGGTTGATATCTGACGTTAGTAGGAAAAAATTTCACTATCCTAGTGGAGGAATACTTTCCGAAGTTAATTTAGTCTCTGGCGAAAAGGACGGAATACAGAAAATTTATGCACCAGACGGAAGTCAAATTGATGAAACTATTTACATTAATGGACAAATAGCAAATATTACTGGCACCTTAAACCTCTCTGCCAACCAAAAGAAGAATAGCCATGCAGTAGAGATAACCACATTACCTCCAGTGGTTTCTCTTATTGGAGTGGATACTGGTCGCAAGATAGAATGTGATACTCAATCGGATAAAGTAAACATGCACCAAGTAAACGATTCAAATAAGATAGTGGCTTTTATTGAACAAATACCAGGCCTTGCGCTATCAAAATTAGTCAAAAATCGAATGCGTTTTGATTTAAGACATGAGTATTTTAAAACACGCAAGGTAGGTCTAAAGAAAAAATGGTGGATAAGAAGAGGGCGGGTTATATCTGGCATGACTAAGGAAGAAGTTGCAATTACTTTTGGCCCTCCTGATTCTATAATTGCTACTGGCGAAAATGGAAATCTTTATGAAGCATGGCACTATCAAGCATACCCAGATGAAAGTCTACCACAATTCGATGCATACTATAAGAAATACTACTTTGATAACGACAGGCTAATAAAATGGGATTAATGCATTCGCGTGAAACTGCAACATGCAGAGCTAAGTTGACTCTGTCGGAGAAAAAAATGAAAAAAGTATTTATCCTAATTTTTTTACTCGTTTTTATTGGTTGTAGCAAGAATGAAGACTATTTCAGCGATCCGAAAACAGTTAATTGCGATAAGTACGGTAAAAAAGGTGGTCTTTTAAAAGGTTTAAAAATAAACGAATGTTTTGCGGAAAGATTCAAATACTGCATGCCGGCAACAATAACATCCGGTTTTATGGGGATAAAATATCACTATGAAATTGTTGGTCCACGCAGGGATGGATGTCTTGTTCGTTCGCGTTTCCTAAAGAATATTAATCCTGAATATGAAAATAAAAATATGCGATGCCTCTACAATAGAAAACTACCATTTTTAGATGCCGTAAAAGATACAAGCCAATGCAGTGGAGAATTGTATGACCTCATGTATCCACGTGGAAGCAACAATGTCGTTGTTGACGTGGATCGCAAAGGAACCGGGACTATCACAATTAACGGAGGTTATTCCAGGGAATAAAATGATTAAGAAAAAACTACTAATTCTGTCATTTTTTTTCCTTTTCATCGGTTCTACTAATGCTGAAACAATTATTTTGAATTCCGGTGAAAGCATGGAGGGTAGAGTTATCGAGCGAACAGATGAATATATCGTAATAAACCTTCATGGAGATTTATCACAGCATAAAATAGTCGATATTGAGAAAATTATATATTTAAACGAAACAGATACCTCGAGTCATAGAACAAGACAAGAAACTTTTCAAGTAATTCACGAAGAACCTACAAAATATCAATCCAACCAAAACAAAAAATACAAAAATATAGCAAAACCTGAAATGATCCCGCAAAAAAAATCAATACAATTAACACCAAAAATATACCTAACCACCTTCCTGCCTGCTTACATAATTTTTCTTGCTTTTTTAGGCTTCATCATTCATCAAATTCTTAAAATTTTCAAAATAACAGCCTTTGCTTGGACGTTTCTTGCGACTCACTTAAACCTTCTTATTATAAGCACAATGCTTTTGCGCTATTTCTTGCTTCCTAGAACCAAGGGGTTGGGAATGCTCATGATCCCTTTTTATTGGGCATTGCTTATGCCTTGCGATTTCCCAATAACATTGATTGCCATATTTTCTCCAGAAGGCATTTTTATCCCTTTTCTTTTTCTAGGAATTTTTGGCTCACTCCAATGGTTTTTAATCGGTCGTTTGGTTGACTACATCACAAGCTCAAAAAACAGATCACAATAGCCTCTTGCCAGAAACAACCACTTATTGAAAGCGATTACAAAAAAGGTTAATAAATCGGGTGTTTTTGTTGCTTTTTATCATGCAAAATGGTATAAACGAGTAAGTATCATATTGCAAGAAAAAAAAGGGGGGGCGGAAATGAAACGAGATATTAAGCAGAAAATAATTGGTTTATTCTTAATTTCGACACTTATTACTGGGTGTGTACCCAGTAATCCCGCAGAAAAGGTCGAGCAACCTCTCGAAACAAATAATCTATTATTCACTTCAGAAAAAGTCTCTTCACCAGTATTAAAGGGGATTAAAATTAATCCCGATGACCCCTTTCGCCTTGAATTTATTATCGATCCAAAGGATAAAACAAATCTTAGCAAAAATGAGTTTAATCGATTGGTGAGTTATTTTATGGCTGCTTTAGCTTTGCCGGAAAAAGATTTTTGGGTTAATTTGTCGCCTTTAGAAGAAAATAGAGTAATTAACGCTCAATTAGCGCAAACTGACTTTGGTGGCGATCTCTTAATGCAGGATTATGTCCTAAAACAGCTTTCGGCATCTTTAACTTTTCCTGACAGCGCGCTCGGCAAAAAGTATTGGGAAAAGGTACACGCCAAACTTCATGAAGCTACAAAAACCGCGAATGCTCCAGTAAGCACATTTAACAAGGTGTGGATCGCTCCTAGAAATGCGGAAATTTACGAAACAGGTAACATTGCGATAATTACAGAAGCGAACTTACAAGTTTTCCTCGAAAAAGATTATTTAGCTTCAAAAAATAAAAGAAATACCGACTCAGACACCATTGCAGAACAAATAACCAAAGAAATCATTATCCCCGAAATCGAAGAAGATGTTAATGGTGGTGAGAATTTTGCTCAGCTTCGTCAAATGTTTCATTCATTTCTTTTGGCAAACTGGTTCAAAGGAAAACTTAAGGATTCAGTTTACAACCACTATATCGACCAAGGCAAAGTTTCTGGTATTAGTTTGGATGACCCCACAATCAAAGAAAAAATTTACGCAAAATACCTGCAAGCGTACAAGAACGGTGCCTACAATTACATAAGGAAAGAATTTAATCCTCATTTAAATCGCACTCAAAGAAAACACTATCTGTCGGGAGGAGTAGGTCTAGAGGGATATCCAAAATATGCAAGCGTTCGTCCACTTCCTCCAGCAAATGAGGCCACCACGGAAGGTGAGAAACATTCTCGACGTGATTTTTTTAGAAAAATCAAAAAAGGTAGTAAAGTTTTAGGGGGAATTGCTGTTTGCGCCATCCCTGGTGCAGGCCTTCTTAGCGGCTGTCATTATGATGACCCTCAAATGGTGGAAGTAATTACCGCATACGCTCAAGAAGCAGCTGAATTAGATAGCCAGCTACAAGATTTAGCTCTAGAAAGGGGGATCACTAAGGGATTCGACCAACACGATCAATATGATTATTTTCTTGAAGCAATTATCATGACAGGAATTTCGCTTGATGAAGCACTTGCAATATACCAAGCAGTAGGCCAAGAAATGGACGCAGCCAATATTTCCTATATGCACGAGCCCGGCGAAGAAGAGCTTTATCGATATTACGATTTTTATAACCAAGCGATTATCGCAGGAGAAGCAATTCGTCGTGGACAACGCGCACGAGACTTTCATCAAGTCGCAATTTATGAGACGCCTATAAAGGAATCACCCATCAGAAAACTAATTACGGCATATAAACACACTACTGATAATTTACATTTACGTTCTCCTGGACAAAACTCTAAAGCTTTTGGGATGATTACACTTTTAACTTTAGGAACCGGCATGAACGTTAATGACTTACTCGAAAGTTACCCCCTACTCAGGAAAGATCCGGTACACTACTCATATATGCTGCTTATTGCTAAAAATCAAGCAGATAGGGGAGAAGCAATAGAGGATATTTATTCAAGCATCGGAAAATTAACTGCAGAAAGAGGATTAACGCCAGCAAATGGTGAGATCGCTAATCTATTCCCAATTATTTTGCGCAACGTCTGGTCAACAAAATGGGCAGTTGACTTTTATGAAGGCATCCATGATCATATTCGCCAAGGTGAAATTCGCCAGGGTATTGATTCCGCTTATCATGGAGAAGAGGCTCTGCTAGCTCGTCTTGCCTGTGAAATGTATATGAAAAACGTTCTCGATGGTCCAGTACCTGTCGCTAAAGCTGTTGGGAACCCTGTAGTTGCCGCTGTGGCTGCGACAACAGTAGGAACACTTCTGAACAAACCTTCTGCCTCAAGTGACGATAGCGATTCATCATCGCAATCACCTCAAGAAGAAAGATCCGGCGGTATTGATTTAGAAACGAACACAAAAGTTATCAACCAGGGAGAAAAAATACATTTAAATATTAGCCAAGAAATGTTTAACACCCTAAAAGATGCCGAAACGCTAAAGGTTTACCCATTTCATTTTGGCTACCCAGTAGACATTGAACAATGGTTGGATTAACTCCTTTGATTTAATTGACAAACCTACCACGCATGCTAAGATAATTTCGTAATTCAGGCGTAAGGGAATACTTATATCGAAAATAAAGCACATACCAGCTCTCTTTACACGATTTAGCGAATAGTAAAATAATTATTCCCAAGAATTATCAATGTTTAAGCCATGCAACAATGGAGATTATCGAGTCCAAAATCCTTCACAAAGCATATCGATAAAATGACCAAACAAATTAAAATAAAATATGTGTATTTAGTTTCAGGTTGTATTATTGGAATAGTTTTATCAACAATAATAATTGCATTTCTACCCAAACAAACAGTCAGTTCAAATAAAACCAAATTATCCTTAGCTAGCACAAGTGAAAACGTCTACTCATCAAAAGAATCAAATAGACAATTCAAAAAAGAATATGCAACTAAACCTAGAACAAAAAATAGGCGCCAATCACAAAAATATAGCCCTTTAGAGCGTAAGGTTGCGCGAACAAGCTTATTACTTCTATCCATTGCATCAGTCTTTATCATTCTCAGATTCTATAAAAACTTAGGGTTATTAATTATCATCTTAGCGTCTCTTGTTGTAATAAGCATTTTGTTCCTAGGAATTCTTTCAATAGTAAGTGTTAAAACAACGTATTCCATGTTTTATTTTGTTCCACTATAGGGCGTAAAGAACCCAAATATGTACACCGCGTAGGTGTACACGGGTAAGTACCATAAACATTGGACCAAAACATGTACACCGCGTAGGTGTAGGTGGGTAAATAGTATGAGCATTGAAGAAGTAATTAAAAAAAGATTGAGCATTCGCAAATACGATAGTCGCCCGATCAAGAGGGAGGATATACGATCCTGTCTTGCGGCCGCGCAACTTGCCCCGTCTGCTTGTAACGCCCAGCCATGGGAATTTATTATTGTCGATACTCCCGCAATACGCGATACACTTTGTGATGCAATCCTAAGTGGAATTTACGGACTTAATTCTTTCATCCGCGATGCACCGGTGTTGGTAGTAGTAGTTGCTGATGAAAAAAAATGGTTCGTTAAGGTTTGCGATTTTGTTAGAAGCACAAAGCTATGCCTAATTGATTTAGGCATTGCTTGTGAACATTTTGTTTTACGCGCAGCAGAGTTAGGAATAGGTACGTGTTACTTAGGGTGGTTTAATGAGCGTAAAGTTAAAAAAATATTAAAAATCGCCAGAACAAAAAGAGTGCATCTCGTTATATCAATGGGGTACTCGCTAAATAATGACACTCCTCAACCAAAACCACGAAAAGAACTTTGTGAAATTAGCCGTTTTCTTTAAAAAAATTCGCGCCGAAAGCACTTCACAGAAAAATTCACAAAAATTTAAAATCAAAATTTAAAATTTCACTTGACACAAATATTTTTACCATATATCATACTGTAAAAAATGATACAGCTTGCTTAAACACTGCAAGTTTCGCTAAATTACAAAGATGTAATTCCCTACAGATGCAAAGACGCAATCATTTTATTGGTTAACCCGGTGAGTAATTAACCGGCTAATTATATTGGGTAAGTAATTTGGAGAAGATATAAAGGATTAAAAAAGGAGGTCTTATGGCAGAAGTTACTAATTTTGGATGCAATCCACCCGCAGGGATAGCAAAAGCACTATCGGAAGTAATCGGAGTAAAAAAGGCAAACGGATCAATTTTCAATCTCACGATACTAGGCATCTTTGCCGGCGTGTACATTGGCTTTGGTGCTGCACTCGCAACGCTTGTTTCAAGCGATCTTGCTAGATATGTTGGTGTTGGTTTAACAAAAGTAATCACCGGTGGTGTTTTTTCTGTAGGACTTATGCTAGTTATTCTTGCTGGCGCAGAACTATTTACCGGTAATAACTTAATGTTGATGAGCGTATTAGATAAAAAAGTAGCTCTTAATAAAGTATTAGGAAAATGGGCTCTCGTATACATCGCAAATCTTATCGGTTCTGTATTATTAGCATATATGATGTACAAAAGTGATCTTTGGAAGGGCGGCGGATTTCTTACTGGTATTCAAGCATTAAAAATCGCTAATGCCAAAGTTAATTTAACTTTCGGGGCCGCTTTCTTTAGAGCAATAGCTTGTAACTGGTTGGTGTGTTTGGCAGTTTGGCTAGCATTAAGCGCACGCACCACAGTTGGAAGAATTTTTGCGATTTTCTTTCCAATAATGACATTCGTTGCTCTAGGTTTCGAACACTGCATTGCTAACATGTACTTCATTCCTATGGGTTTATTTTTAAAAGGAACTGAAGCTGCAGCAGCAGCTGGTCTTAACTTGACCAATTTAAACCTTGGCGGTTTCCTTGTAACAAATTTGATTCCAGTAACTATTGGCAACATCATCGGTGGAGCATTCTTTGTGGGTACTCTATATTGGAGCGTGTACCTAAAACAGAAGTAATTAAAGAAAAGGAGACTTAATCAAATGTTTAAACGGACTATCTTTACAGCAATCTTGATTTCTCTATTTATGATTAATTCTACTCCTTGCGTTTTTGCAGGTGGCAATGAACCCTCAAGAGAGGAACTCGTAAATAGAATTTCTTCACTCGAAGAAGAACTCGCACAATTAAAAACCTTGGTTAATAGGGTGGCAGGTGAGCAAACCAAAGTCGAGCAAAAAATAGACAACATCAATGTAACAAACGGAACATCAACTACAGAAAATGCCATAACCTCAAAACACAAAGTAAAACTCTACGGGTTTCTTAAGCTAGATGCAAGTTCGGACAGTTTCAAAACTAACAATCCCGATGCACCGAAATATGCTTTATCCAAAACCTCAAACGGAAATGAAAAAGAATTCGCAATGACAGCGATGAACAGTCGTTTGGGTTTAAAGTACTATGGTCCAGAAGAACTTGACGCAAAAGTATATGGAAATTTAGAATTAGACTTCTATGACACCGCTTCGGATAATTCCCAAAAACCACGCATGCGTCATGCATTTTTTGAACTACAATATCCAAAGTGGAGCTTATTGGCAGGTCAAACTTGGGATATTTTCGGTCCGTTAGGTCCTAATACACTCAACACTAATGGCTATCTATGGTATAGCGGTAACATCGGTTTCCGTAGGCCACAGATACGCTTAACTAAGGTGTCTGAGGTAAATGACCAAAAGAAAGTAACTTCACAGCTTAGCATCAACAGAAATATCGGTAGCAATCTAGGCTCTGTAAATACCGGAGAAGATTCAAATCATCCAATGATTGAAGGAAGAGTTGCTTATGCCTTTCCTTTGTTTGGAAAAACATCTACTGTTGCTATTGCAGGCCTTTGGGGTCGTGAAAAAAGCAGCACTAAAATTTCGGTATGGGCAGGAGGTCTTGATTTCGTAGTTCCTTTAACCTCAACGCTATCTGTTAAAGGTGAATTCTTCCGTGGTGCGAATCTTGATGGATTACTTGCCGGTATTGGGCAAGGGGTTAACACAACCACCAATAGAGGTATCGACAGTATCGGAGGATGGGGACAAGTCACTTGTAAACCTTGGGACAAATACGCTTTTAACCTTGGTTACGGTACTGACAAAGACGACAAGGATGATCTAAATACTGGTGATCGGCATAGAAATTCAACTGTTTTCGCTAACATCAATTACGCAATAATTAAAGATGTTAAGCTGGGTCTAGAATATTCTTACACCGAAACAAAGTATCTTAATCAAAAAGATGGAGAAAACAACAGGATCACAACGTCGCTTATTTACAGCTTCTAACTTTTGAAACGAGGAGTTTAGTATGAAATCAAAACATACCCTCACAACCTGTCCCTATTGCGGATGTGGCTGTGGGCTTTACCTTGTGTCTGATGGCGCAAAGGTTACCGGGGCCTATCCAAGTAAAGAGCATCCAGTTTCTAAGGGTGCACTATGCATTAAGGGATGGAACTGTCATGAATTCGTTAATCGAACTGACAGATTGTCTGCACCGCTTGTTAAAAAAGACGGTTCCTTGCAAGAGTCAGACTGGGAAACCGCGCTATCTAAAACTGCTAAAGAGTTAAGAGCAATTAGCGAAAAACACGGCCCTGACTCTGTGGCCTTCTTAAGCTCAGCAAAAACAACAAATGAAGAAAACTACCTTATGATGAAATTAGCCCGAGCAGTGTTTAAGACAAATAACGTTGATCACTGTGCTAGGCTTTGTCATGCATCTACGGTTGTTGGGCTTGCGTCTACTTTTGGATCAGGTGCGATGACTAATTCTATCAATGAGTTTGAAAAAGCTGACCTGTTTCTAATTACCGGATCTGACACAACTGCGCAGCATCCGTTAATCGGATCAAGAATTATTAATTCTGTTCTAGAGAAAGATGCGAAATTAATCGTTATTGACCCAAGACAAATCGAACTTGCAAAATACGCTAATGTTTATGGTGCGCAAAAAAATGGAACTGATGTTGCATGGATCAACGGAATGATGAACGTAATTATTTCCGAAGGTTTAGAGGCTAAAGAATACATCACAGAAAGAGTTGAGGATTTCGAAAAATTAAAAGAAGTAGTTAAAGAATACACCCCGGAAAAAGTTGAGGAAATCACATCAATCCCTAAGGAAAAAATAATTGAGGCAGCGCGTCTTTATGCTAAGGCAAAAAAGGCGATGATTGTATACTCAATGGGGATAACTCAACATACAACCGGTGTAGACAACGTAAAGTCACTAGCAAATCTTGCGATGTTAACCGCACACGTTGGATTCGACTGCACGGGTGTTAATCCACTGCGCGGACAAAACAACGTACAAGGGGCTTGTGATCTTGGTGCTTTAGCCAATGTATTTTCTGGCTACCAGAAAGTCGTTGATGAAGCTGCAAGAAAAAAGTTTGAAGCTGCATGGAAGGTGGAAAATCTTCCCGGAAATGTTGGCTTAACCGTTACTGAAATTATTGATGGTGCTGGAACCGGCAAAATAAAGGGTCTCTATATTATGGGAGAAAATCCCGTAATTAGCGATCCTAATGCTAACCACGTAAGAGAAGCACTACAAAACCTAGAATTTCTAGCTGTTCAAGATATTTTCATGACTGAAACAGCAAAATACGCCGATGTAGTCTTAGCTGGTGCAACTTTTGCAGAGAAAGATGGAACGTATACTAACACTGAACGTCGCTGCGAAAGAATACGCAAGGCTGTTGATTGCGTTGGCAATTCAAAACCAGATTGGGAGATTATTTGTGAAGTAGCTAAGCGTGCTGGCTATGAAGGTATGGAGTATAGCCACCCAAGCGAAATTATGGATGAGATTGCCAAAGTTACTCCGATTTACGGCGGAATGAGCTACGAACGCCTAGAACCATGGGGCTTGCAATGGCCATGTCTAAATAGCGAGCATCCTGGAACAAAATTTCTACATAAAGATAAGTTTGCAAAAGGTATGGGAACTTTCTTACCTTGTCCGTATAAACCACCGGCAGAATTACCTGACAAAGAATACAATTTTACTTTGTCAACCGGACGGGTTTACTGGCATTGGCACACAGGAACAATGACTCGCAGAACATCCGTATTAGACAGAGAAGTTCCGCAAGGGTATGTGGAAATGCATCCAGAAAATGCAAAAGCTTTAGGCGTTCAAACGGGGAGCCTCATAAAGGTAACTTCGCGTCGCGGATCAATTGACATTAAGGCAAAGGTAACTGACAAAGTTGTAAAAGACTCTGTGTTTATACCTTTCCACTTCAAAGAGGCCTGCGCAAACGTTCTTACCAACCCTGCGCTTGACCCAATTGCGAAAATTCCAGAGTATAAGGTTTGTGCAGTAAAATTGGAGAAAATATAATGGCTAAAACAATCAATAAAAATCAAATTAACTCTCTATTGAAAGAAGTAGAAAAAGAATACAAAGCCTTTGCACCCATAAAAGGTCCGGAAGGCGATGTTCTTTTTAAGCTTCTTTGCGATGGAGAAGTCGCGCTAGGTTCTGAAGATGTCGTTATCTCACCGAAAGATATCTTCTTCCCCCAATGGGAAACAATGTTTAAGTTTAAAGATGGTCAAATAGAGGAAACCTGCGAATCAGCTCCTGTTTTTCTATTTGGCATTCGACCATGCGATTTAAAAGGGCTGCTTTTTGCAGATGAATTTTTCAAGCGAGACATCGAAGATAAGTACTATCTAAGCAAAATAGAAGGTAGGTTTATCGTAACTATCGGCTGCATTAAACCACCGCGTAAGGATGCTTGTTTTTGCACATCAACTGATAGTGGACCATTCGCAAAAGATGGTTACGACTTACAACTCGTTGATGTAGGGGAAAGCTACCTGATAGAAGTGGGATCGAAAAAAGGTGAAGAATTTATCGCAAAACATGCAAAATTTTTCACTGACAGCGACGCCGATACCGCTAAGACTAAGGAAGATGCAGCAAAAGCAGTTGAACTAAAAGTAGACTTTAAAAAAGCTCTTGATCTTATGGCAGATGATAAATTCACACCTCAAGAAATCTACGAGCGTATTGGCGAAAGATGCCTTTATTGCGGTGGATGCCTTTACACTTGCCCAACTTGCACGTGCTTCAACGTTTTTGACAACGCAACAGATGGCAAAGGAGAGCGAGTTCGTAACTGGGACGGATGCATATTAAGTGGCTACACCAGAGAAGCAAGCGGCCACAATCCAAGAACTGAAAAATGGATCCGTGCCGCACGAAGGTATGAACACAAGCTAAAACATGACTGCAAGGTTACAGAAAAGAGCGGATGTACTGGTTGTGGACGTTGCCTTTCTAGCTGTCCTGTAAATATCGGTATGTCAAAATTTATTCAGGAAATAACAGAAAAAAGAAGGACAATGTAACCATGAAGAATGAATATCTACCTTACCCGGCAACAATTGAAGAAATACGCCCCGAGACTTTCGACACTAAGACCTACAAAGTTAAATTTAAGGATCAGAAAATTGCTGATTCTTTTGATTACAAACAGGGTCAATTCGCAGAGATTTCTGTACTTGGTGTAGGGGAAGCTCCAATATCAATTACATCCTCACCATCCAGAAAAGGATTTCTCGAGTTTACTATCAGAGCAACCGGTAAAGTAACTGACGAAATTCACAAACTAAAAGTTGGAGATGTATTGCACATCCGCGGCCCTTACGGCAACGCTTTTCCTTTTGATGCACTCAAGGGTAAAAACCTTTATTTCATTGCTGGAGGAATTGGTTTGGCACCGCTAAGAAGCCTTATCAACCTAGTTATGGATAACCGCAGCGATTTTAAACACATAAAAATCCTTTACGGCGCAAAAACACCTGAAGATATGTGTTTTACTCAGGAACTCGAAGAATGGAAAAAGATTGACGATACTGAAGTATGGCTCACTGTCGATAAGCCGTGCGATGGATGGGGCTGCAGCGTAGGTGTTGTTACCGAACTCTGGAAAGAGACTAATATCCATCCGGACAACGCAGTAGGGATATTATGTGGTCCACCGATTATGATTAAGTTTGTCACAATGGAGTTATCAAAATCAGGATTCAAAGATAACGACATCGTTATGACTCTAGAGCGTTACATGAAATGTGGAATCGGAAAATGCGGCCACTGTAATGTTGGCGAGAAATTTATTTGCGTTGACGGACCAGTCTTTACCTCTGAACAAGTAAAGAAATTCCCGGAAAAGGAACATGTTCTCTAAAAAAATTTCGGCAGCAATTCTTGCTGGCGGCAAAAATAAAAGAATGGGGGGTACGAATAAAGCCTTTATTGAGGTAGAAGGTACCCCCTTAATTCAAAGAACTTTGGATGTCTTTGAACCGCTATTTGAAGAAATCTTTATTGTTACCAACTCCCCCAAGGAGTACACTGATTACCAGAAAGACTATCAGGTAATTACCGATAAAATAAAAAACATTGGTCCCTTAGGAGGAATTCATTCGGCATTGCTGCAAACGTCTAAAAAAGGCGTTTTTTTTGTGGCCTGCGATATGCCTTTTTTGCATAACGATATAATCAAAAGGCAAATATCTCAATACGATAAGCTTAATTCCCAAGCATTAATTGCAAAGATTGGTAATTTCCTCGAACCCTTACACAGCATATACGCAAAGGAGCTGTTAGGAAAAATTGAGCAATATATTAAAAGAGATAGCTCCTATTCGATAAGAGAATTTTTAGAAAGTGTTAAATACGAACTATTTGAATTAGATGATAATGAAAAAAATAGAAGAAATTTTAAAAATTTAAATAGCCCTAGCGATTTATGAAAATAAAATCAAAAATTTGGCTCGATAATGAAGGTAAGCTTATTTTCGGAACAGGAAAGTCAGATATCCTAAAAGCAGTTAAGCGTACTGGGTCGCTCAATCGAGCTGCAAAAGAATTAAATATGTCTTATCGTCATGCCTGGAGCTATATTCAATCAATCGAAAAAAGAATCGGCAAACAGCTATTGGTAAAAAATAAGGGTGGAAAAGACGGTGGAGGAGCAACTCTTACTCAATATGCTAGTGATTTACTCGAAAAATTTGACTCCCTTGAAAAAGAAGTAAAGGTTTTTGTTAATAATCGCTTTAAGGAGGTATTTTAGGATGGAGACTTTCAAGATACTAAAAATAAATGGCACAATTAGAGAATCCAGTGAAAGGTTAGTTGTCGCAGAAGTACCAATAACAATAACCGCTAATGGCAAAGAGTTAGTCACCCTTTTATCAACACCTCTTAACTTAGACGATTTAACTATTGGATTTCTATTTAGCTCAGGTTTAATTCATAAAAAAGAAGAAATAAAAAAATTAGTCATAGACCGGCAACGTTGGAATGTTACCGTTGAGCTCGATAACGATTTAGATATCGAAAATATGATATTCAAACGCATGTATACTTCGGGTTGCGGCAAGGGTACTCTCTTTTACAACGCGGCAGATATCGCTAACCGCAGACCATTAAATGCAAATTTAGAGATAAAAAGCTCTCAGATAACCTCCTTAATGAGTCTGTTCTTAAAAAGTGCGCCAATCTATTTAGAAACCGGAGGAACTCACAGTGCTGCGATAGCCAATAACGATAAAATAGAAATTTTTAGAGAAGATATCGGTCGCCATAACGCCATTGATAAGGTTATCGGCGCAGGCTTAATGGGCGATTATGACCTCAAAAATAAAATTTTAATAAGTAGCGGGCGAATATCCTCAGAAGTTATCTTTAAGATGCAGAAAGCCAATTTGGCAATAATACTTTCAAAAAGCGCCCCAACCGATCAGGCAGTTAAACATGCAAGAAAAATGAATATAACAATTGTTGCCTTTGTTCGCGGCAATAGAATGAATGTTTATAGTGGCGAAAAACGCATAGAAATTTAAAACATTATTAATCGCAATAAAGAAAAGGAGTAGTACAATGATTAGGCAATTAAAGATTATTTTTCTAGGATTTATTCTTATTGGCACCATGAGCGTTCTCGCTCACGCCTCCGGTGACGTTAAATATTTTAGCACCTATACCTTCTCTTGTGAAATTAACGATGATTTTTCAATTTTTTTTCAACCTGAGGGCAGAATGTATGATGATCTTAATGTTTTTTCATACTATCATTTTCGCCTAGGCGGTATTTACGAGGCTAGTAAAAACCTTAAGTATGGATTAACTTATCGATTCGCTCGTAGCCGCTCTCTTGCCGATGTATGGAGCAGTGAGAACAGAATCGAACTTGACTTAACTCCAAAATTTACCATTGGTAATTTTAAAATTTCTGATCGATCACGTTTTGAGTACCGCATGCTCCACAGTCGACAAGATAAATGGCGTTATCGAAATAATTTAACTCTAAGTACAACTGCTAACATTGGAAAACATTCATTTTCACCCTACGTTTCAAATGAAATTTATATTGATTTTGACAATAATGTTTTCAATACAAATTGGTCAACGGCTGGTTTTTCAAAAAAATTAAGTGACAAGGTAAGCTTAAATGTTTTTTATCGCTTAGAAAGCATACGAATCAAGCACAACGAATGGGATACTAACAATATTTTCGGAACCAACCTAACGCTTAAGCTTTAGTTTTCACAACAAAAAACACACTAAACCTAAATTATTTCTAAGGGAGGCAAGTCATGAAACACTTAAAATTACTGTTAATACTATTGCTAATTCAAGTTCTTGGATTGCCGTGCTTTGCCAAAGACACATTAAAGCTAGCTACAACAACCAGCACTTATGAAACTGGATTGCTGGATTACATCTTTCCATCTTTCGAAGAAAAACATGATGTTGAAATACACATTATTTCTGTAGGTACCGGAAAAGCAATCAAGTTAGGGGAAAACGCGGACGTAGATATAATCTTGGTTCATGCTCGAGGTGCAGAAGATCGCTTCCTAAACGAAGGCTATGGGATTAATCGACGTGATGTTATGTATAACGACTTTTTAATCTTGGGTCCGGCAAGTGATCCAGCTAGAATATCGAAAATTAGTGACACTGCAAAAGCACTAAAAAGAATTTACAAAACTAAATCTACTTTCGTGTCCCGCGGTGACGATTCTGGAACTCACAAAAAGGAAAAACTTCTCTGGAAGAAAGCAAGCCTGAAGCCGCATGGTAAGTGGTATTTAGAAGCCGGCCAAGGCATGGCTGCCACGCTACGCATGGCTGATGAAAAAAATGCCTATTGTATGGTTGACAGAGCTACCTACCTATCGAACGAGAGCAAAATACGGCTTAAACTTCTTCTAAAAGGAGACCAAATACTTTTTAATCCATATGGAGTTATTGCAGTCAATCCCTATAAGCACTCTCACGTAAATTATGAGATGGCGATGAACTTAATTGCATGGCTAACATCACCAAAATGTCAGGAAATGATTGCCACCTACAAAAAGAATGGCAACTTACTGTATCACCCTAATGCTGCTAACCCAATTATAGTGAAATAATGAATTACTTAACTGACGGATTGTTAATGGCGTTAAAAATTATTGTTAGTTGCGATAAGCAATTTTTTGAAATTGTTTTTGTGTCTATTAAAGTGTCATTCATTTCAACACTCCTAGCAAGCAGCGTTGGTATTCCACTAGGAATATTCCTCGCCCAGAAAAAATTTCCTGGACGGGGAATTATTCTAACAATAATAAATAGTTTAATGTCACTACCAACTGTGGCTGTTGGACTTATGCTTTATGCTTTTTTATCACGTCAAGGACCTCTGGGGCATTTCGGGCTTCTATACACATTATCGGCTATGGTTATCGGTCAATTTATATTAATATTGCCAATAACTACCGGCCTAACTATCTCAGCAGTAAAAACTTTAGACAGGCGCGTGGCACAAACGATTATAGCTTTGGGTGCTAATTCAAGACAAAGATTTCGCATGTTTATCCATGAAGCACAACCGGGAATCTTAGCCGCAATTATTGCTGGATTTTCAAGAGTGTTCGCTGAAGTTGGAGTATCAATGATGTTAGGTGGAAATATTAAAGGATATACCCGCAACATCACTACAGCTATTGCTCTTGAAACAAGTAAAGGAGAATTCGCCTTAGGCATCGCACTAGGCATTGTTTTGTTAACTGTAGCTTTTGCGATAAATGTTTTTTTAACCACCTTACACAAACAAACGACATGATTTACCAATTACAAAATATTAGAAAAACTGTAGGCAGTTTTTCTTTAAAAATCGAAAACTGTCAAATCAAAAAAGGCAAAATATACTCTGTAATCGGTGCAAACGGTGGTGGAAAGTCAACCCTATTGAATACCTTATCGTTGATAGAGCCCCCATCGAAAGGCAAAGTGATATTTAGTGGTCAAAAAATAAATTACGCAAACAAAAATGACTTACTTAATAAAAAAAGGAAAATCGGATATCTGCTACAAAACCCCTACCTCTTTAATATGTCTGTTTACGATAACGTAAGTTGCGGTTTAAAAATACGAGGTTTTAAACCGCAGGAAACAAAAGCAAAAGTTAATCGCATTTTAAAAGAATTTTCCCTAACCGATTTGGCCAGTCGCAAGCCCAGTCAACTTTCCGGCGGAGAGGCGCAACGGGTTGCTCTTGCACGCACCCTTGTACTAGATAGCGATGTTTTTCTTCTTGATGAACCAACCGCCAATGTCGACAAAAAAAATATTCACAATGTAGAAAAAATCATCTTTCGATTAAACCAAGAGAAGAAATCAACTGTTATAATCACCACGCACTCACAATATCAAGCTTTTCGCATGTCGCGTGACATTATATCAATCGTAAATGGACAGATCAAAGATATTGCTTATGAAAATGTATTCTCGGGAACATTAAAAAAAGAAACAGATAAAATAAAAACCTTAGCACTATCTGAGGGTATAGCATTGCGTTTAGGCAGTGGTGATACCGGGCCAGTAACTATAGCTGTTGATCCTAGCGACATTATTCTATCTAAAAGTGAACTTTCCTCTAGCGCACTTAACAGCTTTAGTGGTACAATAGTCCGCCTCGATCAGGCAAATGGGTCGTTGCGCGTATTTGTTGATATAGGAGTTGAGTTTTGCGCATTAATTACCCATCATTCTTTTTATAATATGAGTTTAAATATCGGTAAAAAAGTTTGGCTCACATTTAAGGCCAACTCGATAAAGGTGTTATGAGATGATTACGTGGAATAACGCACTAGAATTAATATTTAAAAATACAAAAACTTTGGGGATTCAAAAAACAAAAGTCACTGAATCAGTCGGTAAAATTCTGGCCGAGGATATCTATTCCTCGATAAATATGCCTCCATTTAATAAATCTGCCATGGATGGATATGCCCTTAGTGGTTCGAATGCAAAAAAACTAAAGTGCATTGGTACAATTCAAGCGGGTGATGTATTCACTAAAAAAGTTAGATCTAAAGAATGCGTTAAAATTATGACTGGAGCGTGTGTGCCCAGCGATATTGATCGAATAGTGAAGGTTGAGGATACCCATCAACTGGAAAAAAATCAAATCACAATAAAACCGGTCAAAAAACTAGCTAATATTTGTTTCAAGGGCGAAGACATAAAAAAAGGACAAAAAGTATTAAATAAGGGCACTAAAATATCAACCTCGCACATCAATCTGCTTGCGGCGGTAGGAAAAGCCTATATTTTTACGGTAAAAAAACCTAAAGTTGCAATCTTAAATACCGGAAACGAAATTGTATCTGCCGGTAAAAAACTTAAAAAAAATAAAATATACAACAGTAACGGCCCACAATTAGAATCACTCCTTAAAGACGATAATATCGACTATGTTTTTTTAGGAATTGCCAAAGATAAACCAAAACAATTAAGCAATTATATAAAAAAAGGCTTAGAGTGCGATATGCTTCTTATCACCGGTGGAGTTTCAATGGGGGATTACGATTTGGTTCCCGATGCACTAAAAAATCTTGGTGTAAAAAATATATTTCATAAAGTAAAAATAAAACCGGGCAAACCAGTGTTTTTTGGAATTAAAAGCAAAACTATTATATTCGGTATGCCTGGAAATCCTGTATCAATCTTTTTAAGTTATCAGCTGTTTATACGTTCCGCATTAAGAAAAATGATGGGGTATAAAAAATGCCAACCAAAATTTAATGCTGGCACTTTTACGCAGGATTTTGTGAAAAAAAGTACCAGAAGGCAGTTCATTTCAGTGAAAATTTCTGAAATTCGCGGACGTATTTTTCTAACACCGGTAAAGGGCAATGGTTCAGCTGATATTTTCTCTCTATCTAAAACCGATGGTTTTATGGCAATTGAAGAAAAATTACACATAGTAAAAAAGAACTCTTTAAACAACTTCATAACATGGAAAAAAATACCATAGATTATCTCCGTCTCTCAATTACTGATTGGTGCAATCTAAACTGCATCTACTGTACCCCTTTAGAAAAAAAACAATTCTTAAGCCACGCCGATGTTCTGCGCTATGAAGAGACTGTGCGACTAACCAAACTGTTCACCCAAGCGGGAATACGCAAGGTAAGAATTACTGGAGGAGAGCCTCTAATTAAAAAAGGAATCATCCAACTTATC
Source organism: Candidatus Omnitrophota bacterium (assembly GCA_024231025.1). GTDB lineage: Bacteria > Omnitrophota > Gorgyraeia > Duberdicusellales > 4484-171 > JAAEQW01. The sequence goes on from JAAEQW010000221.1 coordinate 46,604, forward strand.
ACAATGCTAAAGCAAATACCCGCACTCCAAGAAATCTCCATGACTACCAACGGCGTACTACTCAAGCAGTACGCCGATCAACTGAAACAAGCTGGTCTCAGCCGAATAAATATAAGCTTAGATACATTAAAGCCGGATCGATTTTTAAAAATTACCGGCAAAAATTGCTTTCACCAAGTTTGGAAGGGTATCGAAGCTTCCTTAAAAGCTGGGCTTAACCCTATAAAGCTAAACGTTATCCCCATGAAAGGTGTTAACGATGATGAAATAATCGATTTCGCCAAACTGAGCCTAAAATACCCTCTTATAATACGTTTCATTGAGTTCTTTCACACCAATCAGCGTTCAGAAAAATATCTAAACCTTTTAATTCCTAGTGAAAAAGTAAAAAATATCATCACAGAAAAATGCGGTACGCTTCACCCTGTTAAAAAAATTAAAGGTTATGGACCAGCTGATTACTACACTTTAGATAATGCAAAGGGCAAGCTAGGGTTTATTAGCGGATCAACCACCAGTTTCTGTGACAGCTGCAACAGACTTCGCGTTGATTGCGCAGGAAAAGTATCGCCGTGTTTGTTTTCTGGACCCATATTTGACATCCGCCCACTATTGCGTAGTAATACTAGCGATGAAGCAATAGTTGAAGAAATAAAAAGGAATGTAACGCAAAAATCTTTTTACACAAAACATTCGACAAATTGTCGAGCGATCGAAATGAGCAGCCTCGGTGGCTAATATGAGAAAATCCCAAATAACAAATCTCAAATCCCAAGCAATATTCAAATACAAATTACCAAATAACCAAACCGTTTGGTAATTGGATTTTTGACTATTGGAGCTTGTTTGTAATTTGGTACTTGGAGCTTGGAAATTAAAACTAAAGGAGAATTGAAATGAGCATGATTGACGTTGGTAATAAAGAAAAAACTGTACGCGTTGCTAAAGCAACTGCCTTTGTAAAGCTTAACAGCGAACTGATTGAAAAAATATCTAACAATCAGATGCCAAAAGGTAATGTGTTGGAAATGGCCCGAACCGCTGGTATCCTTGCAGCAAAAAATGTTCCTAGTCTTATACCACTTTGCCATAATATCGAACTAAGCCAAGTAATAGTTGATTTCAAAATTGAGAGTGACGGCATAAGGATTGAGGCAACCAGCAAAGCAACAGCAAGAACCGGAGTTGAGATGGAAGCAATAACCGCATGTTCTTTGGCTGCAATCACAATATATGATATGTCTAAAATGTTTCAAAAAGATATTCAAATAACTGATATTGAGTTGTTAGAAAAACGAGGAGGAAAAAGTGGGGACTACGAAAAAACAAGGTAAGGTATTCTCAATTAATGTAAGTAAAAAAAAGGGTACACCGAAAACTCCGGTAAAAAAAGCTAGATTAATCGAGAATTTTGGCATAGAAGGCGATGCGCACGGTGAAGCAGGAATCCGCCAGGTAAGCTTGCTTGCATTGGAAAGCATTGAGAAGCAACTCGCTTGCCCCAAAGTGCAGCAAAAAGGAATATCTTTAAAACCGGGCGATTTCGCGGAAAATGTCACCACTCAAGGATTAGCGCTAGTAGATTTGTTAATTGGCACTAAGCTAAAAATTGGCGCTGAAGTAATTTTAGAAATATCTAAAATTGGCAAAGAGTGCCACAAATACTGCGCGATTTACTATAAAACCGGAGATTGCATTATGCCTCGTGAAGGCATCTTTGCTAAAGTAATTAAAGCTGGTACAATAGCTGTTAGCGATTCAATCGAAATAATACAATGATAAAAACACTTATCCTAACCATTAGCGACACTCGCACAAAAGATAACGACACCAGCGCTAAAATCATCAAAAATACCCTTACGGATGATATATTCACTGTTTGCGGATATGAAATCGTAAAAGACGAAAAAGATCAAATTAAAAATAAACTAATTCATTATTCTGACAACGAAATGGCTGATTTAATTTTAACAACCGGTGGAACCGGACTGGGACCACGCGACATTACCCCAGAAGCCACAAGCGAAATATTAGACAAATCAGCCCCCGGAATATCTAATTTTATACGCTCGCAAGGCTTCAAAACAACAAATCGCGCAATCCTTTCACGGGCTGTAGCGGGAACAAGAAAAAAAACTTTAATCATAAATTTACCAGGAAGCACTAAGGGGGCAGAGCAATCTCTAAAAATTATTTTGGAAATTATCCCTCATGCAATCGATATGCTAAAAGGATGTGGACATTGACACACATAAAAAATAAATTATTTTTTCTTCTAATTTTTCTTACGGCCTGCACATCTGCTCAAGACTACTCAAGCGTCACTGTAACTAAAGTTATTGACGGAGATACAATTATCCTATCAAATGGGCAAAAAGTGCGTTATATCGGCATTGACACCCCCGAAACGCGCATAAAGCAAGGTAATCGGTTTATTTATTCTCCACAACCATTTGCTCTAGAAGCAACCGAACGTAACCGCCAACTCGTAAAAGGCAAAGGCATCGAATTAGAGTTTGATATAGAACGTGTTGACAAGTATAACAGAACATTAGCATACTGCTTCGTTGATGGAGTACATATCAATGCTAAATTAGTCGAAGAGGGCTACGCTGTAACCTACACGATCCCGCCTAATGTCAGATATACCGATGAGTTAATGCGTTTACAAAAAGATGCCCGAGAAAATAAGCGAGGAATGTGGGGTGCATACAGCGACATTACTGCAGCAGAGGCAGAAAACTACACAAATCAAATACGCAGAGTTAAAGGGCGAGTGCTGAATGCTTATAATTCCGGAAAGGTAATTTTTTTAAATTTTGGCAATGATTACAAAACTGACTTTACTGTAGTTATTTTTAAAAATTCATTTGATCAATTTTACAATAAAGGAATTGACCCAGTAAATTTTTATAATGGAAAAATAATTGGCGTAAGTGGCAAAATTCGCCAATATAACGGTCCGGAAATTATTGTTAGCACACCAAGTGAAATAGAAATCCTTTCGAATTGAAATACATACTATTTTTAATTAGTATAACGAAAAACTGAGAGCGCAAAGCGTAAAACCATAGCGTAAAAGTCAAAATTTTTCGGAAGAGCTTTAAGTTTTGAATTATGGTTTTTCGCTTTTAGTTTTTCATTTTTAACTGATTTCTTATGGCTTACGACTAAATATAGTTCTCATTTTTAAAAACATATTGTAAATACGTGCAAATAATATAAAATAATACATAAGGATTCTGAAACTATAAATATGAACAGGATAACAAGTTTTCTTTTAACAGTTTTCTTAGTTAGCGCACTGTGGGTGGCTTACTATTTTATTTCAAGCGACCTGCAGAAGTCTAGCGGTCCATTTGACACTCACCTGCAAATGTCAAAAAGCAGGCTGCAATCTATTGAGCAAACACTCAACGATCTTTCTACGGATAATCAAAGTAAGGTTTCATCCAATAGCCTTCGCGATTTCACGCAACCACAAACACAAAACGAATCAGATGCCATCATAATGAGAGCGCAAAAACAACACAATCAACTAAAAGAAGAAATTACCTACCTACGCAACCGCCTCAATGAGCAAGAAATTACACAAAGAAGACTGCGCCTACAGCTGGAAGAAAAAACACAAGAATTGATTAACGCAAAAAAATCTCTTTTAAACAGTTATGAGATTGAAAATTTAGCCTTAACCAATCAAGACCTGCAGCAAAAATTAAATAAGCTAACAAAAGAATTAAATTCTCAAAAAACTACACCAAAAATCAATGAAAACACAGACCAACTCCTTGAGACAATCGCCGTTCAAGAAGAAAAAATTACTGAAATTAACCGAATGTGTGAAAAGTTAAAAACGCAACTAATCACAATGGCTGGAATTATGGCAAGGCGAGATAATGAGGTTATCACAAAAGAAAATGAAATATTAAGTTTAAAATCGCAAATTAATGGCATGTCCATAAAACTCTCTGATTTCAAGGAGTCCTTACTTGAATCCGAAAAAAACCAAAAACTTATTGCGCAAAAATTAAAAACAATGAAAAATATCAATAACACCTTCGGAAAACATTTAACGCAGGCCGTTGATTGCATTGAAGACTCACCTGCTGAACCTAAAACATCTGACTTTAAAAAGAGTCTTAACGTAAAGGAGCTCAAATGAGAAAAATTATATTATTAGCAGTATTGGCATTTTCCTTCACTTGTTTAGCCCAGGATCCTTCGATAACCATTATTGAAAAACATTCCACCGACAGTGACGTATCGAAGATCGATTTCGAAACCGACTTAACCCCCGAAGAAATATCAAACACTTACGGCTTTAGCACAACAAAAAAAAGTTTCTACAAAACTGACAAAGATTTTTTTTCAATCATCGACAAAAAAGGTAACAACTATTATTATCGCCTGGTTGCCTTCGACGATAAGAGCGACTCATCACAAGCCAAAGATACCCTTCTAGCGTTGGGTTTTGAATTTTATCCATCTTCTAAAATAGTGAGCATCGTCAATGGAGAAAATGAGACTGGCTCATACATTGTAGTCAGCCAGGAAACTACTGATTCATTAAACAATGTCGACAACTATTATCAAAACATTTTTTCATCTTCGGGTTGGACTACAACCAAACCAACTCAAAAACAAAAATCTCAAAATCTTATTGGCACATGTTATGCAAATTTTTCTAAAAATAGTCAGAGCATTGCCATGTTTATTGATGAAACAAATGCTATACGCAGTATCATATTCTTAGTAACCGAAACAGAATAATTAAAACTTTCTCTTAAAAATCCTGATTTTTAGGGTATAATTATAGGGTTATGGCTGAAGACAAATTTAGTAAAATTGTTTCTCTCTGCAAGCGCAGGGGTTTAATTTTTGGCGGCTCTGAAATTTATGGCGGAATCTCAAGCATTTGGGATTATGGGCCAATTGGTGCCAAAATAAAAAAACGCATAAAAGACCTTTGGTGGGATACTTATGTCGAAAAGAGAGAAGACATAGTTGGCCTTGATTCAAGCATCATAATGCACGAAGATGTTTTTCGCGCTTCCGGCCACCTTGAAGGCTTCAATGATATGCTGGTTGATTGTCCATCTTGCAAGGGAAGATCTCGAATTGATAAGATGGAAAAATTAGAAGAGAATCTTTACAAATGCCCCGGATGCAGAAACAAAATCGATACCACTGAAAATAAACCTCGTAAATTTAATTTAATGTTAAAAACAAACATGAGCGCAACTGAAGATAATCCACATTTTGGATATCTTCGCCCTGAAACCGCTCAAGGGATATTTATTAATTTCACGAATGTAATGAGCACAATGCATAAAAAATTGCCTCTCGGTATCGCTCAAATAGGCAAGTCGTTTCGAAACGAGGTGACAACGGGGAGTTTCATTTTTAGAATGAAAGAATTTGAGCAAATGGAAATCGAATACTTCATCCATCCCGATCAGGCCAATCAAGCCTATGAAAATTGGGTAAAAGAACGTTTTAATTTTTACATTGAAAAGATTGGGTTGTCTAAGGAAAATTTGATGTTACGCCCTCACAAAGATGATGAACTAGCTCATTACGCTAAGGCTTGCACCGACATTGAATATAAATTCCCTTTTGGTTGGAGCGAACTTGAAGGCATCGCTAATCGAGGTGATTTTGATTTTA